>JAGCUU010000018.1 GCA_017962665.1 Bacteroidales bacterium | reverse complement strand
TAACGGTTAAAGATTAAAGAGAGAAGTTAAATGGAGATGGTGTGGAGTTAAGTGGAGTTAAAGGACAAATGAATTTGCACGGATTGTATTGTCCCTTAACTTCCAGCGCGAAGCGCGATAACTTCCCTTAACTTCTTTGACTTCCCATTGTAACGGTTAAAGGTTAACGGTTAAAGATTAAAGAGAGAAGTTAAATGGAGATGGTGTGGAGTTAAGTGGAGTTAAAGGACAAATGAATTTGCACGGATTGTATTGTCCCTTAACTTCCAGCGCGAAGCGCGATAACTTCCCTTAACTTCTATGACTTCACTTTGTGACGGTTGACAGTTGAAGGTTTGCACATCACACATCTTTATTATAATATAATTATTTTTTGTATTTTTGCAATTTCGTTGTGTGCTTATGAAAGTATGCAACTGTTTGTATATATGTATATAATATATTATAGGATATGAACTATAAAGAATATAAGCAGCTTAATTTGACCCAGATTGGCGAAGAAATACGCCGCTGGTGGGAAGAAAACGAGACTTTTGAGAAAGGACAGAAACTAAGCGAGGGACATCCTGCATATGTCTTTTATGATGGTCCTCCGAGTGCAAACGGCAAGCCTGGAATTCATCACGTTATGGCACGTACCATCAAGGATGTTTTTTGCCGTTACAAGGCTCAGAAGGGCTTCCACGTTGACCGCAAGGCTGGTTGGGATACCCATGGTCTGCCTGTAGAATTAGGCGTGGAGAAGAATCTGGGTATCACCAAAGAGGATATCGGCAAGAAAATCAGTGTGGACGACTATAACCACGCTTGCCGCACAGAGGTGCTGAAATATAAGGATTTGTGGGATGAGCTTACCAAGCAGATGGGCTACTGGGTAGATTTGAAAAATCCTTACATCACTTTTGAAAACGAGTATATCGAGACTCTTTGGTTTCTGTTGAAAAAACTGTACGACAAGGGCTTGTTATATAAGGGCTACACCATCCAGCCTTTCAGCCCCGCCGCCGGTACCGGTCTTTCAAGCCATGAGCTCAACCTCCCCGGCTGCTACCGCGATGTGAAGGACACCACCTGCGTGGCGATGTTCCGTATGGCTGACGATTCTGAAACTTGTACGCGTTTTGGCATCGCAGTCGACAAGCCTACTTATGCCATTGCTTGGACAACAACGCCGTGGACCTTGCCGAGCAACACGGCTCTTTGCGTGGGTCCGTCGATAGATTATGTACTTCTTGAAACCGTACACCCTTACACCGAGCAGCCCTGCCGCATCATTATGGCCAAGGCTTTGGTAGACTCGATGTTCCCCGAAGGCAAATCTCCGGAATACAAGATTTTGGCTGAATGCAAAGGCACTGCTCTTGAAGGTCTTTACTATGAGCAGTTGATACCCTGGGTGAAGCCGACAGTTGTCGACAGTGCTGCACAGACACATCGCACAGCTAACGACACGGAAGCTTTCAGAATAATTCTTGGTGACTATGTCACTACTGAAGACGGTACTGGTATCGTCCATATTGCACCGACTTTCGGCGCTGACGACGCACGTGTGGCAAAGAAAGGCGGTATCGCAGACCTGCTGCTATATGACTGCGATGGTAAGCAGATGCCTATGGTTGACCGCCAGGGTCGTTTCGCTCCGATAGACAATCTCGATGCCGAATGGGTTAAGCATAATGTCAATACCGAGCTTTATGGACAGTATGCTGGCAAGTTCGTCAAAAACGCATTCGACCCGACCAAGACGGAGAAGGATATGAGTCTTGATGTGGAGATAGTGATTATGCTTAAAGGCGAAGGCAAGCTCTTCAAGAGTGAGAAGCATACCCATAGTTACCCCCATTGCTGGCGTACCGACAAGCCGGTGCTTTACTATCCGCTTGACAGCTGGTTTATCCGCACCACTGCACTTAAGGAACGCATGATTGAACTTAACAAGACTATCAACTGGAAACCTGAGGCTACGGGTACGGGACGTTTTGGCAACTGGCTCGAAAATATCGTCGACTGGAATTTGAGCCGCAGCCGCTACTGGGGTACACCGCTGCCTATCTGGCGCACCGAGGATGGCAAGGAGGAGATATGCATCGGCAGCATCAAGCAACTGCGTGAAGAAATCGAGAAGTCAATCGCTGCAGGCTTGATGGAGAATAATCCCTATGCTGGTGACGACACAAAGGCTTTCGACCTGCATCGCCCATATATTGACAACGTAGTCCTCGTCTCGCCGAGTGGCAAGCCTATGCGCCGTGAGCCCGACCTCATCGATGTCTGGTTTGATAGCGGTGCCATGCCTTACGCTCAGATACATTATATGGGTGAGGAGCTTCGCAAAGACCAGTTCCCCGCTGACTTCATCGCCGAAGGCGTTGACCAGACCCGCGGTTGGTTCTATACACTGCATGCCATCGCCACGATGTGTTTTGACAGCGTCGCTTTCAAGAATGTTATTTCCAATGGTTTGGTTCTCGACAAGAATGGCAACAAGATGTCGAAACGTCTCGGCAACGGTGTTGATCCTTTCGAGACTCTGAAAAAATACGGTCCCGATGCCACTCGTTGGTACATGATTACCAACAGCCAGCCCTGGGATAACCTCAAATTTGATGCCGACGGTGTCGATGAAGTGCGTCGTAAATTGTTTGGCACGTTATACAACACCTATAGCTTCTTCGCCCTATACGCCAACTTGGATGGCTTTGAATATAAGGAGGAGGATTTGCCGATAGAGAAACGTCCTGAGATAGACCGCTGGATTCTCAGTGAACTTAATACGCTGGTGAAAACTGTCGATGAGGCATTTGCTGACTATGAACCTACTCGTGCCGGTCGTGCCATTGCTGAATTCATCGATGCTTATCTCAGCAACTGGTATGTGCGTCTGTGCCGCCGCCGTTTCTGGAAAGGCGATTACAGCGATGACAAAATATCGGCATACCAGACACTCTATACCTGTTTGGAAACATTGGCACGTCTTATGTCGCCCATTGCTCCGTTCTTCAGTGAACGTATGTTCAATGACCTGAACTCTGTCACAAAACGTTTCGAGGCTGAATCGGTGCATCATGTGGCTTTCCCCGAAGTGCACGAGGAGATGATAGACAAACCATTGGAGGAACGTATGCAGCTGGCACAGCAAATATGCTCGATGGGCTTGTCTTTGCGCAAGAAGAGCAACCTTCGTGTTCGTCAGCCTCTCGCCAAAATCGTCCTTCCCGTTCATGACGACAACTTCAAGTTACAGGTTGAGCGCGTAAAGCACCTGATATGTGGCGAACTTAATGTCAAGGATGTTGAGTTTCTGGCTGCTGACAACAATCTGTTGGTCAAGAGTATCAAACCCAATTTCAAGACTTTGGGCCCACGATATGGAAAGATAATGAAGTCGATTGCCGCTGCAGTCACCTCATTCTCCCAAGAACAGATCAACGCCATCGAATCTGCTGGCCGTTGCGAGCTTGCTATTGACGGACAGCCTGTCGAGATACTTCTCTCGGATGTAGAGATTGCAACACAGGATATCCCCGGTTGGGTTGTGGCAAACGAAGGCAGCTTGACGGTTGCCCTGGATATCACACTCTCCCAGGAGCTCGTTGACGAAGGTATAGCCCGTGAGATTGTCAACCGCATACAGAATATCCGCAAGGAAGGCTTCGATGTCACTGACCGTATCTCCGTGAAGTTAGAGAGTGGGGAATGGGATTCCGCTGTCAGACGTCATGAGGAATATATCTGCAGCGAGACTCTGACAGAGAAGATGGAGCTTGTGGATATGGTAGAGGATGGCGATGCCCAAACAATAGAGATTATTGAAGGCAAACCGGCAAAAATCTCTATCAAGAAAGTTTAACAACTCTTGTTTCAACAACCAACACCAACTACTATGAAAAAACTCACTATTATTTTGATGATTGCCTGCTGTATTCTTGGTTTTGCACAGCAGCCGGAACGAATGCAGGGACATGGCTCCGATGACGAACCATTGAATCCGCTGTCGTTCGGTCTGCGGGAAGCAACAGATGCAAAGGCGCGATATGCTGTTCTTTATGCATGTCATAAAGAGGCTTTCGAACGTCACCGTGCCGTATCGTATGCTGGTATTGATACCATCTGGCTTGAAATACCAGACACGGCAAAGACCATGCCTTTGGGTTACAATACAGACTTTGCAGGTGTTGTGTTTTTTGTGCGCAACGATTCTGAAAAGGATCTTACCCTTTTCGCACTCTCTGGAGAGCAGCCGGCAAAGGAGATATCGATAGACAAAGCACTACTTGACAGTGGCGATTTCCGCTCAATTTCCGAGTTCCTTGCCGGAGAGCATCTGCTTATTATCAGAGATGAGGAACCGTGGACAGAACGCACTGGCTATGGATATACCGTATGGCGTCAGGATTTACTCTATGTCAGCAACGGGCGTAGTTTGAATTTTCCTGTGACATCATATTCCACCCCTGCGGCAAAGCCCAAATGTAGTTTTGTCCCTGTCACAACAGACCCGAAAACCATACAGAATGTCACAATACACCGTGGTCGCAACGAGAAACACAAGACCTATTGTTTTTCTGTCAGAAACCAAAACAATGTGACACTTCGCAATATCCATATTACCACTCCGAAAACAAAGATGAATGCCGATGGAGCAATCTCCCTGAATAATTGTTCCAACTGTACTATTCAGGATGTTACGGTGGACTCTACCTACTCATATAAGGGCGCTTATGGTTATGCTCTTAGTATGAATAATGTATGGAACACCACTTTTATCCGTTTTAAGGCTGATGCTGCCTGGGGTGTCTTTGGAAGCAACAATGTGAGCAAGACCACTCTTCGTGAATGCGACGTCAATCGTTTTGACATACACTGTTATGGCCGTGATGCCTACCTCGTAAACTGTGTGTTCCGTAACAAGCAGACGCAGTTTTCATCAATGTATGGCAAGGTGGTTTTTGATAGTTGCCATTTCATCGATTGCATTCCTGTTCGCATTCGTTCGTCGTACAATGCTTATACGCCTTTCGACATAATAATTCGCAATTGTACTTTCGATATCACTTTACGTCATCACTCATTGGTCAATGTAATGCTGCTTTCCACGGAGGCTAACAGTCGTCCGGAACTTGCAGCACGATGCTGGCCAAATGTGACGGTAGAGAATCTGACAGTGAATATGCCGTCATTAATACGGAAAATCAATGTCATTGAACCGACAGGTACACTTTCTGAATGCAAGAAACCTGTTGACTATATGCGTAGCATAGAAATCAACGGTCTTAGGTCGTTCCGTAAAGGCAAACCCAGCCGTTGCGACATCTATTTCACTAAAAAGGCTTTCAGCACCAAGGAGTCTTTTCATGCCGTATACAAGAATCTCCAAAACGGCAACGGACGCATCATCGACGAAATTAATAAAAAATAATAGACCGGCTTTTTGAACTATAAATAAAGCAGTAGTGCTGGGTGGTTTCATCCCAGCACTACTGCTTTGCGTCATTCCTTATCCTATTTGTACCACTCGATTCTCTTCGATGCAGTCATTATTATTGTCAGGATGATAAACAGTCCTATACTTCCAACCATCAACGCCAGATTCTCGAGTTGAAGAAGGATGTAGATGAATGAATAGACGGCAGTCAGTATTCCTCCAATCAATAACCCGATTTTGCGTTCATGCATTATTGCGCCAAGGTAGTAGCTCAGCAGCCCTATTGTCATTATCGAAGCTATAATATATGCAACGAGGAATGACAATTGTTCGGAGAATGATAGTAGGAGGGTATAGAAAAGCATTATGGCTATGCCGATGAGCAGGTACTGGACTGGATGTATCGGGTTGCTGCGGCGCACCTCTATGAAGAAAACCACAGCAAAGGTCAGCAGAATAATCAGGTAGGCGTATTTCACTGCTCGCTCGTTTTGGTGGTATTGCTCCACCGGTTTCCTGAGTTCTATGCTGAAGATGTTGTCTCCATCAATGATGTACTCGTCATAGTCCGAATAACATTCTGAACGTATGTTGTCCCATTGACTTTTGCTAACGACCTGCGGAATACTTCTGTTTATTGCCAATATGCGCCATTCAGCATCAAATCCTTCATCCGTGACTTTTCTTTCTGTGGGAAGGAATCTTCCGCCGAATGAAGGGGTCGCACAGTTTGAATGCATTCTGGCTGTTGTTGTGTTGCCGGTAGGCATGAAACTTAGTTTGTTGGATCCCTTCAATTTCATTGTGATGTGATATTTTGTTTCAGCACCTTCGAGTAATACTTCTGGATTATAACTCCATTCCAATATGTTGTCGTTGAAATTGATGTATTGGTTGTCTATTTTTCTGCCATTTATCTCTATTACTGGGTTGTCCGAAAGGTCTTTTAGTGAACCGAGTTCAATCTGCATGGTGCATTTGCTTTTTGCTATATTGTCGTTTAGCTTTTGGCCTTCGGTTTTTGGCAATGCGAAGGTGCCTTCCATCTCTATGGTAGATTCAAATACAGTGAAATCGTAAATTCCTCGGTGAAGTTGTTGCGTTGTAACATCGGCATTGATGTTCAGGCTATCCGGCATAATGATTATCGGATTTGAACAATTTACTTTTATGGCAGGGCCTTTTATCAACTGTCTGCCGCCCCATTTTTCAGTTACTTCGTTTTTTGCTTGTCTCCTGGTATTGTCACGGTCGGATATCATATACTTTATATAGAACCATGGTATCAACAGCAATATGCAGATTAAGGAAATGACAACTAATTTTGTCCCTGTTTTTTCTTTTTTTACATTGCTGTTTGGCAGTGTTGACTGTGTGCCGTTGTCTGCAGGACGGGCTGCCTGCATTACGTTCTGCCCGTTGGTTTCATTATTTTCCATTGTGTGTTTATTGTTGATTATTAATTTATTGTGTGTATTTTTCTTTTTAAAGAACTTTGAATTCCAAAGCATATAGGGCAAAAAAAAACTCATTTATCGCAGTCTCCAATAAGTTTCTCCAAAGCGGAAAGGTGCTCCTGGAAAGCTTCGCGTCCTTTGTCTGTTACGCTGAAAACGGTGTTTGGCTTGCGACCGATAAACCTTTTCTCGCAGCTTATGTATCCCAATTCCTCCAGGGCGCGGGTGTGACTCGACAAGTTGCCGTCGGTAAGTTCCAGCAGTTGTTTGAGAGTCGTGAAGTCGGCGCTGTCATTAACCATAAGCACTGACATGACTCCAAGACGTACCCTGCTTTCGAAAGCTTTGTTCAGCCTTGTGATTGATATTGTCGCAGGCTTCGTATCCTGTCCACCTGTTTTCATTTCTTTCTCTCTTTAATAATGAAACTGATACCCGCGACAATATGCAGGACTCCGAATCCGATTGTCCAGAACAGGAGAGCATGGGTGGCTACAAAGCAGTCAATCAATCCTAACAGGAGCTCCAGATATCCAAGCAGTCCGAGTGTCGGATGTGAGAAGTGATGGCAGTTGATTAGTGCAAGACCGTAGAATATCAACATTATCGACGATGTCAGTCCGTAGTGATGTTGCATTACAAGAGCAAGGCACAACAGTCCTCCGGCAAGCAATGGCACCGTGAAGTTTATCAACACCCGTCGCATGGTGTTGTCAAATTTGAAGTCAATGCCTTTCCTCCTCGCCATTATCATCGAAGATAGAAAAACTATCAGTCCGCAAATGCACACCAATATCATCGAACCGTATACCGCCACCTGAGTCTTGTGTGCCCACAGTCTTTCGGTGTCGCCGAATAGTGTACCACCCGTTTCGGAGAAGATGGCATGGGCTATCCATGACGCAGTAAGGGCTAAGATTCCTATTATTGTCAATCCCCAACCGCTTATGGCTTGGAAACGCGATGATTTTTCCATCATTGCACGAATGTCGCGTAGGTCTTTTATTGCTTCGTTGTTGTCCATTGTATTTTAAGAGTACTTTGTGATGCAAAGTAACAACATTATTTTGAATTGACCAAATATTTTTTATTGGTTCTTGTGTATATGCTTGTAATCGTGATTTATAACATGAAATTTTTTTTCAAGAGTGTTTTTCCAAACACTGTTTTCGCCTCTTGTTATGGATGGCTGTTTTCCCTTTTGTGGATATCTGTTGATGTAAAAAAGGAAGGTCACGGCATAATTATTTGAGCAGTAGTGCTCTATGCCGTGACCTTTGTAAAAATGATTTTGTCTGTCAGTTATTTTACTTCGTGTAGTTCAATCTCATAGATTAAAGTTGCATAGGGTGGAATATCTGCCGTTCCTTTTGCGCCGAATCCCATTTCGCAGGGGAAATAGAACCTGTAGGTGCTCCCAGCGGGCATCATGCAAAATGCTTCAGTAAGTCCTGGCATCATGCCGTCGTCAATGACATGGGTGATTGCATCGCGGTTTCCATAGGTTTGGTCGAAAATTTGGCCATTGGTTAGCAGTCCTTTGTAGTCGAAGACAACGATGTTGCCAATTTGTCCGATTTTCCCATTGCCTTGTTTGAGTATCTCATAATAGAATCCCATGTCGCTTTTTTTGACATTTGGGTTATCTTGCATCAGTTTACTGAAATAGACCTCTTCGCGGGCTCGTACCTCTTTCATTTGTGCCTCGCTGTTTTGCATGCGGTTCATTGCTGCACGCTGTTCAAGGTCCATGAGCAGCTCGGTGGTGGTTCGTTGTGTCATAGGCTGTTGCTTGCTGTCAAGGGTGGCGCAGATGGATTGGAACAGTACTTCCCTGTTTATTTCTACTCCTGTGGCGGCGAGATTCTGCGCCATTGAAAAGCCAAGAGCCCAGCTCAGACTATCGTTGATATTGTTCAGTTGTGGTGTGGCGTCGGCATTTACGACAATGCTGTTCCTGTCTTTGCAAGATGTTGCTGCCAGCAACAGCACGATTGCGGAAAAGAATGCAATTTTTTTCATTTTTTATCTTATTAATATTGTTATCTTATATAGTAAAGTATCTTACATCACACATCTTTAACCGTTAACCTTTATTTAGTATCCTAAAATCTTAAGCATTGATTTATGGCTCTGTTCTTTGGCGAAGAGTTTTGTTGTGTAGTCGCCGTTTTCATCTTTGTCAATGATGATGTGTTTGGGTGCCGGAATCAGGCAGTGTTGTATTCCTCCATAGCCGCCGAGGCTTTCCTGATAGGCTCCGGTGTGGAAGAAGCCAATGTATAGAGGTTCGTCTTTCTGCAGTTTGGGCAGGAAGATGGCGTTGGCGTGGGAGTCGGCATTGTAGTAGTCCTGACTGTCACAAGTCAGTCCGCCGAGAAATACGCGTTGGTATTCGCAGTCCCAGTGGTTGATAGGGAGCATGATGAATCTCTGGTTGATGCCCCATGTGTCAGGAAGTGTGGTGATGAACGACGAGTCAATCATATACCACGACTCACGGTCGTTCTGCTGTTTCTGGTCAAGTATGCTGTACAGTGTTGCACCGCTTTCCCCTACAGTGAACGAACCGAATTCTGTGAAAATATTCGGCTCTTCCACATTGCGGGTGCTGCAGATGTTCTTTATTTGGGCAAGAATCTCTTCCGCCATGTATTCGTAGTCGTAATTTGCCGCCAGAGAACTCTTGATGGGAAATCCACCTCCTATGTTAAGCGAGTCAAGTTCCGGACATACATGTTTCAGATCGCAGTAAACGTTAACGCATTTTGATAGCTCGTTCCAATAATATGCTGTGTCGCGAATGCCTGTATTGATAAAGAAGTGCAGCATTTTGAATGTGTACTTCGGGTTGTCCTTTATCACTTCTTCGTAGAAGGAGACGATATCGTTGTAACGGATGCCAAGACGGGAGGTGTAGAAATCGAATTTGGGCTCTTCCTCGGCAGCAATTCGTATACCTATCTTCATTGGAACTTCAGGGTTTTGCACTGCTTCGTCAAGCATGGTCATCTCGTGTTTGTTGTCGATGATGGGAACGATGTTGTGGAAGCCGTCCTTGTACATCTCGGCGATATTGTCGATGTACTGCTGACGTTTGAATCCATTGCATACAATGAAGATGTTTTTGTCTATCAGTCCGCTGTTATATAGTTCTTGGATAAGGTTGATATCAAATGCACTTGAGGTCTCGAGGTTGATGTCGTTCTTGAGAGCCTCCTCCATTACGAAACTGAAATGACTGCTTTTAGTACAGTAGCAGTAATTGTATGTACCTTTGTAGTCTGTCTTGGCGATGGCTACGTTGAAGAGACGTTTTGCTCTTTGAATCTGAGAACTGATTTTTGGCAGATAAGTTATTTTCAGTGGCGTTCCATATTGTTTGATTACTTCCATCAATGGAATGTCATGGAAGTAGAGTTCGCCATCCTCAGTGCGGAATTCGTCCTGCGGAAATTCAAAAGTCTGGTCAATCAGGTCGTAATATTTGTTTCTCATTTTTGTGAAATGTTTAAGTTGAAACAATTTCTTTTGCTTAATCCGACTTTGTCGGATGTGATTGAAATACGACTGCAAAAGTACGATAAAAACGTGTTATTTCGCCACTTTTTTGTGTGTTTTTTCTCAAATTTTTCTTTGTTCTGAAATTGTACGATATGTATATTGCTGGATTGTAGTAACTTGATTGAATTTTAAATCTGAATATGATAGTTGGATTCGCCAATAAATAATTCGGTCGGATTGGGAGAAAAACTCCAATCCGACCGAGTTAAATGTGTTTTTGTTATTTGAACTTAATTATTTTTTAATAATCTTGTAATTGTTTTTTTCACCGATTTCGTTGTAGATGGTGATGAAGTAAACTCCGTTTGTCAGGTTGGATAAATCAATGGTGTTGCTGTTTGAAGAATCCATCATCTGTCTACCGGTAATGTCGGTGATAACAACTCGGCTAATCTCGTTACCCTTGATATAAAGAATGTTGTGTGTGGGGTTCGGGTAAAGCGTGTAGTTTGTGGTTGTCGAGGCATTGTCGATTCCAATTGACCCTTCTACTGTGATTGTTGTAGAGGCTTCAGAGGTGCAGCTTCCGCTGTATCCTATTACGGTATAGGTGGTGGTTTCGGTCGGGTATACGTCAATAATGGCGTTGGTTTCACCGCTACTCCACAGGTAGTTCTCGGCGCCAGATGCGGTCAGGCGTACAGTCTCGCCGGCGCGGATTGTTACGTCGCCGCCGCTGATAGTCACTTGGGGTACTGGGGTGACCACGAGGGTGAGACAGTAGACAGAATTGCCTTCAGAATGCGAGAATTGGTAAATGCCGTTGGCAAGGTCGGCGGTGTTTATAGTGCTGTCGCAGAATTCGTAGGTGCTGCCTTGGCAGGTGCTGTCGAGTGTATAGACGTAAAGTGTTCCGTTGATAGGCAGATGGATGTTGTCAATCCAGGCGCAGTCGCTTCCTCTGCTCTGGGAGCCATTCTTCTCATAAGAGAATTTGAATGTATGGGTGCCTGCAGAGACGAAGTAGGCACTGCGGCTCCAGTTGTTGTCGGTGCCACTTTTTTCTTCTTTCTTGACTCCGTCGATGTAGAAACGGAAGTAGTCGTAGTTGCTCTCAGATGACACGTTGCTGAAGAAACTGATGGAGTCGTCAGCGATTGATGTCCAGGTGAGGGAGAGCTCGGAATTCTTTGAATTGCCGGCATAGCTTGACCAGGTTTTAGAACGTGCACAGTAGTTTCCTGCATAGACGTTCTGTGTGGTGAGCTCCCAAGGATAGTTTCCGTTGGTCCAGGTGACGCCACCCCAGCTGTTGCCTTCGAATGTGATAAGGCTGTTGTCCTGGCCGAAGATTACTTTGATGGTGTCTTTGTTGACTCGTTGTCCGTTGTCGACAATCTGGAGGAATGGTACGGCGCGGTTCTCGGGAACGGTGCCGTTAAGAGTGACATCGAAAGTGGTGGAGAGTGACTGTCCAGGTTGGAGAGAGCTTATATTGCTGGTGTTGTTGGTTATCTCCATTGACGGGTCGAGGCTGATCATTGTGATAGTGGCGCTCTGAAGAGTGGTGTGGCCAATGTTCATGTTCTCAACGGTAAGTGTGGATGTATTGCCTTGGTTGAAGTTGTTGGAGAAATTGAAATTCTGCATCTTGATGTTGTCGGCATTGACAGTGAAAAGGAAAGTCTTGCGCGACATGGTGTTGGAGGTATTGCCCCAACGCACAACAACCTGAATGGCAGCTTCGCTTTGGTCGGTTACATTACCCCATATCTGAGAGGTACAGATATTGTTGAGTGTTATTTCTTGGTTGACATTCAGTGAGGTTCCCAGCGGGATGGTTCCTGTTGTGTCGATAAGCAGTGTGCCGTCGGCGTTCTGGAATTCAATGGAGATATCGTTTGCATTTTCTACTCCGACGTTTCTAAGGGTGACGTTGAAGTTGATATTGCCTCCGGCAACCAGTGTTTCGTTGGCGGTCATTGACATTGCACTGACATAAGCTCCCATAGGAATGACGTTGACGTTCTGGATGAAAGGCTGGTAGCCTTGGGCGGTGATGACTATTTCGTATACGCCTGGATTGATGATGGCGTCAAAGTTGAGTGTGGCGTTGCCGTTGGCGTCGGCATATGCTGCTCCAACCAGTTCGTGGTTATTGTCGGTGAATCCGATATAGGCAAAGGGTACAGCGGTGATGCTCATGCTGCTCATTCCGACAGATAATGACTGTGGTACTGTGGCATTCATTGTCAAGGCTTGTCCATGGTAGTAAGGCATCAGTGAGGGGTCTCCCATAAGGTGGTATATTTGCCAGTAGTATTGTTTCATTCCGGACGATGTGCTGCTGCCTTCCACAGCCATATTTCCGGATCTGATAAGTCCGCCCATAGTCGTGTTCCATTCGCTGAAGGTTTCGTTGTGAGAGTGGTAGAGGCGGTCGTACATGCCAAGGTTTGCTGCACTATAGTTGGGGTTGCAGGTGTTGCTGATGTTCGAACGTACACCCACCGACCAGTAGAAGTCCTCGGTCCAGTAGGTTGAGTTACTGCCTCCGATGTATCCTACGGCACCGGCATTGTTGCCTTTGCGCAGCACGGCTTCTCCCAGACAGGCATCAATCTGAAAACTGTTGGACAAACAACAGTTGCCAATCATGATCATAGGTTTGTCGTTGTTGGTCATCTGACTGGCGTCGTTGGTTGTAAAGCTTGGGCTAGACCAAGATGTAGTGCCACCGTGTGCGGTGTAGTTTACCCAGCCGCAGCCGCTATTGTAGAGGTTGCGCAGGGCTGAAGCTGTGGTTGATGCGTTGCTGCTTCCGGTCACGGTTACACCAGTCGGGGTGAAGCTGGTATTGTTTTTGTAATATGTGATATTGCTGAATCCGTTGGATGTAGTGACGTATAATTTGGCTACGTAGTCCATGGCAGGGTCGCCATAGGTATATCCGTTGTCGCCGGAATAGCCACCGTCAACGCCGGCGATAAGGGCTGCATTGGAGAGGTACGAAGGATCGGGGAAGGTATATTGTTCGTACATCAGGGTCATTGAAATCTGGGGAGTGAGTTGTTCGAGTGTCTTCGCTGAGAAGCGACCATAGTAGCATTCGGGTAGGTTGTCGTTGCCAGCCCAGCAGCAGTATGAAAGATCGCTGTATTGGCTCTCGGTTGAATAAGGTTGCGAGGTAAGGTAAAACGCTGGCACTTGCTCCACGTCGCCGACAAAGAGCACAAATGTCGGTGCCGGAGAGGTGGCTGTTGCGTTATCGTAAAGGCCCTGAAGATAGCTCTGGATGCTGGCGGTGGTGTTGCCGACGTTGGCATCGTCGGTGTATACAAGGTCGACGAGGAATCCCTTGCGGCGTTTCCATGTGGCGAATTCATCAAGGGCACCGCGGAACGAACTATGTGCAACAATAGTATAACGAATAGGAGCAGTGCTGAAGTTGTCTTTGCTTCCGAGGTGGTTTATTGTTCCCAAACCACTGTTAAATGCCGGACTTGCGTAAAGCTGCTGCATGTGGCGAGTAGCCTCAATATCAACGTTACGTTGAGAGACAGATACCGTAATGTTTCTTACGATAATTATTTTGTTGGTAACAGGGTTCCATTTTATAGGGTTGAAGATGATGCGTGCCAGGTTGCGGTTTCGAGCAATACCCATCTCTTCAATCACAATGCAGTCATCGCCCAGGAACGAATCGGTGTTATAGGCTTTTTTGTCCTGTGAAAGGCTGATAGGTCTGTTGTCGCTCTTGCTGCGAGACTCCTGTGCGGGGATAACATGTTTGGCTAAGCCAATGTTTGTGCCGTCCAATGTATCGCACTCCATGCGTTCTACAGAGAATGACAGTCTGTCTCCGAGAGGCACTTCGATGATTTTTACCATTGTTGGAAGAGCAGGCAAACCGACAGTACTCTGCGTGGAGAATCCATTCATTACGATGCTGTTGAAGCTGTTATCCAAGATATTGGCTTCTGTAACGCTGATTTCGGAAGAATTAAAACTGATGCGAATCTGCGAATAGTCGCTCTGTAGAACTTGGTAATTCTGAGCTGTCATGGTTAATGCCATGCAGACAGCGGCTATAACGGAAACGATTTTTTTCATGGTTTGATTATATATAAATATCTGTTAATTATTGCTATAGTATATTTATTGTACTATAATTTAAAAATGCAAATGTAAGAAAAAAAATACTATAAAAGTTCTAATAATTATTAATAGATGTATAGTGTTAAGGAATAGAGTTTTACCCTATTCAGTCTGAGCTTCCGTTTGGTTTTCCAGTGGCTTTGGATACTCTCAAGGGGTAGTGGATATCGCCATCCACAGTGGGTCGTCGGGGACTGGGGCGATAATTGTAATTGGCTCTCTGCGTACGGGGTGGATGAAGGTAATGCTTCGGGCGTGGAGCGAAATACCTCCATCGGGGTTTGACCTGCTGGCTCCATATTTAAGGTCGCCTTTGATATGGCATCCCATATTTGACAGCTGAGCACGGATTTGGTGATGGCGACCTGTGTGTAGCTTTACCTCGATAAGGCAGTAGCCTCCATCGCTTACGTTAATAAGTTTATAGTCGAGAATTGCAAGTTTTGCTCCTTCGGTGCCGGGTTTTACTACGAAGCTTTTGTTGCTCTCCTGTTTGCGAAGAATCCAGTCTTCGAGGTGTCCGCAGGGATGAATAGGCTTTTCCTTGCAAATAGCCCAGTAGGTTTTTTGTATTTCACGGTTTTTTACCGTGTCGTTCATACGAGACAGGGCTTTCGATGTTTTGGCGAAAAGTACAACGCCACTAACGGGTCTGTCGAGTCGGTGGATTACTCCGCAAAATACATTTCCGGGTTTATTGTCGCGTTCCTTGAGATAGGCCTTGACAAGATCTGGTAATGTGGTGTCACCCGTCTTGTCCCCTTGCACTATCTGTCCACATCGCTTGTTTATGGCGAGAAGGTGATTGTCCTCATAGAGAATTTGATCGGCTATGGAGACCATGTCAGTTCTCAACTTTTTTCAATTTGGCTATGGGGGTTACGCCATTGCGTACAACATCTTCGAGGTTGATGTTGATTTCTGTATCCAATGGCAGGAACAGGTCTACCCGTGAACCAAACTTGATAAATCCCATTTCTTGATTCTGTTTAACCTGCTCTCCCTCGCGAGCATAACACACAATGCGTCGTGCCATGACGCCTGCGACCTGACGAAGCAGTATCTTTTGTCCGTTGGCAAGGCGCATCCCGATACTGGATCGTTCGTTCATGAGTGACGATTTTGGATAGGAGGCAATGAAGTAGTTGCCTTTATGGTATTTTACATATTCAACGATTCCGTCCAAAGGATAACGGTTCACATGTACGTCTGTGCCGTTCATGAATATGCTAACCATTATGCAATCACATCCAAGGTATTCTTTTTCATAGGTTTCCTCGATTGTGCAGATGGTGCCGTCGGCAGGTGCGATAAGTCTGTCTGAATCGATAGTGAATACTCTCTTCGGAATACGGAAAAACGATGCCAGCGCAAGCCAGAAAACGAACATCACAACGATTAGCAGATAGTTGAAAAAGTTTAGAGGATGTATAAGTATCACCATTGCGGCGGTTACAGCAATGAATATTGCCAGCAGGCTAAATAACAATCGGTATCCTTCTTTATGTATGTACATAATTTACAGTAGTATTATGGTTATGAACAACAAAACGAAAGGTACAGCCATCAACAAGCTGTCAAAACGGTCAAGCACACCACCATGACCGGGCATAATGTTGCCGCTGTCCTTTACGCCGCAGTAGCGTTTGAACATAGATTCGACAAGGTCGCCCAATGTGCCTGTAACGCTGCAGATAAGGCCTGAAATAGCCCAACCAAGGATATGTATGTGAGGGTAGAAATGTGGCCCGACCAGAATAGCTGTCGCCACGCAGAACAATGCTCCCGAAATCGTGCCTTCCCATGTCTTGTTAGGCGAGTGGCGTTCCCACATCTTATGCCGACCGAGCATCATGCCGCCAAGATAAGCGAAAGTGTCGTTAACCCATATCATGATGAATAGCATTATCATGATTCCGCTTCCTATATTTTGTATGGTGTTGGCCAAAGCCAATGGAGTCATTATCCATATTGATGGCAGAAAGGTGTGTCCGGCGACAGTAAAGGGTTCAGCGTCGTTACGCCAGAGTTGTATGGCTAAAGTGGCAAGAAAAATGACAGGTACCAAGATGCCTAATGTAACTGATATGTATAATAGTGCTCTGCCATTCGTGTCGAAGATGTTTCTTGTGGCCAATAATATCATAACAGAGCTGAGATACAAGGTGGTGCCGGCTATGTATGTCATGGGTCTGTTGCATTCAATACCTTTTTTGGCCAGATTGTTTATGTATTCGTAAATTCCGATAATACCTATGAGGAAAAAGACACTGGAAAAGATGATTTTGCCAAGAATGTCATTGCCGGTCCATTGCCCTGCAAAAATTGTGCCGATAACAATCAGCACGTATACGGCTCCGCTCAAAGATCGAATCAATATTTTTTTCATGTCAGTTTTCGTCTTCAATGAGTATCAGGTATATCTTTTGTTGCCCTTTGCGGTAAGCGTAGCTTGCGGGATGGGTTATCATTATTTGGTTTGGATATTCTGGATATAGTTGTTTCAGTCGCTCGTTCGCGGCTTCCCAGTCGGTGACCACCTGCGAAGTGAATGCCAGTACAATGGTGGTCTCGGACAGGGCGGGAACTGTTACGCCGAGACCGAGATTTGAGGTGATGACTATGCTGCCTTGCCAGGCGATAAGGGCTTCGCAAAGCGTTGCACTGAGAGGATGTGTTTCTGATAATGTGCAAAGACAGCGATTCTCCACTCCCAGATGTCCAAGGAAACTTTCAAGGTTGGCGCTGGCGCATCCAATAGTGATGTTGCCATGCAACTTTTGAATTTCCAATATCTTGTCGCGGATGTCGCTCTCGTTGTAACAATAGTAAAGTGTTGCTCCCGACTTGGTAAAGTTCTGTGCAAAGACTATGCTGAGGTCGTCATCGGTGACGAGAAAGGTGTTTTCCCCTACCGATGTGGCGGGGTCCTCGGCGAAATCGTTTTTGTCTATCAACGCCTCGCGAATATCTTTGAGCACAATTTCTTTATGCCGGTTGTCTTTCATTGAATGTCAGACTTTTCTTGTTCTGTCTTTTCGTCCCAGGGGCGTGGACCGTATATGTTCTCCACATCGTCGCGGAAGATGACTTCACGATCGAAGAGTACTTGTGCCAGCTGGTCTAATTTTTCACGACTGCCGGTGATAATCTCTTTTGCACGGTTATATGCCTCCTCGATCATCCGTTTCACTTCTTTGTCAATATCTTCGTTGGTCTGTTCGCTGAACGGTTTTGTGAAATTCCAATCCGATTGGCCTGTTGAGTCGTAGTAGCTGATATTGCCTATTTTAGGACTCATGCCGTAGTATGCTACCAGCGAGAATGCCATCTTGGTGGCACGTTCCAAGTCGTTGAGGGCTCCAGTGGAAATCTGTCCGAAGACTATCTCTTCTGCGGCGCGTCCGGCGACAAGTGATGTTATCTCATCGAACATCTGTTCGAAGGTTGTAATCTGTCTTTCTTCTGGCAGATACCATGCTGCACCCAGCGCTTTCCCTCGAGGGACGATGGTGACTTTCACCAGAGGGTTGCCCCAACGCAGCAGCCAGCTCACGGAGGCGTGGCCGGATTCATGGTAGGCAATGGTGCGTTTTTCTTCGGGAGTGATGACTTTGGAACGTTTCTCCAAGCCTCCAATGATACGGTCGATGGCATCGAGAAAGTCTTGTTTTTCGATGGTGCTCTTGTTCTTACGCGCGGCACAAAGTGCAGCTTCATTGCATACATTGGCAATATCGGCTCCTGAGAATCCGGGTGTCTGTTTTGACAGGAAGTCAATATCTATGTCGTTACCCAGCTTGAGGCCTTTCATGTGGACTTCAAATATGGCTTTGCGTTCGTCAATGTCGGGAAGTTCAACGTATATTTGGCGGTCAAAGCGTCCTGCACGCAGTAGAGCCTTGTCGAGGATGTCGGCGCGGTTGGTGGCTGCCATGACTATCACGCCATTGTTTGTTCCGAATCCATCCATTTCGGTGAGCAGCTGGTTGAGGGTGTTTTCGCGCTCGTCGTTAGCGTTGCTCATACCGCCACGGCTGCGGGCGCGTCCCACAGCGTCAATCTCGTCGATGAATATAATGCAAGGAGCCTTCTTTTTGGCTTCTTCAAATAGGTCGCGTACCCTTGAAGCTCCTACACCGACAAACATCTCAACAAAATCGCTTCCGGACATGGAAAAGAATGGCACACTGGCCTCTCCGGCCACAGCTTTGGCGAGCAGGGTTTTTCCCGTACCCGGAGGACCAACAAGCAAGACGCCTTTCGGTATTTTCCCTCCGAGGGCAGTATATTTCTTTGGGTTTTTAAGAAAGTCAACGACCTCCATGACCTCTTCTTTGGCTCCTGCAAGACCGGCGACATCCTTGAAAGAAACATTTATTGATGTCTTTCCGTCATACATCTTGGCTTTTGACTTTCCGACATTAAATATGCCGCCGCCGCCACCACCCATTTGGCGATTGGCGATGCGACTCATGATAAAGAAGAAAAAGACGAGCATTAATATGGGGCCGAACCAGTAGAGCACCTTTTCCCATGTGTGGTCGTTCTCTTTGGCAGTGAGCTCTATGTGGTTGTCGCGTCGTGCCTTGTTTATGGCTTCGGTACTGACATATCCGTTGGAGTCGGATAGACTGGCGGTGTCGCGTTCGAAGTTCTGCTGCGCCACCATGTCGATGTCTTTCTTGAAACTCTCAACGTCGACAAACTTGTAGGTGTAATGACCGGATTCAGTGATTTTTTTTGTGCCTTTGGTTAGATCCTTGTATGAGGTGTCGGATTTGAGAGCCTCTTGTTTGATGTATATCTCGGCATGGTCTCTGTCGACAACGACAATCTTCTCTTGGTCTCCACGACGCAAAATCTCGTCGAGTCGGGTCCAGTTAATCTCCTTGTTGCTGCCGCTGTTGCCACCACCGAGCCATACGCCGCCGAGCGATATGATGATAATGGCATAGAGGATATACATCATCCAATCGGAGCCTTTCTTTTTCCCGTTGTTTTTATTGTTGTTGCCTTGAGGCTTGTTGCCTTTGTTGTCCTGGTTGTCTTGTGCCATGAGGGTGTTAGTTTTAGTATTTTATTTCCTTGCCGTCAGCCCAGAGTTCTTCAAGACGATAGTGTTCCCTTTTGTCTTTCTGAAAAATATGGACGACAATGTCAAAATAATCCATAAGAATCCATTCTGCATTGTCGTATCCTTCCACTTTGTGTGGGTTGTAGCCTGTTGCTTTCTTAATCGTTTCAAATACTCCATCGCTGATAGCGCTGACATGCGACGGTACGTTGCCGCTGCATATGACAAAGAAATTTGTCGGGGCTGACTGCACTCCGCGTAGGTCGAGTATCACTATGTCGAGAGCTTTCTTGTTGTCCATGCCCTGAGCAGCAAGTTTGGCAAGTATTTCGCTTTCAGACAATTTTTTCTTTTTTTCAGTCATTAATATATATCGTTCAAATATGCAAAATTAGTATTTTTTTTGAATTGCTGTCAATGTGCGTACTCCAGAGGTCTCACTAATGTCTATACGCAGATAGTGTTCAGGGAGAAGCTGCTCTATCTTTTCGGTCCACTCTGTGAAACAATAGTATCCGGAATAGAAATATTCTTCGTAACCAATGTCGTATGCTTCATTGATGTTTTTTAACCTATAAAAGTCAAAATGGTATACCGGCTCTCCATGTCTGTCGGAATATTCGTTGACTATGGCGAAGGTGGGGCTGCAGACGTTCTGTTTCACTCCAAGCTGGGAACAGAGTTCCTTGATGAGTGTGGTTTTTCCTACACCCATAGAACCGAAGAATGCGAAAAAACGTTCATCGGGGAATCTCTGCAGCAGTGTTTCGGCGACTTTCGGCAGAGCGCCAATGTTGTCAAAGGAGACGGTGTAAGGCTTTTCCATATTAGCGCAGTCTGTCGGCGGCACGAACCTTCATCTCGTCTTTTTTTATGGCTCGTTGTGCGAGGAAAAGCAGAATCACTGTTACTATAGGCGTAATGGTGCCCGGGGTGAGCATGTTGATTGCGATTTCATCACCCATAAGTGACGGTCCGGCAGCTTGTAATGCAGCCAGATAGCCTCCGCTGCCTCCGGTGCCGTTAATGGCCCAGAAAAAGATAAGGAAGATGGTTATTACGTTGAAAAGAAAAGCAAAAGCCACAACACGCATCTGAAGTACACGGTTTTTGTACAGGAAGATGCTCACAAGGGCGATGAGTCCTACCAGCAAAGTGGAGATGGAAAGTATCCATTTGCCAGACATGTGTACGGCATCGTCACCAACATATTTGTAGTCCATACCGTCGTCGGTCATAACCGATTCGGTGGGCAGGAGTTTTAAGGCGGCCTCTACGTCGCCTGAAGCTGTTGTTGAGGTAAATGTAACGATGGGGAATTTGAACATCAATACGATGCCTACCACGACAAGTACCAGATAGAAAGATTGGATTCTTTGTAGCATTTGTTAATTATTGATTGTGATTAATCGTTTATTTCGAATGGGTATTCCTTGATTTTTTCGGCGTTTTTATAATGCCATTTCCCTTTGACTGTTGCATTTTGCATCACAACAAAGCCTGGGTTGCTGCGTATCATCGCCTCGATGGCTTTGTCGTCGCTGAAATAGTACTCCACGACATTGTCAAGACCGTTGTTCAACAGGAAGTTCTGCACATCTTCATCTTCGGCGCAAGTGATAAGGGCGAAACGTATGTCGCGTTCCATTGCCAGCTGGCTGATATCGGCAATCGCTTTTATGCCGCGTTCGTTAACTTTGTTGAGATGGTGAATGGTGCAGATGATTACTGGACCTTCTGTGGCGGCGATAATTTCAAAGGTGTAGTCGTTGCCGTCGATGTCCGTTATTGGGAACGAGACAACGCTGTCGTTTTTAGGATCTCTGATCTCATAGGGACTTACTGTACTTGTGCCAATCCATTCCCATTTTTCGCTCCAGTCAGGCTCCTCATTGCTCCATTTGATGAGATCTTTGGAGTCTATGGTCTTGAAAGCACCTGTTTCCTTGTTTTTATATGTTACGGTGTTTGTGGTTGCAAGACCTTCTTCGAGGTTGGCAATCATTGTGTTGCCAACCTTCCAAGGACGGAAGTCGATGACAGGTTCGTTGTTGATGTTGTAAATGCCGAATATTACCATCGCCGCGATAGCTGTGAGGCTAATCAGAGTGTCTCTTTCTAGTTTGTTCTTGTGAGGCCAGCGTCGGGTAAGGAATATATAAATCGTGGGTATGTCCAATATGATGTTTTTCCAAAAAGTCTGCCAGTTAGTGAGTTTCACAGCGTCACCAAAACATCCACAGTCGCTAACTTCGTTAGTGATTGCATCATAGAGTGTTGTGCAGGTGAAGAATGTCATCATGAGGAGAAGCAGCCAGGCGCTCAGTTTTCGGAATGAACCGGTGATAAGCATGATGCCGACAAGAAATTCGGCAGTGATCAGAGCCATGGAGAGTAGCGATGCAAATGGCAGAGCCCATTCGAAGCTAATGCTTCCGAATGACCATGCCGTCATGTATTCTTCTACTTTGAATGTGGTTCCCAGAGGGTCGACGCCTTTTGTGAAACTGGAAAAAAGGAAAACTAATCCTACAAACCAACGGGCTATAATTCTCAAAATGGATCTTGTCTTGTTCTCTTTAATCATGGAGTGGTGGATTGTAAAGTAAAGGTTAAAGTTATTTCGTTTCCGAAAGTCTGATGAGGCAGAAGAGCGAATAGTTGATAATATCCATATAGCCGCCTTCAACGCCTTCCGAAACAAGTGTATTGCCATCGTTGTCCTCAATCTGCTTGATCCGTCGGAGTTTCATGAGGATTAGGTCTGTCATGGAACTTATGCGCATTTGACGCCAAGCTTCGCCGTAGTCATGGTTTTTGTCGAGCATGAGTCTTACGGTGCTTCCCAGATGCTTGTCGTATAGTTCAAGGGCTTTGTCGATGGGCAGTTCCATTGTGCTGCTGTCGGCAAGTTCCTGCTGTATCAGCGCCATGACTGCGTAGTTTACCATGGCTATATATTCGCCACGCACGTCGTCGCCAATCCTGTTCTCGCCAGTTTCTTCAATGCTTCGGATTCGGTTGGCTTTGATGAATATTTGGTCGGTGAGTGACGGTAGTCGCAAAATCCGCCATGATGTTCCATAGTCGCGAGTCTTCTTTTCGAATATTTCACGGCATGTTTTTATCTCTTTTTCAAATTGTTCCTCTGTCTTTGTCATCATTGGTAAAATCAAAACAATAAAACAACGGAAAGTCCGTTGTTTTATTGTTATGAAAGAAAATAATTCTTTTGTCCCTTTTATGCTTTGCTGTGGAGACAGGTTGCTGAAATACGACCGTCCTGCGGTGATGGGAATATTGAATGCGACTCCTGACTCTTTTTATGACGGAGGTCGTCATCAGACGGAATTCCAGGCGGTGGAGCATGCTGTAAAAATGATAAACGAAGGTGCGGATATAATTGACATAGGAGTCGTTTCGACACGTCCCGGTGCGGTGCTTCTTCCTCCGGACGAGGAGGCGAAAAAGCTGGCTTCCGTTGTCACTGCAGTACGCAGGGAGTTGCCTGATGCGGTACTCTCGGTGGATACTTGCTACTCCCTTCCAGCCCGTGCCGCTGTTGAAGCAGGAGCAGACATAATAAACGACATTAGCGGAGGGGCCTTTGACCCAGACATGTTCTCCACGGTTGCCCAACTGCGTACACCGTATGTTTTGATGCACAACACCTTGGGAACGCCAGAGAATCCATCGGGTAGAGGTGTCGACGGATATGCTGAGAATATATACCAAAGGCTTTCTATGTTAGATGCCGAACTAAAAAGGATTGGGGTGAGAGATGTGATTATTGACCCGGGTTTTGGTTTTTCCAAAAGTCTTGATCAAAATTATGAAATCATGGCACATCTCGAAGAATTCAGGATGCTGTTCCCGAATAATCCGCTCCTAGTGGCATTGTCCCGAAAATCGATGATTTATAAGTTGCTCGAGACTACCCCTGATGATGCTCTTGTGGGGACTGTAGCTTTACATTCTGTCGCATTGCTTGCAGGCGCTCAAATATTGCGTGTTCACGATGTCCGTGAAACAAGACAGACGATTACTGTAATCGACAAAATTCTTGATAGTTATAAAAGATTGGAAAAAGAATCAAAAACAAATTGATTATGCCAGGTTTACCTACATTCACTTTTATTGATATCATTGATATTGTATTGGTCGCTCTTCTTGCGTATCAGATATACAAGGCGGTGCGTGGAACCAATGTGCTTCGTATATTCTGGGCATTGATTATTATCTATATTTTATGGCAGATTTCTACGCTGTTGGGAATGAAGCTTACATCCTCGATACTTGGTCAGTTTATCTCGATTGGTCTTATTCTTCTTATCATTGTATTCCAGCCTGAAATAAGACGTTTCTTGCTGATGGTCGGAACCAAGACGAGTCTTGACGGGGACAATTTCCTCAAACGTTTCCGTTTTTGGAAAAAGAGTATGAGCGATCATAAACCAGGTGTTGAACTGGAACCTTATATTCAGGCATGTATGCACATGTCACAGTCTAAGACAGGTGCCTTGATTGTATTTATTCGAAATAACGAGGTCAACGACATAGTAAATACCGGCGAACGTATCGACGCCAAAGTCTCTTCGGCGCTCCTGGAAACGCTTTTCTTCAAAAACTCTCCGTTGCATGACGGCGCGGTCATGGTCAAGGGAAACACTGTCGTGGCTGCACGCTGTATTCTGCCGGTGTCATCGAACACCAGCATAGACCCTAATCTCGGTCTTCGTCACCGTTCAGCCATAGGTGTCACCGAACAACTTGATGTGGTCTCTGTCGTTGTCAGCGAGGAAACGGGTTCTATTTCGTATGCTGTGGGTGGTGAGATAACCCATGATGTCACCCCTGTTCAGCTCCGCCGCTATCTTGAGTCGGCACTTTGAAAGAAGCAGGAAAGTTTTTTCTTTTCTTAGTGTTATGAAACAAAAAAATGTTGTAAATTTGCACTCTGGACTTTATTTTGAATATCAACATAATTAATTAAAGTACAATAAAAAATGAAAAAACAAATTTTAATTTTATTTCTCTTTTTGGTTGCCGCTGCCGGCATGAGCTATGCTCAGCTGGGAACCAGCAGTAATAAAGACAAAAAGAGTGATCTTACCGCCAATGTGCCAATCGACAAGAAGGTGCGTGTGGGTAAGTTGGACAACGGAATAACCTATTATATCCGTTCAAACAAAAAACCTGAAGGACGAATACAGTTCCGTCTTGCCGTCAACGCTGGCTCTGTTATGGAGGACGATGACCAGCAGGGTCTGGCTCACTTCACCGAGCACATGGCTTTCAACGGTACTGAGTACTATCCCCACAACGAGCTTATCAGCAAGCTCCAGGCCAAGGGTGTCCAGTTCGGCGGCCATGTCAACGCATGGACCAGTTTCGACGAGACCGTCTACTATGTCAATATGCCTAACGACGACGAGATGATCGAGATGGGTATGAAAATTCTTGACGGCTGGGCTTCCAAACTCCTTATGGACGCTGGAGAGATTGATGCCGAGCGCGGTGTTATCATAGAGGAGTGGCGCGGACGTCTCGGTGCGCAGGACCGCCTCCAGAAACAGTACTGGCCCATTATGCTTCAGGGTTCCAAATATGCCGACCGCATCCCCATCGGAACCGAGGAAGTTCTCCTCAACTTCAAACGCCCCACCATTGTCCGCTTCTATGAGGACTGGTACCGTCCCGACCTTCAGGCTGTCATCATTGTTGGCGACTTCGATGTCAACAAGATGGAAGCTAAAGTCAAGGAGTATTTCTCCGACAACAAGATGCCTGCCAATCCCAAGCCGCGTCCCGACTTTGATGTGCCTGGCAACAAAGAGCCTCTGGTAGCCATCGCCACCGACAAAGAAGCCTCATCGGCTGGTATCCAAATGATGTGGAAACACACTAAGGCTCCTACTGGCCGAGTTGGAGACTATCGTCAGATGCTGGTCCGCAACCTGGCAACCAATATGATCAATTCCCGCTTTGCCGACATGGCCGAGAAGGCCAGCGCCCCCTTCCTTTATGCAGGTGGCGGATATGGCGGATTCATCGGCAAGCATACCGATGCCTTCTTCCTCTCGGCTTATCCTAAAGACAACCGCATCGACGAGGCTACGGCTATGCTGCTAAAGGAGATGAAGAGAGTTGACGAACATGGTTTCCTTCAGGCCGAACTTGACCGCGCCAAAGAGAGCATGCTCGAAGGCTATCGCAAGAGCGCTAAGGAACTCAACAAGACTCAGAGCAACAGTTTTGCGCAGGAGTATACCAACCACTTCCTCGAAGGCGAGGTTATCCCCGGCATCCGTCAGGAAGATGCTTATGCACGCGAGTTTGTCCCCGAAATCACCCTTGCTGAGGTCAATGCCATTGTCAAGGACTGGATCACCGATGAGAACTTTATCTATATACTGACCGCTCCCGAAAAGGAAAACTACAAAATCCCCACCAAAGCGGAAATTCTTAAGATCGTTGCCGACAACAAGAATGTCGTCACCGAGCCTTGGATCGACACCTACAAGGACGAACCTCTCTTCGACAAAGAGGTTAAGAGAGTCACTCCCGTCGTCCTCTCCAAGAACGATGTGTTGGGCTACACCGAATACATCCTCCCCAATGGTATCCGCTTTGTTGTGAAAAAGACTGAATACAAAGACGATGAAATCCTGATGCGCAGCTTCTCCTATGGTGGAACAGCTCTCTATAGCGACAAAGAGGCTTACATGGCCGGTAATGTTGCCAACCTCGTTGATGACGCTGGTATTGCTAACTTCAGCAGCACTCAGCTCAGCAAGAAACTTCAGGGCAAGACCGTAAATATCAGCCCCTACATCAGCAGCACCACTCAGGGCTTCAGCGGCAACTGCGTTCCTAAGGACCTTGAGACCATGTTGCAGCTCATCGACCTCTACTATGAGGCTCCCCGCAAAGACCGTGAATCTTTCGACCGCAATATCGAGACTCTCCACACCCAGGTGCGCATGGCTGCTGCCAACCCCCAGGCAAAATTCATGAAGGACTTCTATGAGATGGCCTACGACCACAATCCTCGCCTCGTTATTATGCCCACTGAGAATGATATCAACGGCATTGATTTCGACCGCGTCTATCAGATTTACAGCGAGCGCTTTGCCGATGCCAGCCAGCAGATATTCTTCTTCGTTGGCAACATCAGCGATGATGACATCAACACTATCGCCAAGTACTTGAACATACTCCCGACCAATGGCAAGCAGAGTGGAGAGAAGATGATTGACAAGAGCCCCCGTCTTGCAAAGGGTGTCAACCACAGCACCACCTACGCCGGCACCGATGCTCAGGGTATGGTCTTTATTATGGGTGAGACCCAGGGTTTCACCAGCAAGGTGGCTCTCCGCGAGCGTATTGCCGTCACCGCTCTTGGCGAAGCTCTTCAGATTCGCACCACTGAAGTTATCCGCGAGAAGATGGGTGAGACTTACAGTCCCTATGCTACCGCTTCCTACGATATCGATTTCGACGGTAGCGTCTCCTGGCTGTTCTACCTCCAGTGCGCCCCCGAAAACTGCGAGAGCGTAGAAAAGGCCGCTATTGATCTTATCAAGGAATGCATCAAGAAAGGATGCGATAAGGAGACTCTCAACAAGGTAAAACTCCAGATGATCAAGGAGCGCGAAACCCGTATGCAAGAAAACAACTACTGGCTGGGTCAAATTCTCGGAAGCTATATGTACAACGAGAATCGTAACGCCAACATCACCGATTACGATGCTATGGTTAACAGCCTCACCGTTGCCGACCTCAAACGTTTGGCACGTCGCTATTTCGACCTCAAGCACTATAGCGTAGGTGTTTTGAAACCCGAAAAATAATCGACTGTTCTTAGTAGTGTATAAAAGTGGCGGTGCATCATGGTGTGCCGCCATTTTTTTACCTGCGAATCCTATGAGCAAACCGTGAAATGGGAAGTTAAAGAAGTTAAGGGAAGTTATCGCGCTTCGCGCTGGAAGTTAAAGGGACAATACAATCCGAGCAAATACATTTGTCTTACATCAAACACCATACATCTTTAAACTTTAACCGTTAAACTTTAACCGTTACTAAAAACGTTATGATAACAAAAAAGGACTATTCGAAATATCCTGGGTTTGAATTCCTTTATGATCGCGACCCGGAAAGCCACAAGGGCGACTACGGGCATGCTCTTCTGATAGCTGGCTCGTATGGCAAAATTGGTGCGGCTGTGCTTGCCACACGGGCATGCATGCGCTCCGGCGTCGGACTCTTGACGGTGCATGTACCGCGCTGCGGTGTAAGCGTGTTGCAGACAGCGGTTCCTGAGGCGATGCTCTCGATAGATGCTGATGATAGCTGTTTTACGTCTGTTCCAAAAAATCTGGAACGTTATGACGCTGTGGCAATAGGTCCGGGAATAGGCACCGAAGAACAGACCATAGATGTTTTACTGAGGGTGCTTGAGGCATTAAAAAAGCAGGGGAAAGGGAAGAATTGTAAGTTGATACTGGATGCCGACGCCCTGAATATCCTCTCTGTACATCCAGAGGCAATACATCTTGCTGAGGGTGCCGTGATAACCCCTCACGCAGGAGAATATGCCCGCCTTTTTGCCGATTCCGATCCTCAAGCCATGGCCGACATTCATGGTCTCACCATTGTTATGAAATCCCATAAGACAACAATATACTCACCATCTTTGTTGCCAAAGGTTAACGATACCGGTAATGCTGGTATGGCCACGGCGGGCAGCGGAGATGTCCTGACGGGGGTTACTCTCGGTATCGCGGCCCAGAAGGTGGCCTATTCCAAACGTCATCCATCGCGTATTTCAAATAATTACGAGGAAAATCAACAAATAGCTGCAATGTCGGTATATATGCATGGCGCCGCCGGTGACATCGCTGCAAAGAAAAGGTCGCAATATGCGCTGATAGCCTCAGATATTATCGACGAGCTTTAGTGATAATCAGTTTATTTCCTTAAGTAGTTCGGCGTTGATATCCAAAGGCTGATAAGGATGTTTGCGTTTATTGTTGCAGAGAGAAGCTTCCGAATTTTTATTTTTAGCGTCAGAAGCACATATACATCCTCTACCTTTCCCTGTATAAGGGTCAATATTGCTGCATTGGCGTTTGAATTCGCCTCTTTTCTTTGTCAACACTTTAATACCTATTCCTGCAAGGCATAACAGCAGAATAATGAAAGCGGCAGATAAGGTATATAGTATTGACATGGCGGAAAGTGTCTCTAAAATGTTTTGATTCGCTCCTCTATTTCATCGATTTTGATGGCATTTTCGAGAGTGTAGTCTCCGATGCGTTCTCTGCGTAGACTGCTCAGAAAGGCTCCAGAGTTCAGCGCATAGCCGAAGTCGCGAGCAATACTTCGGATATAGGTGCCTTTACTGCATGTGATATGGAAGTCCATCTGTAGAAGACCTTTGGGGACGAAACCTTGAGGGTTGCGGTATAGTTCGCGCTTTCTGTCATTCTCTTTCTGCTGTATGAAACTTAGGGGCTGGGACTCTACCGGTTCGCTGATAGTAAAATCGTATATAGTCACCCTTTTCGATGTTATATTGGGCTGTTCACCGTCACGTGCGGAGAGATAGGCTCTCTGTCCATCGACTTTCACTGCAGAGAAGGAGGGTGGCACTTGTTCAATCTCTCCGACGAAAAGTTGACGGGCTTTTTCGAGTGACTGGGCATTTATTTGATCGATGGGATAATAGGAGTCAATGGCTTGTTCCATGTCAAAACAGGGAGTCGTCGCTCCAATAACCATTGTGCCGGAATAGACTTTTATCCCTGTCTGAAGCTGTTCAATCTGTTTTGTGGCGTTTCCTGCGCAAACAAGCAACAATCCGGTAGCCAGAGGATCGAGAGTGCCGGCATGACCTATTTTTATTTTCTTTTGTCCGGTGATATGCCGCAGATGCCATTTCAGTTTATTCACAACCTGAAACGATGTCCACCCCCATGGCTTGTCGACAGCGATGATAAGTCCGGCTTGTTCAGCCATGTCAGAAGATGTAGGGAAGTACGATTGCAAGCAGGCTGACAATGGCGCAGTAGATGGCGAACCATATCAGTTTGCCTTTTTTTACGATGTTTATCATCCATTTGCAGGCCAGACAGCCGACAATGAAAGCTGCCAGGAAGCCGACGATAAGAGGTACTGTTCCTATGGCGGTTTGGACAGCATCGGCAGTGGGTTCTCCACCTAAGAGATCTTTTATGTCAAGCAATGCTTCTCCAAGAATAGGGGGTATGACCATGAGGAAAGAGAACTGGGCAAGTTTTTCTTTTTTGTTGCCGAGTAGCAGACCTGTGGCAATGGTGGATCCGGAACGCGACAAGCCGGGAAGTACGGCACATGCCTGTGCAATACCGATAACGAAAGCATGCCAAGGAGAGACGTGCTCACGTTGACGAGGCTTGGCAAAATAAGAGAAAGCTAATAACAGGGCAGTCAACATCAGACAGCATCCCACAATGAACAGGGAGTTGCCGAAGATGGTTGCTGAAGTTTCAGGATTGAAAATGGCTTCGACCTTGTCTTTCAGTAATACACCAATTATTCCTATTGGAATCATCGATATTAAAATGTTGATTGCATACTTGGTTCCTTCGTTCCATTTGAAAGCAAAGAGGTCTTTGAAAATCCATACAATCTCCTTCCAAAGAATACAGCAAGTGCTTAGCACCGTTGCCACATGGACGGCGATGTTGAATGTCAGGTTTGCTTCTCCGTCAATACCGAACAGGGCGGCGCCGATAGTTAAATGTCCGCTGCTGCTGACGGGCAGGTATTCTGTCAATCCTTGTACAATGCCGAGGATAAGTGCTTGTAACCAATCCATAGGTTATTCTTTTTTGTCTTTGGAACGAAACATTATGGCGCAGATTTCTACCACGAGACCACCGACAATCATCAGTGGGGCAAAGACCATACGGCGTTTGTCGAACATGGCGTCGTTGAATACATTTGGATCGTCGCTTCCACCGCCGCTAAGTAGTATGTATCCGAGTCCGAGAAACACTATGCCAAGAACGAGAAGAATGTAGTTCATCGGACCAAAAGCAAATGTATTTTGATTCGATGGCTCTTGGTTGTTGTTGCTACCGTTGGTGTTTTTTTGGTTTGTATTTTTCATTTTTATTGTTCGTTGTTTCTTTTAATGTGACGGTGTACTGAGAAATAGGTTGCAATGAATGATATCGATATTCCTATGAAATAGACTATTCCTACAAGTGTGATATATCCACCAAAGTAGCGTGGATGGAATATTGCGAGGTGGAATTGTTTATTAAACACATAAATTGCAGCGAACATCAGTATCATTGCCAGGGTTGCGCCGATAAAGCCATACAGCACGCTTCTCCATAGGAATGGTCTGGTAATGAATCCCATTTTGGCACCTACCATGCTCATCGTTTTTATGGTGTTGCGGTTTGAAAAGATGGATATGCGTATGGTCGTGCTGATTAGAGCAACAGAGACGATGAGAAGCAGGATGACGAAGATGAACAGGAACCAGGACAGTTTGTAAAAAATCTGGTTGAGGTCGTTGAGCATTGTCTCGTGATAAGTCACACCGTCGACGTTGGAGTATTCCTTCACCTCTTTTTCAAAAGCTTTGCGCTGTTCTGCAATTTTTGCCGGATTATTGCTGGCTTTCAGCGTCACCATAAGAGTGGGGTAGAGTGGGTTTACGCTGTCAAGAAGTGTAAAGAAATCCTCTTCCAGCTCTTTGCTGAACAACCTTGCAGCCTCTTCGGCAGAGACATAGTCCACACTCTTCACATAGTCCAGTTTTATCAGCTCGTCGCGTAGGCTCAAAGCCTCTTCCTCAGTGGTCTCCATGCTGAGGTCTACCTGATAGGCTATGCGCTCTTGAAGGCGGTGGGTTGCCATATAGGAATGGTACTCTACAAAGAGCAACAGTCCTAATACGAACAGTACCAGCATGATGCTGAAAACCGTGGAGGTTTTCCCTGCCCATAGTTTTATCTTGCCGTGGCGTTTGATTTTGGTTTTGCTCATATTTGGTTACATTATTCTCTGTGTATCTCTGTAGCGTTGTGCCGTTAGTTGGCAAGCATAACAGGCATGACGAGCATAAGTATGTCTTCGCCTTTTGCGTTTTCGTCGTCGTTGATTGGGAAGATAATGCCGGCACGGCTTGGATGGGACATCTCTATGAGTATCTGCTCAGTGTCGAGGTTGGAAACCATCTCGACGAGGAATCGGGCATTAAAACCTATTTCCATAGGCTCGCCGTCGTAGCTGCAAGGGATAGTCTCATGAGCTTTGTTGGAGAATTCAAGATCTTCAGACGAAATCTGCAGTTCGCGATCCTTTATGGAGAGACGTACCTGATAGGTCGACTGGTTTGCGAAAAGGCTTACACGTTTCAGTGAGTTGATGAATGTCTGTCTGTCGATGGTGAGTTTGTTGGAATTCTCCTTCGGAATGGCAGCTTCATAGTTCGGATATTTGCCTTCAACAAGGCGGCAGATGAAGAGGAAGTTGTCGAAAGCAAACGACACATTGGCGGAGTTGTAGTTTACCGTCACATCGAATTCCTCTTTGTTGCTGCTGATGATACTCTTTATCATAGTGATAGGCTTGCGAGGAAGGATGAAGCTGGCTACCTCGTCTGCGTGGATGTCGTTGCGACGGTAGCGTACCAATTTATGTGCGTCGGTGGCAACAAAGGTGACGCTTTCTGTGGAAAGGTCGCAGAAGATTCCTGACATCTGCTGGCGCATCTCATCGGTGGAGGCTGCGAAGGCAGTCTTGTTGATGGCGTTGACTAATACCGAGGCAGGCATGGTTGTCTGAATGGTCTCTTTCATCTCAGGCATGGCAGGATAGGTCTCTGCACTCTGTCCAGCAATATCGTATTTTCCTTTGTTTGTGCTGATTTCAATACTGTAGGTGTTCGGGTCTACCGTGAAATTCATGGGGATGTCCTCCATGGATTTTAGCATGTCGAGCAGCAGTTTGGCAGGAACAGCAACGGTATCAATGTTTTCTACGCGGGCATTTTCCAATTCTATGTGGCATATCATCGTGGTTTCCAAGTCGGTTGCTTTTACAGTGAGGATGTTCTCGCTGAGGTGCATGTGGAAACAAGTGAGGATTGGTACAGTGTTGTTTGTGGTGATGACACCGCTTATTGCGCTGAGGTGTTTAAGGAATTGTTGGCTGTTGATGATGAATCTCATATCGTTAAGTTTTTTTATTTCATTTTTTTAATGCAAATGGACTAGTTGCCATGCGCGGTAATAGGATTTGCAAAATTATAATTTATTTATAATATATACGCTATATTTTTTTATTATTTTTCAACAATTACCATCTGCCGCTGGCGCCTCCACCACCGAAGCTTCCGCCGCCGAATCCACCGAATCCGCCGAAGCTTCCTGTCGAGCCCCCGCTCCATCCACCCCAGTTGCCCATGCGAGTGTTGCCTCCATAAAATGTGCCGCCGGAACCTCCGATATTGCCGTTATGACCATTTTTGTCGATTTTGATGACAAGCCAAATTACGAGGCCGATGATTCCTAATACTATAAGTAATGTGATAAGGGATGAGATGTTGTTGTCCTTTTTGTACTGGCTGAAACTATATTCTCCGGCACATGCAGGGAGAATAATGTCGAGCGCGGCAGAGATTCCTTCATAGTAGTCGTTGTCACGAAAATGAGGTATCATCTCACGTTCAATGATGCGTTTGCAAAAGATGTCGGGCAGCACACCCTCAAGTCCTTTTCCTGGAGCTATTTCCACTTGGCCGTCGGTTTTGTCTTTAGGCTTCACCACTATTACAACTCCGTTGTCGATGCCTTTGTGCCCAACACCCCATAGGTCTCCGACTTCAAAGGCGAACGACGATATATCTCTGCCTCCAAACCCCGGAGTGACAATTACTACGATTTGGTTGGAGGTGCTGTCGTTGAAAGCCAGTAGTTTGGCCTCCATTGCCTCGCGTTGTTCGTCGGAAAAGATGGAACAAAAGTCGTAGACAAGGTGGTTCCCCTTTTCAGGCAGCCAGCCGGTTGTATTATAGTCATTCTGGGCCTGAACTGTTGCAAAAAACGACAATAGAAGTCCAAAAACAATCTTGGATTGCAACGCTCTCCTCCAGCGACCTATTATGGAATGACGATTCCTCACGTGCAGTATGACAATGTCAGGAATACGATATTACAGCAGTCCTTCGGTCGAAGGTGCCTCATCGGCGCCTTCCGAGGCCTGGAAATACCCCATGGATTTATAACCGAAGATAGCGGCGATAATGTTTTTGGGGAATAGGCGGATGGTTGTGTTGTATTCGCGTACTGCCTCATTGAATTTTTTACGGGAAATGTTGATACGGTTTTCACAGCCTTCTATCTGCTGCTGGAATTCTTTATAGCTTTCAGTGGCTGTGATTTCTGGGTAGCGTTCCACTGTTATATTGATGGCGCGTGCCATTTCTTGGGACATCTTGTCGTAGGCAGCCTGGAATTTGGCTATGTTCTCCTCGCTGAGGTCGTCAGCGTTTAGTTGGGGAGCATTGTTGCGTGCCTTGATAACGGCCTCAAGTGTACCACGTTCGTAATTGCCGGCACCTTTAACAACATTGATGGCCTGTTCGACGAGGTCTTTACGTCGTTGGTAGTCTGCCTGTACATCGGCCCATTTGCTGGTTGCATTTTCCTGTTTTTTGGCAATGCCATTGTTGGCCATTATTGCCCAGACAACGATTACGGCGACGATGCCGAGAATAATCCAAAGTGATTTTTTCATGATGTGTTATTGTTTTTTTTTGGGATATGACAATTGTTACTTGATCAGGTTGCCTAATATGTCACGGGTAAGTTCTCGAGTTATGGTTCGCGTGGCAGATGACGTGGCGTTTTTTACTATGCGTTGCCCTGCAGATGTTCTGGTTTTCGTTTTCTTCCCGCTGACTTTGTCGCTCACGGCGGTACCGACAATGGTCCCTAAGGATGCCGTTACGGCGGTAAGTATGGATTTCATTACTTTGGAACACAAACCCTGTTTCTTCTTTCCGCCTTTGCCTGAGCCATTGGATGTGGTGCTGACTTCGTCGGCCTCTGTTTCGGCAGGAAGGTTCTCGGATGCAGTAAGCATCTCGTATGCACTCTCTCGGTCTATCATGTTGTTGTATTTGCTGCCTATGGCACTGCGGTTGATGATGTCGCGACGTTCACTCTCTGTGATTGCTCCGATTTGAGAAAGAGGGAATAGGATTTTTGCACGTTGCACAACACTTGGAGCACCTTTTTCGTCGAGGAAACTTACAAGGGCTTCTCCCGTTTCGAGGGTGGTAATGACTTCTTCGGTCTTGAAAGACGGGTTGGGTCTGAAGGTCTCTGCAGCGCACTTTACAGCCTTCTGGTCACGAGGAGTGTATGCACGCAATGCGTGCTGTACGCGGTTTCCAAGTTGTCCCAATATGTTGTCTGGCAGGTCTGTTGGCAGCTGTGAGATGAAATAAATGCCTACACCCTTGCTTCGAATGAGGCGTATGACTTGCTCGATTTTGTCGGTCAATGCTTTGGATGTGCCTTCGAACAGCATGTGGGCTTCGTCGAAGAAAAAAACCAGTTTGGGAAGTTCCTGATCTCCGACTTCAGGCAGTGTGGAGTATAATTCCGAAATCATCCAAAGAAGGAATGTGCTGTATAGTTTTGGCTGCATCATTAATTTGTCAGCTGCCAGCACGCTCATCACCCCCTTGCCGTTCTCGGTGGCAAGCAGGTCGTGTATGTCGAATGACGGCTCACCGAAAAATTGGTTGGCACCCTGGTTCTCGAGTTGCAGTAGCGAGCGTTGAATGGCGCCAACGGTTGCTGTCGAGATGTTTCCGTATGTCGTAGTGTATTCCTTCGCGTGTTTAGACACATAGTCTAAGGTGGCGCGGAGGTCTTTTAGGTCAAGGATGAGCAACCCTCGTTCGTCTGCAATACGGAACACAATGTTCAGAACGCCGTCCTGGGTCTCGTTCAGGCCCAATAGGCGCGAGAGCAATTGCGGACCCATCTGGGAAATGGTCGCCCTTATAGGATGTCCCTGTTCGCCGAATACATCGTAGAACCTGACCGGACATGGTTGGAAAACAGGATTGGGTATGCCAAAGGCATCTTTCCTTTTTTCAATGAATCCGCTTATGCTGCCGGCCTTGCTGATTCCGCTAAGGTCACCTTTCATGTCCGCCATAAAGCAAGGCACCCCTGCCTGGCAGAACGTTTCAGCCATCACTTGCAGCGTTACAGTCTTTCCTGTTCCAGTAGCTCCGGCTATCAACCCGTGTCGGTTGGCCATTTTGCCGTTTATCGCGAGATTACCCTCGTCGCAATGGGCTATATACAACCCTTTTTCTAAATCGTACATTCCAAAATAACTATGTTTGTTACAAATTGCAAAAATACAAAAATAATTTCAACCATACAAAATAATTTTGCCAAGTGAAGGAATTATTGTATTTTTGCATCGCTGAAAATATACATACCTCTAATGAAAAAAATCTTATTCTTCGCTTTTACAGTGCTTTGTGGCATTGCGACTGTCAAATCACAAGACATTGTAAATCTTCGTATGGACCGCCAGCAAATGGGCTTGCGTGGCTATGTGGCCTCGATGGACGAGGATATTCTGTTGCGCAAAGACTATTTCCGTGAGGATTGGCCCCAGCGTAAATGGTTTGTTAACGATTTACGTAGTGTGCTGCGTGAAGACAACGGACGTATTTTGACTTTCAACCAGTCGGGACGGATGTTGACTATTACATACACTCATCAGGGTAAACAGGGCAATACAACAAGATGTGTCTATGCTCCTAACGGCCTTCTGACCAATTACCTGGGTGAGGGCTATAAGGTAGAAGCCAAGTACAGCGGCAACAATGCGGATATAAATGTCTATGCGGAGACCAGAAATTTCAATGCCAATGTGAATATTGCGAGTGCAGACCTTAACACAGCCGCATACACCAACAGCTATCCTTTCGATCTTAAGTGCCGTCAGGAACTGACAGACGATGGTCTTGTGCTAAATTCCAAATACTATTATGTGGACAGCGTCCTCGCAAAGGAGTGCGAGTACAACTACAATCACATTAATCAGTTGACGAGCGAAAGAACGGTGGATTACAGCTCAGGCGAGAAGAACGTGAGCATCACCAAATATAGTTACGACAACCGTGGTTTTCTTATCAAGAAGACCCTTCATTCCAAAGCTCTTGATGAGATTTGTACTTACGAGAACAATGCTATTGGTGACTGCATCAAGATGATTGTGGAACGCCCCTATGGCACAGTGGAATATACATTCAAATATGTGTACGACGACCACCTCAACTGGACTGTGCGCCTCCAATTCAAGGATGGTCTCTTCGACAACGCTGCATTGCGTACTTTGACATACCATGCGGTGTCGGAGAAAGCAAAGGTCGAGAAGGAATCAAAAGCAGAGAAGAAAAGCAAAGTAGAGAAAAAAAAGGAACCGAAACAAAAAGAGGCAAACAAAACTCAGAAAAAAGTCAAGGAACCCAAACCAAAAAAGGAGGCAAAGTCCGATGCCCAGAATCCTGAGAAGAAGATGACCAAAGAGGAACGTAAGGCCGCTCAGGAGGCAAAGAAAGCCGCAGACAAGGCTGAGAAAGAACGTCAGACATCGATAAAGAAGGCTGAAAAGGAACGCATCGCTGCCGAAAAACAGGCTGAAAAAGAACGCCTGAATGCAGAGAAGAAAGCCGAGAAAGAGAGAATTGCCGCAGAGAAGCAGGCAGAGAAAGAACGTAAAGCTGCTGAAAAGAAAACAAAAAATAAATAATAACTATAACCATGAATAAACAAAAAGCATTGGAGATTGTTCGGCACTTTATTTCGCTGGCGGATGTGACTTTCCCAGAAGAGTATAGCGATGTGGCTGATTTTCTTGGCCGTTTCAAAACAGAGTGTCTTCCGACACTTCCGGAATATGAGGAAAAACTTCTTGTTCCTTTTGATAAAAAGAAAATATATTTAAAGATACCAACGTCATTTGTATATAGAGATGGAGAATTCTATGGATGGTATGTGATAGTTAAAGAGCATGCCGTGTCCATCAGGTTCCACGAAAAGCCGGATGATGACAGCTATCGAGAGGTGTTCCTCTCAAGTGTGGAAGGTGAGGATGACGGGCTGATATGTTTTATCACCAATGTTGAAAAAAACAAGCCCGTTGGCGGAAAGAGCTTTGGCATCAGTAAAAACAGTAATCTTGTGTTTTCTCTTGATGATTATGATCATATAAAAGCGCAATATGGCCAACGGAAATAAAAAAAAGCTCTCATTTTGAGAGCTTTTTTTTGCTGACATCATCAGACGATTTTGTCAAATCCTAGATATGGACGCAAACACTCGGGCATTATGATGCCTTCGGGGGTCTGGTTGTTCTCGAGCAGGGCGGCAACGATGCGTGGCAGAGCCAGGGCGCTGCCGTTGAGTGTGTGGGCCAGACGCATCTTGCCGTTCTCGTCTTTGAAACGTAGTTTCATTCGGTTGGCTTGGAACGCTTCGAAGTTGGATACGGAACTGACTTCGAGCCAGCGTTTCTGTGCGGCGCTCCATACCTCGAAATCGAAGGTCATCGCTGAAGTGAAGCTGATGTCGCCTCCGCAGAGTTTGAGGATACGGTAAGGAAGTCCCAACTTGTCGAGCAGTCCACCGACATGGGCTTTCATCTCCTCGAGGCGTTCGTAGCTGCGGTCAGGATGCTCAATAACTACTATTTCCACCTTGCTGAATTCATGGAGGCGGTTTAGTCCGCGAACGTCCTTGCCGTAACTGCCTGCCTCGCGGCGGAAACACTCGCTGTAGCCAACATGCTTTATGGGGAATTGGTCAGCGTTGAGTATTACGTTGCGGTAGATGTTGGTTATAGGTACTTCGGCGGTCGGTATCATGTAGAATCCGTCAAGCGGAATGGCATACATTTGACCCTCTTTGTCTGGCAGTTGCCCTGTGCCGAGTCCGGAGGCTTCGTTTACCATAAGAGGTGGCTGGATCTCTATATAGCCGGCATCGGCGGCACTGTTGATGAAGAAATTGATGAGAGCTCTCTGTAGACGAGCACCCTTGCCTTTGTATACAGGGAAACCGGCGCCTGTGATTTTGTTGCCCAATTCGAAGTCAATAATGTTGTATTTTGCGCATAGCTCCCAGTGAGGCAGTGCATCGTCGCCGAGGTCGGGCATAATGCCGAATCGTCCGACTTCGAGGTTGTCGTCGGCGGTACGTCCTTGCGGAACGCTGAGGTGTGGCGTGTTGGGAAGAGATATGAGCTTTGTGTTAAGCTCTTGTTCCACGGCTACCATCTCGTCAGCGAGCTGTTTTTCTTCATTCTTCAGTTCGGAAGTGCGTTTTTTCTTTTCTTCAGCTTCGTCCTGTTTGCCCTGTTTGAAAAGCATTCCGATCTCTTTGGCGATAGCGTTTTGTTCGGCCTTGGCGGCATCACTGCGTTGCTGCAGTGCTCTGCGGCGCTCGTCAAGTGCGATGATTTCGTCGATACGTTTTTCTACGTCGACAACATGTTTTATTTTTAACCGCTCGATGCATTCGTCGCGGTGCTCTTTAATGTATTGTAACTGAATCATTAGTTATAACGGTATTACATAAAAGAGGATGCTCGCATTGCGGCATCCTCTCAATAGTTTGACAGATTAGCGATTAACCTTCGACGATGGCGCCGGTGGGGCAAGCGTCTGCGCAAGTGCCGCAGCTAACGCAAGCGTTCTCGTCAATCTTGTAGATGTCGCCTTCGGAAATAGCTCCAACGGGGCATTCACCAGCGCAGGTACCGCAAGCAACACAGTTTTCAGTGATTCTGTAAGCCATTTTTCTTCAGTTTTTTAGGATTGTTAATGTTTTATGGTTTGGATTAAAATGTTTTGCAAAAGTACTACAAAAAATGTAATCGGTAAAAAATATTTGAAAAAATTTTTGATTCTGTTGTATAATAAATTGTTTATCAAAAAAAAATAAAAAGTGGTAGAGGTGTGATATCAATTACCAACTGTCAATTGTCAACTATCAATTGTAAACGGTCTTTAGTGTAGGTTTTCAAGTACGGCTTTCATGCGTCTTTCAGCGGATTTACGTTCGTAAAGAATGGCGTATACCGCTTGCACTATGGGCATTTCCAATCCTTTCTCTTTGCGGATGGTCTCCACTCCTTTCACTGCATAATAGCCTTCGGCAACCATCTTCATCTCGAGTTGTGCAGCCGAGACGGTGTAGCCATGACCGATCATATTCCCAAAGGTTCGGTTGCGGCTGAATTGGGAGTAGCAGGTTACTAAAAGGTCGCCGAGATAAGAGAAACTTTCAAATCGTCTCAGTCGTCCGTCAGAGTTTTCCTGGTCGCCGTTATTCTCGACGGGAGAGAGGCTTTGCATGAAATATGTCATTTCCTGTAATGCGTTGGAGATGAGCACTGCAATGAGGTTGTCACCGTATCCCAGACCACGGCAGATGCCTGTTGCAATAGCGTATATGTTTTTCAGGACGGCTGCACACTCAATGCCGACCATGTCGTTGGAATATGCCGTATGGATGTATTTGCACCCTATCTGTTTTCTTACTTTCTCGGCAAATTCGATATTTGACGATGCAACGGTGAGGTAGGTGAGTTTTTGGCGTGCCGCTTCCTCTGCATGCGAAGGACCGCTGACGATACACATGTCGTTATAGTCCATTTCGAAACGGTCGTGAAGGTATTCGGTGATAATCTGGTTGCTCTCAGGGACTATGCCTTTCACGGCCGAGATTATTTTCTTGCCTTTTATCATCGTAACCGGCACGTTTTTCAGTGCACCGTCGAGAAATGCAGAGGGTATTACAACGTATATTTCATCGCTGTTTTCTATGACTTTGGTTATGTCGCTGTCTATGTTGATGCGGTCGGTGTCGATGTATGCCTCGCTGAGATATAGAGGATTATGCTTTTCTTCGAGCAATGTGGGAATAGCCTCCTCCTCACGCACCCACCAGTTGATGGTACGTTTTTTATCCTCTAAAAGAATTTTCACGATGGCTGTGGCCCAACTTCCGCTTCCTAATAGTCCTATCATATCTGTTTTATATTTAATGTATAAAGAAAAAATGTCACAATGTATTCATTCTGCAAAAATAAGAAAAAAAAAGGATAATGTGATTTTTTTTACTATCTTTGCAGTACTTGAAATAAAAAAATAAAAAGTCTAATTAATGGATTTTGAATCGAATACTAATTTATAAAAAATATTAACAATGAAGAAATTATTTTCAGTCTTAGCTTTGGCAACTTTTATGGTTGCCGCATTCAATTCCAATGCACAGCTTGGTGTAAACTTTGGTTATGCCCCCGAAACCCTAACACAGAAAACGACCTCAGGAAGTACAACAGTAACAACTACATCCAAGACACAGGGTCTGTTTCTTGGCCTCAACTACAATATGAAGGTTACCGGCGACCTTAAGCTTTCGTTAGGTGGACAACTGCGTTACAATTTTAGCAACAATGCTGATAATGTGAATTTTTTTGGTTTGGCCAGCGGCAACAACAAGGTTAAAACTACACAGATTTACCTTGATGTACCGGTTCTTTTTAACTATGGTCTGAATCTATCCAATGACCTCAGCATTAGTTTCTTTGCCGGTCCAACACTGATTTTTGCCCTCTACGGTAACCAGCATGTGACAACTACGGCAACTCTGCTTGGCGCAAGTGCTACGACAGAGACGGACTATGATTATTATGGTGATAATGGTAACTATAACAGTTTTGATATCTCTGCAACAGCTGGTGCTTCGTTGGGTTATAAGGAGCTCCGTCTGTTTGGTGGATATCGTTACGGTCTTCTGAACCAGTATAAGGGTGATAATACCACATGTTTGATAGATGGTTTTTTCTTTGGGCTTGGGTATAAACTTTAACCTTTACTTGACAAAAAAGTAAACAGTCAAAATTAAGCTAATAAATTGTTATACAATTATGATTGAACAGTTAAAACCCACAGCGGTCTGGCGTTTCTTTTGTGAGATTATGCAGATACCGCGACCATCCAAGCATGAGGAGAAAATCTCTGCGTACCTTCAGAAATTCGGCAACGACCATGGCTTTGAAACACTCCATGACTCACTTGGCAATGTGCTCATAAGGAAGCCTGCATCTAAAGGTTATGAAAATTCGCAGGGGGTCTGCCTCCAGGCTCACATGGATATGGTTTGTGAAAAGAATGGCGACAAGAATTTCGATTTCTTAAAAGATCCTATACAGCCTTTGCTTGACGGGGAGTGGCTTACTGCCGACGGCACCACCCTCGGCGCTGACGACGGCATTGGAGTCGCAGCCATACTTGCTATACTTGATGATGATATAATATAGCATGGTCCTCTTGAGGCACTCTTTACCGTTGACGAAGAAACGGGTCTTACCGGCGCCGGTGGTCTCTCCACGGAGTGGCTCCGAAGCGAGATTTTGCTTAATTTTGACGATGAGGACGAGGGTGAGTTTTGTATCGGATGTGCAGGTGGAATCGACACTACCGTTGCCATCGACTACACCACACGCTATTGCCCTGCAGGGGAAAACGCCTATCGTGTTAAAGTGAGTGGACTTAAAGGAGGCCATAGCGGCGATGACATCAACAAAGGACTTGGCAATGCCAACAAGATGTTGACCCGTATACTCTGGAATGCCACTGAACAGTGCAAGATAGGTCTTGCCCGTATCGATGGCGGCAACTTGCGCAATGCCATAGCACGCGAGGCTTGGGCCGATATAGTCGTCGCTAAGGAATACGATGGCGAGTTGCAGAAAATGGTGGCGGATTTTTCTAAAAACATAAAGTTTGAATTCCGCAGTACGGAACCAGGCTTAACTATAGAGCTGACTCCTATAGAGATGCCCCAATTGCTAATTGACAGGGAGACTCAGTATAATCTGCTAAACAGCCTCTTTGCATGTGCTCATGGAGTATTGGCCATGAGCCGCGAGATCCCAAATTTCGTGGAGACTTCAACCAATCTCGCTTCGATAAAGATGGATGACAAACAGATACATATCGCCACTTCGCAGCGGAGTAGCGTTGAAAGCGCCAAGTATGCCGCAGCGCAGAAAATAGAGGCGACATTCCGTATGATTGGAGCCCATGTAAGTCATGGCGACGGTTATCCAGGCTGGACGCCTAATCCTTCAAGCCGTGTCCTGAAGGTCGGAGTGGAGACCTACAAGTCGATGTTCGGACATGAACCCGTGGTTCGTGCTATCCATGCCGGTCTGGAATGTGGCCTTATAGGAGAGAAATATCCCAAGATGGATATGATAAGTTACGGTCCTACACTTCGTGGCGTACACAGCCCTGACGAGCGTATTGAGATAAAGACTGTCCAAATGTTCTGGGATCTAACATTGCAAATTCTTAAAAACCTGAAATAATTATGGAGGAAAAACTATCTCGCGAAGAACTTGTCGCGCGCCTCAAAGAGGTTGCCAAAGACAAAACAGAATTTCAACCCCATATCGGTGCCATGTGCTATGAGCCAATGATGCCGTGTATGCAGGAGGGCGAATGCGAACATTGCGGAAAAAAATATGAATTTTTCGACTACGACAGCAATGGCGTTTGGGAGTTTGAAATGCTGAGAGATATAGCGTCTTTGGGCTATGACGTAATGTTGGAATACTGGTGCGACGAGTGTGTCGCGGCTTCAAACCTTCGTGACGGGAATGACGACTTGCCCAACGATTATGAACCTCATGGCCATAATATGGTGCTGTTTTTCAGATTGAATGAACAGGAGCCTTACCATGTGTCTCTGTTAAAGGATTACAGGGATTTACAGGTGTTGAAGGCGTTCCTTTTCAACAAACGCTCTTTCACTGGGAGTTTTGACTCTAAGGTGCCTTTGCGCAGTAAACTCGACAGGATAGAGAAAATGATAGGAATCAAGATTGATTGATGGGTGCGGAGGCGATGACTGTCAGGCTCCCACGCTCTGTGGCATACGAGGTTACATATCGCTGTAACCATCGTTGCCTGTTCTGTTCATGTCCCTGGTATGCGCCTGAAAGTCGCTATCATTGTGGAAACGAGTTGGATGTTGAACAATGGAACCGTGTCACCGACTTGCTCATCGAAAAGGGCGTTGTCAGTTTTTCTATCTCTGGAGGCGAGGCTCTTATGAAGGAGGGACTGATTGACATCCTCTCTCACATTCATCGCCGCCTTGACGAACATCAACTGAAATCTCCTATTGTGCTTATCTCCAACGGTCGACTTGTCAACGAGCAGTGGCTGAGAGCATTCCACGACCTTGGCGTCCACCTTAGCATGAGCTTGCCGGGATATTCTACATTCAAGTTTCATACCGGTGTCGACAATGCCGATGGCGTACTTGAAATGTTCCGGCAGGCCAAAGCCATCGGTCTGACTACCACAGCCAATATTACAGTCACAAAACAAAACCTACACGAGCTCTTCGAGACTGCATCAATTGCTCTTATTAATGGAGCGGGCAGTATTCTTCTCAACCGTTTCCTTCCGGGAGGCAGAGGGTTGTCGAATATTGACCAACTTCTTCTCTCTCGTCAGGAGATAAACGAGATGCTTTCTGTATGCGAGGAGGTTCTTGCTCTTGCCAACCGTTATGGCAATGTTGGAACAGAAATACCTCTTTGTGTCATAGACAACCCCGACTCCCTTCGCCATCTGCATGTAGGTTACCGTTGTGCGGCGGCAAAAGGATTTTTTGTTGTCGACCCGTCGGGACAGTTGCGGACCTGTAACCATTCTCCGCATGTGGTGGGTCATGTCTTTTCCGAGCCGATGATTTCTGATGTGCAATACTGGAATATGTTTCAGAATAGCGATTTCAAGCCCTCAGTCTGTAAAGGGTGCGATGATATTCTTCGTTGTGATTGTGGCTGCCGCGAGGTGGCAAATATCCTATGCGGTGACCCCACGGCAGCTGACAACAGTATTTTTTGAAAAGTTAGTCACATAAAGGATCGTCGCCGTCAATGCTATAAAGCGAGTCCCATAGCATTGGATCCTTGAACCCATCGTATTCGTCTGTCATTTTATCATACAGGCTTTTGGTTTCGCTTTCCACAAAGACAGTCCAAAGTCGCTTGTCTTGTTTCGCCTGTTCAAGGCATCGTCTGTACAGTCTGCGGAATGCCTTCAGATTAGGATGGTACCAGCTGGTTACCCTTCTGTTTATCCAACTGCGGTGTGTTGAGAATAGAAGTGTGGATGATAGAAGGAGTATTTTGTAACTTTCCGCTTTCAGTCCAACGGCCTTTAGCTCATCGCTGTAGCGTTCATATTCGCGGCTAAGCTCACGGGAATATTGTTCATGGCCAATCTTGTTTTCCCTGCTTTCCAGCTTTTCCAGACGTTCAAGGTGTGCGCCTTCTACTAAGAACATCATCGAAGGGTGAAGATGTGTTTCCTTTCCGTTGCTCCAGGCAAGCATGACCTTGCCAGAGTTGTTCATTTCATTTTCAGTCATTTTTTAATTTTTTTGAGTTAGTGATGTGTGAACCTATCGCCGGTACGCATCTTCGAAACTCAAAAATATGTCAAAGAACTCAGTTTCGTTGGCTCAGGAAAGGCATACACCACCCCTTCCTTGAGGCGCTTTTGGCGTCCCGACGATTCGATTTTTTGACATTAAAAATTTGACTGAAAACTAATTACATTGGATTGTCCTTTATCCTTTTGTCGCTGCAAAAATAACCAATTTTTTTAATAAGTGATTCTTTGAAAAAAAAACGGCTGTCTCCTTTTGAGACAGCCGTTTTGTGAATGATTCTATAAGGCGTTAGAGCTTGTCGTTGGATCCAAGGACGTTGACAATCTTGTGGATGTACATCTTCTTCATGCTCTCGCGTGCAGGCTTCATATACTGGCGCGGATCGAAGTGGTCGGGATGCTCTGCCATGTGTTTGCGGATGGCGGCGGTCATGGCCAGACGGCTGTCGCTGTCGATGTTGATCTTGCAGACTGCACTCTTGGCGGCTTTGCGAAGCTGTTCTTCAGGTATACCTACGGCAGCTTTCAGCGCGCCACCATTGGCGTTGATGGTGTCAACCTCGTCTTGCGGCACGGAGCTGGAACCATGGAGTACGATGGGGAATCCGGGGAGTTTCTTTTCGACAGCTTCGAGGACGTCGAAAGCCAGGGGAGGAGGAACGAGACGGCCGGTCTTTGGGTCGACGGTGCACTGTTCGGGTTTGAACTTGTAGGCGCCGTGAGAGGTTCCGATGCTGATGGCCAGTGAGTCACAGCCGGTACGTGTGGCGAAATCGATTACCTCTTCGGGTTTTGTGTAATGGCTTACCTCAGAGGATACCTCGTCCTCGACACCAGCCAGCACGCCGAGTTCGCACTCGACAGTGACATCGTATTTGTGGGCATACTCTACCACCTGACGTGAAATCTTGATGTTCTCTTCGTATGGCAGGGCGCTACCGTCGTACATCACGCTGCTGAATCCCATGTCGATACAGCTCTTGCAGGTCTCGAAGCTGTCGCCGTGGTCGAGATGTAGCACAATCTGTGGGTTGGGGCAGCCAAGCTCTTTGGCATACTCCACAGCACCTTCGGCCATGTAACGCAGAAGTGTCGGGTTTGCATAGTCGCGGGCACCCTTCGAAACTTGAAGGATAACAGGACTCTTGGTCTCGACAGCGGCCTGAATGATGGCCTGCATCTGCTCCATATTATTGAAATTAAATGCCGGAATGGCGTAACCGCCGTCAACGGCTTTGGCGAACATTGCACGGGTGTTCACAAGCCCTATTTTCTTGTAGTCTACCATGTTATTAAAATTTTGATTCGTTGCATTTTTGATTTTGCAAAATTACGAAAGATAATCAATCTGACAAAATTTTTTTTGATATAGACAAATAATGTGTAATTTTGCAATGTATAACCAGAAAGAGAACTGAAAACATAACTTTATGAATATAGCAATAATAGGTTACGGCAAGATGGGACATGCCGTCGAAAATGCCGCTGTGAAACGCGGGCATAAGATTATCTGCACAATAGACAACGCGAAAGAGTTAGAGAGCAAAAGCAATTTGCTTTGCCAATCAGACGTTGCCATCGAGTTTTCGCAGCCATCAACTGCCGCCGACAACATAAGGCATTGCTTAGAGTTTGGAGTTCCCATTGTGTGCGGAACCACGGGCTGGTACGACCGTTACGACGAGCTTGCAGACCTCTGCCGTAAAAAAGGTGGAGCCCTGTTCACCGCCACCAATTTCAGCATAGGGATGAACATAATGTTTGCCTTGAATGAACGGCTGGCCGAACTGATGCGGGGCCGTGACGATTATGCCGTAAGCATCACCGAGACACATCACATCCACAAGCTCGACGCCCCGAGCGGAACCGCCATCACATTGCAGCAGCAGATAACTGCAAACGGAGGACGCAGTGCGGAGAGCGTGCCCATCGCCTCTTTCCGCGAGGGCGAGGTGCCTGGCACCCACACCGTGTGCTACGACAGCGCCATCGATACCATCACCCTCACTCACGAGGCGCATAGCCGCGAAGGTCTGGCACAGGGAGCCTTGATGGCTGCCGAATTCATTGTCGGCAAAAAGGGCATTTTTACGATGAGAGAGCTGCTAAAATAAAAACTGATTTTCGGATATAGGAATATAAGCAAAATCCAAAGTCGCTCCAGAATTAACTTTAAATTGGTTGCGTCGCAATTGACGCTTGATGCCTTTGTGTCTGATTACTAAACAAATAAAAGTCAAGCCACAAAATGGCCGAGGTCATTCGTACTTTTGCAATCGGATTACCAAAAAGAACACCCAATGAAAAGTAAACTGATAAACAAGTATCTATGGATTATCGAAACAATCCATCGTGCAGGTAAGATTTCTTTTAATGAATTGAATCAACGCTGGCTCAACACAGGCATAAGCGATGGTGTTGAGATACCGCGACGAACATTCGGCAGATGGCGAAAGGCAATTGAGGAAATCTTCAATATCAGAATCGAGAATGAAGGCTTTGGCGAATACCGCTATTATATTGACAACTTAGAAGAATTGAACAATATGAAAGGTATTCGTTCACATCTATTAGATTTGTATCGGCTGCGCAATGACCTCACAGAAGATTCATCTCTCAGGGAACGGTTTCGTAAAGTGCTTAACGATATTGAGGATGAAAAGACTTTGGAGAAGACGGCCAAAGACAAGGAAGAAAAACAAACTGCAAGAATCAAACATATTCAAAGGCAATTACATTCGGAACGTGTAGCCAAAAAAAGTTCCAATGATATACCATTAGTACACGCCGAGTGGCACAGGGACAGCAACGGCTTGTGGGGCTATGTGGGCGACGACTGGCTTATAAAACCTCAGTTCACTGCCGTGCGTGATTTTTACAAAACAGTAGCTCCCGTATGTGTGGGAGAGGGTGACAATGCCCGATGGGGCCTGATTAGCATTTTCGGCAGATGGGTCGTAGAACCAAAATATCCGCTCATTTGTGACTTTGCAGATTGTGGATTGGCAGCAGTGATTGTAGAGGGGACACCTGACAATTGTAGTTACGGGTATTTTGATTTCTATGGTGATATGTGCATAAAGCACCTGCATTATTCGATTGATATTGTTGGAGACTATGCGCAATTAGTTTATCAAGGCCATCCATTCACCAAGAATAGTTACGTCAAAGGCAATGGATATGTAATGTGTGAACCCACATTTGAGGAAGCTACCAAATTCTCGTGTGGGATGGCAGCAATAAAAACAGACGGGTTATATGGATATATTGACACCGAAGGGAAAGAGGTGATACCCCCTAGTTTCCTCATTGCCCGTCCGTTCAAAAACATTAGCAGAAGAGGCGTGTTCGCTGTAGTATCAAAAAAATGCAACGAATACCCCGAACTTATAGACGAGTACACTATTGACTTGTTTGGGCACCTAAAACTTTTAGATACAATAAAGCCCTCACGTCCCCCAAAAAAGAAAAACACGTTTGGTCACAAGAAAAAAGGAACAATTAAAAAAAAGTAAAATATGGACAATATCGATCAAGTATTAGTGAAAGAATACTCTACACTTAAACTCATTAAAAACAATGGTGAGTATCAGATAATTGATAATATAAACAAAGAGCACATACCTTTTAAAATAATAGATATTAGAGATGGAATAGTTTTATTGAGTGTTGGTGAAGGCGAGAAATGTAGGTATGGATATTGCAGTGAAACTGGCAAATGGATTATGACGCCACGCTACATTGACGCAAGGCCTTTTTCCGAAGGACGTGCAGCCGTCTATATTGGGTATGGCAGAAAGCCTTTATGGGGATATATTGACGAAAATGGCGATCCTGTGATAGGCGCCATCTTCACAAATGCAAGTGATTTTGTCGGCGGATATGCACATGTGACGATAAATGGGATAGATACAAGTATTGATAAATTTGGCACCTATGATGATCCCTTTTTAAATTTATTGGAATCAGCCAAAAATAGAAATTTTGGGTATCATCCTACTCCTCGAAAATTAAGCGACGAATGTGAGATGTAACATTTAAAGACTAACAAATCTATGGATGTATCACATTTTACATACATCGTCACCACTCGCCTATGGAAGTCTCCTTTTGAAAAAGAGAACTGCTCAATTGGCGACTATCTGGAAGCGAAACGAGAAAAAACATACTTTGACAGTAGATTATTCAACAATGATGCCGACCCATTGGCGGCACGACAGCAGGCAATGAATTATTGCCACAGCATGATAGATGTGTTGTGCGAGAGTATTGGAACGGAAAACCGCGACTATTGGCAGTCACTTGTTGAACTGCAGCCTCTGTTTCGTGCCGGCCACGAACTATCTCATTTGCGGACAGGTTTGATGGAATATGACGATGATATGCTTATGGGTATCAACGTAACATTCAAGGTTGAAAATGGAGCGAATTCTGATGAAATGGAGATATTCAGCCTCCCTTGCTACCACGAAGACCATCGTGAGGAAATATATGAAACCATCGTCTATAACGCTATGGCGCTTAAGCGAGAATTCCTCTACCTACAGGATGCCGGAATCACTCTTGCTGATGCAAAGACAGTTGATTTCAGCTCAATTGGACTTACCTCGATACAGATGTTCCCAACATTGCTTGACATGAGTGAATTCATCGCATTATATGGCGATTTCAAAGTGAACGAATGGTTGGATATGAACCTTTTTGAGAAATTCAACAATAGAACATTCTGCCGATAAACAAAAACGATATGTTTGCCACTATGACGACCACTTGTGGCAAATGTCCATAATCTTGTTTGCCAAAGCCTTGCGCTTTTTGTCTGACATATCAATTCCAAACCGATAGCGGCGACCATCGCCATAACGGACTCTTAATTTGTCGGGGAGGGATATTCTGAATGCGTGGGTACCATCGTACATTTCAACACTGTGTATTGACGACAGGGGTATTCTTTTGAATTTGCGCAACAAGCTTTTTGTACACTCAATGACGAGATCCCCGTCTTGAACAGAGATTGTTTCAACAGCATAATTGCAGCGCATATAGTTGTCGAAAAAAAATAGACTCATATAGCCGCAAAACAAGGTTGCTGCCAACGCAACCATCCCCGCAAACGGATCACCGTCTTCAAAGAAAAATATCTTTATAGTAACGTATGCTGTCATCACCACACAGGCGACAAGCACAAGGCCGGAAAAGAGGTCTGATATTTTGTCAATTAATGGTCTGGATGCCGACTTGTTAACTGCCAATTTCTCCATTGTCTTTGTTTTTTCACATAACGACAGACAATTTTTTTTATTGTAACTCCAATACAACGGACAATATTGGCACTCCTACTGAAAATAATTCCATAGAATAATTAAACAAAACCTGATAATTCAGAAAATATGCGTAAATTTGCAATCTGAAAAGATTGCATTTTTATATGGAGGACAAAGGAATAGAGAAGATTATTTCACTTGAAGAAATTGATTACACGCGCTTTTGGGGAACCAACGAGCGTATGCTTGATTTTGTACGGATGTTGTTCCCGAAGTTGAAACTGATAGTGAGAGGCGAAATGCTTAAAGTGATTGGTGCAGAAGATGAAACCGAAGCATTCGAAGCTAAGCTGAATGCTATGATTACCTATTACGAAAAGTTCGGCCGTATCAACGAGAATGCTATCATGCAGATAATGGAGAATGGAAGTGGTCCTGAGTCTGAAATGAGCGATGAAATACTTGTTCACGGTCGCGACGGTCTGCTTATCAAGGCACGCACACCAAATCAGCAACGTCTCGTGGAGTCGGTAAAAAACAACGATATGGTTTTTGCCATCGGCCCTGCTGGAACAGGAAAAACTTATACTGCCGTAGCCCTCGCTGTACGTGCGTTGAAGAACAAGGAAATACGTCGTATTATCTTGACTAGGCCTGCCGTGGAAGCTGGAGAAAACCTTGGTTTTCTGCCCGGTGATCTTCGTGACAAGCTCGACCCGTATCTGCAGCCGCTATATGATGCGTTACGCGACATGATACCTCAGCAGAAACTGCTTTCCTACTGGGAAGACAACACTATTGAGATCGCTCCGCTTGCCTTTATGCGTGGACGAACACTCGACAACGCCTATGTTATTCTCGACGAGGCACAGAATGCAACCAGTTCGCAGCTGAAGATGTTCCTTACCCGTATGGGACGCAATGCAAAGTTCATTATCACAGGCGACATCACACAGATAGACTTGCCTCGCAACCAGCAGTCAGGCTTGGTACACGCGACACGAATACTCGGAGGCATAGATGGTATTGCCGTCATAGAGCTTGACAACAGTGACGTAATTCGCCATCGTCTCGTCACTCGGATAATCAAAGCATACGAAACTGAACAACAATAATCGGAACCACCATGTTAACCCGTCCCAACTGCAAGATAAACTTAGGCCTTCACGTGATGCGCCGTCGAGAGGACGGCTACCATGACCTTGAGACGGTCTTCTTGCCGGTGCCGCTATGTGATGAACTGGAAATCAACCCTGCCGAGAACTTCAGTTTCTCGCAGACAGGCATTGCTATAGGTTGCAACGCTGAGGATAATATCGTAGTAAAAGCTTTTCGCCTGTTAAAACACGAATGTGCCAGCCGCTTGCCTGACGTGGAAATACATTTGCACAAGCATATCCCTTTCGGTGCGGGGCTCGGTGGCGGCAGCAGCGACGCTGCTTTCACACTAAGGATGCTTAACGAGATATACGATCTTGGCTTTAATGCCAACCAGTTGTGTTCTCTTGCTGCAAAACTCGGCGCCGACTGTGCTTTCTTTATTGACAACGAACCCGCCTACGCCACCGGTATCGGCGACAAACTTACACCACTCGGCTTCAACCCTCTGAAGGGATACAAACTGCTGATGGTAAAGCCTGACGAGGCTGTAAGCACAGCCGAAGCATACGGTGGAATCTTACCACGGGAGCGTCGCAGCGACCTATTGCCCTGCGATCTGACAAAAGCAGTCAAAAGACCTATAACCGAATGGAAGAGTCTTATTATCAATGACTTCGAAGAGACTGTCTTCAGGAAACATCCCCGCCTGGAAGAAATCAAGGAAATACTATATGCAAACAATGCCCTCTATGCAGCAATGAGCGGTTCGGGTGCCACCATCTATGGTATATTTGACAACAATCAGGACACCAACATCAACTTTAACGCCAACTGTAATGTTTACACTTTCAATCTATAGCTTATGAGAAAAATCACTATCTTTATTGCAGCTCTGATTTTCAATTTTCAATTATCAATTATCAATTTGAATGCCCAAGGTGTTTTCCAGTTGCCAAATCCAGGATTTGAACAATGGGATGGAGACATCACATCGGAACCAACACATTGGAACACATTCTCGTCGAGTGACGGTACTTATGCGTCATTGGCTTCGTCAAACCACCATTACCGTCGGGCAGGCCATCGCCCTGGTGGCAGTGGTAGCTATTATCTTACGATATACACCAAGTCTATATTAGGGGTCAAAGCCAACGGCAATATGACTACAGGACGCGTGCATGCCGGCGCGATGTCGGCGAGTAGCAGCGAGAACTACAACTATACTCAGAGAAGCAACAGCGAGCATTGTCAGCCTTTTACTGCGACACCAGACTCGATGTATTTATGGGTTAGCTTTTATGCTTCAAGCGGCTCATCGGAGGCTCAGGTAGGTGCAATCATTCACGGTGAACGAGACTTCATCTCGCCCAACGATGAGAGTACACCGTCGTTTTATAAAGGACGTGCGGTGGCTCGGTTTACACGCACAACGTCGTCAGCTTCGACTATGGAATGGCGACAGATAAAGGTGCCGTTTGTGTATGATGGCAGTTCTACGGCAGCATACATACTGATCAATATGACTACTAATTACGTTGCCGGTTCAGGAAGTGCCAACGACTCGCTCTCGATTGACGACATTGAATTTATTTACAGTGCCTGGCTTACGGATATTACTGTCAATGGCGTTTCTATTCCTAATTTCGAGAAAGGAATCTTCAACTACAATATTCATGTCGACGACATTTCCAACTTTAGTACAAACAATATCGACTACACCACCGAGGTAGTTGACGCCACAGTAGAAAAGTCTATTGCTGCCATTGACGATACAACCGTCAAAATCACCCTTACTGTCACTGCCGAAGATGGCATTACACAAAAGGTTTATAGTGTCAATGTCACCAGCGGTATATCGGGAGATCCTCAGGGTATTATGACCGCTGAAAACAGTGGTGTCGTTATATTTCCCAACCCTGCAAGCGATATTGTCTGCATAAATGCCTGTGGTAACCTTCAGCTTGTCGACATGCAGGGCAGGATAGTTTTAACCCACAAATGTCTTGGGGCAGAGAGCATTGATGTGTCTGGGTTGCAACATGGCACTTACATCGCACTTGTTGACAACAAAAAGGTAGGTAAGATAATAAAAAAATAGTATTAATTTAATAACCAAGTAACTATGGAAATTATAGGAAAGGCATTCAATCCGTCCAACGGCAACGCAAGAGCCGCATGTGTTAAAACCGATTACTGGGTTATGGCACTTGTCACCAAGGGCGACGACGCCGAGCAAACCGTGGCAGATTTCACCAAAACAGCATCCTCGCTTGAGGCAGAAAAATGGGACCAGCCCAAAAAACTATGGGCAACAGTGCAAACGGAATCCCCTGTGATGATGTTCTGCCGCAACTGCATCAATGATGAAGATGGTTTATGGCGTGAATTTTTCCATAAAAACATTGACGGCATAGATGCAAAACAACCTACAGGAGCTTCAATGACGGGATTGGTTGCTGACTTGAAATCGCTTAACCCTGGACTATATATCCCTGAAGATTTTCTCAGCACATACAATCTCTTGTCAAAAAAGACGGTTGTTGTTCTTTCCACTGCATCTTATGAACGTGAAAGAGATTGGGACAAACTCAATGAGGCCACAATAGAGGCACAAAAAGCTCTTTGCCAAGACAACCCCGAGCAAGGCTGGGAGGAGGCTGGTGCAGCGCTCCGCAACAATCTTGACCCCGATGCCGCTTACGTATTGATAACAGATGCCGACCAATGCCGTGAAAGAATTCATTGGAATGTCAAACAGGGTGAAGCCACCGATATTAAACTATGGGTTGCCTGGAGCAAAAAAGGATGGTCGCTGATGAACGAATACGACGAGCATATCTGCGAGGTGATTCAGGCCAGGACGGGCAACCTGATTTATGAAGGATTCATTGGCCTCCACATCACCGAAATTACAGATGATGAAATCTCATTCCGTTATGGAAAGGAGAAGCGTGTCCTCAAACGGGGAGGCAACATCACTTTCTCCTATTCCGACAGCTACGAGGACCATGAAGGCACTGAACAATACGACATCCACTATTCACTCTTCTTCAAATGGAATGAAGATGGCGATTATTCAGAACTGTTAGAATTAAACTCATAAGTTTTTTTAAGTATATTATTAACATTCAAACCAATGACACACACATATTCGATCGGAATTGACATCGGTGGCACGAACACCGACATGGGACTTGTCCGCAACGACGGCACAATCATAGCCCGTAGCAATATCCCGACAAATGTATATACAGAGTTGGAACCCTATATCCATGACATCATGGAATGTATTGGCAAGTTGATGAAAGACAACGGTGTGGACACTATTGAAGGTATCGGTATCGGTGCCCCTAACGGCAATTTTTACACGGGCTGTGTCGACAACGCACCGAATCTAACCATCAAAGGGGTGCTGAACTTTGAAAAGGAGATGCACAAGTACATGGATGTCCCTGTTGTGCTCAGTAACGACGCTAATGCCGCCGCATACGGCGAGATGGTATATGGCGGAGCCAAGGACCTTGACAACTTCATCATGTTCACCCTTGGTACAGGCGTGGGCAGTGGCATCGTTCTCGACGGCAAGCTCGTTCACGGCAGCACCGGCGGCGCCGGCGAACTGGGACACAACATACTCATACCCAACGGACGCCAATGCAGCTGCGGCCGCAAAGGCTGCCTCGAGACCTATACCTCGGCTCGCGGCATCGTGCAGACCTACTGCGAATTGAAAGGTATTCCTGTATCTGACGAGGTGAGCAGCAAGCTGATTGGCGACCTCGCCAACCAGGGGGATCCCACAGCCATCAAGACATGGGAGACAGTGGCTGACCAACTGGGACTGGCGATGGCCAATAGTGTCACCTTTTCGGCTCCACAGGCTATATTCCTGATGGGTGGTCCCACAAAGGTTGGCGACCCACTGCTGAAACCCCTTCAGAAAGCTTTCGACAAATACCTGCTCAACATCTACGCTGGCAGCTGCCAGATACGCATGTCGCAGCTCAAAGCCAACGAGGTGGCCATTCTTGGAGCTGCAGCATTGATAAAAATGAAATCCTGTAAATAGTGTTTCTAGGAAATAAGTCTCTATAAAGACTGGATAATCTAGAATAATCAATAAATAGTTATGAAAAAGACATTTTTGTTGATCTCTGTCTTGTTGGCGATTGTGACCTCTTGTCAGCGGTCGTTGACAGATTACGTCAATCCATTTGTCGGCACCGACGGTCACGGCCATACCTTTCCAGGAGCAATACTGCCTTTCGGTATGGTGCAAGTAAGCCCCGACACACGTCTTGACGGCTGGGATGGCTGTAGCGGCTATCACTACACTGACGACACCATATATGGTTTCAGCCACACCCACCTCAGCGGCACAGGCTGCAGCGACTATGGTGACCTGCTTATTATGCCCTTTACTGCTGAGAATGGAGATATGCCCGATAGTCTCAACTACGAGTTCTACAAATCTTCGTTCAGCCACCGCAGCGAGAAGGCCGAGCCTGGCTACTACCGCGTTGTCCTCGACCGTAACCGCGTGATGGCCGAGCTCACTGTACACGGCCGCAGCGCCTTGCATAAGTACACCTTCCCCAACACCGGACGGAAAGGTGTAGTTATAGACCTCAAACACCGCGACGTGGTCATCAACTCGAGCATAGCCATGGGTGAAAGCGCTCCAGAATATGAGGGAGACCCGTTGGCTAAATTTATTTGCGGCTATCGCACTTCGTCAGCCTGGAACCCAGAGCAGCACTTCTACTTTGCTGTTGCAGCCGACAGCCCTATTGAGGAAGTGGTGTTCTATAAAGGCGGCCATCCTGTGAAAAGCCTTGATTCCATCGAAGGTGAGGATTGCAAAGCGCTGGTCTTCTTTCAGGAAAACGAAAAGGAAGTGACCTTGTACGTAGGTATATCAGCGACCGGTGATGCAGGAGCTATGAACAACTTGTTTGAGGGAACGAATCTGGGCGTAGGTGAAGGCAAAGAAATTACATTCAATCAAGCCAAGAAAGAGGCCTCCGCCACGTGGGAGAAAGCCCTCGGCCAGTTTGAGGTGGAAGGCGGCAGCCGCGAAGACCGCACCAACTTCTACACAGCACTCTACCACTGTATGACTTCGCCTTACCTATACAGCGACGCCGACGGATGCTACCGCACAATGAAGGACTCGACAGGCAACTACAACATTGACTTCACTGGCAACGGCCGTGAGCAGTACACCGTCTTCTCGGTCTGGGACACCTACCGTGCCCTGCACCCGCTGCTCAACCTCACCGACCCCAAGCGCAGCCGCGACTTCGTGCTCACCATGCTTGACCACTTCCGCCACAGCGGCGAGCTGACGATGTGGGAACTTGCAAGCCACGAGACCCACTGCATGATAGGCTACCACTCCGCGTCTGTCATCCTCGAC
>JAGCUU010000003.1 GCA_017962665.1 Bacteroidales bacterium | reverse complement strand
GACAACGTGGTGAACCGTTCTGAGCATACCCCATGGTACACAGGAACCCCTCTGTTGGAATACCTTGAAACGGTGCCTGTAAACAAGTCTGCCTCTAATGTTGAGACCGACATACAACGCGCTTTCCGTTTTCCTATTCAGTATGTCATCCGTCCTATAAGCAGCCGCTTCCCCGACTTCCGAGGCTATGCTGGACGTGTAGCAAGTGGTGCTATCCATGTAGGCGACCATATAAAAGTCCTTCCAAGCGGTCTGGAGTCTGTCGTGTCACATATCTCGCAGGCTACCGAGGAACTATCAGAAGCTACCCCACCACAGAGCGTCACCCTGCAACTTGCTGACGATATTGACATCTCGCGCGGTGATATTCTGGTGAAAGCCGACGAGCCGCAGCCTCATCAGGAGCAAGACCTGTGCCTCGATGTCTGCTGGTTCAACGAGCAACCACTACTGCCACGTACCAAGTACATCGTGCGACAGACAACCTTCGAAACACTCGGCATAGTACGAACCATCAACTACCGTCGCAACATCAACACCCTGGAGAAAGAACCAGGCGTGGCACAGGTAAAAATGAACGATATTGCGGAAATCACTATCCATACAGCACAACCCCTCGTATTCGACGACTATCGTCTGAACCGCATCACGGGTAGTGTCATCTTCATTGATCCCGACACCAACGAGACTGTTGGAGCTGGTATGATAAAAACCGATACAATATGGAACGGGCACAACTCATACGTGATTTAAACGAGCGCTTTCGCGATGCATCTGCCGAAGATGTCGTCGGCTATTTCCTCGAGGCATACAAAGGGCGCATCGCTCTTTCTTCTTCCCTCTCGATTGAAGACCAAACTCTGACCGACATCATTGCGAGCAAGGATAAGAATGCCCGCATCTTCACCCTCGATACAGGTCGCCTCTTCCCTGAAACCTACCAGCTTATTGACAGAACCAACCTGTCATACGGCATTCAGATTGAGGTATTCTTCCCCGACTATCACGAGGTGCAGCGCATGGTACGCGAAGAAGGCATCAACCTATTCTACAACTCAATAGAGAGTCGCCATCGCTGTTGCAAAATCCGAAAACTCGAACCTCTTGCCCGTGCCTTTCAGGGACTCGACGTCTGGATATGCGGTCTCCGTCGCGAACAGAGCATCACACGTCATGACATGCAAGTGGTGGAGTGGGACGAAATACATCAACTTATCAAGGTCAATCCTCTTATCTCATGGACCGAGCAACAGGTATGGGACTACATACGCCAGCATCATGTACCATACAACAAACTGCATAATCAAGATTACCCCAGCATAGGTTGCGAGCCTTGTACCCGTGCCATAGAGCCAGGTGAGGATGTCCGTGCTGGTCGTTGGTGGTGGGAGTCACCCGATCATCGTGAATGTGGATTGCATCAGAAACACTAATACATTAAAAATACCAAACATTTGCCAACATATCACATATTATCGTGAATCAATTTACCCCGCTCATGGTATTGCCAGAGCGGTTTTTTCATTGTACCTTTGCACAAAAATAGTATAATAATAAAGCGATTAAAAGGTATGAAAAGAATGAAAGGAATCAGGATTACTCTCATGGGCATGTTGATAGTAGCACCAATATTATCAACAACAGCTCAGGAACTGAAGTTACCAAATATTTCAGGATTGGTGAACGCACGCTATTCGTGGAGCGACAAGGAAGATGCAACCCATGGTTTTGACATCCGTCGTGTCCGTCTGGCTGTTGATGGCGTGCTAAGTGACAATATTGACTACAAGTTTCAGGCGGAATACGAAACAAGCGTCAAAGTCATTGATGCATATCTGCGATGGAAGATTGCTCCAGAAGTGAATGTGCAGATTGGTGAATATAAAGTGCAGTATTCACAGGAGACTCTCTCTGGGCCTGCATCATGGCTGACTATAGAAAATCCAACTGCGGTGGCTCAACTGAATGGCTACAATGACTTGAGCGGTCTGAAAGCCAATGGACGCGACGTTGGCGTTACGCTCTATGGCGACTTGTTCGATAAGGTGATTAGCTATCGTGTCGGCATTTTCAATGGTAATGGTATCAACAACAAGGATAACAACAACAAGAAGGACTTTGCAGGTTTGCTTTGGCTGAGACCCATTGAACAACTGGCGTTTAGCGTTGGACACTATCAAGGAGCCTATGGGGCAAGGGGCGATGAGCATGTTCGCAATCGCACATCTGCGGGTGTAGAGTACAAGAACGACAAACTGACCATTAGAGGAGAATACCTTTACGGCAATACCGCTGGACAAAAGAGTGACGGTGCATACGTTACTGCAGGCTACTGGATTTATGATTTCGTGCAACCTCTATTGAGTATCGACTACTTCAAGGCTGACAGGGATTATGATGAGAGTCTGTGGAACTATCAGGTGGGCGTAAACATTACACCTATCAAGAAACTGCGTATTCAGGCTGCATATACATACACTGACAATAAGGTTGCAAATGATGTCAACCAATTTGAAACACAATTTATTTTACAATTCTAAAAAATTTACACGAGTATGAAAAAGAAGTTTTTGTCACTTGCGACATTAGGTGCTGTTGTACTGACCTTGTCGCTTACCGCTTGCGGCGGAAAGAATGAATCTAAGATTGGTCCTGAAGGCGAACTAAGTGGTGAAATTTCGCTTTCTGGCGCATTTGCCCTATATCCTTTGGCTGTTCAGTGGGCTAGTGAGTTCCAGAAACTGCATCCTGGCGTAAAGATTGATGTTTCAGCAGGTGGTGCTGGCAAGGGTGTTACAGACGCTATCGCTGGCGTAGTGGACTTTGGCATGGTTAGCCGCGAACTAAGCGAGGCTGAGATACAGCGTGGCGCCGTGGGCTTTGCCGTGGCAAAGGATGCCGTGGTACCAACCATCAATGCCCAAAATCCTACCATCAATGAATTGAAAAAGCATGGTATTACCCGTGACAACTTTGTGGAACTTTGGATCAAGGGTGCAAAGAAGACATGGGGACAGGTTGCTGGCACAAACAACGCAACTCCTATCGTAGTATACACTCGCAGCGACGCTTGCGGTGCGGCGGAGACTTGGGCACAATATCTTGGTGGAAAACAGGAAGACCTAAACGGTACTGCCGTATTCGGAGACCCTGGCTTGGCAGCCGCTATTCAGAAAGATGTTAATGGTCTTGGACTTAACAATATCGGCTATGCCTACGATACCAAGACGGGCAAGCCTAATCCCGGTATTGCCGTTGTGCCTATAGACATAAACAACAACGGTAAGATTGACGATGAGGAATATTTCTATGACACTAAAGTTGATATCGTGAAGGCTATTGCCGACGGACGCTATCCTTCACCTCCTGCACGTGACCTGTACTTCGTTTCAAACGGCGTGCCTACAAATCCTGTTGTCGTGGCTTTCCTTGAATATATCCTTACAGAAGGACAGAAAGAGAATGGTCCACAGGGATACATTGAGATTCCGCAGGAAAAGCTCGATGCCGGGCTGAAGAAGTTAGGTGCTAAGTGATTCTAGTTGCTTTCGCCATTTTGAAAAACCAATTAAAACAAAAGAAAACATTTCGTTTTATATGTTTTTATTGGTTTTGTCCTGTTTTTTTTAGATGGCGAAAGCAATTAGCAAGGAGTTAAGTGATTATAGTTTAGGGTTTAGACATAGATAATAATGATAAAAGAT
>JAGCUU010000002.1 GCA_017962665.1 Bacteroidales bacterium | reverse complement strand
TGACATTATGTTCAGACACATAGGCGAGGATGGAGAATACGAGTTGCACGAGCAACTGGAATCTGCCGGAACGCATCGGTTCTTAGGGATGTCAATGGTGCTGTACTATGTATTGCACACGAACAGTTTTATTCCCATTGATGAGGTAGAGACGAGCATCCATTATGAGCTCCTTTCGTATTTCATCAAGCTGTTCCTTGCCAACAGCGAAGGTTCGTCACAGATACTGATGACCACCCACGACATCAACCTGCTGAACGAAGATTTCATCCGCAGAGATGTGGTGTGGTTTACGGACAAGAGCCAAGTGGGAGCCACCCAACTCAAACGACTCTCATCGCTCGGTCTCCACAAGACCATGAACCCATACAACGCCTTCAAACAGGGCAAGTTGGTGGATCTGCCTTTCCTCGGAAGTGTTTACCTTGAAACAGAGTAATTGGATATGGCAGTAAAAAAGAGCATAGCAATCATTGGTGAAGGCGAAACCGAGTGGTGGTACTTTGAGACCCTCCGTGTCGCTTGTCGCTATAAGTTCAAGGTGGCCCCCGACTTCCCTCAGCATTCCGACATTCCTCACATGGCGAAACTGGCAGAGGATTATGTGAAGCGCGAGACGGACTACGTGGTATGCCTTGTGGACATGGACCGTCTGCTCAGACTGCCCGCAGAAATGGCAACTTATCAGCAACTGAGAAAAAACAGCAGTCAAAATGTGATTTGGGTTGAGACAAGCCCTTGTACAGAGTTTTGGTTTTTGCTTCACTTTCTGCCTCAGCTTTCCACCAAGCATTATGCGTCATACGAGGATGTGCTGCTGGATTTGCAGCGTTATATGCCTGGGTGCGAAAAGACGGCACGTTACTTCAAAAAGAACAACCTATACAAGTACTTGACTGAGCATGGCGACCTGCAACGCGCCATTGGTTATGCCAAGGAACTGACACGATTTAGCGAGGCTACGCCAGAGGATAAAATTGCCTATAGCCAGATGCATTTGGTGTTCGAACTGATAGCTTCGATGAATGAAGAAGATGCTGATAAACCGACCATAAAAACCAAAAATCGGAATCGAAATGAAGAAAATCGGCGACAAATCATCGATTTTATCGCCAATAACGGGATTTCAGACGCAAAAACCATTTCGAAAGCCATCGGACTCAAGCCCTCAAGAACCAGTCATCAAGCTCCACAATCATAATAATGCACTTTTTTTAGTGCATAAAACTAAAAATATTGCACTTTTTTTAGTGCATATTTAGAATTATTTGTAATTTTGCGGCAGCGTTACAAATACAATTACCATGATTGATGATGTTTTAATAGGCTTTATGCGCGAACAACTGGCGATTACAAGCCTTGGTTTCGTACGATACTTGTATGCAGAGATTGACTGGTCGCTGCGGATGTTCGGAATTGTCGGTCCGCGCGGAGTCGGCAAATCAACCTTGGTGAAGCAGCATATCCTATTTGAAAAAGACAACCAAAAGGCTCTCTATGTCTCAGCTGACCACAGTTATTTCGCCCAGCACACCCTTTTGGAGGTGGCATCGGAATGGATAAAAGAAGGTGGCACACATCTTTATATCGACGAGATTCATAAATATGAGAACTGGTCCACAGAGTTGAAAAACATCTACGATGGACATCCGTCATTGTATGTGGTCTTCACTGGCTCGTCGGTGCTCGACTTGCTCAAAGGTCAGGCCGACCTGAGCCGTCGTGCCGTGATGTACACGCTACAAGGACTCTCGTTTCGCGAATATCTGGAGATGTTCCATGACGTGAAAATGCCCAAATACACTTTAGAAGAGGTTGTCGCCAACAAGGTGGTTGATACCATTTTGCCGCATCCGCTACCGCTGTTCCGACAATATTTGCAAGACGGGTATTATCCTTTCAGCAAAGAAGGTGCTTTCAGGTCAAGGCTCGACCAAATCATCACGCAGACTCTTGAGTCGGACATCCCGCAATATGCTTCGCTGTCGGTCTCAACAGGACGCAAGTTGCGTAGACTGATGGGCATAGTGGCACAAAGTGCACCTTTCAAACCAGATTATTCAAGCATAGCCAATGCCATAGGCGTCAGTCGCAATGTGGTGCCTGATTATTTTCTTTATATGGAACGGGCTGGAATGATAGGCCAGCTGCGCGATGAGACTGGTGGCTTACGGAGTTTAGGCAAAGTGGAGAAAATATATCTGGATAATACAAATATCATGTATGTGCTTGGTGCAGACAGCGCCAACACCGGAAATCTGCGAGAGACTTTTTTCTATAACCAGACGAGAGTCGTGAGCGACGTCATCTCTTCAAAAACTTCAGATTTTGTCATCGGCGAACACACTTTCGAGGTTGGAGGGAAGAAAAAAGGCAGCAAACAGATTGAAGATGTTCCCAACGGACATCTCGTGAAAGACGACATCGAGTACGGCCATGGCATTTCAATTTCGCTGTGGACGTTTGGGCTGCTGTATTGATTGTAACATGGTTGGGGTACAAAATGACGCTCCATAGAAACAAGGAATGAAGTTTTTTGTATTTTTGTCGCCATATAAAATACTACGTAAAACTATACTTAACAATCATGAAAAAGTATTTACATCTGTTTTTGTTCGTCTTCGTATTTGCTGGTTTTGCCAAGGCACAACCCCAATCAACCGCCAACTGGTTTGGATATATCTTACCTCCCAGTCCGGCAGAATACAAGTATGTCACCTTTACCATGCAGGATTTAGGATCGGCGTCCATCGCATCGGACGAGATCCCATCAGTATCGACAGCCACCTTTGCCGACGGTTATGTGTGGAGTGTGAATAACGTCTACGGCTATTGCCTTTACAAGTCAAGATATGATGCGACCAACAATCGTATTGAAGACCCTGAATTGATGGTTGAAGACGTTCCTTATTTCAATGACATGGTATACAATCCAGCCGACGGAATGATTTATGTCATTACAGGAGAACAC
>JAGCUU010000017.1 GCA_017962665.1 Bacteroidales bacterium | reverse complement strand
TGCTGAATATTCCCGCTGAATACGAGATTCTCTTCCTCGGTGGCGGTGCCAGCACCGGTTTCATGGATGTTCCAGCTAACCTGCTCAACAAGAAGGCCGCTTACCTGCAGACGGGTGTTTGGGCCAAGAAGGCTGCCAAAGAGGCTAAGAATTTCGGTGAGACCGTAATTGTTGCCTCCAGCGAGGACAAGACCTACAGCTATATACCGAAGGGCTGGACGGTTCCCGCCGATGCCGACTACTTCCACATCACCACCAACAATACCATCTACGGTACTGAGATTCGCAAGGATTTCGACGCCAGCGAGATCAACAACGTTATGCTCGTTGCCGATATGAGCTCCGACATCATGAGCCGTCCCGTAGACGTGAAGAAATATGGTCTCATCTATGGTGGCGCCCAGAAGAACGTCGGTCCTGCCGGTGTTACTTTCTATATCGTCCGCAAAGACATCCTCGGCAAGATTACCGACCGTCAGTATATGAACCCGCTGCCCACAATGATTGACTTCCGCACTCACGCTGCTGAAGAGGCCAAGAACATCTCTATGTTCAACACTCCTCCTGTAAGCGCCATCTTCGTTATGCACGAGACTCTGAAGTGGGTTAAGAACACCATCGGCGGTGTTGAGAACATGAACAAGATCAACCTCAAGAAGAGTGCTCTGCTCTATGAGGAGATTGACCGCAACACCATGTTCCGCGGCACAGTCGAGAAGGAAGACCGTTCCATCATGAACCACTGCTGGGTTATGGCCGAAGGTCGCGAGAACCTCGAGGCCGACTTCATGGCTTTCGCCAAGGAGCGTGGTATGGTCGGTATCAAGGGTCACCGCAGCGTCGGTGGTTTCCGCGCAAGCCTTTACAATGCTTGTCCTATCGAGGCCGTCGAAGCCCTAGTTCAGTGCATGCAAGACTTTGAAAAAGCCCACAAATAAATCGAGTGATTTAGTGAATAGTGATTAGTGAATAGTCAATACCATTCATTATTCACTATTCACATAATTACCAATAACCAAACACTAATCACTTAAAAACAATGAAAATACTCGTTGCTACTGAAAAGCCTTTCGCAAAAGTTGCTGTTGACGGCATTCGCGAAGTGGTTGAGAAGAATGGTCATACCTTGGCTCTTCTCGAAAAATATACCGACGTAAACGAATTTTACGCTGCTGTTGCCGATGCTGACGCACTTATCGTCCGCTCCGACAAGGTGACCAAGGAGGTCATTGACCACGCTAAAAACCTTAAGATTGTTGTCCGCGCTGGTGCCGGATTCGACAACCTTGACCTCGAGGCATGCACCGCCCGCGGCATCATCGCCATGAATACCCCTGGTCAGAACAGCAATGCCGTTGCCGAGCTCGTCATGGGTCTGCTCGTGTTCTGCGTACGCAATTTCTACAATGGAAAGAGCGGCAGCGAACTTATGGGCAAGAAACTTGGCATCCTCGCTTTCGGCAATGTGGGACGCAACGTCGCCCGCATCGCCAAAGGCTTTGGTATGGAAGTCTACGCTTACGACGCTTTCCTCACTGCCGAGCAGATCAACGCCAGTGGTATGGCAACAGCCGTTGCCAACCAGGATGCATTGTTTGAGTCCTGCGATGTTGTTTCCCTCCACATCCCGGCAACCGCAGAGACCAAGCAGAGCATCAATTACGCTCTCGTAAACAAGATGCGTAAAGGTGGTATCCTCGTCAACACAGCCCGTAAGGAGGTTATTAATGAGCCTGAACTTATAAAGCTGATGGCCGAGCGTACCGACCTTAAGTATGTCACCGACATCATGCCGGATGCCGATGCCGAATTCAAGGCTTTCGAGGGCCGCTACTTCGCAACACCCAAAAAGATGGGTGCCCAAACAGAAGAGGCAAACATCAACGCCGGTATCGCTGCTGCAAACCAAATCAGCGACTACTTCAAGAACGGCTGCACAAAATTCCATGTTAACAAATAAAAATGGAATTACAATATTGAAAGGGGAAGCAATTTTACTTCCCCTTTTTTATTCTTTTATTATTTATTAGGTCGTGACGCTCTATATCTTTAATCCGGAACATGACATGTGTCTTGCCAATGGTGACCCGCATTATGTGCCACCGGCATCGGCTCTACGTTTCGCTATTTGCGGCAGATCGGTAATGAGGGTATTGTATGGTGAAAATGTTGATGTTGTCGATGTCGAGGGGTGTTCTCGGTGGTTCGAAACCCATCGAGACAGTCAGGTGGAAATGGTTGTGCCTTGGGGATGGGATATGCGCGTTGTGGCTGCATTGGATAAATGTTGTTGGAATAAAGAATTCATACCAAGTACAGTTGAGTTGCCAGGTAATGAATGGTTAGTAAGGTTGAGGCATTTTCAACATCGTAAATCCTTTGTACCATTGCAGAAACATGCAGAATATGTTGAAAGTCTTGAATCGGTACGTTCTTTGGTGTTGAAAAAAAAGAGAGTTGTTCTTAAAGCGCCTCTGTCAGGGGCGGGAAGGGGGTTGCGCTGGATTGATGAGAGTATGTCTCAACATGACGAAAACTGGGTGTCGAAGACTATTTCAATGCAAAATGGAGTTGTTGTGGAAGAAAGACTTGATGTGGCAGAAGATTTTGCTTTGGAGTTCATGTTTATCAATGGTGTGGCGCATTTGACAGGATATTCCCTGTTCAAAACGCAAGGTGGTGTATACAGGAATAATATTCTTCTTTATGACAATGAGATAAAGGAGCGTGTTGGGATTCGGGACGGTGACGTGGTAGATCTAAAAAGATGGCTTATGTTAAATATGGATTTTTATAGGAATGGTCCTGTGGGAATTGATATGATGAAAACAAGGGACGGCAGAATTGTTGTTGGAGAAATAAATGTTAGGCATACAATGGGTATGGTCGCTCATGAGTTCTTGAAAAAACATCCAGAACGTCATGGCTCCCTCTGGTCACCGCAGGAGATGTGCACAGATGTATAATGCGGTTATATTAATAATTGTTGAATAATATTATGTTTTTTATAGAAACAATACTCTTGGCGCTGGCATTATGTGTTGATTCTCTTGTGGTCTCGACAACCAGTGCGTTTAAAAGCAAGATGACCTATAGACATGGCGTTGTTATGGCGTTAATTTTTGCCTTGTTTCAGGGTGGCTTCCCTCTAATTGGAGCATTGCTCGGGATTGCATTTCGTGATATGATAGCATCTGTGGACCATTGGGTTGCGTTTTGTTTATTGGTTGCAGTAGGTGGAAAAATGATTTTTGAAGCAATTGGTAACAAACCAGAATCGGAACAGTTAGACCTTTCAAAGATAGGTGTTCTGTGTCTGCTCGGGATAGCTACATCAATTGATGCTTTCGTTGTTGGAATAGGTTTGGGGCTGGACAACACAATGCCACGAGTCCTTTTTATTGTATCGGTTATCGGAACAGTGACTTTTATTGTCTCCCTCATTGGCGTATATCTGGGCAAACGTAATATACCCATAAAAGAACGTGTAGCCTCAATTATTGCCGGATTGGTCCTTATTGGTCTGGGTGCTTATACTCTCTATGAGCATATACATTGACGAGTCTTTTTTTGTTATGAAAAAAAACGGTAGATTGTTGAAATACAGATAGTAATTGTTAGACGTTCCGTTTTAACTTAAATTTTTTTACAAAAAACACATCATAGTATACAATAAATTTTAACTTTTTATGTTAATATCCACGGAACAAGATTCGAAAAATATTTATTTTCGAATTAGAAAAAATTAAAGATATGAATTTAGGTATTAAATTGTTAGTCGCTGAAGACGACCCTAACATGGGCACAATCCTCAAGGTTTATCTTACCCAAAAGGGTTATACTGTTTTTCTGGCTTCAGATGGACAGCAGGCATTGGATATCTATAAAGAGGCTAATGTGGATGCTTGTATATTGGATGTTATGATGCCGGTGAAAGACGGTTTCACGGTTGCTAAGGAACTTCGCCGAATTGACAAGAACATTCCTATTCTTTTCCTCACTGCCAAAGCTCTTGAAGCTGATAAGCTCAAAGGTTTTGAAGTTGGTGCTGATGACTATATTACCAAGCCTTTCAGTATGGAGGAACTGTTGGCTAGAATTAATGCAACTATTCGTCGTTCGTTTGATGAGAATAAGCCTGAAAACAACCAGTTTACTATTGGTAAATTCAAGTTTGACTATAACTATCAGACGTTGACTTTTGAAGACAAGGAACCGCAACGTCTCACTTCAAAAGAGAGCGAGTTACTGCGTCTGTTCTGTATCAATTTTAACCAACTTATTGACCGTTCCAGTACTCTGCAAAAAATATGGAAAGACGATTCCTATTTTGCGGCAAGGAGTATGGATGTTTATATCACCAAGCTACGCAAATACCTTAAGGCTGATCCTTCGGTTCAGATTGTTAATGTCCATGGTGTCGGATTTAAGCTAACTCAGAAACAGGAGTAGCATTACTAATTGCGTAGTGTAAGTGTTTGGCAAACAATGATTCTTAGTTTTTTTGGTACGGGTACCTCGCAAGGGGTGCCCGTCATAGCTTGTCCATGCGAAGTTTGTCATTCGCAAGATACACGAGACCGTAGGTTGCGTACTTCAGCACTTGTGACTGACAGTAAAGGCAATAATATACTTTTTGATATAGGACCTGATTTCAGGACACAGATGCTGACGCATGATATACGTCATTTGGAAGCAATACTACTTACTCACGCCCACAGAGACCATGTGGGAGGTATTGATGATATAAGACCGTTGAATTGGGTGCAGCAATGCGATATGGACGTTTATGCAAATAAAGAAGCAATCAATTCTCTTACACACGATTATCATTATATCTTTGAGTACCATCAATATCCCGGTCTGCCGGAAGTGACATTACACGATGTAAGCGAATGTATGCCGTTTACGGTAGGGCAAATACGTGTAATGCCTATTAGAGGAATGCATAAGGATTTGCCTGTTTTGGGCTATCGCTTAGATGAGGTGGACGGAAAGAGCATGGCGTATATCACCGATATGAACCATATAGAAGAAAGTGAGCAAAACAAACTAAGAGGTCTTGATTTGCTTGTTATTAATGCTTTGCGACAACAAAAGCATTTTTCGCATTTTTGTTTAGGAGAGGCGTTGGATATTATCAAAAAGAATGAACCCAATATTGCGTACCTTACCCACATGAGTCATGAGATGGGCTTTCATTCAGTTGTGGAAAAAGCTCTTCCGGAGAATGTTCATCTTGCTTATGATAATCTTGTTATAGAGTTGTAACGCAGAGATGTCAAAAAAAATACACATAGTGTCGTTCAATGTGCCATATCCTGCAGATTATGGTGGCGTTATAGATGTGTTTTATAGGATTAAGGCGTTGTGTGAACTCGGGGTTGAAATACATTTGCATGCATTTACGTATGGAAGACCCGAATCGGATGAGCTGGAAAAATATTGCAGTAGTGTAAAATATTATCATAGAGATGTCGGTATTGTTAGCGCCTTAGGAGCTCGGCCTTATATAGTGCAGTCGCGTAATAATAAGGATTTGTTGACCGACTTGGCTAAAGACGATGCTCCGATATTGCTTGAAGGGTTACATTGTTGCTCGGTCTTGGAGAGTTTGAGGGAAGCGGGGAAGGAAAGGCGTGTTTTTGTCAGAGCGCATAATGTGGAACATGAGTATTATTCCAGACTTGCCGATGTTGAACGTAACTTTTTTAAGAAAGTGTATCTCAATAGTGATGCAAGGAAACTGAGGGTATACGAGTCGATATTGACCAAGGCCGATGTTGTATTTGCTGTTACTGAAGCCGATGCAGACCATTTCCGTAAAATAGGGTGTGAGAAAGTGCTTTTGATGCCATCGTCCCATCACGACGACGAAGTTGTTTCAAAAACATCGTCTGGTTGTAACAACGGTTATGCTATTTATCATGCAGACCTTTCCGTGTCTGAGAATATCAAGGCGGTGGAATATTTGTCGGATGTTGTTTTTGCTCGCTGTAATTGCCGTTTTGTCGTTGCGGGTAGAAACCCGTCTGAGGCATTGCGGTACAAGTTATCGCTATTGCCCAATGTGCGTCTGGTTGCAAACCCTGATGACGAAGAGATGCGCATTTTGATTAGTGATGCACAAGTACAGATTTTAGTGACCAGTTTTTCCACTGGATTAAAACTAAAGCTCTTGAATTCCCTGTATGCAGGCCGTCATTGTCTGGTAAACAGCATGATGGTGGCGGGGACGCGGCTTGGTGATGTATGTACGGTTGCAGATACAGCCGAGGATTTGCTTGATTCGTTATTAAGGCTGATGAATACTCCGTTTACGGAGGAGGAGATAGAGAGGCGCAGGAGTTTGCTCGGCAGCTTGTATAGTAATCGGGCCAATGCGGCAATACTGCTTGGAGAATTGTAGTTTTTTTTTGTAACAAATAATTGAAAAATCGCATTGTAAGTGCGATTTTTTTAATATCTTTGTAGTTTCTACAAAAAAGCAAGATAAAATAATAATAATTTATAAACTAATTACTTATTTACTATTTTATGACAAAATACGTTTACACTTTTGGAGGCAAAACTGCCGAAGGCAAGGCCGATATGAAGAATCTGCTCGGTGGCAAAGGTGCCAATCTCGCCGAAATGTGTCTGCTTGGACTTCCAGTTCCCGCTGGTCTGACAATCACTACTGAGTGCTGCACTGCATACTATGAAAATAATTGCCAGCTGCCTTCCGGTTTAATGGAGGATGTTTGGAAAGGAATGAAAAATGTGGAAGCCATTATGGGTATGCGTTATGATGACCCGGAGAATCCTCTTCTTGTATCATGCCGTTCAGGTGCACGTAGTTCTATGCCTGGAATGATGGACACTGTATTGAATATCGGTCTTTCTAGCAAAACTATCCCCGGTATGCTGAAGAAAACCAACAATCCGCGTTTTGTTTACGATTCCTATCGCCGTCTAATCATGATGTATGCAGACGTGGTGATGGAAAAATCCGAAGGTATCGAGCCTGCTGACGGAAAAGGTATCCGCAAGCAGCTTGACGATATGCTTGACAAATATAAATCCAATAAGGGTTACAAGAGTGATACAGACCTTACTGCAGACGATCTCAAATACCTCGCTGAAGAATTTAAGAAAAAGGTAAAAGAGGTTCTGGGTACAGACTTCCCGGATGACGCCAAGGCCCAGATGGAAGGCGGAATCAAGGCGGTTTTTAAATCATGGAACGGCAAGAAAGCTGTCAGCTACCGTAAGATAGAAGGTATTCCCGACGACTGGGGTACCGCTGTCAATGTACAGGCTATGGTTTTCGGCAACATGGGTGACAATAGTGCCACCGGTGTTGCTTTCACCCGTAACCCCGCCACTGGTGACAATCTGTTCTACGGAGAATGGCTTATCAATGCTCAGGGAGAGGATGTTGTTGCTGGTATCCGCAACCCCAACCCGCTCAATGACGACACAAAGAACGAGCAGAACAAACACATGCAGTCAATGCAGGAACTTATGCCCGATACTTACAAGGAGCTTTGTGATATTCGTCAGACTCTTGAAAACAACTACCATGACATGCTCGACATAGAGTTCACTATTCAGGAAGGTGTTCTTTATATGCTTCAGTGTCGTGTTGGAAAACGTACAGGCGTTGCTGCTCTCACCATGGCTTTCGATATGCTTAAGGAAGGACTTATTGATGAACAGGAAGTGGTGATGCGCATTAATCCTACTCAACTTGACGAACTCTTACACCCGATTTTGGATGCGGCAGACGAAAAGAAATACGATGTTATTGCCAAAGGTCTTCCTGCTGGTCCTGGCGGAGCTGTGGGTATCATTGCTCTTAGCTCAGAGAAAGCAAAAGAATATAATGCTGCCGGTGTAAAGAATATCCTTGTCCGTGAGGAAACAAATCCAGAGGATGTCGAGGGTATGCGTGCAGCCGACGGTATACTTACCGCACGTGGTGGTATGACATCACACGCCGCTCTTGTGGCCCGTGGTTGGGGTAAATGCTGCATTGTCGGATGTGACGCTGTAAAAATCGATTTCTCCGCAGGCCGTGTAAATATCAATGGCAAAGAATTTAAAGAGGGCGACCTTCTCTCGTTGAATGGTACAAAGGGTTACGTTTATGACAAAGAGGTGAAGATGATTAACGCCACAGAGAACCCGCTGTTCCAGCGTTTCATGCAGTTGGTTGATAAATTCCGCACAATGGGTGTCCGCACTAATGCCGACAATCCCGATGATGCACTGCGTGCTGTAAGTTTTGGTGCCGAAGGTATTGGCCTCTTCCGTATTGAACACATGTTCTATGGCAAGAACAGCGAGAAGCCTCTTGAAAAACTGCGTAACATGATTCTCAGCGATTCTACAGCGGAGCGTGTCGCTGCACTTGATGAGCTGGAACCTGATATCCGTGAATATGCAAAGGCTACACTCAAGGTGCTGGACGGCAAGCCTCTGACTTTCCGCCTTATGGATCCTCCGCTGCATGAGTTTGCTCCACAGGGCGAGGAGAAAATGAGAGAGGTCGCCAAGAGACTTAACATTTCCTATGAAGATGTAAAGAAACGTGTAGACGCTTTGCATGAGGTCAACCCGATGATGGGTCTTCGCGGCGTTCGTCTCGGTATCATTTATCCTGAGATTACTCGCGTACAGTTCCGTGCGTTGTTCAGTGCTACCGCCGAGTTATTGAAAGAAGGCCGTAATCCGAAACTTGAAATTATGGTTCCTCTGACTATCAATGTGAAAGAACTTGAACATCAGAAAGAGATTGCCAACAAGGTCAAAGCTGAAGTTGAGGCTAAATATGGTGTTGAAATCAACTATATGTTTGGTACAATGATTGAAATACCGCGTGCCACTTTGGTTGCAGACAAGATTGCCAAGGTTGCGGAATTTTTCAGCTTTGGAACAAACGACCTTACCCAGATGACCTTTGGCTTCAGCCGCGATGATGTTAACGCTATTGTTAAGGATTATGTCGACCAGAAAATTATTCCTGCCGACCCATTCAACACTCTCGATCAGGAAGGCGTTGGCCAACTTGTTGAACTCGGTGTCAACAGAGGTCGTTCGACTCGTGCTAATTTGAAATGTGGTGTATGCGGTGAGCACGGTGGTGACCCTGCATCCGTTGAGTTCTTCTTCCATGCCGGTTTGAACTACGTCAGCTGCAGTCCATTCCGCGTTCCTGTTGCACGTCTTGCAGCAGCACAGGCAGCCATTAAAAAAACAAGAAATAACAAATAAAACCATCAACTATGGAAAACAAGATTAGAAAAGATCTCGAAATGCTGGGCATCACTGGCGTGAAGAACATCCATTACAACCCTTCATACGAGGACCTGTTCAATTTCGAGATGGATCCAGCCCTTACCGGTTATGAGAAAGGTCAACTCACAGAACTTGATGCCATCAATGTTATGACTGGCATATACACTGGACGTTCGCCCAAGGACAAATACATTGTTATGGACGAGAAATCGAAAAACACCGTATGGTGGACTTCTGATGAGTACAAGAACGACAATCACCCCATGAGTGAAAAAGTGTGGGCACATGTTAAGGATTTAGCCTGCAAGGAACTTTGCGACAAGAACCTATTTGTGGTTGATGCTTTCTGTGGTGCCAACAAGGACACTCGTATCGCAGTCCGTTTTATCATGGAAGTGGCTTGGCAGGCTCATTTTGTGACCAATATGTTCATCAAACCAACGGAAGAAGAGCTCAAGAACTACACTCCAAGTTTTACAGTCTATGCTGCCAGCAAGGCAAAGGTTGACGATTACAAGGCTTTAGGCCTCAACAGCGACACTTGTGTTGCATTCAACGTCAGCAGTCGCGAGCAGGTCATTCTCAACACCTGGTATGGCGGTGAGATGAAGAAAGGTATGTTTTCGATGATGAACTACTACCTGCCTCTGCAGGGTATAGCTGCCATGCACTGCTCGGCCAATACTGACATGAATGGCGAACATACTGCCATTTTCTTCGGTCTTAGCGGTACTGGCAAGACCACCCTCAGCACAGACCCCAAGCGTCTGCTTATTGGTGATGATGAGCATGGTTGGGATGATGAAGGTGTCTTCAATTTCGAAGGCGGTTGCTATGCCAAGGTCATCAATCTTGACAAGGAGAGCGAGCCAGATATCTATAATGCCATCAAACGCAATTCTTTGCTGGAGAATGTGACTGTTGACGCCAATGGCAAGATTGACTTCAAAGATAAGAGTGTCACTGAAAATACTCGTCTGAGTTATCCAATTGACCATATTGAGAAGATTGTACAGCCTATTCACGGCAAGAGCGCAGGCCCTGCTGCCGACAATGTCATATTCCTCTCTGCAGATGCTTTTGGTGTATTGCCCCCGGTAAGCATTCTTACACCAGACCAGTGCAAGTACTACTTCCTTAGCGGTTTTACAGCCAAGTTGGCTGGCACCGAGCGCGGTATCACTGAACCTACACCAACATTCAGTGCTTGTTTTGGTCAGGCATTCCTTGAATTACATCCTACCAAGTATGCCGAGGAGTTGGTCAAGCGTATGGAAAAGAGTGGCGCTAAAGCTTATCTGGTAAATACAGGATGGAATGGTACAGGTAAGCGTATCTCTATTAAGGATACGCGTGGAATTATTGATGCAATTCTTGATGGCTCTATTCTCAAGGCTGAAACCAAGCAGATTCCTTATTTCAATTTCGAAGTGCCTACATCGCTACCTGGTGTGGATCCGAAGATTCTTGATCCTCGCGATACTTATTCAGACGCTTCGCAGTGGGATATCAAGGCCAAAGATCTTGCTGACCGTTTTATCAAGAATTTCTCTAAATTCACATACAACGAAGCCGGAAAAGCTCTTGTTCCGGCAGGTCCACAGTTGTAAATAGTTTTTATACAATAAAACAAAAGGTGTCCTATGTTTGTAATGAACCCCGAAAGTTGGACAAAAAACTTTCGGGGTTTTATTATGAGGAAAAGACACACGATTGAGGAACGGATACAAGCCGTCAGGATGTGCCTAAGTGGGCACAGTGCAGATCATGTTTCCAGGGAGTTAGGCATCATCGACCACTATGTCAGGGAATGGGTGGAGCGATACCGGATGTACGGCATGGAGGGGCTGGAGAGACAGCCGTTACAGGGGCTGGGATTTGAAGAAAAATGCAAAATTGTTTTGGAGTATCGGGAAAAAGGAGTACCTTTGCAC
>JAGCUU010000016.1 GCA_017962665.1 Bacteroidales bacterium | reverse complement strand
TGTACCTTGAAATAGGAAGCAATCCTATAGACAGCCTCCCTGCAGAAATAAAGAATCTTACGAAACTACAGGTGTTGCATATAGATAATTGGCAACCTTCATCAGAACGATTTTCCGATGAATATAAGCAGCATTTACAAGACTTGCTTCCAAACTGCAGAATCCATTTTGATAAAAACGACCACATAAAATAATATGGAACAAGAACCGATTCTTAACGAGCATAACAAGCAAGAGTACCCGCCGATGCATACGGCGGAGCATATTTTGAACCAAACGATGGTGCGGATGTTTGGCTGTCCGCGGTCAAGAAATGCACATATCGAAAAGAAGAAGAGCAAGTGCGACTATCTCCTTGACACCTGTCCCACCGAGGAGCAGGTGGCAGAGATAGAACGCCGCGTCAACGAGGTAATCGCCCAGCATATGGATGTCACCTACGATTTCGTCTACCGCGACCATGTCCCGCCCGAGGTGGACTTGGGAAAACTCCCCGACGATGCCAGCAAGACCCTCCGCCTCGTCCGCATCGGCGACTACGACCTCTGCGCTTGCGTCGGCACCCATGTCCAGAACACCTCCGAAATAGGCCGCTTCAAAATTATCAGCCACGACTACAACGCCGACACCCACATCTGGCGCATGCGCTTCAAGTTGGAGGAGAAAACTAAATTTACAGCAAAATGATAAAAACGTTATTAATCGGCACGATAGTATGCATCCTCGGAATGATGACCGCTTGTGGAATAGCATATGACGGTGAGTTATTAATTAAACCAAGCAATGAGATGCAGACCGACACATTGGTGGCCGCCGATACGACATCATACCCCAGCAGTGCAGAGGTGTCACTCAAGGGATATACAAAAGACACGCTTTACATCTTATTTTCAAATGGATGTTTTTGGAAAGCCAAACTCATCGGTGATATCGATACCACTTATAGAGATGACTGGTACGATGAATACTTGCCATTCTCATATCATACAAACACATCAAACGATGGCGACAGTATCGTTTTAAAATATTGGATTTTATAAAGTTATTTTAAAATATAAACACAAAAAAAGGGAGCACCCATTGGGATGCTCCCTTTACTATTGGTGTTACTATTGGCTTAGTACAACCCCGTCCGCTTGGGGCGGGGTTTGTACTTTTTAGTACATACCGCCCATGCCGCCCATGCCGGGGTTGCCGGCGGGCATCGGGGGTTCGGGTTCCTTGATGTCGCAGAGAACACACTCTGTTGTCAGCAACATGCCGGCGATAGAGGCAGCATTCTCAAGAGCCACACGAGCGACCTTGGCAGGGTCAATAACTCCGCTTGCAAAGAGTTTTTCGTACTTCTCGGTACGGGCATTGTAGCCGTAGTCACCCTTACCATTCTTCACTTCGTTGACGATAACGCTACCCTCAAGTCCTGCATTCTCCACAATCATGCGAAGAGGTTCCTCCACTGCACGGCGAATAATCTCGACACCAAGCTTCTCGTCCTCGTTCTCGGCTTTAATCTTGCTCAGCTTCTCAGCAGCACGGATAAAAGCTGTGCCACCGCCAGGGATGATACCCTCTTCGACTGCTGCACGGGTTGCATGCAATGCATCGTCGAAACGGTCTTTCTTCTCCTTCATCTAGACCTCAGAAGCAGCGCCGACATAGATAACTGCCACGCCACCTGCCAACTTGGCAAGACGCTCCTGGAGTTTTTCGCGATCGTAATCGCTAGTTGTTTTCTCTATCTGAGCCTTGATCTGACCAACACGAGCCTTGATCATCTCGCTGTCGCCCTTGCCGCTGACGATAGTAGTGTTGTCCTTGTCGATGGTAACCTTCTCACTCTGGCCAAGCATGCTGAGGTCGGCATCTTCGAGTTTGTAGCCTTTTTCCTCGCTGATGACGGTACCACCGGTGAGGATAGCGATGTCTTCGAGCATCTCTTTGCGACGATCGCCAAAACCTGGGGCCTTGACAGCGGCAATCTTCAGGCTGCCACGCAGACGGTTGACCACGAGGGTAGCCAAAGCCTCGCTCTCGACATCCTCTGCGATGATGAGGAGCGGACGACCAGTGTTGACGACTTTCTCGAGCACGGGCAGGAGATCCTTCATGGTGCTTATCTTCTTGTCGAAAATAAGAATGAAAGGATTGTCGTATGTGCATTCCATTTTCTCGGTATCAGTCACAAAATAGGGACTGATATAGCCACGGTCGAACTGCATACCCTCGACAACCTTCACATGAGTATCGATACCTTTTGCATCTTCAATGGTAATAACACCGTCCTTGGTAACTTTCTCCATAGCCTCGGCAATGATGTCACCGATATGGCCATCATTATTAGCGCTAATGGTGGCAACCTGACGTATTTTTGCTATATCGCCGCCAACCTCTTTGGACTGTGCCTTAATATCATTCACGATGACTGCAACAGCCTTGTCGATACCACGCTTAAGGTCCATAGGATTTGCACCTGCCGTGACATTCTTCAAGCCTGTATTGACGATAGCCTGAGCTAAAACGGTAGCGGTAGTAGTACCATCACCAGCCTGGTCATTAGTTTTTGAGGCAACCTCTTTAACCATCTGGGCACCCATGTTCTGAATTCCATCTTCAAGTTCTATCTCCTTGGCAACGGTCACACCGTCCTTGGTAACCTGAGGAGCACCAAATTTCTTGTCGATAACAACATTACGGCCTTTAGGACCGAGCGTAACTTTTACTGCATTTGCCAAAGCGTCAACACCTTTACGGAGCTGCTCGCGGGCATCATTATTGAATATGATCTGTTTTGCCATTGTATTATTCCTTTCTTTGTTTTTCAAGATTTTCTATAGCCTCTATATTTTCTATAGTTTCTCGAGTTAAATAATTGCGTAAATGTCGCTTTCTTTCATAATCATATAAGCGGTACCATCGATATTTATTTCGGTGCCACTGTATTTGCCATAAAGGACATTGTCACCAACCTTTACTGTCATTTCATGATCTTTGGTGCCTTTTCCAACGGCAACAACTTTACCACGTTGCGGTTTTTCCTTTGCTGTGTCGGGAATAATAATTCCGGAGGCTGTTTTCTGTTCAGCTTCAGCTGGTTCAATCAGAACTCTGTCTGCTAACGGTTTAATCTTCATAATTATCTTTTTTTAGTTATTAATTTCTTAAATTTGTTGTCTTGAACAATTAACGACGTTAACTATTTCATCCAAAAGCATGCCAAAGCACAATATGTCACATTAAAAATGACATTTTGTCACCTCTCAAATTGTTCCATAGATATTTTTTCCCTTTCCGTCATTGTTTGACCATGATGTATAGTCGATGGTTTAGAAGTGGAATTATCGTTAACAGCCTCTTTGTTATTCTTTCGAACTTTTTTTGAGTTGTTTTTTTTATTGTTTTTATCCTTTTTCTTTCCACCCGCCTTGGAATGTTTTTCGGCAGTATTCGATTTGACGTATTTGGGACGTGGGGCCGATTTGGTATACATGTATGCCGGCGAACCAGGATTAACATAACTGCGCAATTCCGATTTGTCTTCTCCTTCATATTGGGTGGTACGAACAGTGATATGAAAGCAGGAATTTCTCTCATATTTCACATAACACAGACCTTCATATCTCAATTCATACAACGTCAACGCCAACATCTGACGACAAGCGTCGACAGCGGTGTCATGACCAGACTGCACATGCTCATAACGAAATGCCGACAGATCGAATGTCGTACCATACATGTGACAAGAAGTGTCTGTAGCATTTCTATTGACACGGCGCAATTGCTTCTCACTATGATGTGTACGAAGAGCACTGGTTACAATTATTCTATGCTCCCCTATCAACGGATAACAACGCTCCATGTTTTGCGAAAAACGGTGCGAAATAAAATCAAGGAGCAACGCTGCTTCCGGCGTAAGATAAGGTTTGCTATAATACATTTCATCAACCTTATACAGGGAGTTACTGAAAATCGGAACCAGCGCCTCGCATTCAGCAGGCTCTCCAAGTTCGTCAGGATCTATTCCGCCTGCACGTGCAGCAGATAGTTGCACATAATTCGAGTCGCAGAACAATTCTCTATAATTCAAGCGCCTATAATTAAGTTGGGGAATACATTCGACCTGTAGTCGCCGGCGATAAACCCTGTTGGCATCATCATCGTTCGGTAGGCCGTTAACGACCGCATCGTCGTCCGAAATAGCAGACAACAAGACTTTATTCTTGTTGTTACCCATCGAAACAAAGAAAAAGACCCCTGCCACCATAACAAAAGACAAAACAAAAAACAACGGTTTACGCTTACTATTACGTTTCACCGCCTGCTTTCTGTTCGCATTATCACGGTACATCATTGTTTTTTCGATCGGCTCTTAAAAAAATGAGACAATTCAATCGCCAGTGTTTAAAGACTCCTGGCATAGGTTATAAGGTCTTTGTAGCAATAGTCCACCAGATTCGGGAAACGCGATGCAACCTCAGCTTCGTCACCCACCAACACGGTGGTCATCCCTGCACGTCGTCCAAAAAGCATGTCACTCTCGGTATCACCGACCATCACTGAGTTGCGGAGTACAACATCAGGAAACTCGTGACGTGCACGCAACGCCATTCCTATCGACGGCTTACGCATAAACGAATGCTCCGATTTCAGCGCAGGACAATGATATATTCTGTCGATACGACCACCGACAGACTCAACCTGAGACAACAAAAAGGCATGTATCGCCTCCAGGTCGTTTTCTGTCATGAGCCCCTTGCCTATGCCCTGCTGGTTTGTCACCATAAAGACATGGTCGAATTTTTTAGTAAAAATCGAAATAGCTTCGAGTACTCCGTCGATGATTCGGAAATCATCAACACGCGTCACATATCCATCAACAATACGCTCATTGATAACACCATCCCTGTCCAGAAAAATCGCTGCCATGCGCCTCAAATCCTTAATCCACCATTTCCTTTTCAATCAAATAATTGTTGCGCGTGCTTGAATTTCTGCAAATCAATTCACCAAGGAATCCAGCCAGGAACAACATTGCACCGAGAAGGACGAACATCATTGAAAGATAGAACCACACACTGTTCGTCAACGCAATACGCCCACACAGGCGAAGGACACAGACTATCACCAAAGCCACAAATCCAAGCATAAACGACATCGAACCCACAAGTCCGAAGAAATGCATAGGTTGTTTGCCGAATTTCGACATAAACATGATGGACATAAGGTCGAGATAGCCGTTCACAAAACGGTTCAAGCCGAATTTGGTCACGCCGAACTCACGTTTGCGGTGCTGCACAACTTTCTCCCCAATATTGCCAAAACCAGCCCACTTTGCTATCACAGGAATATATCGATGCATTTCGCCGTATACCTCTATCGACTTCACAACATCGCGACGATATGCTTTAAGGCCACAATTGAAATCATGTAACTTGATTCCCGACATACGACGTGTTGTCCAGTTGAAGAATTTCGAAGGAATATTTTTGGCCAACTTTGAATCATAGCGTTTCTTCTTCCATCCAGACACCAAATCAAATCCTCCCTCTTTAACCATCTTATACAGTTCCGGCACCTCGTCCGGGCTATCCTGAAGGTCGGCATCCATTGTAATGACGACATCGCCTTGCGCATGTCCGAAACCGACATTCAAAGCGGCAGACTTACCATAGTTACGACGGAACTTCACTCCTTTGTAACAGGGATTCTTGGCACGCAACTCTTCAATCACCTGCCATGATTTGTCCTTGCTGCCATCATCAACCATAATAACCTCGTAACTGAATCCATGTTCCTTCATAACACGGTCAATCCACTCCGCCAGATGAGGCAACGATTCGTCCTCGTTGTATAACGGTACTACAATACTTATATCCATTTTTTATATTTTTTGTTTCGATTAATTATTCTTTTTCTGTTTCACCACATTGCGTTCCGTTCTAAAGAGCAATGCAGCAATAAAGGCCGTCATTATCGACATCACAGATGTACGGAAAAAACCAATAAACGCCCATGTTCGCAACCTGTAAGTCTTCATTACAGCGATTGTCTCCGCTTTCTCCTCCGGCGTTCCGGCGCCGTTCTGCTCTCCATGAATAAAATGCTCCAAGCAACGTCCCGAGAAATCCTTGTCAACCACTCCACCATAGAAAAGCAGAAAAAGCCCATATACAAACGCAGCCACAACGCCCAAGCCTAATCCATATAGCATCAGCTCTTTAAAAAAAACTTTTTTTTCAGGTAACCTACTGCGATAACGATAAGCAAAAAACAATGTGGCGACAAGAAGTGCGATGTCAGTGACATAACTTTCAGGAGCATATACGGGATAGTAAATCAACTTGCAGAAAAGCACAACAAACGAAATAAGCAATCCTGCGAAGAAACCATCGCGCAGATATGCCACGCGATAATTCCCATATATATCTGATTTATATTGTCTAATAAATCTCACTCACATTTATTTGCTGTTGCAAAGGTAGCAAATTCAATCTTTATAGACAAATTTATTTCATTGTGACAACTTTATCCAAATATGTTTTTTGAGAAAAACAGCGAAAAAAAGCGGAAAATGCAGGCAAAATCATTTTTTTTTGTAACTTTGCAATTTAAACATATAAATGAATTCAAAGATAATAAATTATAAAATACTGACAAATACACAGAAAAATGAAAAAGACTACATTTCTTATTGTGCTCGTCTCCATGCTGATGACCTCTTGTCTCAAAGATGGTCTGAACGATTTTGACGCGCTGGGTCACGACATGTCTTTCCAGGGTACCATACACCCGACATTGGGCATCCCCATAGGCAGCGGGTCGGCAACTATTTTCGACATGCTGCAAATGGTACAGATTTCCAATGCTTCAATGGAGATAAACAGCAACAACATTATCACTGTTGTATACGACTCCACACAGCACTGGGATATAGATATGTCATCCAAAAGTCACAAAGGTCCCGGCAGCAAAACTTCCGACATTGTACATGTCATGCACAACAGAATAAACGGTTCTGTCGACATTGACTTGTTTGACAACATATCGTTTTTAGATAACGCCGAGCTCGAGGTTGACAGCATTCTTGTATACTGCCTTGCTTACATCAAAGCCCAAGCTCGAGAAGGTGCAATGGAGGCAATGGATTCTTTCCACGTCCAAGTATACTATGACAGTCTCCGCATCAACGTCGTTGGCCAGGACGGTTCCGTGAGCAACGTTCTACAAATTGACGACTCGATTCCAATCGACAGCCTTGTTTCAGGACAATATGTCACCCTTTTCGACAACAAAGACATCAGCAACGCTGTCAACATGAGACCCCGCGAACTACAATACGCAGCACGTATGAATATCGCTTTCGAGGCCGCCTTCTTTGCCACCGCCGGCATAAGTGAGAAAGAATTCGTTGCCGACTCTATCGGAATAAACAGTATCAGCATTGACGCCAACATCAAAGTCAGCTTCCCAATTTCGGCCTACATCAACAACCTGCAATACCAAACCGATATTGAATTTGCACCATCATTCCAGCTGGGACAGATAGTCATTGACTCGTCGATGATAAACATCCAATGCCTGAACTCCATACCCCTCGAGCTTTCGCTCCGTGTACAACTCATCGATTCGACCGATGCTGTACTTTGCGACATTCTCGATCCCGTAACTACAATTGTCGAAGCCGCACCTGTAGCTCTCAATCCCACGACGAACCTATATACTTCGTCAGGAACATCCAATACCGTAATACAAATTCCCATCACCGAATTTGTATTCAACAATTTGCTCAAGACAAAGAAAATACGTCTCAGCACCGTTCTCAATACAACCGACACACAAGACGCCGTACGAAATCGGGTATCCATACAGGCCACCGACAAAATAGACCTGCGTGTGTGGGCTAAAGTGAAGCCATCATACGACTTGGACATTAATTTAGGTGGAGACAACGAAAATGACAACAATGGCAATAGCCAGAAAGGAGGTGTACAATGAAAAGTTTCCGCATAATCTGCATTGCAGTCATCGCCGTTCTGATTGCAGCTGTATTCCCACAAAACACCAATGCTCAGAGCAATATCATGTACGGTTCGAGCCGCAACCCACATATGAATGCAGCCAACCCTGCCTTCTTCCCAAGCAACTCAAATGGATACGTCACCTTCCCGAGTTTTAACTTCAATCTCTCAAGTCCGCTGGCATTCAGCGACATATTCCAGTACGATTCCACTAGCGACAAAACAATCATCAACGCCACAAACATCCTCGACCTCATGAGTGACAAGCAGTTCCGTTTCGGGACCAACATTCACCCATTTGGATTCGGCCTCAATTTCAAGAAATTCTTTATCACCATTTCTTCACAAGCCAAAGTCGACGTTGGTTTTGGATTGCCTAACGGTTTGGCAACTTTTCTTAATGAAGGTAACTACAACCATACCGGCGACGATGTTATAGAACTCCTCGATGGCAACCTTATCGGTGCACGTGTATATGGAGAAGGGGCTCTTGGTTTCGGATATCGCATAAATGACAACATCACCGTTGGCGGCCGTCTCAAAATGCTCGTCGGTTACGCCGACCTCTCCAACTCCGGTTCTTCACTCACCATCAGGACAGAGCCTGACTATTCGGCCATCACCGCCAATCTCGACATCAACATGAACTTCACTTCCATTATGGACATCCATTACGACTCTACAACAGACGAAACCACCACCAACATTCGCACCTTCCTTCCCAAAAACTACGGATTTGCAATGGACCTCGGCGGACGTTACGAGACCGATCTATTCGAAGTGTCGGCAAGTATTATTGATGTCGGACCTGGTATTCACTGGCAAGACGGCTTGAACAAGATTGTTTCTGCACGTGAGAATAACTCTTTTACCTTTTCTGGTGTTGATGTAAGCAACATGATGCAAGGAGGCCAGATGGACACCACCTTTACCCAAATGCTTATCGACTCACTCAAAACGCTCACCGACTTTAAAACCATCGAAGGCGGTTCCGATTACTGGACTTCCCTACCCACAAAGTTCAACGTCGGAGGAATGTATCATATCGTTAAGGATATTCTAAGCGCAGGAATCCTTTTCCATGGCGAGATTGAACGTGGATGGGTAAAAGAAGGCCTGGAGTACAAGATGAAAAATGTCGGTTTCTATTCACGTACCTCTGCCATAGTCCGCGCCGGATTCCGCGACTGGATTGAGGTTGTTGCATCCAACTCTGTGGTAACAAACAACGGCAATGTCGACTGGTTCAATCCTGGTTTCGGTGTCACCCTAACCCCATTCCGCACACTGCAATTCTACGGTTTCATGGATTATATCTCAAACATTTACCTTGTCGATGCCAAACGTATCAACATTTCTTTCGGTCTTAACATACTATTTGGCAAAAATGAGGATTAAAACAGTCGCACTCGCAGCAACGCTACTTTTCGCAGCATGCAACAACGACATTGACGAGTTTCGGTTCAAAGGGCATGTTGTTGGAGCAGAGATGTGTTCATCGTCGCAGATAGGTTATGTCATTGACATACTTTCTCCCGACAGTATTGGTGGAGAAATACTTTTAGACGGCGCCACTTACCGCAATGCAGTCATGGGCTACAAAGCAAGTCGAATACTTCATCAAGGCGATACATTTTATGGAGTGGCACATTTTACAGAAAGCTACGCCGCCCTAAATTGCTTTGGTCTTATCAACAACAATTTGCCAGAAGTGATACTCCTCAGCGTAGATGAAGACCACGAATAAACACTAAATCACAACAACTAACAATTAATGTCAAACATCGTTGCAATTGTAGGTCGTCCAAACGTAGGAAAATCCACGCTTTTCAATCGACTCATCGAAGAGCGCAAAGCCATTGTAGACGAAACATCCGGAGTAACCCGCGATCGCCAGTACGGTCATTCCGACTGGAACGGCAAGCACTTCTCAGTAATAGACACTGGTGGATATGTTATGGGGGGAGACGACGAATTTGAGATAGAGATACGTAAACAGGTAGCTCTTGCCATTGACGAAGCCGATGTAATACTATTTCTCGTCGACGCCAAAGAAGGGCTGACCCCTATGGACCAAGATGTAGCCGACATGCTTCGCCGCTGCAAGAAAAAGGTCATGTTAGTGGTCAACAAATGCGACACAGCAGCACGACAAGAAACCATAGGTGAATTCTATTCCCTCGGACTTGGAGAGCTCTACCCCATTGCAGGTATCACTGGCAGTGGAACAGGAGATCTTCTTGATGCCGTCGTAGCAGATTTTGAAGAGGGTGAAGAAGAACATGGAGACGAACTGCCACGAATTGCAGTCGTAGGTCGTCCCAATGTTGGAAAATCCTCATTTATCAATGCCATCACTGGACAAGAGCGCAATATTGTCACCCCTATTGCCGGCACTACACGCGACTCAATACTATCACATTACAACCTTTTCGGATTTGACTTCAACTTTGTCGACACCGCTGGTCTTCGTAAAAAGCAGAAAGTTGAGGAAGATCTTGAATTCTATTCGGTTCTCCGTTCCGTAAGAGCCATAGAGAGTTGCGATGTGGGAATACTTATGCTCGATGCCACACAAGGTCTCGAGCAGCAAGACCTCAACATCTTCGGGTTATTACAAAGAAACCACAAGGGCGTTGTCATTGTTGTTAACAAATGGGATCTCATTGAAAAGGAGAACAACACAAACAAGGACTTCGAAAAACTGATCCGCGAACGGATATCTCCTTTCGACGATGTACCAATTGTATTCACTTCAGTAATCAACAAACAAAGAATTTTCAAGGTCCTCGAGACGGCTCGTCAGGTATACCAGTCTCGCAGCCGCAAAATATCCACTTCTGAACTTAACGATGCCCTTCTCCCGATTGTAAAAGAACAAAATCCTCCTCCCAGCGTAAAGGGCAAATGGATAAAAATTAAATACATTACCCAACTACCAACGCCATATCCACAATTTGTTTTCTTCTGCAATCTGCCTCAATATGTTCGTGACTCCTACAAACGCTACGTAGAGAACCGCATGCGCGAGATATGGGATTTCCATGGAGTGCCGATGAACATATATTTCCGTGCAAAATAAATCATAAATGAGCGACATACGTATTGACAAATACCTTTGGGCTGTACGTCTGTTCAAGACTCGCAGTATAGCCACCGAGGCATGTCGTGCCGGACGTGTCAAAATGAACGGATTACCAATAAAGCCATCACACGAAATCAACGTAGGGGAAATATACGAACTCAATATCGATCAGACACATCGCACAGTACAGGTCAAAGAACTCCTTGGCAACCGCGTAGGAGCAAAATTAGTAGAGAACTACCTCATTGACCTGACTCCCGCCGAAGAATACGAGCGTATCCAAATGGCACGACAGTATTCATTCGAAAAACGCGACAGAGGCGCTGGCCGTCCGACCAAACGCGACCGTCGCGAAATCGAAGAATTCAAATACAAATAAACCTACACTATTGCGAGCAGCTCAACAGTGAAAATAAGAGCTGCGTATGGCGGTATTGAACTACCGGCACCACGTTCTCCGTAACCAAGATTGTACGGAATATAAAACTTATATTTTGCTCCGACATTCATCATCTGAACGCCTTCGGTCCATCCGGCAATAACCTGACGCAGGCCGAATTCAGCCGGCTGGTTGCGACGATAGGAGGAATCGAATACCGTTCCGTCAATAAGAGTTCCCTCGTAATGGCAACGTACTGTATCGGCGGCGACAGGTTTCGGACCATCGCCCTCTTTCAAAATCTCAAACTGCAGACCGCTGCGAGTACAAAACACGCCGTCTCGCTTTGCATTCTCTGCCAAGAAACGCTCACCCTCCTCTTTTGCGGCTTTACCCCTCTTGTCAGCTTCAGCCTGCTGCAGTTGCTCCATTTCGGTAAAAAAACGGTTAAGAATCAAATGGGATTCTTCGTTTGACAATTTTGGATTACGTCCGGAAAAAAGATCGCTTATTGCAGATGCAAAGTCTTCTACATTTAGACTCGTCTCCAACCCCATCTCCAATAATTGATGGCCTATATTTTGTCCAAGTGCGTAACTCAGTTTATCCATACAATACTAATCAATTAAATAGTTCAACAATTAAACAGAATGCTTATTTGCCCTGTACGGGGACTTTTTTGCTATCAGAAGCAAGTCCAAGTTTTTTCATCATACCCGGCTTAATCTCCTCCTGAAAAATACTCTCGTACTCACTGAAAGTGTAGCGCTGGCTATCGCCCGAGCAATAGTACCATAGCACCATGGAAAACTCGTACGCGCCCTGATAGCCCTGGATAATCTGCGTCAGGCTGCCTGATGAATTGAAGATTGCAAACGACGGATATCCTATTTGCCTACCCAAAATAGCACGTGTAAAGGGATGAGTCTGTGGCTTTTGATTAGGCGCGGCAGTATTGCTGTATTTTGTCCCGTTCCATTTGAAAGTGGAAGTACCTTCCGCATCGAAATGCACTGGGATATAATACTTGTTAAGAATCGTTGCAACGACAGGGTCGGAAAATGTGTCACGGTCCATTTTCTTGCACCATCCACACCAACTTGTACTAAAGTCAATAAAAAACATTTTGTTATTTCCCTTAGTATCAATCTGTGAAGCTTGTTCGATAGTCTGCCATTTAACCTGAGCATGCACTCCGGAGACCAAGAGTACCGCTGCAAAAAATAATAATAATACTTTTTTCATTTCTCGTAATTCAAATTTCATGGCGAACGCCAATACAAATCAAATAACTATTAACCAGCGAATATATTATGTTCCAAATTATAAAAAATCATAAATCACCATTCAATTTTCCAATCCGACTCCATTTCTTGCTTTTCAGGATCAAATTCCTCCTCCCTATCCATACGGTCACGCACCCTGAACAATTTTCCCAGCCAATCGTCCTTTTTTGATTTTTTACGTCCTGGATTGGCATTGTCTTCCTCTATAATCTTACTTATCTCTGTAACGAAATTTTGAACATACTGCTCCGAAACGTTGTCATCATGATGAATCTGTGCCCCGGAATAATAATGACGTATTATCGAGTCGTATGAAATACCAAGGCCAACCATCCTGATAGTTCCTTCTTGGCTGAGACCGACACCATGTCCATAGCCATGCCCATTTAGCACCACATCTCCATTTTTGGGATCAGTTGTAACGGTGAAGAATGTTGATTTCAGACCAAAATCAGTACGCACCCTTGTCAATTGGACGCCCATGATCTTTGCCTGCCTGTGAGGCTGGGCAAAAGTCAACAATGTATTCCTTACATTAGTATCTTGAATATTGAGTTTATGCGTTTTAGAAAAATAACCAAGCCACTTGTCTCGCGGGATGACCTTGGTCCATTCCGACTGTCGCATACGATATGAAAAGGTATCTTGAACCGAACGCAGGTATGGTCGTGCTGAGCGCCATACATCTTCTGAATTGGCTGTCTCACCTCCAGAATTGGAATGGAACGGGGTATCTATCAAGTTCCCTTCCGCATCGACAATAGTCTCTCCGCTTGACTGCATTGTACCCAGCATGATATCAGGGCGCACACACCTGTTCTGATATGCTTGACAATGTACATAATCACAGAAGTTATATCCGTCAGCCTTGTGTTTTTTCATGTTGCGCAACGCCCACGTTCTGGAAATAATAGCCTGAATTCTGAAAATATCACTCTGCTTTCCATATATCTCCGACTGAACCACACCGGCAAGATAAGTCTCAAAATCCACATCATTTATCACCTTCAAGTTCGATTTATCGAAAGCCGATACCACTAAATTACCTTCATACGTCCGCTGTTTTATTCCCTTGGGATTCAAACACATGATGCATGCTGTATCGGTGGCGCGAAGAACAACATTACGGTATGATCCGTAGTCATATCCATTTACCGACACAGAAACAGTCCCCGACACCGTTGGTTTGATTTCAACCGACATTCCCTCACCAAGCATAGATTCCAGCATCATCGTATCATTGGCAAGAAGGTCATACAAGCCAAGGTCAAAAGAAACATAAATCAACTCAACCCTATTGTTTGAAAACAGTCGCACTTTCACCCGCTCTGCATTAACGGCACCAGCGACAATAAGCATCAACAAAAATATATAGAGCCTTTTCATCTGTTGTTTTCTCCTTTTGCAACCTTAATACATTCTTCAGCTGTGCGTAATGATGCACCTGTGCCCCCCAGTTCATCAATAACATTGTCGTATGCCGCCAACATAATCTCCCTGTTCCCCTTGTCTATAATCTTTTCAAACTCTTTATCCAGCCTGTCGACATTGAAATCACTTTGTATCAATTCACAGACCACCGGTTTATCTGCGATAAGATTCACCAAGGAGATATATTTTATCTTATCGCCAATCAATAATCTCGCAATTGCTGCCGACACTTTGTTACATTGATAGCACACCACCTGAGGTACTTTGAATAGCGCTGTCTCTAACGTTGCGGTTCCAGAACATACCAATGCCGCATAACTTGTAGCCAGCAAATCGTATGTCCTGTCAAAAAACAAACTGACGTTATCTGCATCCTTTGGGAGATATCCGCTATAGTAATCCTTTCCTATCAAGCTCATGGCAGCGACAACAAAGCGATATTCCTTATGTCGTGCGGCAACGGCAAGCATCACTGGCAACATACGGCTCAACTCATGTTTTCTGCTGCCGGGAAGTATTGCTATTATCGGCCTGTCATCTTTTTCAATCAATAAATTGCCACGCGCTCCTTCCGTCCTGTAAAGCGAAACTTCGTCAAGCAGAGGATGTCCTACATACTTGGCCTGCGGCATAACATTTTCAGCATAAAACTTACGTTCTGTAGGCAATATATAGCATAGTCTGTCCAAATCCCTCTTCATCGAACGCAGACGGCCTTTCTTCCAAGCCCAAACCTGCGGAGAGATGTAATACACATTCTTGATGCCCTTACCATGTACAAACTTGGCTATCTTTAGATTAAACCCAGGATAATCAATAAATACCACGACATCTGGAGCAAACTCAGCAATATCGCGCTTGCAAAAGCGTATATTGCCTGTAACAGTGCCAAGATGCGCCACGACTTCCACAAAACCCATATAAGCCAAATCACGGATATGTCGCACCTGTTCTATTATTGCGCCACTCACAGATGCCATCCTGTCCCCTCCCCAAAAACGGATATGGGCATCACTGTCCTTGGCAATGATGGCTCTCATCAAGTTGGCTCCATGCAGGTCACCGGAAGCCTCTCCAGCTATGATGTAGTATTTCATATCTTACCTGAGCACAAAAAACATATATACCACAAACGAGAGGAACAATACAACAATTATTGTCTTAGTTATTGTAGGGAAAGACTGTTTTTTCGCATAGTATCGCAGCAAAAGAACCGGAGCAATAAAAGCTCCCCCCATCCATCTCACATGCTCACAGAACGACTCTCCTGCAATATATATACCTGCGACGATAAGCACTGCAGATACAATTTCGCTACCCAACGAAACAACAAGACCTGTAACAACACTGTCTTTTTTAAAAAAGTTCCCCATAATCATTCCGTATAATATCAAACTCTTTATAAGCGGTATAGTCCGTCGTAGTAGGGACCACGGAGACATATCCGTTCTCCAATGCGCCCTGGTCTGTATCATCGCCGTTGTCATTGCATTCAAAACGGCCTGTCAGCCAATAGTACGGCCTGCCTTGAGGGTCTATCCGCTTCACATAACTATCTTTCCAGCAAGCTCTGGACTCACGGCATAGCCTTATACCTTTAATAACGCCATCGCTAACGACAGGTATATTCACATTCAACGACACACCATCCGGAAGACTTTTTTTCAAGACAGCCTCGATAATGATTCTCACAAAGGGCAGTGACAGCGTAAAATCAGCATCCTCGTCATGGTCCAAAAGAGAAAAGCCAATGGCATTTAAACCATTTGCAGAGGCTTCCATAACAGCACCCATAGTTCCGGAATAAAGCACGTTGATTGATGCATTGCTCCCATGATTGATACCCGAGAGCACTATATTAGGACGTCGTTCACAGAAAAACTGTTCGCAGATTTTCACACAATCAACAGGAGTACCCTCACAGGAATACACCTTGCAGTCTTTCTCTTCACTAATAATGTTAACCCTTAACGGTTGTCCTCCTGTAAAAGAGTGAGCAAGACCTGAGGAATTCTTGGAAGGTGCCATAACAACAACATCGCCGATATTCCGTGCCACGGAAACCAATGCCTGAAGGCCTTTGGCTCCGACACCGTCATCATTAGTTATCATTATCAGCGGTCTCATCTGGCAAAATACGATTTATCTCGTCCCATAAAGAACGATGCCGGTTGGAGAATGTTATCAAAGATATAGTATTGGATTAGAACGGTATCTTTATCGTCAAGAACAGCATACAGGCGATTCAAGTCAAACACTTGAAACATAGTCGTGTCCGGCATAGCAAGAAGGTCATCAGGGTTGCTGTACTTGATATAGGTCTTCAGTTCCCTGGTATTGCCGTCTATGTCAGTTATGCGAAGTATTGTACGTGGGTCGCGGGCAAATGTGGTATCAAGTTCCACTTTAGGCACCACCTTTGCAAACTCGTCGAAATTAAGATTAACAAAAGAAGAAAGCAGTTGAGCAACTCTGGCTGTATCGAATCCATCGACTCTCTGGCGCGGATTTACGAGATTCAACACAAAGCCGTCGCCTTCCCGCTCCACCTCGAACGATTCAGAAGGCATTGACGGGATTTCCAATGAGACCTTGGCTATTTTTTGTACCGGAAGGCTCACTATTGAATGGCTTCTCCACAGCAGCGGGTCAACGACAAAACGAGGCGAAAGACAGCCCCTGAAACCAGGAATGTTAACCACACATGGAAGGTCGTCGCCTTCGCGATACATATAAGTAGCCATCATATCCTGCGTATCATGGCCTACATATATAATATCACATTTTTCGTATTTAAAAAGTCTTAGTTTTCCACCAAACCAATTTATCCTATACGCGTCATAATAGACCTCAACCTTCACACTCTTTGCTGCCATCTGCTTAGTCACATTTTCAGCGGCTGCCTTGTTCACCTGGCTGCGTATACGCATGTCCGAGAGTGTCTGCAACAATAAGTCGACCATCGGCTGGCTTGCCACAAACTTGTCATCCACAAGCCACAACGAGTCGTTCTTGCATACCAACAAGACCTGATGGTTTTCCTTGTCTGCCATAAAAATCTTGTTAACAGCACCGGGACGGGCGGCTGCCCGAATATGAAAATTTTGCTCAAATGTATGATTACTACCTTTTAGCATTACAACAACAAATGTTACCGCGCCAAGCAGTAAAACTACAGCCAAGATAGCATAAATCTTCTTATTGTTTTTCATAAATAGACAATGTTATTTCTTAAACTTTGCCCTTCTGACAACTATCACCGTTGCAGCAAATGCCAGCACTGCAAGTACCGGATAAAAAAGGTTGGCAAACTGATAAGCGCCTCTCTTGTCCCTGACCTTCGCAAGATCAAGACGCCTGATTTCAATATTGCGGGGGCGTGCATCAATCATTCCTTCATCGCCAGCCAGATAGTTGATGGCGTTAAGAAGAAATGTCTTATTTGCAAATTCGACATTGGTGTAACGGTCGTATCCCAACGGATATGGGTAACGGCCACGCTCATTCATGCCTGTGCCGTTACGAATCATGTCGCCGTCCGACACCACAATCATCTGTGTAGGTTTATCACACTTGCTTTTATACGCAATCTCACTCAATTCAGTAAACGACGATGCAAGACGACTTCTATACATGGATTTGAATTCGCCCTCGAGCAATACCGCCACAGGCAACGACTTTTTATTAAACAACTGGTCATCAACCTGTATCATTGCATCGCTGAGTTGGATATTCACCGGTGCATTCTTGATATGCACATGATCGGATGTAGTGAGAAGGACTGTTTTGTCAATCTCGTTGTTTATTAAATCAATACTACTGATAAAGTCTGTTTTAAGGACATCCAGATTTCTCACTATAGGATGACCGGAATTAGGTACCAGTGTGGGGAAATAATACCATGGAACGAGCTGCATTCTATTGTCTGCGCCCATCATAGGAATACCGCGGCAACGGTAGTCCATAATCAAATCAGGGTTAATACGCACACCATAGTTGAATAGCATCTCCTCAAGGTTTGTCGGGAGTCTGGTTGCAAAGGTCTGAGCCTTATCCTGCAGACTATCCATGTCGGCATCCAGTACATCCAGCAGCCACAATATCTTGCCTCCATACATAACATACTGGTCCAATATGTAAAGGTCTTGATCTGTAAATGTTTTTATTGGTTTCGGGACGACCACAACATCGAACTTGTTATTGACTGTGATGCTGGAATCACGCATATTCTGTACCCTGCCCGTAAGAGCATCGATATTTTTGTCGAGATAAACATTCTCAACCGTATAATCTTCCACCAACGACATCTGGATATCGAACAGATCGATTTTTTCTAGTTCGCCATGCCCCATCAAGAAGCCTATTCTTGCCTTTACAGGACGCGAAAGTCGATGAATGGCAGTCACAAAATTGTATTCGAGATTCTCTACCGAGGTATTAATAACCTCATCCGTAGAGCGCCCTGTAACACCCGAAGACTGCAACTGCATAGCAGTCTCGCGACTCTTGTATGAAACCTCCATTGAAGGATAGACCACCTGCTGCTTTTGCACACCATCTTCTTCAGTAGTGACAGGAATAGGAGTCAAGCCTTTTTTTACAATAGTTTGGTAAAACTGAGCCTTTTCTTCATCGGTCTTGAACGAGTTAGGATTTACAAACTCATATTCCACATATTTGCTGTAAGCCCTGAACTGGTCTAACATATCTTTAATGTCATTTCTGAAACGACGATATTCTGCCGGCAAGTCATCACCTTCCAAATATATTCTGAACAACACCGTTTCATCGATGTCTCGCAACATTTCCTTGGTCGATTTGGAAAGTGTATAACGCTTTTCCGAGGTAAGGTCTATACGGCCAAACAGGTAATTGCTGCTGATATTTACAAAAATGAGTGCCAGCAACATAGCGACAAGTCCTATGGTGCGTTCTTTTCGCCAGAATTTTATCTGCAGTACCATTCTTGTAAGTGCGATAAAAAGCACTATTACCGATAAGAAAAATATCAAGTCGCGACTATCAATTACACCTCTCGACATCGACTCATAGTGTGACTGAATGCCAAACCAACGCAAAAGCAGGGCAAAACGGCCATGCATAAGTTGATAAATACCCTCAAACCCCATATAGCAGAATGCACACAGCATAGCTGCTACGACGAAGGCCACAATCTGATTGTTTGAAAGGGACGAAGCGAAGAGTCCTATAGCCACAAATACTGCACCGAGAAGTACAAGTCCTATGTACGAACCGATAACACCACCCGTATCAATATTACCGACAGGGTCACCCAAACGATAGACAGACCAATAGTAGATAAGTGTAGGCAACAAAGATACCACAACCAGCGTCCAACCGGCAAGGAACTTGGCAACAACGATTGTTAGTTCCGTCAAAGGTTTAGTCTGTAGTAGTTCCATGGTACCATTCTTCTTTTCCTCGGCAAACATCTTCATAGTGATTGCAGGAATAAGGAAAAGATATAAGAACGGGCCCAACAGGAAAAGACCGTCAAGACCTGCATATTTATAGTCAAGTATATTGAAACTGGTGCGTAGCACCCACAGCATCAATCCTGTCAATAGCAGAAAAACGATTATCGTCAGATAACCCACTATCGATGAGAAAAACGCCGAAAGCTCTTTCTTGTATAAAGCAAACACCTTTATTCTCTTTTTATCAATTAATTACGCAAACAACAAATCCATGTCGTAATTATTTGTCAAATCGCACCCTCTTAGACTCATTGGAACGTCCCTGATATTCACCAAACGAGAGATCCAATACTGTTTCAAAGAGCAATTGGGTAGCCTTTACAATATAGCGGCGGTCTATATTCTCCACTATATCGCTCGGGACATGCGGATGTCTGTAGCCTTTGAAATTTGTAATGTTAATACACGGAATGCCTATATAGTCAAATGCCACAGCATCGCCCTTGGGAGTTGTCTTGGTTCCAACCATAACATCGCCCGAGCAATACAGGGTATCTACCTTTTTGGCCACACTCCACAAATGAGGATAACGCTTATTGCCTAAAACAGCAATACTGTCGCCGCTACCCACCTTGTCGACATTAACAAAAGCCTCTATTTTTTTCAGTGGGCTGAAATTTGAAACAAATATCCGAGAGCCAAGATGCTGTTGTTCTCCTGAAGAGAATAAAACAAATAGCACACTTCTCGACGGCTGGTCTTCTGACATCTGCAACATTCTTGCAGTCTCCAACAATGCAGCGACACCCGAAGCATTGTCATCTGCACCTGGGAACAGGCAGGTGGTCCCTTGCATACCAACATGGTCCAAACTGGCACCCACAACAACATATTCTCCTCTCATCTTGCTGTCAGCACCAGGATAAACACCGATAACATTAGCTGTAAGCGCTGCAGGAGTATACGTTGTATTGGTTTCTATCTCAAACTTTTTGCGCAGATGGAACGACTGAGGTTTCTGACTATCGTTGATTTTCTGAAAAACTTCCTCCAAATTCATCAACTCATCTTTCAACAGGCGGTCACCACAGTCACGCGTAGGTTGGATTATTGGGAACGTTGCCAGATGAGGCAACTCACCGTTGTATACCGAGCCCTGCACCTCGTATGGAGAACAATTGGCCGACATGTTTATAACCACCAGTGCACAAGCGCCATGGGCTTTAGCAACCCTGGCCTTGTCCCTAATCTGCGTATATTTCGAAGTCACATTGCTTGGTAAAAAATTCGGTACCCCACTGAATACCACAACAATCTTACCTTGTGCATCGACATTGGCATACTCGTCAAATGCACCGTTGTCTATTCCATAACCACAAAAAACAACAGATGCATCGGCATAGCCGCGACCTGTCATTCCCGCGCAACAATAATCCCTACCCAGGACATATACCGTACGGTTATCGCTGCTATGAAGATAGCTATTGAAGGTGCAATTCTCTATCAGGTTGCATTCCGTCTCAAAATATTGGCCCCACTCGTCGCCGTAAGGTTCAACGCCATAGCGTTCCAAAGCCTCTATAACATAATCTGCGGCAGACAAAAAAGCATCGGTGCCGGCAAGACGGCCTTCGTATGTTGAAGACGACAGTTCCCTGACATGGACTAACAGCGTATCAAGTGATGCCACCTGTGCTCTCGCCGTAAGCGGCATCGTCGCCGCAAAAACCATCAATAACAGAAACAGTTTTTTCATATTTCGTTTTTTTTCATTTTATCGTAACCAATCAATAAACCGATACACTCAAAGCCCCAATCTTTCCTTCAGTGCAGCAATTTTCTGCTCGGCGTCGGCTTTTTTCTGACGTTCCAATGCAACCACCTTTTCGGGTGCTCCGTTGACAAATTTCTCATTGTTCAGTTTCTTCATCACGCTTGCAAGAAATCCCTCGGCATAACGAAGTTCCTCTTCCAATTTTTTGCGGTCATCGGCACTGTCGGCATTCTGTTTCATCGGCACAAAACACTCAGTGGTGCCGACCATGAAACTAACACTATTTTCGACCTTCTCCGCCACATAGTTAATTTGCTTCACGTTGGCGAGTTTGCGAATCACACCGTCAAAACGTTTATTCATCAATTTGCCCTCTTCGCTCATCACAAACAATTCCAACTCATCCTTCGGAGAGAGACCTTTGCTGCTGCGAATGTTACGGATTCCAGCCACAATCTCGCGCATTGTAGAGCAGTCGTCAAGCATTCTCTGATCGAAAAACACACTGACAGGCATGTGCTGCATCATTATGCTGCTGCCGGCAACAAGTTCGGCTTTGACATCGCTGTCTGTATCCTGCAACAGATGCCATATTTCCTCAGTAACAAAAGGCATGAAGGGATGCAACATGCACATCAGTTTTTCAAAGATGCGCACCGTAGCCTCATAAGTCTCACGGTCGATGGGATGGCCGAATGCAGGCTTCACCATTTCCAAGAACCACGAACAGAAATCGTCCCATATTAGCTTGTAAGTATTCATCAAAGCCTCACTCAGACGATATTGATCAAAATCTTTCTCAACCTCGCCAAGTACTGATGCCATTCTTTGTTCCATCCATTCCACAGCCACTTCATTCTCGGGGGACTGTTTCTGTTCTTCACTCTTCTCCCACCCTTTAACCAGACGCAGTGCATTCCAGATTTTGTTAGCGAAATTACGTCCCTGCTCGCATATTTTCACATCGAAAGGTAAGTCATTTCCAGCAGGTGCGGTGAGCAACATTCCCATTCTCACGCCGTCGGCACCATATTTCTCCATCAGTTCAATAGGGTCAGGCGAGTTGCCAAGCTGCTTGGACATTTTGCGACCCTTTTCGTCGCGTACAATGCCTGTGAAATAAACGTGGCGGAATGGTACTTCGCCTCTATATTCCTCTCCAGCCATAATCATACGTGCCACCCAGAAAAAGATAATATCGGGAGCTGTAATCAAATCATCTGTAGGATAATAATATTTTATCTCTTCATTGTCCGGGTTACGAATACCGTCGAACAGGCTTATCGGCCAAAGCCAACTGCTGAACCATGTATCCAATACATCCTCGTCCTGAACCAGATCATCAGCATTCTTAACCACGCCAGGCCATCTTTTGCACACCTGCTCGAAAGCCTCTTCCCTGGTAGCGGCGACAACAACTTCGCGCTTGCCGTCCACGTCAACATAATATGCAGGAATACGATGTCCCCACCACAATTGGCGACTTATGCACCAATCCTTGATATTCTCCAGCCAATGGCGATATGTATTTTTGAATTTCTCAGGATGGAACTGGATTTTACCATCTTCCACAACATCAAGCGCCTTCTTGGCTATGTCACCCATTTTCATAAACCACTGGGTGCTAAGTTTTGGTTCGATAACAGCATCGGTACGTTCCGAATGTCCAACCTTATTCACGTAATCCTCTACCTTCTCCACCAATCCGGCCTCCTCCAAATCCTTCATGATAGCCTTACGGCAGGCAAAACGGTCCATCTCGGCATACTTTCCGCCATTGGCATTCAGAGTTCCGTTGTCATTGAATATGTTTATAGTCTCCAGACCGTATTTCATACCCAGGTTATAGTCGTTAACATCATGTGCCGGGGTGATCTTTAGTGCACCTGTGCCAAACTCACGGTCAACGTACTCATCCATGATCACAGGAACGCTGCGTCCCACCGACGGAACAACAAGACGTTTTCCCCTCAACCACTGGTAGCGCTCGTCCTCAGGATGCACACATACGGCCGTATCGCCCAGAATCGTTTCAGGACGCGTGGTAGCGACAACGATATAGTCTGACTGATTGGAGTCATCAGACTGTTCCACATAATATCTGAGATAATACAACTTCGAATGGCTCTCCTTGTAATTCACCTCTTCATCGCTTACTGCCGTAAGAGCCTGTGGATCCCAGTTAACCATACGAACGCCCCTATAAATCAAGCCTTTGTTATATAAATCCACAAAGACGCGTATCACACTCTCATAGCGGATGTCATCCATTGTAAAGGCCGTACGATCCCAATCACAACTGGCGCCTAGTTTGCGCAATTGTTTGAGAATTATGCCACCATATTCTTCCTTCCATTGCCAAGCCTGCTTCAGAAACTCCTCACGGCCAATATCACGCTTGTCAATACCTTTTTCCTTCAACATATTAACTACCTTAGCCTCGGTTGCAATACTTGCATGGTCTGTTCCGGGAACCCAACAGGCATTCTTGCCCATCATTCTGGCTCTACGTACAAGGACATCCTGGATAGTATTGTTGAGCATGTGCCCCATGTGAAGGACTCCGGTAACATTCGGAGGTGGAATGACCACAGTATAAGGATGGCGTTTATCAGGTTCCGAATGAAACAATTTCTTTTCCAACCAAAAACTGTACCATTTCTCTTCAACGGCACGAGGATTGTATTTTGAAGCAATTTCCATTTTTATATAATAATATATTATTCTATAATTATTTTATACGCAAAACCTTACAACACACCGAACCAACATAGTCCAGTATGTTCAAACTGCAAAAATACTAAAAAAAAATAATATACCACTTTCCAAGAATCAAAATCTCAGAGTAAGTGTAGCTGCCGGCACAACACCGAATCCTGGAGTATCTGTTATTAGAGATGGATACCCACAATTCAGCGTTGGTATGACATTCAACGAAATATCATCATTGATTTGAAAGTCAAACAAATGTCCAAAGACATATGCATCCAGCAAGTTCAACCCATAAACAGCCACCGAAACAATGACCGAAAGTTGGAATGTTTTGTTATAAGCTTCGTAAAGATTGTAGATGTTCGCTGTGGGTGTCGCTACCATATCCGCGTCGTCAGGGTATTGTGTGGCATCATTGTGTGCAACACGGTAAAGGTACTCATCCTTGTAATATTTCATCTGAGTATAATTGTTGTAGGTAAAATAGCCCACAGTACCTATTGCGGCATAGATTACCGGCACCTTCCAAGCCTGATGGTTATAAACCTGGCCTGCCCCCGGCAAGACAGCAGAGAGAAGCAATGCCTTGTTGGGATTATGTTCCTTCACAGCAACAACACCCTCCTCTTCCTTTTCAGCAACAGTCTGCGACTGTGCGAGAGGAAGAGTAAGCAATAATAGTAAAGAAAAGACTACAAGCCTATTAATCGCCATTTATAAGCTTGATAATGCGGTCAAAATCGCGGTCGTTATTGAAATGTATTGTCAACGTGCCCTTACCCCTTCGGCTACGCTTAATCTCAACCTCCGACTGCAGATATTGTCTCAAAGCTGAACGCGAGGCAGCATGACGCTCCGGAAGATCTTCTTTTTTCTTGACAGTCACCACTGGTTTCTGCTTTGACAAATCCTTGACCAACTGCTCTGTTTGCCTTACAGATAGTTGTTTGTTGACAATGTCGTGCAACAAAGCCAGATGCGTCTCGGTATCTTCAACATTGACCAGACAGCGCGCATGAGCCATACTTATTTGATCATTGCTCAATGCCAGCTGTGTTTCCGATGGAAGATTTAAAAGGCGTAAATAGTTTGTAATTGTAGTGCGGTTTTTACCGACCTTCTCGCTCAATTGCTCATGTGTAAGTTGACATTCCTCCACGAGGGCTTTATAGGAGAAAGCGATCTCCATTGCATTCAAGTTCTCACGTTGGATATTTTCAACCAATGCCATCTCCATCATTTGCGTATCAGTAGCAATGCGGATATAGGCAGGGATTTCCTTCAATCCCGCAATCCGCGAAGCACGCACGCGACGTTCTCCCGCAATAAGTTGATATTTGCCGTCGGGCATTTGCCGAACCGTAATAGGCGAGATAACACCCTGCTGACGAATTGACTGAGCTAATTCGTCAAGAGCCTCCTGATCAAATTCCTTGCGCGGTTGGAAAGGATTGGCCTCTATACTGTCAAGCGATATCGTGGTAATACTTGTAGTAAGATTGGGTTTCCCCATTGCAGCATCAATGTCAACATCGGGCAGTATCGAGCCAAGTCCACGACCCAAAACCGTTGTGTTCTTCTTCTTAGTTGCCATTCGAAATCTATATTATCTTGTTTCTCCTCAAAATCTCATTAGCGAGATTTAAATAGTTGATTGCACCCGAGCAAGAGGCATCATGCATGATAATTGAACGTCCGTAGCTCGGAGCCTCTGCAAGCTTTGTATTCCGATAAATGAGCGTGTCAAAAACCATCTGTTTGAAATGGCTTCGCACATCTTCCACAACTTGACGGGCTAGACGCAAACGACTATCATACATTGTGATAAGAAGTCCTTCAATAGTGAGTTTTGGATTGAGGCGCGTCTGAACTATCCTAATGGTGTTAAGTAGTTTTCCCAAGCCCTCCAAAGCAAAATACTCGCTTTGAATAGGAATAATAACCGAATCCGAAGCTGTTAAGGCATTGATAGTTATCAAACCCAAAGAGGGAGAGCAGTCAATTATAATAAAATCGTAATCGTCACGTACAGGTGCAAGAGCCTTTGAAATATAAAATTCCCTCTGTTTTTCATTGACAAGGTCTATCTCGGCGCCCACAAGATCAATCCTGGTTGGCAACATCCAAAGATTCGGAGTCTCAGTCTCCATAATGCAGTCCTTTGCCTGTACCTGACCCAGGAAACACTCGTATGCACTTTGCTCTACCGTCTCGGGATTGATACCGAGACCCGAAGTTGCATTGGCTTGGGGGTCTGCATCGACAAGCAACACCTTGTATTCCAACACCGCCAAAGATGCCGAAAGATTGGTTGCTGTGGTCGTTTTTCCCACCCCACCCTTCTGGTTTGCTATAGAAATTATTTTCCCCATTTACTGGAAAATTGAAAAATCGGTATTAATAATTGAAATCAATTCCGTCAATGACGTTATTATCCTTTGCAGCAGCATTATCCGCTTGGAAATCGTTAGATTCCACCACTACAGGTTCAGGAATCTCACCTGTTTCGATGAAATGGAGAGCATTCTCCAAACCTTTCTGGAACTTCTCAAAATCCTCTTTATACAAGAACATCTTGTTTTTCTCATAGTAGAAGTTACCTGTATTGTTGTCAAAAAGTTTACGGCTTTCGGCGATTACAATAAATTTGTCGCCTCCTCTGGTCTCCTTCACATCAAAGAAATACTTGCGTTTTCCTGCGCTAATGGACTGTGAATACAACTCTTCTTTCTGTCTGTTACTATTAAAATCCATAACTATAATTAATTAAAAATGAATTGGCAAAAATACTCTTTTTTTTTCAAATACAAAAACATTTTCTATGTTCACATTTGTTTATGTGTCATAATGTCAAGCACCATGTCGTCGGTTTGGTCCATTCCGTCATGTCCCAGACGACCCAAGTTGCGAATAGAATAGTCTACATCCTTTTCCGAAAGTCCATCACATGCATCCACAACCTTGTCATGCAATGCCAATTCAGCACTAACAAAGGCACTATAGAGTCCCGTAGACATTTTCAATGCACACGATGGTTTTGCTCCATCACAAACCATTCCGGCCAATGTGTTTATCATATTCTTAATGGCATAACACACTTGATCATAATTGCCACCATGCAGATACGTGATTCCTGTAGTAACACCTATGGAGGCATTCACGATACCACACAACGCTGATAGACGGCCTATGCCTTTCTTGATGTATATCGATGTGAGGTGGCTCAAAATCAAAGCCCTAATAATCTGTTCACTATTACAGCCTTTGGCTTTTCCATATTCATAAACCGGCAATGTGCATGCAATACCTTGATTGCCGCTTCCGCTGTTCGAATAGACAGGTAGTGTACATCCGTCCATTCTTGCATCAGAGGCTGCCACAGTTCGTGCTATGACAGTATGAACAATATCCCCGTCGGCATTTTCCATCAGAATACGACCGGTATTCAAACCATAACCTTTCAAGCCTTCATTTGCAGCAGCATTGTTAAGTTCGACAGTATCCTTAATGAAGCATAGCTCTTCAATTGGTGTTGTGGTAGCGTAATCGAACACTATACGCTGAGACAGCTTAGGTTCCGCACTGCCATCCATATCACTACTTTCCGACTGGTTATCGTTATCAAAAAGCACTTTCTCATTTAAACCAACATATATAAAGTTGGTGTGACGTTTCGAAATAATGGCAGTGGCAATATCGTTACCCTTCTTGCATATACATTCAATATACAGCTTATCCTCGCAACATTCTTTCAAGCCTATCTTAACACTATCGCCATTATTGGCAAGCCACATTTTTGCTTTCTCCACAGACTCTACCGGAACAGTAAGCACCTCAAGAAGCCTTGACGAATCACCTGCAACAAGAGCAATAGCTACAGCAATAGGCAAACCAACCATACCCGTGCCAGGTATGCCGACACCCATTGCATTCTTAAACACGTTCTTACTCAGCAACAATTCTGTGCTCTCAGGCATACATCCCAGTGTCTCTCTGGCCTTGGCAACGGCCAAAGCCACGGCACCTGGTTCAGTGCAACCTGTAGCAACAACGACTTCTCGCTTTATCAGGTCACGAATCTGTTGACGGATTATCTCATTCATATATTTTCTGCCAATTCTTGTATTCGCGATCGCGCCATGGGCCATTGTGATAGACATACGATGCTATCATTGGAATCACCGTTGTACCCTCAGCATAGACCATCTGCTGAAGTTCCTCGGAGACCTTACCCCATGACCCTGCCTCAAGCAGCGTGGAAGACGAACAGGCTCCATCACGGACATCAGCGACAGTAATCTGTATGGCATACTTATGCATAGGCACCTCATGACCGAGAATTTCAGCACAAACAACAGTATCCTGTGCAAAATTCTTGGGTGTACCGCCGCCAACCATAAACAGACCAGTTTCAGGAGCAGCCATCTTTATCTTGGTCAACTCGATAAAATCGCATACAGAGTCAATGCTCAAATACGGTTTACCTTCTTGAGCGCGAACCCACTGGTGCTTGCCAATACCAAAACCGGCAGAGCAGTCGCTGAATGCCGGACAGAAAATAGGCACACTACACTCATAGCAGGTCTGAATCAAACTATCCTTCTTTACAGCACGACCGTTATGTAGCCATTTTCCAAGTTCATATATAAACTCGCGCGAACTGTAAGGACGAGCCTCAAGCATATTGGCCAATTCAAACGTAGCGTTGTCGCATGCCTGCAGTTCTTCCTCGTCAATGAATGTATCATAGATACGGTCAATATAGAGTTCGCGCAGTTTTGTATCCGGAATGACATTCTCCTTTGTGCCAATATAGTGTTTGAACCCAAGAGCCTCAAAAAGATCCATATCGATAATGGAAGCACCCGTCGACACAACGACATCAACCATTTTGTTACGCACCATGTCGACATATACCTGCATGCAGCCTGCCGCTGATGTTGAACCTGCAATGGTGAGAATATTGGTACAATCCTTCTCCGCACACATCTTCATCAAAATATCGGCAGCACGTGCAGTATCTCTGCTGGTGAACGACATGTGGCGCATCGCGTCAATGATTTCCGTCGAGTTGTACTTCTTGATATCAATGTGTTGTACGGTTTCTTTCAGAAGATCTTTCTTTTCCATTTTATTATTATTTATTAATTATTGAATTTCAAAATTATATTACTTATAATTCTATTTATAAGAAAATGCAAATATACACTTTTTTTAGAAATCGGTTAGTATTTCATCAGAACATATCCTCGTTTTCAGTGCTATCATCAGTGTCATGATTAAACTTTGAATCATATATCACACTATTTCCCTGACCATTACCATCAAATCCCTCGTTAGGTCCCAAACCAGTGGACATGTTGTAGTTATTTGTCTCATCCCTGTTTTCGAATTTGGCAAACTGTTTGATGAACTTGAGACGGACTTCTCCGGTTTCTCCACTTCTGTGCTTTGCAAGCAAAATGTCTGCCATACCCAATGTAGAACCGGAATTATCCTCATAAATCTGATAATACTCTGGACGATAGATAAACATAACAATATCGGCATCTTGCTCGATTGCACCCGATTCTCTTAAGTCAGAAAGTTGTGGTTTCTTGGTTCCTCCACGTGTCTCTACAGCTCGGGAAAGCTGAGACAACGCCAACACCGGCAGTTCCAATTCCTTGGACAAGGCCTTCAACTGCCTTGAAATAAGACTTATCTCCTGCTCTCGGTTGCCATTGCGAGACTGTTCGCCACCTCCCTGCATAAGCTGTAGGTAGTCAATAAATACCATTTGTATATTATGCTGCTGTTTTAACCTGCGACACTTTGCTCTCAACTCGAAAATAGACAGCTGGGGTGTATCGTCTATATATATAGGAGCCTCTGTCAACGCCTGCGAACGGGCATAAAGCTGGGCTTTCTCCCAATCTGGAAGCTTCTCCCCTTTTTTAAGGCGCTCGCCTGAAATACCGGACTCACTGCTGATAAGACGCATAACCAACTCTACGGCTGTCATCTCCAATGAAAAGAAAGCAATAGGTTTCTTCATATCCACCGCAATATTACGGGCCATTGTAAGAGCAAAAGCCGTCTTACCCATTGCAGGACGGGCAGCGAGAATAATAAGTGTACCTGGTTGAAATCCAGCAGTCATCCTATCCAGTTCGACAAAACCTGTAGGCATTCCGCTATAAGAACTGTCACTACCCTGAACTGCCTCGATTTGATTGAATGCACTTTTGAGCACATCCTGCATATTGTGATATTCGGTGTGGAAATTCTTCTCATCGATTTCCATCAACACTCGTTCCGTAGAGTCCAACAAATCAAGCACGTCTGTAGTCTCATCGTAGGCTTTGGTAAGAGTTTCGGTGCAGATACGGATTATTTCCCTCTGGATGTATTTTTCAGAGAGGATACGCGAATGATACTCAATATGCGCGGCTGAAACAACCCTGTTTGTGAGCTGCGACAGATACATGCCACCGCCTACGACCTCCAGCTGCCCTTCTTTCATCAACTGCTGGGTGACAGTAAGGAGGTCTATGGGTTTTGACTGCTCAAAAAGGGTAAGTATAGCCTTGAATATCATCTGATGCTCTGGACGATAAAAATACTCCACACGAAGCATCTGTATTGTATTGTTCAGTGCATTTTGGTCAAGCATGAGTGCGCCAAGCACCGCCTCCTCCAACTCGACCGCCTGAGGCGGCGTTTTTCCATTCAACGAGAACGCTTGTTCGTAAGTTATTCGTTCTTTTCTTTTTGCAATATTTCTCTGTGTCGTTTCCATGATGCAAAAATACTTCATTTTTTTTAAAAGCGGACAACTATTGCCAACAAATATTTATCAACAATCCTCTGAATATGGCTCCATTTTTGTATTCCTCATGCAATAATAAAACATCTGCAACGTTATTATTCAGAATTGACTCCGACATATATCAGAATTGACTCCGACATATAGAATGAATAAATATATATCCCTATTATTAATTCTCGTCACTCTACTTGTCCATTCGCTCCCACTGCAGGCTCAACGCCATCGCGACCGGCAAATAATAAGGGCATTCCCCGCGCTTGGCGCCACCGCTTCTCAAATTCGTGGCGATGAATTGCGTGGATTTAACAAATGGGGCATCACAGCAGGAGTTGGAGCCGCCATTTCCCTGTCGAACAACGGATTGTGGCAGATGTCATTGGAAACGGACTTCTCGCAAAGGGGTGCCTTCAACAACACTAACGACCCCTATAGTATTTTCGGTTTCACACTCAATTACGTAGACATTCCCCTTACCGTTCACTTTACCGACCCATGGGGTGGATTGACAATAGGTCTTGGATTACAATATAGCCGACTTGTGCAACAAGCTCATGGCCAGATTTTTTACAACAAAGATTATTTCATTCCAGACAGTAGTGACATGTCTTTCCTTAAGAACGATATTTGCGCTGCAATCGACATGCGTTTCCCTATATGGAAAGGACTGACATTCAACATCAGATACCAACATTCGCTATTCCCAATCAAACGCAACTGGAATTTTACCGAATACTACTCAGCCGCAGAGGGCGACTTCCATACTTGGAGCAACAACTGCTACAATAGTTCCATATCCATTCGCCTGCTCTATCTGTTCGGCGACGATCCCTCAATCAAGTACCGCAATAAAAAAACATCAAAAAACAAAAATAACAGAAAACGCTAACCCCATATTTATGGATAGAATAGCTCTCTTCCCTGGCTCTTTTGACCCTATGACAACAGGGCATCTGGCCCTTTTACGGAAAGCAATGCCACTTTTCGACCGCATCATAGTGGCCATAGGAGTAAACAGCGCAAAAAAAGAATTCCTGCCATTAGCCGAACGTATCTCAAGAATACAAAAAGCCACAGCAGATATGCCGAATATCAAGACTGCTTCCTATTCCGGCACTACAATAGATTTCTGCCACAAGACAGGTGCAAAATTCATTCTAAGGGGAGTAAGAAACAACGCCGATTTTGAATATGAACGCACTATCGCCGACATCAACAGACTACTCGACTCTGATATCGAGACAGTCATTCTTATATCAGAGCCTCAATATGCCGCAATAAGCTCAACAATGGTACGCGAACTGGCCTCACTCGGCAAGGACGTTTCAAAATTTGTAATCCAATAAGTAAGATCATTGCTCTTTGTTGAAACACCCATAGAATTCCTTAAAGGCGTCGGTCCCGCTCGTGCCCAGCTGCTTCAACGCGAATTAAACATTTACACTTACGGTGACCTTCTGGAATATTTTCCTTATCGATACATTGACCGGTCGAACATAACCACTATTCGCAATATGAATATTGACGAGCCCTATGTCGTGCTTCGCGGTAGAATTCACGACATGCACTCGATAGGAAGCGGCCGTTCCACTCGATTAACCGCTCAGTTACAAGACGATACTGGACAAATAGAACTCGTTTGGTTCCAAGGCATTAAATGGATAAAAGAGTCTTTAAAACCAGACGTGGACTATATTGTGATGGGCAAGCCCACCCTATTCAACGACCACATTAACATTGCGCATCCCGATATCGATCGTGCCGACAGCCCAACCTCATCAAACATCAAATACATTCCAATATATTCTTCTACCGAAAAGCTGAAAGCCAAAGGACTCCATACAAAAGGAATTGCCAGACTGACAGAACAACTACTACGTATGGCAGAAGGACGTATCCCCGAAACCCTTCCTGCAAGCCTTATACAGAAATACCATCTGCCTTCTCGTGCAAATGCCATAGAAGTAATTCACTACCCAAACTCCCCACACGACATCACCGTCTCGATACAGCGAATGAAGTTTGAAGAACTCTTCTTCCTTCAACTCGACTACCAATATGCCAAACATGACCGTCAACGACGCACAAACGGCTATTTGTTCCATATTATAGGTGAGAAATTCAACCGATTCTACAACGAAAAACTATCCTTTGAACTCACCAGGGCGCAGAAGCGTGTTGTGAAAGAAATCCGTGCCGACATGAAAAGTGGACATCAGATGAACCGACTACTGCAAGGAGATGTAGGAAGTGGGAAAACACTTGTTGCATTACTCTGTACACTTATCGCTATCGACAACGGTTGCCAAGCCTGCATCATGGCACCCACCGAGATACTTGCGAACCAACACTATAACAACATCTCATCTATGCTAAATGGGTTGAATGTTGATGTAGAATTGCTTACAGGTTCCCTAAAACCGACCGAAAAACGCAAAATAAAACAACGACTTGCCAATGGCGACATAGATATACTTATCGGAACCCATGCTGTTATTGAGAAAGATGTACAATTCAGCAACCTCGGTTTTGTGGTCATAGACGAACAGCATCGTTTTGGTGTTGAACAGCGTGCAAAACTATGGACTAAAAGCAAACAGCCCCCTCATGTGCTGGTAATGACAGCCACCCCGATACCTCGTACACTTGCCATGACTCTTTACGGAGATTTGGACTGCTCAATCATCGACGAGCTACCACCTGGACGTAAAGCCGTAAAAACCATACACTGCACAGATTCTCAAAGATTAAAGGTATTCGGTTTTATACGCGACCAGATATCCAAAGGCAGACAAGTCTATATCGTATACCCACTCATTGAGGAATCTGAAACAATGGACCTCAAAGACCTCATGGACGGTTACGAGAGTGTCGTCAGGGAATTTCCTCTTCCAGACTATCAAATAAGTATCGTTCACGGACGGATGGACAGTGCAGCCAAAGACTACGAAATGGGGAGATTCAAACGTGGAGAGACACAAATCATGGTGAGTACCACCGTAATAGAAGTTGGCGTGGATGTCCCAAATGCAACAGTAATGGTCATTGAAAATGCAGAACGATTTGGACTTTCACAGCTTCACCAGCTGAGAGGACGGGTTGGACGCGGAGGTGAACAATCGTATTGCATACTGATGACTGGCAACAAACTGTCAAATAGCGGACGAGAACGCATTAAGACTATGGTAGACACCTGCGACGGATTCCGTATCGCCGAAGCCGACCTCAAGCTAAGAGGTCCCGGTGACCTGCAAGGACTGCAGCAGAGCGGAATACTACAGTTGAAACTTGCCGACATAGTTAGCGACGAATCCATTGTACGTGCAGCACGCGAGAGCGTACAAGAGATTCTTGACAACGATCCGGATTTACAGAACATAGATAACGCCAACCTACGCCTATACCTTCAAAAAAACAAACGTGCGCTGGCTTGGGGTCGCATCAGTTAACAACAAACAATAATACATGAAAATACGACTACTCCTCATCCTCTTGCTTTCCATATTCTCCAAAGCAACATTCTGTCAAAACGAATCTGCAAAAAACCTCTTTGAAAAGGGCAAAAAAACTGAACAGTTAGGACTGTCCGACAGAGCGGAAGAGTATTACCGTCAGGCCACAAACGCCGATCCTGACGACACAGCCCCGCTGCTTGCCTTGGGCAGCCTGCAGCTCCGACGCTCCCATTTCGACGATGCCGCGACGACCCTGCGCAATGCCGTAAACCTCAACGACACACTACCGGAAGCAGTCAACTTACTTGTTTTTTGCTATATTGAAAACAATGACTTCGAAGGTATAAAAAGCAACCATTTCTCCGGTGTGGACAACCTTTTGAAACTTGCCGAACAGGCTGTAGAATTAAATCCTGAAAACGCAGACGCCTATTGCAACATCGCATTGATTTATAATTATAAAAAGAATTTTACCAATGCAATTCTGTGGGCAAAAAAAGCCCTTGCCATCGACCCCAAACTACCTCGTGCGACCAATACACTCGGAGTCATCTACTACAATCGCGGCAACGACAACGATGCCCAGGAACAATTCCGAAAAACACTTGCAAACGATCCCGACAACATCGACGCCTACTATAATTTGGGAGTAATGTATACGCAAAAAAACAACTACGAAACGGCAATATCTTATCTTCGCAAAGGTCTGCAACGCGACAACAAATCCATAAAACTCTACTATTATCTTGGCATTGCATTCGTGCAACGCGGCGACGATCAAAAAGCAATACAATGCTATGAAACCATAATCGGACTTGACAGCCTTTACATCCCGGCATACAACAGACTTGGCGCAATCTACGGGAAAAAAGGCAACTATGAGGAGGCGATTGCATACCACCAGAAAGCCACACGCATCAATCCCAAAGATGCAGACTCATATAAATGCCTTGGTAAGATATACACCGACAAAAACGACTACGTAAAAGCACTTCGCAACTATCAGAAAGCTGTAGCCATCAACGAACGCGACCACGAAACTTATTGTCTTATTGCAAAACTCTATGCCAAACAAGGCAATTCTGCCAGAGAGACCTCCAGTTACAAAAAAGCCGCCAAACTCGGCAACAAAGAGGCTCAAGCATGGATGGTATCAAAAGGAATGGCTTGGTAACCAAGACATCTATCATTATTCACAACAATTGTTAATATTTATTCAGTTGACTCGCATTTTTAGCCCGACATATTATAATTAATATGTACTTTTGTATTTTGTATACAGAAGCGTAAAAATGCCTTTAACCATTGACAACGAAACTGTTGAATGCATTGCCAAAATATTTGACAAAGCAAAAAAAACAGTTATTATTTCGCACATGAACCCTGACGGTGATGCCGTTGGGTCTTCCTTGGCGTTGTACCATTGGCTAAATGACGCTTTTTTTGCAGGCAGGGACAAACCCCAAATCTACGTTGTCCTTCCTCATCGCTGTCCAGCGGATATGCTTTACCTCCCCGGCTCAAATGAAATTCTTGATGCAGAAACAGATGCCAACACATGCAACAATGTACTCAGAGAGGCTGAATTAATTATAGCTGTCGACCTTAACAACGCCCCCCGCGTCCTTCCTCTCGACAAGGCCCTTTCCGAAAGCAAGGCAATAAAAATTCTCATCGATCATCACCATAATCCAGATACCGACCTGTTCCACCACATTGTGTCCATACCAGATTTATCGTCGACATGCGAACTGCTGTATTGGATATTTGTACAGATAATAGGTGACAGTTCCATAACCGACAACACCGCACAATGTCTCTATCACGGAATAAACACAGACACAGGCTGTTTTGCATACGCTAATGAAGATGCCACCCTGTATGAGGCCACAGCTGCCCTTATGAAACACCCACTCAATGCCGCAGATGTCCACAACAGGATTTTCAACAACTACAGTATTCGCAAAATGAAGCTTTTAGGCTATCTTCTCGACAAGCATCTTAGAATTTTCCGTGAAGCAGGATTTGCTTATATTTACATCGATGATAAAGAACTTGCCGATTTCGGTGCGGAGACCTACGACCTTGAAGGTCTTGTAAATTACACTCTAATGATGGAAGAGATGCAGGTAGGAGCCCTTGTGAAAATGTCCGAAGGAAAAGTGAGAATTTCTTTTAGAGCAAAAAACGATTTCGATGTCAATGTTTTTGCCAACAAGTATTTCGGTGGAGGCGGACATACAAAAGCAAGCGGAGCCACATCCCCTTACGACTTCAACACCACAATACACATCCTTGAAGAAAATATGTTGAACGAGATAAAAGCTCACAATAAAAAATGAAACAGCTGTTCTACATATTCTTTGCAATGTTATTATTCTCCTCCTGTCACGGAGACCCTCCCATCGTCAACCAGCCTTCAGTATCGGACAACGGCATCAAGGAACACATGATCAATGCAAACAAAACCATTGCACAGTCTGAGGAAACCACAATAGATGAATACATTGCGCGACACGGATGGACAATGGAAAAACTACTTGACGGTGTTCGTATTTGGGTTTATGAGGAAGGCAATGGCAACAAGGTAAAATACGAAGACAGTGTATACGTACGATACAATATTGAGGCTATAAATGGCAAAACCTTCTATTCTGACATTACAGAGGGTTTTGTTGCGGGAAGGAGACACATAATGATTGGCCTCGACCAGGCTGTTCTTCAAATGAACTATGGCAGCCGGGCAAAAATCATACTCCCCTCCGCAATGGCATACGGCATTGCAGGGGATAACGACAGGATTCCCAAAAGCGCAATATTGGTAATTGATCTTCAAATATCCGAAAAAAACAACTTAAACAAGCACTCAAAGTAACAACATTAATACATTTATAATCAAAAACAAAAAATGAAAAAAAATTTAATTCTTTTAGCCACCGTATTTTTGGCAGCAACATTATTTACATCATGCGGCGATGGTTTCAAGACTACCAAAGACGGTTTGATTTATAAGTTCCTGGAAACAAACAAAGGAGCCAAGCAAGTACAAATGGGTGACGTGCTTGTAGGAACATGCGTGATGAGGCTCAACGACTCAGTGCTTATCACTATTGACCAACCCGACCGTATCCTTATGGCCACAAATCCCGCATTCAAGGGCGATCTTCCTGAAGGTCTGCTCATGATGCACATTGGCGACAAAGCCATCTTCGGTGTCCCCGCCGACTCATTGGCACTGCTCGGATTCAAACTCCCATCATACTACAAGTCCGGTACCGGAATGACTATTTACTACGAAATCAATCTTACTGACATCGTGACACAGGAAGAAATCGCCCAGGAGCGTGACAACTATATCGAAAACCAACGTCAAATACATGAGGCCGAGGCCGAAACCCTAGCAAAATATGTAGCCGACAACAATATCAAGGCCACTCCTGACGAAGAGGGTCTTTACATTATCGTGAACAAGAAAGGCAAAGGTCAAATAGTTGAAATCAACCGCAATGTCGCCATCAATTACACCGGCCGTCTGCTTAACGGTAAAGTATTTGACACCAGCATTGAAAGCATCGCGAAGCAAAACGGCATCTATGACGCAGAACGAAAGTATGCTCCTTTGAGCTATACTGTTGGACAAATGTCACTTATCCGTGGTTGGCAAAAAGGCATTATCAATCAGCCGGCAGGAAGCAAACTGACACTCATCATTCCCTCATCCATGGGCTACGGTCCCCAGGGGGCAGGCGATCTTATTCCGCCAAACAGCCCACTTATTTTTGACATCGAAATAGTTTCCGTACAATAACACAACCTCATAACAATGCTGAACATCGTTTTATTCGGCGCCCCGGGTGCCGGCAAAGGAACACAGTCCGACTTTATTGTTGAAAAATACAAACTCAACCACATCTCCACCGGAGACCTCCTTCGCAAAGAAATTGCCGACCAGACAGAATTAGGCAAACGTATCAAAAGCATCATGGACTCCGGCAACCTTGTGAGCGACGACATTGTTGTCGAAATGATCGACAAAGCCATTGCCAACGACACACAAGGCATGCTTTTCGACGGCTTTCCTCGCAATGTAGCACAGGCAGAAACCCTTGACCGCCTATTAGAGAAACACGGCCGTAAACTCACCTGCATGATTAGCCTTGATGTCCCGAAGGAAGAACTGATTCGACGCATGCTTGAACGCGCAAAAGTGTCCGGACGTAGCGACGACAACGAAGAGACAATCAAAAACCGCCTCAAAGAGTACGAAGCCAAGACACTCCCCGTAGCCTCATACTACGAGAAAAAAGGTCAGCTATGCAAAGTTAACGGCTTTGGAGACATTAAGGATATTTCATCCACCATTATCGCCGAAATCGAAAAACACAAATGACTTCCAATTTCGTCGACTATGTAAAAATACTTGTCCGCTCCGGTAAGGGCGGAGCAGGGTCCGCCCACCTTTTACGCGTGAAATACAATGCGAAAGCAGGTCCTGATGGTGGCGATGGAGGAAGAGGCGGACATGTGATGCTGCGTGGCAACACCAACAGGTGGACCTTGCTGCATCTCAAATACACAAAACACGTCTTTGCCGAAAACGGTCAAAATGGGGGTCAAAACCTATGCACCGGACGCGAAGGCGCTGACCAGATTTTAGAAGTCCCTCTTGGATGCATCTGCCGCGATGCCGAAACGGGTGAACAGTTATGCGAAATCACCGAAGATGGGCAGACCGCCATAATAGCAAAAGGAGGCCGCGGAGGATGGGGTAACGACCATTTCAAGTCTCCCACCAACCAAACTCCACGCTACGCACAACCTGGCGAACCTGCCGAGGAACGTTGGGTTATAATAGAATTGAAAGTACTTGCAGATGTTGGACTTGTAGGGTTTCCCAATGCAGGTAAATCCACCTTTCTCTCTGTGGTTTCCGCCGCAAAACCGGAAATAGCAGATTATCCGTTCACCACACTGATACCAAATCTTGGAATAGTAAAATATCATGACGATCAGTCTTTTTGCATAGCCGACATTCCTGGTATAATTGAAGGTGCCGCCGAAGGCAAAGGCCTGGGGCTGAGGTTCCTTAGACACATCGAGCGCAACTCAATCCTGCTATTCATGGTGTCATGCGAAAGCATGGATATCAAAAAAGAGTACAAAATCCTCCTCAAGGAACTCGAGAAATACAACCCCGAACTGCTTGACAAACAGCGAATACTCGCTGTAACTAAATGCGATATGCTGGACAGCGACATGATTAAGCAGATGAAACGCACTCTGCCACGAACCATACCAACCATCATGGTAAGTGCTGTATCAGGATATAATATCCAAGAACTTAAAGACTTGATTTTCCAAAAACTACATGACAAAGCTTAAAGCATTGGATCAATCAGTTTTCTGGTGGATAAACGAACACCACAGTACCGCACTCGATTGGATACTGTGGTGTTTCAGTCAATCATGGTGTTGGTTGTCCGTAATCACCATCGTCTTCATATTCATAACATTACGCAAAGACCGAAAAAACTGGTTATGGGTGCTCGCCGGTTTGGCCCTATGCTTCCTTCTGGCCGACCAAATAAGCAACAACGCCTTCAAAGACGGTATCCAACGCTTGCGTCCATGTTACGAATTGGAAGGCGTCAGGATGTTCCACACAAACAAGGGAGGCCTCTATGGTTTCGTTTCTTCTCATGCCGCTAACGCCTTTGCCGTAGCCGTTTTTCTTAGTCTTTTATATGGCCACAGAATAAAATCCCTCCCCTATCTCATTATCATTTGGGCAGTTATTGTAGGATACAGCCGGCCCTATCTTGGCAAGCACTACCCGGGAGATGTGATTTGCGGGGCACTTCTGGGCATAGGGATTGGCGCAATGGTCTACTTTGTCATCTCCAAGATTAAATCAAAGACAGCCTCCAAAGATTCGGCGTGAAGCACCTTTCTTTTCCGCTCCTCAGTACCAGGCAGCCCTTTCGACAAGAGACACCAATACTCCTTCATTTTCCTCACTTTTGCATCCTGACTGATTTCCATCCGTAAAATATCCTCCATTAAAGAGACGACAAAATCCCCCTCTTTCATCACCCCGCCACAATTCATACGGATTGCATTCCGAGCCACACCACCATCTAAAAAATCATCAGGAAATTCCATTCTTATCTGATTAGGAAGCAACGGATTATAAAGTACACCGCGACCAATCATAACATCCTTTACCTCAGGAAAAAAAGTCCTGATTTTATGATAGTCGTTCACCGTAAAGATATCGCCGTTATAAATGATTTTATGGGCAATCTTGGGCAGTATTTCGGTGAATTTTTCGAGATCCGGACGCCCCGAATAAAGCTGCTTACCTATTCTTGGATGAACAGTCACATTTGCAATAGGATAGTTATTCAGAATGGGAATAATAGCGTCTATTTCATCACTACTGCGATAGCCCAAACGCATCTTTACCGAGAGCGCTGGCTTGATTCGCGGCATTACGTAATCAAGTATCTCCATAACCTCGTCAGGATATGGCAATATTCCTGAGCCTCTGTGCTTTGCTGCAACCCTACGCATAGGGCAACCCATATTCCAATTCACCTCGTTATACCCCAACTCATACAATCTGTTTGCCAGCTCCACAAAACCATCAGCCTCATGTCCAAGTAACTGAGGAACAACGGGTATACATCCCTCATTTAGTTCCGGAAGCACATCTTCAACCTTTTTTCCGGCATTTCTCAGATTACCATGTGTAAGCGACAGGAAAGGGCTGATTGCATAGTCAAACGCACACGGGTAGCAACGTTCAAATGCCTTCCTGAACAACAGCTCTGTAAGTCCTTGCATCGGAGCGAGAATAAGCATGGCAAATGGTTAATTACAAAAAAAACAAAAAGTTTATAGACTGACACATAACCCCTACCCCCTTTCTTCCATCACCTCATGGCGCTGTTTGCGGATCTCAATATACTGTCCCATCTTTCCCACCAGACGTTTTCCGGTTCGTTCAACAGGTCTATAGAGCATTGACGCCTGCTTTATATCCTTAGACAACACTCTTTCACTCAAATCAATAACAGCGACATAATAAAGTAATACTCCAACAATGCAAACTCCCTTTATCATACCTAAAATAGCCCCTGCAAGATTATTCAAAAAACCGACATGAATCAACTTGACAAATTTTTCGACCAGTTTGCCGAGCAGCAATGCCAACACTAGAACCGCAACGAAAAGCACAAAGAAAGAGATAAGAAGTGCATTGCTGCCATCAAGCCCTACAAGGTCTGAAAACCAATGTGCAAGACGGACAGCAAGAATACTGCCGGCAACAACACCAACCAATGAAGCCAATTCAAATATAAGGCCTCTTTTATACCCTTTGAATATCAAATATCCCAAAGGAATTGCTATCAATAAGTCTAAAAAATTCACAATAAAAACTTCCTTTCGGAGTGCAAAAATACTTATTTTTTTGCTATTTTGAAAAAAAAAGTTATATTTGCATGTACGTAATGCGTAGCAACGGGGAACATAACTAAAACAATTTCTGCTCATTATTATATATTATTATAATAATAGAGCTCAAAAAACGAGAAAAAAGAGCAGCAATTGCACGTTATGACACATTGTGAAGCATCGTAAGACATACTTTTCAATCCGTCAGCCAAAATCTGCGGAATGGTTTAGCCTCTCATGGGACTGACCGTGGTATGGGTGTGTACAATACACAAAAAAGATGCAAAAATATTTCAACTATTGCCTAACCGTCAACATCAATGACGTTGTTATTCCTGATGCATGCAGCCAACCTATGGTTGTAAACTGCTTGAACCCGCATTCATTTATCAACGCCCTCGATGACAACGACTTCAAAAAGGCTCTCGAGCAAAGCGACTACCTATTGCCCGATGGTGAAGGCATCTGTATAACCCTGAAGAAATGGCGTAAAATCAAGATTGACAAGATTGCAGGCGACGACATTCATCGTCATCTGCTAAGCCAACTTTCGGCAAAGGGAGGTAAAGTCTACTATATGGGCAGCTCTCCACAAGTGTTGCAACTAATAGCCAACAAACTACACAAAGAGTTTCCAACCATCACAGCAAGAACCCATTCCCCTTCGTTTTGCGACAAACTATCCAAAGATGAAAGTTTGAGTATTGTTACAGACATCAACAATTTTGCTCCCGATGTTCTGTTCGTATCAATGACAGCTCCGAAACAGGAAAAATGGGTGAAACAATACAAAAGCTTGCTGACGAACGTCAAAATCATAGCATCAATCGGTGCTGTTTTCGAATTCTATGCCGGAACTGTCAAGAGAGCTCCTGCATGGACTGTAAAATTGAAACTGGAATGGCTTGTACGGCTGCTGAAAGAACCACGCCGTATGTGGAGCCGCAACTTTGTCTCGACACCACGATTCCTACGCTGGGTGAAGAAAAACCACTGCGATATGTAGAAAAAGTTATAGATTATTTATCGCTAATTTTCAACAAAATAACCAAAACCATCATTATATAGTTTTTTAATCATTGCAAAATCACCTCTCAAGATGTCCAGAATAAAAAAATCAAAATCCAGAACCTCAAAAACAAGATTAGTCATTTTCCTGCTATTCGCAGCAGGGCTGCTGACATCAGGATGCGGCACTGTCGAAGAATATGTATTGCTCAACGACCTGAACGTCGAAGAACAATACAAGATGCAGCCCATGAAAGAGTTGCACATCAAACGTGGCGACAACCTCCGTATCGTGGTCACACACAAGGTCCCGATGCTTGCAGAGATGTTCAACAACAAAATTAACTCAGTCGACGGAGGGGAATCTCTGACAAACTATACTGTCAACGGCGACGGGTACATCAACTTCCCACTACTCGACACCATCAGGGTCGAGGGTCTCACCTGCTCTGAAGCTGAAAGGATGATAGCTAAAAAGATTGCCGACGCTGGTCATGCCTATGGCGCTACGGTCAACGTAAAGATAACCAACTTCAAAGTGACCGTCATCGGTGAGAGCGCGACAGGTGTGTATGAATTCGACGAAGGCAGTGCCACAATATTCGATCTCGTTGCAAAAGCCAACATCGCCCAAGGAGGAGGAGATGGTGGTGGTATCGGAATACGCAGAGACAAAATTCTGGTGATGCGTGAAGTAAATGGTGTATTGCAATCCGATTACATAAGCCTGCTCACAAAAGACATCTTTTATTCCCCCTACTACTATTTGCAGCAGAACGACGTAATCTATGTATGGCCCTCCAAGACCACCATACGAGGCAGTAACAGGATAGTCGACTTCTGGTTAGGCAGAATATCCATAGTGACTACCGCGATAAGTCTCGGAACTCTTATCTGGACACTTTTCACAAAAGAATAGCCCCCCAAAAAAATAATAATAATTCAAAATTTCAATAGACGTGATTGATCAAGCAAAATCCGAAAACATGCCGGCGGTGCGAAAAAACACCAACCGTTTCATAATCCACAACATCATAGAGCTGTTCATGTCAGCGTGGTACTGGATTGTCGTATCACTTATCATCTGCCTGGTGGTCGCATGGTTTCATCTCAAAATGAGTCCTGACGTATATTCCATCGCTGCGACGATGCAGATCAATTCTCCTTCAACTCCGGTGAACCAAGACGTAATGAAAGCGTTTCGTTCACCAAGCACGGCTGAAAAGGAGATTCATTTCTTTACATCGTTTCAAGTGATTCAGGATGTAATAGAGGAGCTTAACCTTACCGTCACCTATATCAGGCCTCATCTCTTCCTTGATGAAGACCTTTACAACATGTCGCCCATCGAAGCACACTTCGTCGACAACAGCTACCCTGCATGCAATTTCGAGATTGAATGCCTGCGCGATAGTTTCTTGCTCTCTACCATAGAGTCAGAAAAAGGGAAAGCCCCAATGCATTGGAAAGGAGGCTACGGTGACACTCTGATAACGCCAAAAGGTGTCATAGTCATCGACAAACGTGCCGGATTTTCCAACATCACAAATGAGAAGCTTCAAATCCGCTATCGTCCTCTTGGCGAAGCCACAGGATATTACATGGGTCGCATGAGCGCGGCAATCGTTGATGAGGATGCCGGAAACATACGTCTCGCGATGAACGATATCAACCTTAAACGAGGCATCGATATCATCAATCTCTGGATTGAGTCATATAATCGCCACACCGTGGAATACAAAAACCGCGTTGCCGAAAACACTGCCCGTTTCATAGAAGAGCGTCTCAATATTATCAGCGTCGAGCTTTCCGATGTCGAAGGAGACCTTGAGAAATACATGCGCGACCACAACATCAGCGACATGAACACAGAGATGGGCAGCAACATCAATAACCGTAGCCAGTATTCCCAATCGCTCGTAAGCGAAGAGGTTGCAGTCCGCATAGCCCGCGACTTGCAGAACAAGGTGCGCGAATCCGATCCGTTCACCATCCTGCCCAATATCTCGATAGGCGATGCCAGCGCCAATGCCCTCATCGACGAATACAACAAACGGGTACAGGAACGTCAGATTCTTATAGCCAACTCAAGCAGCAGCAGTCCTCTCGTCGCAGAGAAAGAGTCCCAGATGAAGACATTGAAGACAACCATCATACGCTCCATAGAGAACTACATCCAATCCATCGAGATACGCATCCGCGAATACCGCAACCAAGAGATGCGCACCAATACAGCCATTAATTTGGTGCCAACGCAGCGTCGCGAGATGCAGTCGTTCGCACGTCAGCAGTCCATCAAGGAGCAACTGTACCTATACCTGCTCAACAAACGCGAGGAAAACGCTCTCAAAATGACCATCACCGACGCCGACACACGTGTCATCGACTATGCATCCGGTGGAAAGATTGCTCCCGTTCCGACAAAGACCTACTCGCTTGCCATCATTATTGCGCTTCTCATACCAATAGGAATAATAATGTTGATTAAATGGCTTGACGTACGCATCCGCAGCAAGAAGGATGTTGAGGCCTACTGTTCCATACCTGTCGCCGGAATCATTCCGATGGTCGAGAGTGAGTCTTCACGAATCATATCCAAAAGTGGCAAAGACAGATTCAACGAGACCTTCCGTATAATGCGGAACAACATACAGTTCATGTTTGGAGACATCGAAGGTGGAAAAGTTCTGATGCTTACCTCCACCATGTCTGGTGACGGCAAGAGCTTAGTAGCTTACAACATAGCCCTCTCCTACGCTTTCGCAGGAGAGAAAGTGCTACTTATCAACTCCGACATACGCAAACGCGAGTCATGGCACGGAAAAAAAGAAAAATTCAAACACGGCCTCTCCACCTATCTTGCTGGAAAAGAGGAAACTTTTGAGGATATCATTGACGAAGACTCCATCTATGACGACCTCAAGGTCATCCACAACGGCCCCATCCCGCCGAATCCGGCCGAGCTGCTTATGAGCAAACGCTTTGACGACCTTATTGCATGGGCTCGCAAAAACTACGACTTTATCGTCATCGACAGCGTACCTATCGACATCGTCGCCGACGCAACGATAGTGAACCGTCTTGTAGATGCCACATTCTTCGTCATCAAGGAAAAGACCTCCGACAGACGAATACTCATGGAACTCGAAGAGTTTTACCAGACACAGAAACTCAAGAATATGAGCATCATCCTCAACAATTACAAAATACGCAAACATAGCTATGGATATGGCGGATATGGATACGGCTACGGATATGGCTATGGTTACGGATATGGATACGGTTATGGCTATGGATATGGCTATGGCGATGGGGAGAGTGATGCAGAAAGTGTATAAACAGAATCTTATAATCGCTTACAATTTCATCCAATGATCAAAAATCACATCAAAGATCTATTATTGACAACAGTCTGGTCGTTATTGCTTACGATGGCAATATGCCTTGGACAATATGCCTCTGCACAGGAAAACACCGAGGTAAAATATGTCGCCAACGGACGAGCACTTCATGCCGACGACACCAATGTAGTCTATGGAGAGCACGGCGTAGGCTGGGTTCGTTCCCACTTCTTCGACGACTGGTTTATACAGGTTCAAGGCGGTGGACAATTGTATTATGGCACAGATGACCGTCTTGGAGCATTCCGTGACAGGTTGACAGGAAATGGCGAAATTTACATAGGACGCCGCATATTTCCTATGTTTGGATTCAGAGTTGGCGCCGGCTACGGCTATGCACATGGTTTCCTACGCAAAGAGCTATACAATAAATATAGTGCAACCATTTTAGAGCATGGTCTGTCTGGGGAATGTGGAACTAATACAGACGGCACTCCTCTCGGAGGCTACTATTGGGATTACAACAACGACCTGCTCATCCAAAAATGGAAATACATGTATTTCGGAGGCGACCTGCTCCTCGACCTCGACCTGTTTCGCGGCACCGCCAACTATACCCCCAACAAACGCTGGAACAACATTGTCTATGGAGGATTCAACACCAAGGTGGCTCTATCAGAGACAGATACCACAAACCACCGCACAGAAGGCCACATAGGATATATAGGCAAATTTAATATTACTCGCTATTTCAACATTTACACAGACATACGTCTTTCTGCCATCGAGAGGCTCTTCGATCGCGAATGGGTACCCGATATTGAATCCCCCAGTGCCGGTGTAGACATAATATTTAACGTACACATAGGTCTCCAATACAAGTTCCACTTCCGTAACAAAAATGAACGCAACAGTTTCAAAAAATCATCAGTTGAGGCAATTTCGAAGAACAGCGACAGAAAAAATGTGTTGACCCACTATATCTATGTCACAATGACCGACACAAACCGTATCGTCATTAAGGATACTACAAGGATAGGTTACAAAATTATCAATCTACCCACCAGAGACGCCCAAGACACTATCGACATGCTCAACCAAGATATAGCATGGTGGAACAATGCATTAAGTACACTCAGGTCCAAAAAGCCAGAAGACACAGCCATACTCAGCATGTTAATGCCTTTTGAACAAGTCTTTTTTGAGAAAGACAAATGGGACATCCTTCCTACCGAAGAGGCAAAAATCGAGAAAATGGCCTACATCATGAATCTCTATCCCGATTTTTCCTTTATCCTTGCCGGATCTGCCGACTCAAAAACGGGAAGCATTACACGCAACGAAATACTTAGCAAAGAACGTGCCAACATCATCCGCGACACACTTATAAACCATTACGGTATAGCTCCCGAGAGACTTACCTGTCAATACCGTGGCGGTATACTTGACTATCTACCCATACAACTCAACCGTAGCACAATAATAATCATGGATCACCCCTACGTCAAACGCCTCTTTGAGGAAATCCGAAAAAAAGGAATAGCCGGTGGTGGTGTAATAACAATTGAACAATGAAAAGAATTAAACTGATAACCTTACTAACATTCACTCTGTTTGTTGCAGGTACAACGCACGCACAACGTGAAGAGCATAAACGCATCACCGACACCATCTCAAATATAGGGGAGCACAACGTCGGATGGATAAAGTCTCATATTCTCGACAACTGGACGATTGACGCCCAGATTGGAGGTCAGATGTACTACGGCTACGAAGACCGAGAAGGACCTTTCTTCGGCAGACTTGGCGGCTTGGCTGAAGCTCATATCGGTCGCTGGATGTTCCCTATGGTCGGCCTGCGTGCCGGATTGGGAATTGGTCAATCACATGGCTATATTACCACCGACTCCTACATTGCTCATCGTAGTGAGATAATCAATGAGTGCGGATTTGGCGAATCCGAATACACAACTGAAGACACTTATGTTTTAGACGGACACAACATGAGCGGTGGCCTTGGCGGATATTATTGGACTATTGACGGGGAAGAAAAACTGTTGCGCCAAAAATGGAACTATGTCTTTGGCGGACTCGATTTCATGGTCAATCTCTCAAGAATGAAACGTTACAGCAGGGTTGTCTTGAATAAAGACTGGGAGCACATCACATACATTGGCATGAATGTCAGGGTTGGACTTTCCGAGAAACACCCTCAGATGCTTTTCAACAACACCAACTATGCTGCCGAAGGTCATATAGGATATATCGGCATGAGAAGGCTAAACAAGAACTTCTTCTTGCATGGCAAAGCACAAATCTCACTCATTGAGGGTTTATTTGACCGCGAAAGGCTTCCCAACATCGAGCTGATGACACCCGACATAGATATCACAGCCATGGTTGGAATCACCTACCGCTTCAACCTGCGAAACGATGAAGTTCGAATAGCTGATTTCAAAAAAAGGAAAATCGTTTCCGATGAGGCTACGGATGTGCCGGAAAATCTCGCATTTGTTCAAGTTGAAGAGGTTCAAATGTACCAACAAATCGACAGCATTATCCTGACCCGTTACGACACAGTCTACGACGAGAGCATTCAGCAGATAATTCTGGAAAAATACGAACTGATAAACAGCCTTAAGAAGAGTTACTTCAATCTACCGGCCACAATGCCGCTTCTTTCCATCCTCGACAAGCAGTACCTGCCATACGAGATGGTCTTCTTCGACTTGGACAAATGGGATATCCGTCCGGAGGAAGAAATGAAGATATCCAAGATGGCACACTTGATGAAGATATTCTCCGATGTCAAATTCACGCTGTACGGTGCTGCCGATTCCAAGACCGGTACACCTCCACACAACGACACGCTCAGCCAGCACCGTGTAGAGGTTGTATTTCGCAGACTCGTAGACCAATATGGGATTCCTGAATCCCAGCTCAAATGCGAGCCCATGGGCGGTATCCTGAAATACGAACCCTACGAACTAAACCGTGCCACCATGATAATCATGGATCATCCCGCAGTACGAAGCGCATACTATAAGATGCAGGCTCAAGGCAAGGCTGGCGGTGGCGTTGGCGAATGGTAAACGGACTGTTGCTTTGAAGATACTTGTTGTTCATAACGACTACGGCAAATACAGCGGAGAAGAGGCTGTAGTGGATAGCATGATCGCCGAAGGGCGCAAGGCCGGCCACGAAATCGAGACGTTGCGACGCACCTCCAAAGGTTCTCGTGACCGTTTTTTCGGGAAAGTGCACGGTTTTATGGCAGGTATCTTCAGCCTGTCAGGGCGTCGCATGATGAGAAAGGCATTAAGGGACTTCAAGCCTGACATTGTACATATTCACAACCTCTACCCTTTCATATCACCAGCAGTGCTGCCAATCTGCCGGAAGAATGGAGTTCCGGTGGTGATGACAGTACACAACTATCGGCTGATCTGCCCTACTGGATTATTTCTTCGCGATGGCAAACCATGCGAGAACTGCCTCAAGAATGGGAACGAATGGGATTGCATACGCTACAACTGCGAGCACAGCCGCTTCCGTTCTCTGGGATATGCTCTGCGAAACGCCGTGGCGCGCTGGACACGGACCTATAAAGATTGCGTCGACCTCTTCTGCTGCCTGACAACATTTCAGAAAGAGAAACTTGTCGCTGCAGGATTTGACGAGGAGAAGATAACAGTCATTCCAAACAGCGTGGACTATATCGAGCCACAAAGCGAGCCTCTGCCAGAATGCGAAACGGACTATGTAGGTTATGTGGGACGTTTGAGTGAAGAAAAGGGATACAACCTGTTGCTTGAGGTTGCACAACGTCATCCTGAAATTATATTCCGTTTTGCCGGCACACCACGTGACGATAAACAGATTGAGGTTCCCACCAATGTGAGACTTTGCGGACAACTGACAAGCAAGCAACTGGCGCGTTTCTATACCAATGCCCGTTTCATAGTCATTCCAAGCCGCTGCTATGAAGGTTTCCCTGTAGCATTGCTTGAGGCCGCATCACACAACAAATGTTGCATCGCGCCCAATCACGGAGCCTTCCCTGATTTGATGAAGGACAAAGCGACAGAAAACATTTGCGGACTATTGTTCAACCCATTAGAAATTAATGATCTTGAAAAAAAAGTTGTTCAGTTGTGGAATGATAAAAAACTCACCGACCATCTTGGACAACAAGCCGAAGACAACTACCAAAGACGTTTCTTGAAGAATCAGGTCAACAAAAACTGGGATAATATCCTTAACCAGATAACCATAAAAAAACAAATAATCAGCCGACTCTAATCTTTGCTTAAAACATAATACATCTTACGTCTTTAACCTTTAAACTATAACTTTTAACCTTTACAGCATACATCATGAAGCGTGTCGTCATAGACATAAATTCTGTGTTGCCACTTTACAGCCGAGGCTGGGTGTCTGGAATTGGGCGAACGACAAAGGAATTAGTTGATTCCATCAACAAAATGGAGAACCTTCCTTTCGAAATAGTCCTCTATTCCCAGAACACCAAGGGCATAACAGCAAATGAGCTCAACACAGGTTTTGAATCACGACATCTGAGTCTTCCGCATAAGCCCTTGATGAACAGGATCATTGGTATGACACACTTACGTGAAATATTGACGCGCTACGACCTACTGCATATTCCACATAATTTTGAATGGGTTCGCAATCCTGAAAAAACTGTTGTGACCATTCACGATGCAATGTTTTTTGCCCATCCCGACGAGGTATTCAATCATGAGTATGCCCAGAAGGTATATCCCAGACTCGCGCGACGCTGCCGGGCGATAATTACCTGCTCCGAATCGTCAAAAAGAGACATAATGCATTACATGGATATTCCCGAAGAGCGCATCCATGTATGTCCATGGGGCTATAACCAACGATTGTTTTACCCTGAGAAAGGCCAAAAAAGAGGCTATCCGTTTTTCCTCATGGTCTCATGCAGCATGGGACGTAAAAACACGATGTCAGTCATAAAAGCCTACGAACAGTTCGTGAAACAGAGTCCCAAGCACGAATTGGTATTGGTATGGCCAAACACTCCGCGCGAAGCCTTGGACTATTGCAACAAGCCTCATCTGCGCAACCACATCTATATCTCAAGCGGCATTGAAGACGAGCGCTTAAGCATGCTTTATAACGAAGCCACAGCAACATTCTTCCCTTCCAGATACGAAGGTTTTGGATTGCCTGTTCTTGAATCCATGGCATGCGGAACACCCGTAGTCACATGCAAGAACAGTGCTCTGACAGAAGTAGGCGGCGCAGCAGCCTTGTACGTGGATCCTGACGACATCGATGGCATGTGCCGGATCATGGAACAATTCGAGCAGGGTGATTTAAAAAAAACCGACTTCACAGAACAATGTCTACAACAGGCGTCACATTTTTCATGGGATAAATGTGCCTCACGCACTGTCGACGTATATAGTAAATGTCTTGAAAGTATAAGTTAATGAGCAATATACTAATTGGAATACCATGTCTTCGCACCGGTGGCACTGAAATGCAGACCCTGCATCTTGTAGAGTCTCTTATATCTGGGGGTCATCATTGTGTTACTGTCTGTTATTTCGAGTACGATTTTTCCATGGTGCAGCTCTTTGAGAAAGCGGGAAGCAAAGTCGTCTGCTTGTCGGCCTACGGCAAGAGACCACAGAAGCTGCCGGATGTATACAGGTTCATTAAATCAGGTCTTAAACGCGTAGTTGCTGAATATCGTCCCAAGATTGCACATATACAATATATGGCACCCGGGGCTATGCCAATATTCATTCTTCGAAAATTAGGATTGAAGACCATTATTGCCACAGTCCATACAGACGCAAGTACTTACAGAAGCCTGCGACTCGTTCATTTTCTACAGAGACGGATGCTTACAGCATTCACCTGTGTCACAGAGGTAGCAGAAAAAAGTTTCTTTGGCTGCAGCAAACTATACAACAAGGATTTTCTTTTGGCGAAGCACAATCATTTCACAATACACAATTGCTTACCGCCATCTTACACAATTGCCAATACAAGACAACCGAACATTGATTCGGAGATAGTAATCGGCGTCGTGGCCAGATTAGTGGAAATCAAAGGTGTTGATTATGTGATGCCAGCTTTTGCACAAATACTGAAATCACAACCAAAATGCAAGTTAATGATTGTAGGTGACGGATATTTGCGCAATGTTATGGAACAGCAGCAACACGATTTTAATATTCCAGAAGGAAAAGTGGAATGGATTGGCAGTGTACCATACGAAAAAATCATGGACTACTACAAACAGATGACAATAGTATGGGTTCCGTCACGCAGCGAAGGCTTCGGGCTTTCGGCAATAGAAGCCATGGCCTGTGGATGTCCTGTGGTAGCTTCCAACACAGGAGGATTAACAGAGATTATGAATGATAGTGTTGATGGGTTGCTGTTTGAAAACGGCAATAGCGATGATCTTGCAGAAAAGACAATCAAGCTTATATCTGATGAAGAACAGACAAACAAAATGAGAGAACAGGCCATATCCAAAGCCAAACAATTCACCTTCGACCACTATCAAGAATCCATCAACTCCCTCTACTCCAAACTTACAACTTTAACCAAGGTTTAGTACCTCCCACAGCATCATACATCATACATCATACATCATACATCTAAAACGTGTCTGGAATAATAAACCTCATAGTCTTTCTGGTGCTTAACGCATATTTCTTCATCTATATGTTCCGTTACAGCGCCCGAATCAAAAGTCCTTTGAACAGCAGTAAGTATCTGTTGATTGAAGGGACCGAGATGTTCTTTATTCTGCTTTTTGCCACAGGCACATTGGCACTATCGTCATCGGCTGGTGGACACGGGGCCGGTGGTGGCTTTAACCTTCAAGCCATCAGGCTACTGATTTTGGAAGTTGCCTTGATAATGTCACTTTTTGTTTGTACCGATAAAGCCCAATGGGGAGCCGGCACAGTGGCATATCTAATATATATCCTATGGTGTATATATACATTGACCTATGCCAGTTCAATGGAGTACGGCATAAGATATATATTAAAGTATCTCTACCCTATGATAATTATGATTACGGCATCGGCAATAGTGCGCGATGAGGAGATATTTCTTGCTTGCTGTGTTTGGGCTAGAAGAGTGGCTATTCTGAGTGCTTTGATTGGATATATACCAGTTGTAAATAATTTCTTTGGCGGAGCATTCTGGTATGCTACAGCCCTGAATCTCAACTATGTCACCATATCTCTTACCTCCTTTGCACTCTACTATTACTACGGCAAAGACAAGAAGGACCTGATACTGGCAATTCTTTTTGTACTGCCTTGTATTCTGATGGTTCACAGAAGTGGATTGTTGGCTATGTTCAGTGGACTTGCTATTTTTATGTTTTTAAAACACAAATGGATTTCACTACCATACATTGCCGGTGTATTGGCAATAGGATTAGCCATTGTTTTCTACGTTCCCTCTTTCCACGAAAAGATGTTTTGGAAAGACACTGAAAATGAACTTACGGTCCAAGACCTGCGCTCCGGAAACATAAGTTCTGATGATATACGTAACAACGGACGTGAAGCCGTATGGAAGATGTTGGAGAGTCAGTTTTATGTTGGTCACGAACTGAAAGGCAGTGGCATAGGCAGCTGCCAGCAGTTCTTATATGAAAATCCTGCCGGAGTAAAGCAGACTCACGGCGACTATGTGCAGATGCGATGCGACACCGGTCTCATCGGCTTCTGGCTATATATAGCTGTTGGAATAATAGTTTTTATACATTGCTTTGTAGTGTGTTACACGTCATACATTCCAGACTATATCAAATGCTGTGCAATGATTGCAGCTGGTGGTATAGCAGGCTGTTATGCTGCAATGTATAGCGAGAATGTAGTCACTTATACTATGGCGTCAACAGGCTATCCTTTTGCACTATATGGAGTAATGCTTGGGATGCTAAAGAAAGTCAACAAACCTCAATACCAATACTCCGAACGCGGCTTGAATTTCTGATAACGAGAACGAATCTTTCAAATCTACACGAATATGAGATTTATCATTTTGTGCAATCCGTGTTCAAGTATTATTTATGTAAGAATAATTAATTGAGCATCAGCAAAAATATTCGTGTCATTCGTGCAATTCGTGTTCAAAGAAAAAAAAATTAGTGTTCAATCAAATGCTTTCCGTTGTCATTCCGCTATATAACAAAGCCGCCACAGTTGAGCGTGCTATCCGTTCGGTTCTGAACCAGACAGTTCAGGACTTTGAACTGATTGTTGTAAACAATGGCTCTACAGATGGCAGTGAGGATGTTGTAAAGAGTATTGTTGATTCACGGATAATACTGATTTCGCAGGATAATCAAGGCGTATCTATGGCCCGCAACCGAGGTGTAGAAGCTGCAAATAGCGATTGGGTGGCATTCCTTGATGCCGACGATGAGTGGAAGCCTACATTTCTTGAAACGGTATTGTCATTAAAAGAAAAATACCCCGACTGTTCAGTATTTGCCACAGCCTATCAGCGGTGCAATGCACACGGAGTTTTTGAGGATATCAAGCTGCTGGGAGTGCCGTTGGAAGAGAATTTCCGAATGGACAACTATTTTGAGGTGGCAGCCGTTTCCGACCCGCCATTCTGTTCAATAAGCGTAATGGTAAAGAAGGAAGCTTTGTTAAGCATTGGCGGTTTTCCAAAGGGTGTGCATCAAGGCGAAGATCTACTTACGTGGGCACGGTTGGCAGCCAACTATAAAATCGCCTATTGTTCAGTGCCACAAAGCATCTTCTACACAGGAGAGCAATCGGCAATGGACCTGCCAAAAAGAGTACCTGCCGATAACGATATTGTAGGACAAGAACTAGAAAAAATTCACAAACAGACTCCCCTGCCCTATCTTGACAAATATATAGCCAAGTGGCACAAGATGCGAGCATCAATCTACCTACGTTTGCCAAAACAGGCAAAAAAATGTAGAGAAGAAGTCCGCCAAGCCCAGCACTGGCACCGCAACAACAAACTAATCTACTATCAAATCCTATCATATATCCCCTATCCTTTAAGAATGAAACTATTAAGAATTCTATAACAAATCATACATCATACCTCTTTAACCGTTAACCTATAACCTTTAAACTTTAAACTTTACAACAGAGATGTCTCCCATTTGTATTTTCGTATATAGAAGACCCGAAACCACAAAACTGATGCTTCAGTCGCTTCTTGCCTGCCCAGAATGTGCAGAGAGCGATTTATACGTATTCATGGACGAAGCACGCAACGATGAAGAAGCCAAAGCCGTTGAAGACACACGAGCGCTCTTTGACGACATTAAAGGTTTCAAATCTTTCCATCCGTTTCCAGCGCGAATGAACAAAGGTATGGCCAATTCTGTTATCGACGGTGTCACAAAAGTTTTGCAGGAGCATGAAGACATTATCGTCCTTGAAGACGATATAGTCGTATCGCCTGACTTTTTATCCTTCATGAACGAAGCCCTCAACACATACCGCAACCGGGAAGATATCTGGAGTATTTCAGGCTATACTCCCGATTTGAAGATACTGAGAGGTTGCAAAGATCAGAAAGTATTCCTTGTACCAAGAGCACAATGCTGGGGATGGGCAACGTGGCGTGACCGATGGGAGAAAGTCGACTGGGAAGTTAGCGATTTCAACAGTCTATCAAGAAATAAAGCTGCACGACGTGCTTTTGACCAAGGAGGAAACGACCTCTACCGTACACTTGAGATGGAGAGACGCGAACGAATCGAGTCCTGGGCAGTGCGCTGGGCCTATGCAGCATCCAAAAACGGCATGCTTACGGTGAATCCAACCCAATCAAAGACTCAAAATATAGGATTGAAGAGTTCTAAAAGCCATGTCGGATGGCATGATGAACGTCATAATGTTGAACTTTATGGCAACACAACAACCATTGACCCCGACGTGCAGCTTGACGAAAACCTCGCACGTGCTTTCAAAAAGCACCATGACCTTGGCATAATAAGCAAGATCGGCTATTTCATGCGCCTGCATAACCTCGGCTACGACTTCGTAAAACGTTTAATTCATAGAAAATAGATTACGAACACGAATTTCTCGAATCTGACTAATATTATTATAAAAGATAAAGACTCATTCTTATTCACAAATAGTCATCCGTTATATTTTCATACCATTAATGAGCCACAGCGAATCCTATTCGTGTTATTCGTGCAATTCGTGTTCAAAACCAAATATCCGTGTTTTTCATAATTTCCAAAATATTAAAAATCTTCATCCTGCCGCTTACGTGGATTTTCTTACTCTTAATCTTGGCCTATTTCATCAAGAAAAAGAAGTGGAAACGGGGATTCTTCATCAGCGCAATAGTGTTATTGTTGGTTTTCACCGACAAGCCTCTGCTTCAATGGGCACAGTATATGTCCACGCGCCAGTACAGCCATCAGCAACTTCCAAAGAAGCATTATGAGGTCGCAATCGTTATGGGCGGTTACAGTGATGGTTTTGACACTGCGACAATGCAGCCCATTTTTATAGAAGATCGGGGAGAACGTCTTTGGGAAGCCATAAGGCTTTACGAAAGTGGCGTGACCGAAAAGATAATGATTACTGGAGATGCAACAATATCCAAATCACATGATAGCACAGGCACAGAAAAATACTTCAAAATATACCTCAGTGACTTTGGCATTCATGACAGTGACTTGATTCTGGAACATTATGCACGCAATACCCGCGAGAACGCCACATACAGCATTGCCATCCTCGACTCGCTGGGCTACACGCCAGAGCAGTGTCTGATTGTGACCTCCGCCTCTCATATGAAACGCAGCATAGCCTGTTTTGAAGCTGAAAGCTGGACTCTTGACGGCTATGCCACAAACATCTACCCCAAGCCTCATCCAAAGCTTTACCAGTTTCTCCCCCAATGGAAACCCCTGACCGACTGGAAAGAGCTCCTCAACGAATGGTTCGGCCGCATAATCTACAAAATCGTCGGATATTGATGAAAACTCTCACCTTCCTTATCCCCTGCTATAACGTCTCAACTTGTGTCAGCAACTGTATTGACTCGATGCTTGTCGATGATATCCTCGACGACATCGAGATCCTTGCCATCAACGACGGCTCGAAGGACAACACTTTGGAGATTCTACGAGAATACGAGGCAAAACACCCCGACACTGTTAGAGTTATCGACAAACCAAACGGTGGCTGGGGCACGGCGATAAACCTCGGAATACGCGAGGCTAAAGGCAAGTATTTGAAGGAGGTAGACGCCGACGACTGGGTCTCATCTGAGAAATTAAAAGAATACGTCGCCTTTCTCAAAGACAATGAAATTGACTATATAGCCACCGACTATACCGAATATTTCAAAGCGACAGACAAATACGAGCACCATAGCTATCAGAGAGATATCTATAACAAACCAATGTCTCTCAGTGACTTTTGGAAGCAATACCCTACTGCTTGGGACTTCCCTATTCACGCCATCACCTACCGGACACAAGTGCTTCGCGACAACGATATCAAAGTCGGTGACCGTTACTACGGCGACATAGAGTACAACCTCTACCCCTTGCCACACATTCAGTCTATCTGTGTTTTACCAATAAATGTCACCATCTATTTCCGTGGCAGCGACGAACAGAGCACCAGCACCAAAGGTTATGCAAAGCACTATAAGGACTACATAAAAATGAGTCAACGCCTCACGCAGTTCTACCATAATCTGCCTGCGACAATACAGCACAATCTGTTCAGTTTTATCGAAGGAACAGTACAAGGAACAGTACTCAAAGCCTACAACCTGATGATGTCTCCTGTTTATGCTGGCAACGTTGAAGGTATTAATGACGAACTAAAACAATACAACCGCTGGCTCAAAAAAACTGACAACAACTTGTACAAGTATTGTGGTCGACAAAGGAAACACGGAATAGCCTATATCCGCTTCTGGCGCTGGTTTGGCATTAATCTTATAAAACTATAAATTCATATATCATACATCTAAAATGATTCCCAAAATCATACACTATTGCTGGTTTAGTGGCGACAAAAAGCCCAAATCAATCCAACATTGCATTGACAGCTGGGCAAGAGTAATGCCCGACTATACAATAAAGTGTTGGGACGATAGTAGTTTTGATTTCGACAGTGTACCGTTTGCCCGTGATGCTCTTGCCGCAAAAAAATATGCTTTTGCCGCAGACTATATACGACTCTACGCCCTATACACCGAAGGTGGTATCTATTTGGATTCCGATGTGCTTGTGAAAAAGTCTTTTGACCAATTCCTGTCGAATGATTTCTTTTGCGGTACAGAAGCCTTCATGATTAACGATGAAATCCACTACAGGATGGAAGCTGCAATTATGGGAGCGCAGAAAGGACATCCGTTTATTAAAAGGTGTATGTCTTTTTATAACGAAAACATCTTCGATATAAACCGTTTAAGCAAAGACTTTGTAATGCCAGCCGTTATAAGCAGATATGCTGAAGAATTTGGCTACAAGTATGAGAACTGGCAACAACAATTTGAAGGAATAACCGTCTATCCAACATCGGTATTTACCAACACGCTGCATCAAGACACATCTAATGTAAACGAATTATTCGCCATCCATCAAAATGCCGGCTCATGGATTGACTATTCCGACAGAGGGCGGCTTTTCCATTTCTGCCGCAAAAACGACCTAATGACTTTATATCGTTTCATCGAAAAAATAAAAAAAAAACTATAATCTTTAACCTTTAAACGTTCTGCCTGCTTTGCAGGCCTTGAGCACCTAAAATTAATTAAATAAAGCGAAAAACCTTTACACATGCCTCTCCTCTCCATCATCGTCCCTGTCTACAAAACCGAGCCTTTCCTTGATGCTTGTGTCAAAAGCATTCAGGCTCAGACTCTGAAGGATTGGGAGATGATATTGGTAGATGACGGTTCTCCGGACCGCTGCCCCGAGATGTGTGATCTGTATGTGGCAAATGATAATCGCATTCAAGTTATTCACAAGGAGAACGGAGGTCTTAGCAGTGCAAGAAACAGTGGCATTGCGATTGCACAAGGCAAATACATCGCCTTTGTTGATTCCGACGACACAATAGAACCTGACACATACGAAGGAAATATCGCATTTATGGAAACACATCCCGATGTAGATGTAGTGCAATTCCCTGCAAAACGCATAGGCTGGGGCGACCAGTTCTATCACAAGCCAGGTTTTTTTAGAGGCAAAAAGGAATTAATCCTTAATAATTACAAGGACTCTCCCATCGACAACACTGTATGTATGAAGATTTTCCGGAGAGAGTTGTTTGATACAATACGATTCCGTGAAGGCCACGTCCACGAGGATAAGACTTTTGTGTTACAGATGCTTCAACATATCAATGTCCTTTACATTTCAGACATTGGTTGTTACAACTACTATCGCAGGGAAAATTCAATCCAAACCACCGATAGCTTTTCAAAAACCAGCGACTGGATTGATACAGAGGTTGCAACACTACAAAATATATACCTGTATAAAGAATTAAAAAGCGAATGGATTGGCCGATGGATGCATAATGTCCGATGGCTGATGAACTTGCAACTTAAGCACTCAGGTTGGGATGTCAAACCATTGCTCGAAAACCTAAAAACCGTCATTCCGTCATTCAATCTGCACGCTTCTGCCAAAGACCTTTACTGGTATATTTTTATTTGCATAAGAGGTGTTGAACGTTTTCATAAACACTATCTTAATTTACTGAAAACAAAATATCTTTAACCGTTAACCTTTAAACCTTAACCTTTACTAAATCAATGTCCAACGCCAAGTACATTTGCCTTCGTGACGACGATACCAATTTCTTTACATCTGTAGAGAAACTGCGTTGTGCTTATGGCCCTTTCTGGGGGACCATTCCCATCACGTTGGCTGTTATTCCCTTTGCACATGGGTCTGAACGGAAGATATTTGACGTGGAGATACCTTACGAAAAAAAATTTGAGAACCTGCGTCGTTGGGAGCAAAATGCGACAGCCAATGAACTGTCGGAATACCATAAAGTTCATCCTGTCGGTGACAACAAAGAACTTGTTGAAAATCTCTCAAATATGGCAGCCAAAGGTATGGTAGAGATAGCCCAGCACGGAGTATTCCATCGCTATACAGAGTTTGGGGCCGAACTGCTTGGCGACAGAATGTCGTTTACCGCTTTGCGTGACGGAAAAGAATATTTGGAAAAGGTATTTGGCATTTCGGTCAATACTCTCATCCCTCCCGGCAATGTCATCGACCTCACCGTCATTGATTATATGAACCGCCTCGGGATGCATCTATTCTCAAGCGGACGAATTCGTGCCAACAGCCGTTGGGAAACCCTAAAGACCTACATCCAACACCCCGAATCTTTCATAGACAAAAGAAAAAAAACATCGCAACCATTACACAACCGTTATGGTATTCACTATTTCGGTTCGCATACCTTCGAAGAAGGCGTCGATGCAAACAAACTACTTAAATCCGTAAAGAACGACTTGGATTCTTGCGGCTTTTCAGCACTCGGAACTCACTATCGTTTTCTACTGAATGAAAACAGCCGTTCCACATACCATTCAATGATTAAAGAAATTGCATCCATCGAAAATATCCAGTTCGTCACTGCCAACGAATACTACAACAAAGCTTTGAGTGCAAAAAAGTGAACACGAATCACACAAATCGTACGAAAAATAATACGTGTCATTCGTTCAATTCGTGTTCAACATCATACTTCATACATCTAACATCACACATCTAAATGATTCCCAAAATAATCCATTACTGTTGGTTCAGTGGCGACCCATACCCTGACCTTGTAAAGCGATGCATACACAGTTGGAAACGGATGCTACCCGACTACAAGCTACGATTATGGGATGGCAACAGCTTTGATTTTGACAGCGTCCCCTACGTAAAGGAGGGCATGGCTGCGAAACGCTGGGCTGTGGCTGCAGATTATGTACGACTTTATGCACTATACACTGAGGGTGGTATATATTTGGATTCCGATGTCGAGGTGTTCAAATCGTTTGATATGTTCTTGAACAACTCGTTCTTTACCGGAACAGAACCGTACAACATCAACGATATTACATATTACGACCTGGAGTGCGCCATAATGGGCTCTGAGAAAGGGCATCCATTCTTGAAAGAGGCATTGGACTACTACCAGAATGTACATTACACCCCTGAGAACCATACAACTGTTTGCCATGCTTTAGTGCCAATCCTTGAAAAGTATGGATACACTTCCGAAAACAAACTCTACAATCTTTCAAATGGCGTGACCATTTATCCTTTGGACCACATTCACGACAAATATAGTTTCTACGACAAAAGTGCCATCCACTGGTGCCAAGGTTCATGGTTAGATTACCCTGAAAAAAGTCGCTTATACTATTTCTGCAGCCGCAATGGATTGCTAAGATTCTACCACCTACTTGAGCGCATTACCGGCACTCGTAAATAGAGTGCAGTAAAAAAACGAACACGAATATCTCGAATCTAACGAATCATAACATCTATATGATATTGTATAAAGAAGAAAGTTATAATATCATCGGAGCAGCATTCGAAGTGTATAATACTTTAGGTCATGGCTTCTTAGAGGCTGTATATCAATAATGTCTTGAAATTGAATTTCAGAAAAGAGGCATTCCTTATGAGAGAGAAAAAGAATTATTTATTCATTACAATAGTCAAATACTTAAACAATCCTATAGAGCCGACTTTGTTTGTTACGATAAAATAATTGTAGAGCTAAAAGCTGTGGCAGAATTGGATGCGGCGCACCACGCTCAAGTGTATAATTATCTTCATGCTACAAAAATGAAGTTAGGAATACTACTGAACTTTGGATGTCCTTATGAACTTGAAAAAGACAGAATAGTTTTATAAAGTCTACGTCATATAATCATTTATAAATTAGTGTAATTCGTGTTCGAAAAAAAATGAATGTTTGCATTGTGGCTTCCGGTGATTTTTTCTCCGACTATGGAGGGGGGCAGGTGTATGTTCGCAACATTGTTGACGAGCTTATACATCACTCAGAAGTTGCAATCTCAGTTATCTCATTATGTAATAATCAGAATTCATCAGTCAAAGACTACCACGGCATCAATGTCTTTATAGTCAACAATGAATCAACACTACAGGAAGCACTTTACACAATCCATCCCGACATAGTTCACGCCAACGGAGAGAAACTCGTTACTTCACGCGTTTGCAAACAGCTAAACATTCCATGCGTCGTCACAGCCCATCACGGAGGCATCGTCTGCCCTGCAGGAACGCTGCTCAACACAAATGATGAAATATGCCATATTCCAGCAGATTATAGCCATTGTCTAAAGTGTTATCTTCGCCATACACCGACCGGATTGTTCTGGTATCCGCTACTGAAAAGAATTTCGCAGAAACGCTATAACGAGTTTGGGAAAAAACTAAAACACCTGCCTTTCATACCCTTCTTCTCCCCTATTGGCGAAACTGGGATGATTGTCAGTCAAAAGCTTCAAGATTGGTATGAACTCTGTGAAAACACGACACACTTCATCGCCCCATCCAACGCGATAGCTGAAGCTCTTATTCGTAACGGTTGCCCCCATGAAAAGATATCAGTCATCCCCCACGGCATTCCGCAAAACACTGTTTGTAATCAAAGCACAACTATCAACTGTCAATTATCAACTGTCAATTTTTACTACGTTGGCCGCATCAACTATGTAAAAGGCATCCATGTCCTTCTACAAGCCTTCACCTCGATTGACAATCCCAACATTGAACTACATCTGATTGGTGGCGCTGGTAACAAGTCAGAACAACGGTATGAGTGTAAACTTAAAAAGAAATACTGCAAAGACAAACGTATCATCTGGCACGGCAAACTGCCATTTGAGCAAATGACAGAATTGATAAAAAAATATCACTGTCTGATACATCCAGCCATCTACCTTGAAGTCTTTGGATTAAGCATCAGCGAAGCCCTTGCCCAACACAAATATGTCATCGCGACCCGCTGCGGCGGTCCAGAGATGCAGATACACTCTGAGAGTGATGGCATTTTAGTAGAACCCAATAATAACGAACAACTTGCAACTGCAATAAAAAAATACATCAGTCACCCCAAACAATCAAATTGCAAAATAATAGACATGAATAAACACGTTAATGACCTTATTCTTTTATACAATAAGCAAATCACTGAATGACATAAATAATTCGTGTTATTCGTGCAATTCGTGTTCGTTTTTTCAGTCGCCTTAGGCGAGGTAGCTGCGAAAGTCGAGGGCAAAGTCAAACTTGTTTGAACTCTGCCGAGATAAAGCAGCACAGACGAAGTCAAATTTTACAAATTTGTTCAAAATTATTCAAAAATAAACTTCAAACATCAATCATAATCATTTGTTGAAATTGTATCAGTTTGATTAATTTCCACGCATTTGTGTGCCCCAAAAGCCTTTTATTTGTGTAATTCGTGTTCAAGAAAACGAACACAAATCTCTCGAATCCAACGAATCTCTTTTAAATCATATTCAACATGATTTGCAATTAATTATTATTGCAATTCGTGTTCCCTAAATTAATATGCCTAATATCTCCGCATTGCGTCAATACTTAAAACACCACCCACATTACTTCGGCACTTTCCTAAAGGACATTTGCCGTGTATGGTGGTGGCGTTTGCGCCGTCAGCCTATCGTGGTGCTGACTACAGAGAGCGGTGGATTGGGCGACTATCTATGGTTCCGTAGCTATTACGATGCCATTCGTGAACACTATGCACCATCACAATGCAGGATTATCGTCGTTGGAATGTGTCAATGGGAACCATTAGCATTGAAACTTGACGATCCTACTCAAAGCAACCATTTTGACATATTCCGTTCTTTCGAGAGTCCCGACCACCCATTAAAGATAGAATCATTTTTTTTCAAACTCTTTCAAGCCAATGTATATGTAAATTTTAGAGCAAAGCATCTAAAGCATTTAGTCAAGGCAAAAGAGCACTATTACGGACTTGGATTTCGCGACACAAAACTCTACTACGAAACCGCCAATAACGATGTTATCAACCAGTGGTTTCTTCTACCAACCACTTTTAAACATAGACCACCCCTACTGCCTATTGCAGACAAAAGTCGTGACGAAGCCTTAAACAAACCATACGTAGTCGTTGTTGAAGGCGGCAACACCCAGGGCAAACTCTCAGAGCAACAGACACAGACCATTATAGAATACCTCCTGTCAAAAGGCTACAACATTTTCTTCAACGGCAACTATAAAAGACTAATAACAACCATCAACCGTCAACTATCAACTGTCAATTGTCAATTAATAGACGGCTACACTTATCCCCTGTCCGAATACCCTACCGTTGTTTCACGATGCAGTTTCGTCGTAACAGTCAACACCTTTGTCTATCACTTGGCCATTCAACTCGAAAAACCTTGTGTTGTTATGAGTGCCAACGAATATGAATCTATCAAGCTTAACGCGCCAAATCAAATAATACTCTTTAACCAAGAACTCCAGCAAGCCTACGAAAAACATACGCTTCACTCATATAAACCCATCCACTCTGTCGGATTACAAGACATCGACTGCTCCCGAATATCAAATGCAATACAAGAGATTGTCTTTAAACTATAACCGTTAACCGTTACAAAAAGTGTTAGTCACCGTCATCGTCGCCACATACAACTGCGCCCACTACATTGAGGCCACGCTCGATAGCGTCTACAGACAGACCTATCGCGACATTGAATTGATTTATACCGACGATTGCTCAATAGACGACTCCGTTGCCATTGCAAACAGATGGATTGAAGCACATAAAGAGCGTTTTGTCCGTGTCGCGCAAACAAAAACAGAAAAAAACAGCGGTGTTACGGCCAACTACAATGCCGGCCTAAAAGAAGCACAAGGCGAGTGGATCAAATGCCTTGACGGCGACGATATACTTCCAGACGATGCCATTGAAACATACGTAATACACTGCTCTGCTGCCCCCAGTCACCCCGTTTGGTACGCCCACGAGCAACCATTTGATGACAAAGGCTATAAAGGCTCAATAAACAAAACCGTTCTTCCACAAGTCAGTGCCAAAAAGCAGATGATATACCTTTTAAATCATCGTCTCTTGGGCATCTGCACCGCCACCAACTTCATCCATCGAGAGACTTTTGTCGCCCAAGGAGGATTCGACAGCCGTTTCCCAATGTACCAAGACGGCAGCCCTTTCCTACAAGCATTGGCAGAAGGTAAAGCTATCGGCGTTATTGACGAAGTAACACTGCTTAAGCGAGAAAATCCCGACAGTCTGATGCACACCGCAAACCCCGTTATGATCTCCAATATCCGTGACTGCCACTACTACTACTGCCGCTATTATCTACACTACTTTATGCCATTCCACTACTACAACGCTTGGCTAACCCACTGGCTCGGCACCCACGACACCTCGAAATATAACGTGAAAATAGTAGGATACCTTCTGCGTTGCATTGACTTTGTAAACATTTTCAGAAAACTATGCTCGTAACCGTTATTGTTGTAACATACAATTCCAGCAAATACGTGTTGGAAACACTGGAAAGTGTCTACCGTCAGACATATGCAGACATTGAACTAATTGTTAGCGATGACTGCTCTAATGATAACACTTTCGAGCTATGTGGACAATGGTTGGACGAACATAAAAACCGTTTTGTCAGAGCAGAATTAATCCAGACACCTAATAATGAAGGCATCTGCTATAATTACAATTATGCTCTTAAACAATCCACAGGTGAATGGATAAAATATATTGCAGGAGACGATTTGTTGGAAGACAATTGTATTGAACGTTTTGTTGCAAATATCAAACCGGACACATTTTTATACACCTGCATTACCAAGCACCTACAAAACGAAACAGGCGAAATACAGTTATATAGTACACGAATTCCTGATTCATCTGCAAAGAAACAGGCACGTTTTATGCTGAAATACTTGTATGGAATCAATGGACCAACATTGTTTATTGAACGTCTGCATCTCTCCGAGATAGGAGGATTCGAAGAAAAATATCCTATGATAGAAGACTGGCCCATCGCCATACGCTTTGCAACAAATGGATGGCAAATAGGAATCATTAATGAAGCATTGGTTCAATGGAGAATCTATGGCGACAGCATATCACACTCAAACTTCTCATTTGCAATTTCGCTCCGTGAAGCATATTACGATTATACAATGCGGTACTGTTGGCGATACTTCCTGCCACTACACCAATACCATCACTGGCTAAATCATTGGATTCTAAAACACGACAATGACGGAATTTGTTATAAAATAACTGGATACTTGTTGCGTTGCTTTGATATGGTGAATCTAAAAAGAAAGATTCTTCCTATACCATCAGAACCATACGAAAAAATAGATTAGCGCACTAATCACATCATACCTCATACATCTCAAATCATACATCTATTTTGATTCCCAAAATAATCCATTACTGCTGGTTTAGTGGCGACAAGAAACCTGCCCTTATAAGGAAATGCATTCGCAGTTGGAAGAAACACCTACCCGACTACGAAATCCGATGTTGGGACGGCAACAGTTTTGACTTTGACAGTTTGCAATTCACTCGCGAAGCCATGTCTGTAAAAAAATACGCTGCTGCAGCCGACTATGTAAGGCTATTTGCTTTATTCAACTATGGCGGCATCTACTTGGATTCCGATGTGGAAATTTTTAAAAGTCTTAATCCTTTTCTTGAAAACAAGTTTTTTTCCGGTTATGAGTATTTTGACAAATATCAAATAGAAGCCGGTATTATTGGAAGTGTTAAAGGGTTTCCTTATCTTAAAGAGTGCATGGAATACTATGAATCAACTCCATTTATTCACGAAAACGGTGAATATGATATCAATATTAACCAAGCACCTGACATTCTCACTAACAATGCATCCAATCATGGCTATGTGCCAAGTGGCGATGAGCAACTGACAGAAAACGGTATACATTTATATCCACAAACTGTTTTCTCTAACGAAGCATACGCTTGTAAAACCTACGGATTTCAAAAGGAAATAAACACTACTGAGTTATTTGCACTTCATCACAACATGGGTACATGGACAAATGTTGTAAACCAAAAAGGGGCTTTCTGGAGATTTTGTTGGGAACACAATATGCTGGTTTTTTATAAAAAAATCGAAAGTTGTAGAGTAAAAATATTAAATTCGGACAAAAAATGACTCCTAAACTTATCTGCCTGACGCCAGTTCTTAATGAAGCTTGGATTCTGGACCGTTTTTTAAAATGTGCCAGTATTTGGGCCGACCATATTATTATAGCCGACCAAGGTTCAACTGACGGTTCTGTAGAGATTGCCAAACAATACGAGAAAGTTATTTTTATAGACAACAAAAAAACAGGCGACTTTAATGAGCTGCAAATGCGGGCACCGCTCTTTGAGGCCGCAAAGCAGATTGAAGGGCCTAAAATATTTATCGGACTTGATGCAGACGAAATACTGACTCCCAACTTTGATTCTCCTGAATGGGATACCATTAAGACCGCAAAGCCTGGGACAATACTTAGTTTTCCCATCCACAATCTTCTCCCTAACGGTACTTATTGGACATTAGGAGACATCTATTGCGGCTATGTCAATGACGGTACTCCTTACTCTACTGGTTTGGTTCATAGCCCTCGTATGATTTTGCCTGAAGGACACGACATTCTGCTATGCCACGACATTAGCTTACTTCACTACAAGTATATGGATACCAACAGAATGCATGAGCGTAACCGTTGGTACCAATGTTTTGAACATATCAATAAGGAAAATCCACCAATAGCAATTTTCCGCCGCTATCACCATCTTGAAGCCATTTCAATAGAAAGACGTCTTCCGTGGCCCGAATGGTGGAAAGAGATGTATAAGCAACACAACATCGAGATTACCTCTGTTATACATCAAAATGAGTCACGCTGGACACGTCAGATTATAGAATACTTCAATAAATATGGTGCAAAACACTTCCGACATCTAAACATCTGGGACGTCAATTGGAATGAAAGAGCAGATGGTCTTGGAATAAAACATGACAAGTCTTTCAAAGACCCTCGCCACAAATGGGAAAAAGCTGTCAACCGTTGGTTAATCAACTCCCAAAGCAAACAACATAAAACCAGTGTCCATTTAATAGAAAAACTAATAAAGATTATATACAAATAATTACAAGCAACGGTCTTTAACCTTTAAACTGTAAACTATAACCTTTACATGATGAGACTCTCTATCATCACTATAAACTATAACAATTTGGATGGTTTAAAAAAGACCATTGAAAGTGTATTGTCACAATCCTTCAAAGATTATGAATGGATTGTTATTGATGGTGGCAGCACTGATGGCAGCAGGGAGTTAATAGAGCAAAACCAATCACATTATGCCTTTTGGTGCAGTGAGCATGACAAAGGCATATACAACGCCATAAACAAAGGTATTACTCACGCTAACGGCGACTACGTGCAATTCCTCAACAGTGGTGATTGGCTTTATGCTGAAACAACGCTGGAAAAAGCATTTGCACAAATCAACGGCAAATACGATATCTATTATGGCGATATGGTGCAAGTTAATGGGGACGATAACCAAAACGATAGCAAAAAGCACAATCTCAATCCAATAGTTTACCCTGATGAACTCGGTTTCTTCTTCTTTCCCTATAACAACATCTGTCATCAGGCAACTTTCTACCGTCGCACATTGTTTGACAATAACCCATACGATGAATCGTTCTCAATTGTCTCCGACTGGGCAATGAATCTCAACCTCTTATTCAAAGGATGTACTTTCAAACATTTAAGTCAATTCATCGTTTACTACGATAACCGTGGTCGCAGTTCTGCAACAGATCAGAAACACCACGAAGAACGCATGACCGCCTTTGCCAAATATGTACCTCAGCAACTGCAGATTGACGTGAAGCGATACGAAAAGAATTACTACTTCTCTCGCCATCGCAAATCCACCCGCTGGATAATGGATAAAGCAATTGCTTTCTCCCAATGGCTTGAAAAAAAACTATCAAAAAAAGAAGGAAAAAAATAATTTTTTTTAAGCCATCTGGTTAAAGACAAAAACATCATACATCTCACCTCACAATGAAACAATTCTCTATTCCAAACTGGTTAACATACGTAATACTGCTGATTGCGGCATTCCTCTTTGTATTCCTGTTTTCCTGCACGACATCTCCACTTTATGAACACCACCCTTTTTGGTTTCACGGCGACAGTGGAATTTTCCAAGAGATGGGTGTTTGTCTCGCTCAAGGCGGCACGCCATACGTGGACCTCTTCGACCACAAAGGACCGATACTATGGTATATTCAAGCATTGGGAATATGGATAAATCCACATTGGGGCATTATGGCATTGCAAGCCATAGCGCTATTCTTCGCCATGCTGATGTGGTGTAAATCCACGATTTTGCTTGTCGACAAACAGATACTATCCATAATCATTTCAATTTCCGGTCTTTTATTCCTTTTGGCATTTTATGAAAGGGGTAATCTTTGTGAAGAATGGAGTTTGCCATTCATTAGCTTTCCCATATACCTCTATATAAAAAGATGGAAATCTATCGAAAACTTAAAATCGCCTATTTACAGTCATTCCAATGCCTATATTGTTGGAATATGTGTCGGTGTAATAGCCATGATTAGAATCAATAATACAGCACCTATTATTGGTTTTGTTTTATGGCATTTTATCAGATGCATTCAAAACAAAGAATTAAAACGCTTATGGATCGATATTGTTCTAATCAGTGGAGGGATGGTAGCCGTATTCTTTGCCTGCTCGGCTTTCTATTTAATAAAAGCCGGATGGAATGGTGTATACGAAATGATTTATGGAACTTTCATTTTTAATTTCTTATACATAAATGACATGGGCAATCTTTCACTCAGCAGATATTTGAAAAATTATGTTCCTGCCGTTGGATGCCTTTTGATTTCATTGTCTTGTTTCTTTCACAACAAATCATCACATAATATTAGTTTTCCCATCGTTCTGTCATTTGTTGTCACTTTATTGTCGATTGGACTATTTGGGTTTGTGCATTATATGATTATTTTCGTCCCAATCCTTGTGATGTCAATCGGTCTTATCATCCATACAAAAACAAATTGGTCATATATTATACTGGGAATAGTACTCCTCCATTCATTTTATCTCGGATATGATGCTGCAGACCATCTTTTATTTCGATTACGAGGAAAACAAGCCAATACCGAGCTCAATGACGGTTTTCATCGTTTCGTCACATCAATTACACCCGAGGAACGCAGGTCAATATACAACGCCGGACTAAACCATATGGGCGCAGGGCTTTTTGCAGATGAAAATCTTTACCAATGTAATCGTATTATTTATAGTGGTCATTCAGATTTATCACCTCATCTCCAAGAATTTGTCAAGAATCATGGAGTAAATGAACTTCAACCCATTTGGGTATTGACTCAAAGTCCAAGACCTGAAGCAACAGATGAATATATGCGAACCCACTACACCCTCTCCGACTCAATTCCTGGCGGCGAATTCGACCCCATTTGGTGCTGGAAGAAATTGTAAAGTTTAAAGTTTAACGGTTAACGTTTAAAGACATTTGGATTAGATTAGGGATATCGAACAAATAATGTAAACCATTTCAGTTTTGCTGAGGCTCACGAGCTTGATTAGTGAACCATCCCAAATCTGTCTGCTGTGGCCCGCGACTTAATTGAGCGAACCAATTTCAGGGAAAGTTACACACAAAATAATGCTATATTATAATTTGTATCATTTTGATTAATTTCCACGCATCTGCGTGCTAAGTAAGAAAATATCTGCGTTTTCAGCAATCTCTGCGGGAAATATACCAGGTGAGCGTCCCGCGAACCCATTCGTGCAATTCGTGTAATTCGTGTTCGGTTTTTAGTCGCCTACGGCGAGAAATCATTCAAATTGTCATAAAATTTTTCAAAACAAGTTTATTAATTTGTTCATAATTTGTATAATTTCCACGCATCTGCGTGCTAAGTAAAAGAACATCTGTGTTTTCTGTGCTATCCGTGAGACAAAAAATAATAATTTGTGCAATTCGTTCGATTCGTGTTCTAATAATTATCAATTGTCTGCCAAAGGCCATGAACACCGCAGAGTTAAATCAAATGAAGTGAATAACTATCAATTATCAACTAACTAAATGCAACCCGTAATCCGTTTTGAAAACGTCGGCAAGCTCTACCGCCTCGGTACCGTCGGTACCGGCATTCTACCCCCTTCCAATTTTTTCAATATAAAAAATCGCGGAAATGTGTATATTTGCATTATGTAAAAATCGCAAAAATGTGTAATAACACAATATAATCTCCTAAATATAAAAATATTATGCGCCGTAAGATTTACAACAAACTCCTCGAATGGAAGCGTGAGAAAAATGGTAGTACTGCCCTTATGATTGAGGGGGCAAGACGTGTAGGTAAAAGCTATATTGCTCAGGAGTTTGCCAAAAATGAATATGAGTCGCATATATTAATCGACTTTAGTAAGGCACCTTCCAGGGTGAAACACTGGTTTGACGAGTATTTGGAGGATATTCCCGCATTACTTCAGAACATCCAACTGCACTATAAGAAACAGCTAACACCAAGGCGGTCGCTGATTATCTTCGACGAGGTTCAGAAGTGCCCTCGAGCCCGTGAAGCCATCAAGGCACTGGTTGAGGATGGGCGATTTGACTATCTGGAGACTGGTTCGCTCATTTCAATAAAGAAGAACGTGGAGAATATCGTGATACCATCGGAGGAGGACGGCATAGATATGTATCCAATGGATTTTGAAGAGTTTCTATGGGCAATGGGCAACGAGGTGATGATGCCGTACATACGCAAACAATTCGATAATCAGAAGCCAATGGGTGACTTCCACCGTGAAGCGATGCACTATTTCAGACAGTACCTGATTGTGGGCGGAATGCCTCAGGCGGTGGCAGAGTATGCCGCATCGAGGGACTTCAACCGGGTGGATGCCGTGAAACGCCAGATTTTGCGGCTATACAAGAACGACATCAAAAAGTATGCAGGCACAGCAACGGCTCGTGTGAGTGCCATTTACGATGCCATCCCCGGACAGCTTCAGAAAAAGGAGAAAAAGTTTTCGTTGGTGGCCTTGAAAGACGAGGCACGCATGCGCGAATACGATAGTGCTTTTTTCTGGCTTGATGACTCGAAGATGGTGAACATTTGTTACAATACCACGGCTCCCAACATAGGTCTACAGCTAAATGAGGACCGCACGGCGCTAAAGTGCTACTTCTGCGACACAGGATTGCTCATCTCGCTGGCGTTCAATGCTCGCGGCATTGTAACGAATGAAATATACCAAAAACTGATGTTCGACAAACTGGAGATAGACGAGGGTATGCTTGTGGAGAACATAGTAGCGCAGATGCTGAGGGCAACTGGTCATAAACTGTTCTTCTACTCGAACTACGACAAAGAGACGGCGGAAAACCGCATGCAGGTCGACTTCCTGATTCAGAAGGGGCAGGTAACCTCTCGACATAACATTTCTCCCATTGAGGTTAAAAGTGGCAGCAATTATACTCTCACATCTATTAACAAGTGCATCGTAAAGTTCGGGCAATATCTGAGCACACCATATGTATTACACTCCAAGGATGTGGAGGTCAAAGACAGGCTGTTGTATATTCCACTTTATATGACACCTTTATTGTAGAATCCATAAACAACAATATCATTAATACTCAACCATCTAATACACCTCTGTATAATTTGTATTCGAAAAAAAAATTTGTACAAATTTGATTAATTTCCACGCATCTGCGTGCCAAGATAAAAGAAATTCGTGTAAATAAGTGTTATTCGTGTTCTTTTCATACATCAAAAATGCAACCCGTAATCCGTTTTGAAAACGTCGGCAAACTATATCGCCTCGGTACCGTCGGTACCGGCACCATAGCCCACGACATTCAACGCTGGTGGGTAACCAGTGTGCTTCATAAAGAAGACCCCTATCTACAAATTGGAGAAACCAACGACCGCTCCACGAAGGGTTCTTCAGAATACGTCTATGCCTTGAAAGACATCAACCTTGAAGTTCAGCAAGGCGATGTCCTCGGCATCATCGGCAAGAATGGTGCCGGTAAGAGCACATTATTGAAACTCCTCAGTCGTGTCACAGCCCCCACTACTGGGAAAATATATACCAAAGGCCGCATTGCCTCACTCCTCGAAGTCGGTACCGGTTTCCACGGTGAGCTTACTGGTCGCGAGAACATTTATATGAACGGCAGCATCCTAGGAATGAAGAAATGGGAGATTGACAAAAAGCTTGATGAGATAATTGATTTCAGCGGCTGTGAACGCTATATCGACACACCTGTCAAACGCTATAGCAGTGGTATGATGGTTCGTCTCGGCTTTGCCGTCGCCGCCCATCTCGACCCCGAAATCCTCGTCGTCGACGAAGTCCTCGCTGTCGGCGACGCCGAATTCCAAAAGAAAGCCATCGGCAAAATGCAAGATGTCTCGAAAGGAGAAGGTAGAACGGTGCTGTTTGTGAGCCATAATATGGCAGCGGTAAAAAACTTATGTCAGAAAGGGGTTGTTCTGAAAGACGGTAAAGTCGACTATCTTGGAACAGCTATCGAAAGCATTGACCACTATTTGCAAGGAATGGTGACTCACAATACCTTGTCGATAAAAGACAGAATTGATAGGGACGGCTCCGGGAAATGCAGATTCACTGGTATTCGAATTAAAGGCTTAGACGGCAACTACCAACTGAATGATGATATCCCCATTACTTTAGAAGTTGATTTGTCTGTAAATCAAATAATACATAATCCAAGAATTGGCATTTCAATTTACAACTTACAGAATGATTGTGCACTTTGGATGGATTCACAATCTGTTTTGGGTACGTTGTCGGATTTTGTTAATGATTGTACATTGCGTATTGAAATAACAAAAGACTTTGCATTGGCTGCTGGCAATTATTTTATTAACCTAGTATGCTATGATAGTAACAGCGAGATGGCTGATTATGTACAACATGCCATTGAATTTAAAGTTCTCCAAAGTACATTTTGCAAAACTGGTTTTTATCCCGCAGGAAAAAGTATCTGCATGGCAAAGCAGAACTGGTCATTTATTTAACAATTGTCAACAATATCATAAATGATTGCACAACGAGATTTAATGTTTAGCGGTGTTTCTGTAGTTGACACTGTTGGTAGAGTGTTTGAATACCAGGGAAACATTTATCGTCTAATATATAAGAAATCTGAGAAAGAGTGCCTCGAATTACTTAATTGTGGTTTGATTGACAAACTGGTCGACCTAAATTATTTCCCCAAAACAAACATTGATTCACAATTAGAGATTGAAGGGCATCCACTTGTATTAAAACATGAGCGGTGTTCAATAATCAATCATTATGAGTGGTCGTTTGAAATGTTTAAAGATGCAGCAATCCATATTTTGAAGGTTAATGAGATTTGCAATAAATATGGTTATGAGTTAAAGGATGGGCATCCATTAAATATCACATTCCAGAATAGCAAACCTGTTTTCTTAGATTTTGGTAGTTTTATTAAGAAAAATGGAAATGAATGGAGTGCGCTTGATGAGTACCTACAAAAATGCTATCTTCCTCTTCTGTTATGGAAAGAGGGAGAATATAGCATCCTGAGAAATATTTTGGAATCGCCTGACTTATTTTCAGAAAATCGGCTTTTGCCTCAACAAGACTTTGTTGAATCAACACATCTTCAGCATTTCTTGATAAAATGTGATGGATATAAGATAAGAATTGCAGGGATGACGTTCTTTTCAAAGAACATAAACTTCCCTCTATTAATAAAAATTGTAAATAAAGCATCAATAATAATACGCGGGAAAAAGATCATTCACATTGAGCAATATCGGGAAAAGATTAATCCAACTATTTTTGATGTTTCACAAATCCACCAAGCAGTCAATTCAACAGAATGGTGCGAGTATCAAGACCACAAGCAATCAACACAAAAATATCCACGATTTTCTCGGATTACTGAACTGATTGGGAAATACTGCTCTGATGCGAAGACAGCTGTAGATTTAGCTGGAAACGGCGGAATTTTATCAATAATTCTTAATGAAACGCAGCAATTTAATCATATCTTCACGGTTGATTATGATGGGAATGCCATAGACAAAGCATATTCCTATTTCAAGGAGCAATCAGATCCAATAGATCCTGTATACGCCAATGTGGTGTTTCCTTTTGATGCGAATTCATTTCGAAAAAGAATACAATCAGATTTGGCTATTGCATGTGCAATAACACATCACCTTATTCTGAGACAAAATATTCCACTATACGCTATATTTGAGAAATTTGCATCTTATTGTAAAAAATACCTTATCATTGAATTCATGCCCCTTGGTTTATGGAATGGCCATGATGCACCACCCATTCCGGATTGGTACACAAGAGAATGGTTTCGAAATACCTTTTGCCAATACTTCGAACTACTTCATGAAGAGCAATTAGAAACCAATCGGATTGTTTTCATCGGCAGGAAAAGAATCTCTTAAAGATAGTTCTCCTATGAGAGTATTCAAAAAATATAACCCATTTTTAACCATCCTTTATGCGCTACGGCTGCATTATTACCCCTCTGATGGCAAAATTGCGCAGAAAGTGGAACGTATGTATCGAAATATGCTGTCCAAAGGCAAAGGTGAAGATGCTGTTATCAGTCATACAAATGGGCAATGCCTAATATGTAATTTTGCTCATCAACTTCCTTTCTATCAACAGCAATTTCCTCTTTATGACCGACAACTTGCCAAACTATGTTCATACATGCACAAACAAATGCATCGCAAAATAAACATCATTGACGTGGGTGCAAATGTTGGTGACACAGTCCTAAATATTGGATTGAAGGATGCGTTTTATCTATGTATTGAGGGTGATACAAACTATTCAAAATTTATTAAATCCAATCTAAGAAAATACAATTATACTCTAGAAGAAGTGTTCCTGAACGACAATGACTCATCATGCAATTACAATATTGCAGCCTCAAATGGGACAGGGCACTTAATTCATACAGAAATTCAAGATCATTCTGTCCGTCTAATATCACTTGATACACTTTTAGAGGAAAAATATACTGAAAAAAAAATTGATTTAATAAAAATAGACACTGACGGATTTGATTTCAAGGTAATCCGTGGTGCAAAACAATGTATGCAGAAATGGCATCCGCTGCTATTCTTCGAATGGGACAAAGCATTTTGCAAAGAACAGGGAGAAGACCCTCTTTCAATATTCCCGATACTTGACAAATTGGGCTATAAAGAATGCATATTATTCGACAACTTCGGAATTGTTTTCGCCAACGTGGATACTAATAATACTGCACTTTTAAAATCATATATTGACAACACGATCGTCGACGGGTTGCCCTACTACTATGATGTACTCGCCATACCCCAAAACCATACTCTTTCAAAAAAACAAATATACAATCTGTTTGTTCAATGATAACAAAACGACTTATAAGGCATATTTCCAAACAAATATCAGCCCAGATTTCCCTCCCAGAATATCCAAAGAACGAAACAGAAATCTTGGCTCTTGGAAAAATATTATGCAACCAACAAAGATTGATTTCCTCAGACAATATCCACGACTATGAATTCAAGATATTCAGCCAATGGGGAGAAGATGGCATTATTCAATATCTTGTCAACAATATCAAGATAGAGAATAAGGTATTTGTTGAATTCGGTGTAGAAGACTATCATGAAGCAAATACTCGTTTCCTAATGATGAATAACAATTGGAGTGGTTTGGTTATCGATGGTTCAGAAGAGAACATCGCCAATGTAAAAAGCCAGGAGTGGTTCTGGAAATATGATTTGGAGGCCGTTTGTGCATTCATAGACTGCGACAACATCAACAAACTACTTGACAAATATCAAAACATAGGCATCTTGAGTATTGATATTGATGGGAATGACTATCACGTAATGGATGCAATAGATTTCAGCAAAATAAATCCCTCTATCCTTATTGTGGAATACAATAGCGTTTTTGGTAAAGAAAGAAAAATAACAATTCCTTACGAAAAAAACTTTTATCGCACCAATGCCCATTATTCAAATCTCTATTTTGGAGCATCACTTCCTGCGCTCACAGATCTCGCAAAACAAAAAGGATACGCATTAATTGGATGTTGTAGCAATGGAGCGAACGCTTTCTTTGTAAGAAAAAACCTTCTTAATGAATGCGTCAAAGAGAAGAGTGTTTCAGAATCTTATGTGGAAAGTAAATTCCGTGAAAGCCGTAATGCCAACGGACTCCTTACGTTTGTTTCTCGGGAGAAAAGGCTGTCGGTTATCAAAGGTATGCCTATACTGAACATAGAAAACAATATAATTGAAGAACTATAGCGATGCGAATTCTCTTTGACTACCAAGCCTTTGAGATGCAACGCTTCGGTGGGGTATCAAATTCTTATGCAGAGCTAATCAAGCATCTGCAGGGGGAAAATTGTATTTGCCGAATAGGATTAAAGGAGAGCGATAATGTATACATACAGGATGGGCGAATTAAACCTTTGCACTACACCTACAACCGATATTGGAAAGCAAAAAAAATAATCCCCGGACAACGCACATTGACTAAAGTTGCTTTCTCAATAATAGGAATAAAAAACTATGCATTGGATATCAACAGGGATTACTGCATAAAACTGCTCAAACGTCAAAATTTCAATATCTTTGAACCAACATTCTTCGATTCATACTTCCTCCCCTACTTAAAAGGCAAACCCTTCGTGCTTACCGTACACGATATGATTCCGGAGCTGTTTCCGCAATACTTTCAAAGGCACGATTTCCAAATTGTCAATAAAAACATACTTTGTCCTCTGGCATCTGCCATACACGTTCCGTCGCAACAAACCAAAGAAGACCTTATAAACATTCTTAAGATAAACCCCGACAAAATAACCGTTATTCCTCACGGTGCTCCAAATACACCATCAACAATCCATCCCTCATTATTTGCATTTCCATACATCCTTTATGTTGGTGCACGATGGGGATACAAAAATTTCACTCAGTTTGCTGAAGAATGTGCCATTGTTATAGAAAGTCATCCCGAACTGCATATTATTTGTACTGGTTCTCCATTCTCAGAAGAAGAGCAGAAACTACTCTCTGAACACAAAATAACACAACATTTTATCCAATTATTTTCTTCAGAACAAGATTTGGTTTCCTTGTACCAAAACGCAGTTGCTTTCGTTTTTCCATCCGCATACGAAGGCTTTGGAATGCCAATACTTGAAGCATTCTCTTGTGGATGCCCAGTGTTTCTCAACAATGCAAGCTGTTTTCCTGAGGTGGGCGGTGACGCGGCAATATATTTTGACATAAACAGGCGTGGCGAATTGGCCGAACAACTAATTTCATTGTACCAAGCACCACAAGAAACCAAAGAAACGATTATATCCAAAGGCAAAGAACGCCTAAAACTATTCAGTTGGGAAAACTCCGCAAAAAAAATGAAACAAATCTACGAAAACATACTCTAAGCATAATGTAAGCATACTCTACCCATACTATTACCTTACTCCAGACTCGTACAAACATACTCTTAATATGCAAACACCTTGGATAGGTCGTGACTAGAACCAAAGAAATTCGAAGGAATAGCATTGATATAAACGACAAACAGAAACGATGAAACTCTCCATAATAACCGTAAACCTCAACAATCTTGATGGTCTAAAACGTACCATCGATAGTGTGGTTGCTCAGACTTTCACTGACTACGAGTGGATTGTTATTGACGGTGGCTCCACCGATGGCAGCAAAGAATTGATTGAACAATATGCCGACCGCTTTGCCTATTGGTGTAGCGAGCCAGACAAAGGTATTTATTACGCTATGAACAAGGGCATCGCTCATGCCTCTGGCGAATGGTTGCAATTCTTGAACAGTGGGGATTGGCTGTATGAAAATGACACACTAAAAAAATGTTTTAATACTCAACACTATGGTGATATACTATATGGAAATGTTGTTCACGTAACAAGCAAGGGAGAAAAGATAGTTAAATTTCCTCAAAACATTGATTTCTATTTTTTTATTAACAACTTCATCAATCATCAAGCTTCTTTCTCCAAAAGAGAGCTATTCCAAGCCCATAAATTTGACGAATCGTTGAAAATATATGCAGATTGGGCTCTCTGTTTGGATTTCCTTTTTGAAGGGAAAACATTCGAACATATAAATCAATTTATATCTTATTATGATTTTAACGGGATGAGTTCCAATGTGACCCAAATGCATATTGATGAACATAATAAAATATTATTCTCATTTGCCGAAAAAAACATCCCTTCTTATATTCTTGATGTAAAAAAAGTAAAAGATGACTTGGTATTGCGAAATAAGTATTTGGAAATAGATAAACTTACCAAAAGCCACAAATCGTGTAAATATATTATGAATTGTACAACTAAAACAATAATATTATTAAGCGGGTTATTAAATAAAATAGAAAAAATACGTAGCAAATAACATCATTGGTTTAGCTTGAATTATTGTATTTTATTACAACATCTTATGAAATATCATTCCTTTGACATATTTGACACCTGTTTGTTACGCACTTGCGGAACTCCTGAAAATTTTTTTGACATTCTTTCTTTGCGTGTTTTTAATCAGCCTGTCTCTGAAAATGAGCGACAAGGTTTTATTATTGCCAGAAAAAATGCTGAATATAAATCTTATATCAACAATAATAAAACAAATATTTATGACATCTATGATTGTTTTTCGTATGACAATCCTTATATCATCCCGAAATCTGAAATTTTAGAAAAAGAAATAGCTTTAGAAAGAGAGGTAATTGTTCCTGCCTACAAAACCAAACAATTGATTGATTCGTTAAGAAAAAAAGGAAATCACATCTTTTTCATTTCTGATATGTATTTACCCACCGATATTATAACGGATATATTAGAAACAAATGGGATATACAATTCTGGCGACAAAGTGTTTGTTTCATGTGATATTGGAGCATCAAAATATAATGGTGAAATATTTGAATACATACACAACAATGAAAAAATCGCATACAAAGACTGGACTCATTATGGAGACAATAAACAATGCGATATTAAAGTCCCACATAAATTAGGAATCAAAACTGTAAAAATAAACCACGAGTATAGTACATACGAAAAAAAATGGATTGAAACTGGTGGTGTTACAATACTTAAGTACCAGCAACTAGTTGCTGGTATTTCTAGATCATTATTTTTCAATCTGACGGAACATCCTCGTAAAAAACTCTTACTTGATATCATAGCCCCATTGTATGTATCATTTGTCGGATATGTTTTCGAATCAGCACGTCAAAAAGGGATAAAAAAACTTTTCTTTTGCGCACGCGACACATATCAGATGTATCAGGTTGCAAAAGAAATAAATCATAAATACCCTGAAATAGAAATAAAATATCTAAGAGTATCTCGCAAATCCATATCAGACAGCAAACCGGATATTATTATAAAATATTTTGAGCAGGAGGGGTTGGCTTCAAAAAGTTATTATGCTGCCATTATCGATAGTGCAGCCGGAGGAACATCTTTCTCAAAAATAAATGAATTATTAGCAGATTTTGGATATAATGAAGCTTATGGATTCTTTTTAATAAAATTCTATAGTCCATTCTATACAAATGAGTCGACTTACACAGGTGCCATTCGTGAAGAATATGTTCAAAACAATCATTTTTTCACTCCAATATTCAAGAACAAAAAGATTGTTACTATCCTTGAAAATGTGTTCTCATCAAACAACGGAAGAAGAACTGTTGGATATGAACTTAATGACGGCACAGTCACCCCTGTTTTCTCTTACATTGTCGAAAACGAAGACAGTGTTCAGCAAAACACTGAAGAAATGCAATCTTATCATACGGAAATCTTGAAATATTACGCAAAAATATACATAAATCTTGGTCTTTTACCATATTCTTATAAAATACTTCACGAATTAGCAATTCCAACATTCAGTTTCTTTGCATACTACCCATCAAAAGAATACACCGAATCTCTGTTGAATTGCTATCAAAAAGACAATAACATTTTACTCCCATATCTAAAAAAGGAATCATTGTTCAGTTTGATTTGTACCAAAGGTAACGATACATGCTGGAGTAGAGCAACTATTTTTTACAATCTTCCCAAATGGACACATTCAATAATACTAAAATATATTAATTATAGAGAATCATTATAGATTAAAACTCAATTGAGTAATAATTATTTATTCTATTATGGAAAAAAAAGTTGCTGCTGTAATAGTTACTCACAATCGACTTTCGGACTTAAAACTATGCATTAATAGCGTTAAAGAACAAAGTATTCAATCTTTAGACATCATTGTTGTGAACAATGGCAGTACAGATGGAACAAAGGAATATCTTGAGGGCCTTTCCGATGTCATAACAATAAATCAAGATAATCTCGGCGGAGCTGGCGGTTTTTACAGTGGTCAAAAATACATGTATGACAATGGTTATGAATGGATATGGATGATGGATGACGACGGCATCGCCGATAAAAACCAGTTGAAAACACTTCTAAATTATTCGAAAAAAAGCGGCAGGCTGTTTTTAAATGCTCTTGTAGCCTCCATAAACGATCCCACGATGATGGCTTTTTACAAAGGGCATCCCATTGCATACTATCAAGCCTATGAAATATGGGAAGGTGATATTCATCCTTTCAACGGTACATTGATTCATCGTACCGTCATAGAACAAGTTGGTTTTATTAAAAAAGAGATGTTCATTTGGGGAGATGAAAAAGAATATAAACTAAGGATAAAAAAAGCAGGATATACCCCAACAACTGTTACAAATGCCATTCATTATCATCCAGAAGAAAAAGGAATATGGAAAACAGTTTGGCCGGGATGGATAAACAAAAAAATACTTACAAAACCAAAACAATTATCAAAATATTATTACAGAAATTTAGGATATATCAACAAAACATATCTCAGGGCTTATCCTCGATTATGCAAGGACGTACGTCATTATTCCTTATTTTTTGTGCGTACACTCCATTTTGGAGAACTTTTAAAATTCTTATATTATTACAATAAGGGAGTAAATAACAATTACAAATAGATTATGACCATTGATATTGTTATAGTCACATTCAATCGGTTGCAAAAACTAAAAAAAGCTCTTGACTGTTATGACAGCCTAACTGTCAAGCCACGCAATATTATTGTTGTAAACAATAACAGCAATGATGGCACAAAGGAATATCTAAACGAATGGCGAGAGAAACAGACATCGTATTCTAAACATATTCTACATCTTGACAAAAATGTAGGTGGCTCTGGTGGCTTTTATAAAGGTCAAAAATTCGCACTCAGTCTCAATCCCGATTGGATAATGCTTGCCGATGATGATGCATACCCTACTCCAGACTTGATCGAAAAATTCGAACAATTTGTAACAAATCACAAAACGGACACTATTTCGGCTATTTGTTCTACTGTTCTTAGAATTGATGGAACAATTGATGCCACTCACCGAAGTCGTTATCACCTTATCAAAGGATTGTTTTATGAAAGAACTCGTTCTAATTTGGAAGACTATGAACAAGAATGGTTTGAAATAGATTTTCTATCTTATGTGGGGTGTTTTTTAAAAAAAAATACTCTTTTAAAGGCTGGACTGGTTAATCCCGAATTCTTTATTCACTCCGACGACACAGAACACAGTATTCGATTAAAAAAACAAGGAAAAATAATCTGTGTACCGGAATTAAAGATTTATCACGATGACAACAATACTCGCATTACAAACGAAATATCTTGGAAAGATTATTACAGTTACAGAAATGAACTTTATATGTTGAAAAAGCATCATCCTTTAGCTGCCATCGCTTGGTCCAGAAGACAATTGAATGAATTAAAAAATGAACCTGAAAAATTGGAAATATATAAAACTGCGATGAAAGACGCTTGGTTGGGTAAACTTGGAGTCCACTACAAATATTATCCTGGATGGACAAAATCAGAATAATATGTTTTTTTGACATTTCTTTCTATTTTCCATATTTTTTCCTCTATTTGAATTCCGAGTAAATGTTTTCCGTACTAATTGCCAACTATAACAACGGCCAATATCTTCAAGAGGCCATCGACAGTGTTTTTGCCCAAACATATAACGACTGGGAGATAATCATTGTTGATGATGCGTCTACTGATAATTCGGCTGATATTTATCGAAAATACGAAAATGATGATAGAATACACATCTTCTACAACAACAAGAATCGTGGATGCACATATGCAAAATGGCGTCTGATCGAGGAATGCAATGGCGATTTGTTCGGGTTTCTTGATGCTGACGACATGTTGTTGCCTGAGGCATTGGAGTGTATGGTAAAAGCGCATCATGATAATCCAAATGTTGCTATCGTCTCATCACGTCATTACCTATGTGATGAGAAGATGAATATTCAGTACGAGAGCAGATTACTTCAGATCCCCAACAGTGAGAGCTATTTAACCAACGGTGATTTTCAACCAGAGGCATTTGTCTCTTTCAAAACATCTTTTTACAAACAGACTCAAGGTTTGAACAAAAACAATCCATACGGTGACGATCAAGAATTGCTTCTACTTATGGAGGAAGTTGGCAAATGGGTAGTCTTGGATAAGTTTTTATACAACTATCGCATTTCCGACAAATCTGTCAGTCACGGAGCTGACAATTACATTTGCCTATATTGGAACATTGTTGTATATCATCAGGCCTGCATTCGACGTGGTTTGAATCCCGAAAAATACAGTTACAAACTATTCCAAGAGACTATCGTCAACTCTCGCGAAAGAGCTATTGCATCCAAGCCATATCGCATCGGCAACGCCATTATACATCCATGGAAATTCATCAAATGGCATACCCGTTGGATCGGCAACTTATTGAACAAAACAAAAGAACACCTCAAAAACATCCGCTACCGTCTTCTACCCTACCATTTCAATGACAATAGGTTTACAGATACGTTCCTTTCTTATAATTCCAACTCTGACGATGCAAATTGTTCGAAACCTGTCGAAAAGGTGATTTATTGTTTTTGGACAGGTACAAACGAGATGTCGGAGAATCGTAAACAATGCTATGATTCAATCTGTCAAAACGCCGGTGTGCCTGTAAAACTGATTACACCAGACAACCTATCAGACTACATCTTACCAGATCACCCACTTCATCCGGCATTTCAATATTTATCCTTTGTTCATAAAGCAGATTATCTTAGATGCTATTTTATGCACTTCTATGGTGGCGGTTATTGCGATATTAAAGCCATAAACAGTTCTTGGTTGGAATGCTTTGAGAAGTTAAACAATTCAGACAAATACATATTAGGTTATCAAGAACTGAACGAAGAGTGTTCTGCCTATATTGACGTTGCAGAGCCTGTCATTAGAAAAGAGGTAAAAAAACGTTGGCCTCTCTTGGCGGGTAATTGTGCCTACATTTGCAGACCTCAAACAAAGTTCACAGATGAATGGTTTACCGAACAAAACAAACGCCTCGACTATTTCTATGAAGAATTAAAGAAACATCCCGCTATCGACCCAATGGGACAGGAAAATGGTTATCCCATTCCATGGCAACGTATTCTGGGTGCCATATTCCATCCTCTTTGCCTTAAATACCACGACAAAATAATCCAGGACAAAAGGATTATCCCTTCGTTCTCTAATTACAGGTAAAGCTGAATAAACCATTTTTTGCTTTCGAACACGAATCTAACGGATGTACACGAATTAGTTAATTGCCCCCAATAATATAATCTTGCAAGCAATAACGTATTACTCGTAATAGTTAAAAGAAAAAATATAATATTTTCAGTTATGATACGTTATTAAATAACAATATATAATTAGTTGATGCGTAAAATGGATTCTATTGATAAAATATTATCACTTACACCGCCAACATCTAAGGATGTTTGTTTGTCAATCGCAAAACGAGTAAGACAACGTCGGCTTGAGATGAATCTCACTCAAGTAGGACTATGCAAACTGGCAGATATCAATATATCCACTTACAGACGTTTTGAACGCACTGGAGAGATTGCCCTCGACACCCTTGCTCGTATCGCTCTGGCAATGAACAAGCACAAAGATTTTGACACATTGTTCTCCGAACCCATATACAACAGCATTGACGACGTGGTAAATACATCAAAGACTACTATTCGAAAGAGGGGGAAAAAAAATGAATAGCATTGAGAAAATAATAGTCTCCACCGGCAATAGTATTGTAGGACAATTGGCCTTAACTAAAGACTCCATCTGCGCTTTTCAATACGATAACGGATGGCTGAAAAACGGATTTTCCATTTCCCCTTTTGAATTGCCATTGCAAAAAGGTGTATTCCTTGCTAAACGTTCTCCTTTTAACGGAAATTTTGGTGTCTTTGACGACTCACTACCCGACGGATGGGGAATGTTGCTTTTAGACAGACTGATAAGGAGTAAGGGATACAATCCCAATTCAGTATCAATACTTGAACTTCTGGCTTTCGTTGGCTCAAACGGCAGAGGGGCCCTAACGTTTCAACCAGACTATTCATCCTCATACTCTAATGAAAAGGTTGATTTTCTCAGTATAGAATCGGAAATCAATAAACTTCTTTCATCTGAAAAAAACGACAATACATCAATCGAAGAATTGTGGAAACGTGGAGGCTCTCCTGGAGGTGCCAGACCGAAAATATTTGTAAAGTTCAATGATTGTGAGTGGTTAGTAAAATTCCCTGCGAAATACGATGATCCAAATCTTGGTATAAAAGAATACAACTATTCACTTCTCGCAAAAAAATGTGGAGTTGAAATGCCTGAAACCAAACTTTTCGAAGAAAGGTTCTTTGGCGTAAAGCGTTTTGACCGTAGTGAAGACGGCACTCGCTTCCACACAATATCAGCCGCAGGTCTTCTCGGTGCAGACTATAGAACACCTTCTCTTGATTATTTGCAGTTAATGCAACTTACACGTATCCTGACATCGAAAGAAAGTGAAGTGTGGAGAATGTTTCGACTGATGGTTTTCAATTACCTTATCGGGAACAAAGATGATCACGCCAAAAACTTCTCGTTCATCTATATAGATAATTCTTGGCAAATGAGCCCTGCTTATGACTTACTGCCGAGCAACGGTTTTAATGGCTATCACACTACTACGATAAACAGCAATATCAATCCTACCGAGAAAGACATTGTCCAAGTGGCCATAAAGAGCGGATTAGATGAACGAAAAGCGAAAAAAACACTAGAAGATATGAGGGGCATTGTCAACGTTGATTCAAAGTAAGATGTTTGAAGTGAGAGGTATGATGTATAACTATTCGTTTGATTCGTGCAATTCGTGTTTTAAAAAAACACGGATGTCTCTGATTTAACGGATAAGATTTATATCATTAGGGTCTGTAATAATCGAACACTAATCACTCGAATGCACACGAATTATTCAGTGTTCAAATAATATCCGTAACAAAAGAAATGTGTGGTAATAAAAATGTCGTTGTAATACCAGTTCACAAAGAAACTCTTACCGTTGACGAGCAAATGTCTTTGCGACAATGTGCATCGGTTCTCAAGAGTCATCCGATTTGTATAGTTTGTCCACAAGGGTTGAATGTTGCAGTATATACAAAAACACTATCTGACAACGGGGCGACTTGCTTTATAGAGCGTTTTTCCGCACGTTTCTTTGATGGCATAAAAGGATACAATCTCTTGATGCTGGACAAATCGTTTTATAAACGTTTTGCCAATTATGAGTATATGCTCATCTATCAGCTCGATGCATGGGTATTCCGTGATGAGCTGGATGAATGGTGCGAAAAAAGTTATGACTATATCGGTGCACCATGGATTGAGGAGAACGAAAAAGGAGAATTGGTGTTTGCCGGCGTTGGAAATGGCGGTTTTTCTTTGCGTCGTGTTCAGCATTTTATTGATGTTTTAAGCCATCGAGGCCCAGTTCGAAAAGCGAAACAACTGAATCTAAAACCAACCTTAAAAAACAAAACTTACAGTATTTTCTATTCTCTTGGTTACCAAAATACTATTTCTTACTACAAAAAAGATGAAACACTGTATGAAGATATTTTTTTAAGTATCTTTCTTGCAAATACAAAACTGAAAGCAAATATGCCGTCCTCAGAAGAGGCCTGCCATTTTGCATTCGAAAAACAGCCATCCTATTTGTATTCAGCAACAGGACAACTCCCTTTCGGTTGCCACGCATGGAGGAAATATGAATACAACACTTTTTGGGTAAACCACATAACTATCCCTGTATAGTATATGACAGCACTAACCGAAAAAAGGCAAAACCATATTGATTGTGCACACGGACTGATGATTCTACATATGATGTTTTATCATTTGTGTGGATCAATAATACAAGACACTCCTTATTATTATCCTCTTCTGCACACATTTGCCTTCTTTATGGCCTGGTTTTTCTTCAAGTCAGGAATGTTTTATAAAGACAGAAAAATAAAAGAAGTATTGCTTCTCGGATTAAAACGACTTGTGATTCCTGCTTTGATTTTCTCCCTAATTGGTTTTGTATGTTATCTGATTGCAAAACGGCCTGAGACAACTTTCTCAAACGAAATAGATTATTTATATGTGGTGGGAGCATTCAGAGGTATTGGTCCAATGTGGTTTCTTACGTCGTTATATTTGGTTCAAATAGTATACTCTCTGATCTTTCTGATTAATAAGACACATAAAACACATCTGAATCCCGCCATAATTGCAGTTATATCATTTGCCTGGCTATTCTTTAATAAATATCTTGGATTGCGACCACTTTGGGCATACAACATTCCTTTAGGTCTATTGTTTTACTCATTGGGGCATCTATTTAAAGAGCTACAATATAATCGTATCGTAGTAATTGTATGCATTGTTATCTATTCTGGCTTTTATTTCATTCATACAAACATTGATTTTATGTTTGGAAGATTCAAACCTTTTGTCATCGCAATTCCTTGGGCTTTGGCTGGATGCATATTAATAAACGTTTTGTTCAAATTCATCCCATTTATATGCGTAGCCCCTTTAAGATTTTTTCAAAAACACGCCATGGAGTTTTTGTGCACACATATGATAATTATTACCATAGCGGAAGGTTATTTACAGCACAACGAAAAACTTATTTCAAACGTTGCATTTGAGTTGATTGTATTTACAGCCTATCTTGTTGTATTTTCACTTATTCTACACTTTTTCAAGTTACAACACATCCAATGGATGTTTGGAAGAATCCGTAATAAAGGTTAAAAGTTATTCGTAACGAACAAAGACACATTCACAATAATGGATATTGAACGTCAGAATAAAAGCACATATGGGTGGTGGATTTTTACATTTATCGCACTGACCATCTTTATTAAGAGTGTCGTATTTCAGATTTTTGTTGCCCATCTAATTTCATTCTCCTCAATATGGAAAGCACCTTTAGACTTCCTGCTTTTCTATATGCCCAAATTACTACCAGCCTGCTTTATAGCAAGTTTCTCCTTTTTAACTAGAAGACATTGGTGGACTATTATTGTTGAAATACTGATAGATATATGGTGTATTGCAAATCTAATTTATAATGGTGCATACGGATTGTTTCTCACTTTAAACGAAATATTTATTGCCAACAACCTAAATGGTTTTTGGAATTCCATAACACCTTTTTTCAATTTAAAAGCACTCGTTTTTCCATTAATCACTCTGCTCTATGGACTATTGCTATTGTTTTTAAAAAAGAATAAAAACAATGAAAACGCTTTAATAAACAGAAGACAACGATGGATTGCATGGGGAATCGTTATTGTAGGAATAGAATTGTTGTCGGGATACAGATATTTCTATGACAAACCCAAAGAAGGCGAAACGCCCTACTGGGTTGGAAGCGGAAAAACACCAACGTTTATTGAAAGTTTAAATCCATTATATGGCACAAAAAATTATATTGAAATAGGACTGAATGCGGCATATTTAACGCCAATGGTCGTTTACCACTACTCCATCGTGTCATATATTCCAATGATAATAGGTGATTACATTGTGTGGCAAAAAAACGCTTCATACACACCACCTACAGAAAAGGAACTGAGTCTTTTCATCGAAAGAAATCCAAAAAAACAGACTCCACAAAATAATATGTACATTATTTTAGTGGAAAGTTTAGAAAGTTGGACATTAGTCCCAGATGGAATAGAAGGACAGGTAATCGCACCCAACATAAATAAACTCATCAATTATCAACATACTATATACGCTCCTCACGTCAAAAGTCAAGCCAAAGCCGGCAATTCCGGGGATGGACAAATGACCATTCTAAGCGGTTTGCTGCCCATAAGCCGCGGAGCCGCCTGTATGCGTTATGGTCAGAACACCTATCCGTCTATTGCGAAACTGTATTCCAAAAGCACAATCATCAACCCCTGTCCTACTATTTGGAATCAACACACAATGAACAAAAGCTACGGATTTGCATATAGTTGCGAACAAACCGGAAAAACATGGAGAGATCATGATGTTTTTGAGCATCTGTGCCAACAATGCGATAGTTCCGACTTTGTACTTGCCATAACCGTTTCATCTCATCTGCCTTTTGAAGAGGGGTCTAACGGACCATTACGTTTTTCAAACGATATTCCACAAACTATAAAAAACTACCTGAATTGCATCCACTATATGGACAGTTGCTTGGGTATGTTTTTACAAAAACTTGAACAGGACACTAATCTCAAAAACTCCACAATAATAATTACTGGGGATCATACTGTCTTCAAGAAAACATTACTAAATGAATTTCAGGCTTATGCACAAAAGCATAATGTACCTGTCCCGAAAGAAGAAGGTTATCTTCCTCTAATCATATACTCTCCACAAATCGAAAAAAAACAGGTAATCGACGACACCCTCTACCAAATGGATATTTATCCAACATTGTTGCATTTGTCCGGATGCAATAAGTATTATTGGAAAGGTTTTGGTCTTAATATCCTAGATTATTCCTTGCGAAACAATCGACCAATTAACGAAAATGACGCCATTTTACTGTCGAACAAAATAATTACAAAAGATTATTTTAATAAATACAAAACAAACTTATAGGGCGCATCACTTATGACTAACAATTCAACAGCGAGACAGGACCACTTGGATTGTGCACACGGACTTATGATTCTTCATATGATGTTTTTCCATCTGTGTGTATCAGCCATCTATGACTCTCCTATCTTCTACCCAATACTTCATCCACTCTCATTCTTTATGGCTTGGTTCTTCTTTAAATCAGGTATGTTTTACAAAGACAGATGCATTAAAGATAATATTATTTTAGGATTTAGAAGACTATTTATTCCGGCTGTTGTCTTTAACGTTCTTGGATTCATTTGCTATCTGATTATTGAACAACCAAAGACCTGTTTTTCATACGAGATGGGGTTTTTATATGTTTTTGGAACACTCCGAGGAAACACCCCTATGTGGTTTCTGCCTTCCCTTTTTGTTGTTCAAGTCGCATTTTCACTATTGCGTAAATGCCATTTCCCTACTATTGTTATTACCTTGATGGCAATAGGACTTTTTTTTCTCAATAAAGACATAGGATTCAGACCATATTGGTTCTACAACATTCCTCTTGGTCTTTTATTCTATTCATTAGGTCATATTCTTAAAGAACTGCAATATGACAAAAAGACTATTGTATTTTGTGTGTTAATATATATCGGCTTATTTTTCATAAATACTGATATTAATTTCAGAGATGGATTATTTAGTCCAACATTGGTTTCACTTCCTTGGGCTTTAGCGGGTTGCATTTTGTTAAATGTCCTATTTAAATCTTTTCCTTGCCTTTGCGTTGCTCCGCTCAGGTTTTTCGGAAAGCACGCAATGGAGTTCTACTGTACACATATCATCATTATATCCATTATTGAGGCCATTTTCAGATACACCCACACTATTATTAGCTTTGTGCCCTTTTTGTTTGCTTTATTTACCTTATATCTAATTGTTTTCTCACTAGTTCTTCACTTTTTCAAACTAAAACATATCCAATGGATGTTTGGGAAGAAGTAAACTTGGTAACGGTTATAGGTTAACGTTTAAAGGTTAAGGACTTTATAAACATTAACAATAATATTATATATTTGTATTGTAAATATTTATGGATACAAATATGAAAAAGATAACATTCTGCAATAATTATTCAATATTTTTTTGGCTTGTCGCTATTGCCGTGTTGGTGCTATATGACCTCACGCCACGAATAGATGGTTTTGACAAATACTATTATTTCTTGGCAGGGGAGCATTTATGGAATGGACAAATAGATTGTCTGAGGACCCCAGTCTATCCTTTTTTGCTCAAACTATCCTGCGTGTTCTTCGGCGAAAAAGGCGGCATTGTGGGAATTATCATCCTGCAGAGCATTATCTATCTTATCTCAGTTGTATCTCTTCGGAATATTGCAAAACTTTTTATCAAAAACCGCTTTATACAATGGTTTGTTCCTTTTATGTATATTATTTGCGTTGCCCCAGGATGGTGCAACGAGATGATGACTGAGTCACTGAGCATTTCCGGATGTATCATTATTGTAGATATGATGTGCAAATACATTGAGAAGCCCACCTTTAGGCTGTCTATCGGTATTGTATTACTTACAATCTTCTTCGTCTTCCTTCGCCCGTCATTTATATTCCTCTTTGCCATCCTTCCTTTTATTTGGATTATTCTTTGGATAAGAAACAACCGACGGCTAATACAAACGCTTTCCTTTGTTTTCACCCTGCTATGCATCACCGCCTATTTCGGCTACTGCAAAGCATACGAAAAAGAGTATGGTGTTTTCACTTCTTCCATCAGTTTTGTATGCAACGACATATACAACCTAAAACGCAGTGGTGCCTGGGACATCGACAAGGTTTCTGATCAGAAGGCGAAAGAAGTTATTAAAAAGTTAGATGCAGAATGGGGCGGAAACTACTCACCAATCTACAATGCAGTAAATTCCAACCACAAAGACCTTAAGTTGATTACACAAGGTTGTAAGGAAATGAAACAAGCATCAAAAAGCACACTGCAAAGACATCAACTGATGATTACCATAGGTAGTTTCGACAAACGCTTCAATGCCTCTGTAAACACACACACGACTCTGTCGGCCATTCTTTTTGGCAGTTCTCTTTTCTTGGCTCTTCCGCTATCTATCTTTTATAGCATCGTCGTGATTTCCTGCCTCGCAATGGTTGGTTATTTTGTACAAAAGCGTACCATTCCGCTTATAGCGACTGTTATTATCCTTTCCACTGCTGCTCAATGCATCGGGATTGTACTATTTGCAAGCGAAGCTCACGAAAGACTATTGCTTCCTGTATATCCGTTATTTTTGGTTTTGCTGGGAATTGCTGTTGAAAAAGCTATTAAACTATTTACACATTAATGGAAAAGATAGAAACCCTATCTTCGTTATACTTTAGCGACAGAATTGACTTCCTTGATTTACTGAAAGGTTTTGCTATTCTTTGGATTGTATGGTATAATCAACCTCATCCAGGAATCATAGATCATTACTATCACGTCCCAATTTTTTTCTTTATTTCAGGAATCTTTTTCAAACAAAAACCTCCGAAACAGTTCTTCAGAAGTATATTTTACAGGATCATTATTCCTTTTATATTCTTTTATTTTGTCTCATTCATTTTCCAAATAGCACGGTTCTGTTTTGAAAACCACGCAATAAATGGTTTTGAATGGACTTGTATATTCGACATTTTTCGGATTGAAAGCTATATTGACCACATTACCATCAACAGACCACTTTGGTTTCTTATTGCCCTTATAATCATACAATCGATGTATTATATAATTGGCAGATTGCCAAAATGGTTTATTCTATCAATTTGCATAATCATCATTCTATTCAAGAATCAAATCTGCTCATTGCAAACCCCTTTATTGATTAACCAGTCGGTTTTCTGGATGTCTTATTTCGCATTAGGTGACATTGTTGGGAAATGGCTCATTTCAATCACAATTTTCGAAAGAAAGTGGAAAGTAGTATTAGCTATTGTTTGTATCTCCCTGTTTGCTATTTTGTCTTTTCTCATACCACATATAAATAATTCATTACTGTATAATACAACATACGAAATAAGTGTTATCTCCTTCGTTATCTTGTCAGTATTATTTTTCTCATTTATAAAGGGGAAAGGTTTTACGGCGCAAACATTTAGATTCTATGGGCAAAATTCATTGATTGTTTTGGGATTACATATGCTAATATCTATTGTTTATGGAGGTATCTTCTTCAGGTTATTCGGAATAACCGGAGACAACCTAATCGGCTTCGCAAATTTCATCTTGACAACAGCAACACTGTATCCAATAATTCTCTTCTTAAACAAGTACCTGCCGTTATGTGTGGGTAAGAAAAAAGAAACTTAATATTTCTATACATCAATTTATATTATAGAAATTTATGCTCTTTAACTCAATAGAATTCCTTATTTTTCTGCCCATTGTTTTTGCCATATACTGGCTGCTGAAAGGGCAACTTAAGTGGCAGAACGCTTTTGTGGTAATCGCGTCGTATTTCTTCTATGGCTGGTGGGATTGGCGTTTCTTGATTCTTATTGCCTTCACTTCTGCCTGCAGTTATGCTTCGGGGATTTGGATTGGGAAGATCCAAAATGAAAACGATAACCTTAACGAAGACGATAACCATTTTTATCGCAGGCGAGGACACCTGCGTACCAAAAGAATTACAACGGCTAATATTGTTGTCAATCTTCTGATTCTTGGAGTATTCAAATACTATAACTTTTTCATCGAATCGTTTGTTGCCCTATTCCCGACCTTAAGTGCCGACCATCTGCTACTCAATATCATACTCCCTGTAGGAATCAGTTTCTACACTTTCCAAGCTCTGAGTTACAGTATTGACATATATCGCCGCAAACTGGAGCCGACCCACGACGCTATTGCATTCTTCGCATACGTGAGTTTCTTTCCGCAGTTGGTTGCCGGCCCTATTGAAAGGGCTACCAATCTTCTGCCACAATTTGAGAAAAAACGCACATTCAACTATGCTACAGCCGTCGATGGATGTCGCCAGATGCTGTGGGGTTTCTTCAAAAAAATGGTCATAGCCGACCGTTGCGCTGTCTTTGTTGACAATGTATGGAGCGACTACGCAAATCAGAGCGGTAGCACTCTAGTTTTAGCTGCCATCTGCTTCACTTTTCAAATTTATGGCGACTTCTCTGGATATAGCGACATCGCAATCGGTACTGCAAAATTGTTCGGTATACGTTTAAGACGCAACTTCAATGTACCCTACTTCAGCCGTGACATCGCTGAGTTTTGGCGTCGCTGGCACATATCGTTAACAACATGGTTCCGCGACTATCTTTACATTCCACTGGGTGGCAGCCGTGTGTCTAAAGCAAAGATTGTCCGCAACACCTTTATAATATTCCTTGTCAGCGGCCTGTGGCACGGGGCAAACTGGACTTTCGTGGCTTGGGGTGCATATCACGCCCTGCTGTTCCTGCCACTGATTCTGCTTGGGAAAAACAGACGTAATACCGATGTTGTGGCAAAAAGAAAAATGTTGCCATCACTGCGTGAACTCTTGCAAATGATATTGACCTTTGCACTCGCTGTTATTGGTTGGATTATCTTCCGCGCGGAAAGTATCGGACAAGCTGCCGATTATTTCTCGCACATCCTTAGCCGTAGTCTTGTTTCCAAGCCTCAAATACCAGGTCTCACCCTGATATTCATTTTACTTATGCTGATAACAGAATGGATCACACGCACAAAGGAACACGGACTAGTAATAAGCACAATCAAACAACGCTGGATACGTTATTTTATCTACTACACACTTGTTATCTGCATCTTGTTATTCTCCTTTGAAAGTGAAACTTTCATTTACTTCCAGTTCTAAGTGATGAAAAAGTTTGTCTTTGCTATTTGTTTGTTCTTTTTACCAGTGCTGTTATTGGTCTTCAATTATTTATTGTTGTCTGTCAACAGGGATTGTTCAGGAGACTTGGGCAAAATGGCAAAGGTTTTCTTCGAAAAAGGATACCACGATAGATTTGATGTTACACCGGATTCAGTAATGGTCAAAGACATCGAGATTTCAGATTTACCAGACAGTACTTTAATTCTCTGCTTTGGTGACTCATTCTCAAACCGTCGCCCTTATTGTTTTCTTCAGCCTGTGACGGAATATTTTGGAGTACCCATCGCCAACGTATTGTACAATCTCGACCTTGCTCCTGAAGAGGCTGCATTGGGATTCATTATGAATGCGCCACAGTCAAAACTGCCCAAAATAATGATTGTTGAATGTGCTGAACGATATTGCATTCCTCGTCTATATTGGCTTGACTCTACTAATCCTCCGTCATTCAAAGACCTACAGAAAGGCAAGAAACACTCTACAAGCACACAAAAGAAAAGTTTTGATAAGGAAATAATGTCATATTATCAGTATCGCTTAGGTATTAAGGATAATAAAACCGTAAAATCAAAACTAAATCGACAATGTTTTTCCGCAAAAGATGACGAAGACAATCTTTTTAGCTACTACGAAGACACCATTCATTATTCTGAAGAATTCATATCTGGAGCCATCAACAAACTAAACCAACTCCATTATATTGCATCCGAATACAATATTACTCTATTTTATGTAATCGCTCCAAACAAATCGACTATTTACGCACCTTACACTACCGAGCCGAATAACTTTTTCTCTATTTTATACAACAATTCTCCTTTTGACACATTACCATACGTATACAACCCAGCGCGGACACTTCGTCCTTTGGTTGAAAAAGGTGTCAAAGACATCTATTACGCTGACGATACACATTGGACTCCTGCTACGGCAAAACTGGTCGGAGAAGAATTGACAAAAAAAAACTTTAACCTTTAAACTTTAACCGTTACAAGAAGAATCTTTAACCGTTAACCTTTAAACTTTAACCTTTATATTAAATGACTGAAAACAACAACGAACAATGGACCGCGATTCTTGAACCGCGGAAGAAGTTTATGGAATTCAACCTGCGCGAGATGTGGGAGTACCGCGACCTGTTCAGTATCTACGTGCGACGTAATATAGTTACTGTATACAAGCAGACTGTGCTGGGACTTGCGTGGTTCTTCATCAGCCCTATCTTTACCACAATAATGTACATGTTCGTATTCGGTGGACTGGCGGGCATATCAACCGGTGGCGTGCCGCAGGCTGTATTCTACCTAAGCGGCATCCTTATGTGGAACTATTTCAATGCCTGCTTCGGGCAGAACAGCAACGTGCTGGCTGCAAATGCCGGAATCTTCGGCAAGGTCTACTTTCCACGACTCATAATTCCACTGGCCGGTATGACATCGTCACTGGTCACCTTTGGAATTCAAGCGCTGCTGCTCATCATCATCTATGTCTATTATGTCATCACAGGCGCTCCACTGTGTCCACGATGGGAGTTACTGATGTTTCCTGTATACCTGCTTCTGATAGCACTCACAGCTATGTCGTGGGGTATGATTATCTCGTCAATGACGGTGAAATATCGCGACTTGAACAACCTTGTCGGATTCGGCATTAGCCTGTTGATGTACGCAACGCCTATCATCTACCCGATGAGCATCACGGCCAACAAAAGCTATGGCTGGATTATTCGACTCAATCCCCTGAGCGGTGTCTTCGAGTCATGGCGCTACTCGCTGACAGGCATAGGAACGATGGATTGGACCGGTCTGCTCTACTGCCTCGGCTGCCTGGTAGTTACGATGTTCGTCGGCTTGCTGCTGTTCTCCAAAGCCGAACGCAATTTTATTGATACTGTTTGAAAACGAGCACGAATAGCACAAATTAACACGAATCTTTTTTCGCGAACGCTCAAAAAAAATTTCCACTGAAAGCGCTGACATCGCAGATATTAATTAAACACAAAAACATGTCAAATATTAATAATAACAGCAAGCCAACATCACCTACCCACCGTCTTGTACGAATTGATATTATGATTGGCATTGCGATGCTGATGGTCGTGCTCGGCCACTTCAGCGTCGGATTCGAACCCGAATGGTATTCAAACAGTCTCCACAACTGGATATATTCATTCCATATGGAGATGTTTGTATTCCTCTCCGCGTTTCTTATACGCTATACCTACAAAGGGGTTTACAATCTGAAAGACTATGGTAAATACATCTGGCGTAAATTCAAGAAGTTCTTTATTTGGTTTATAATCATCGGAATTACAGTAGATTTAATCGCCTGTACTGTCAAGGGTTTTGCATTCAACTGGCAATATGTAGGCCAATCGCTAAAAACTCTTTTGCTCTATCCGCGCTGGAGCGAGGCGTCGTTCCTTTGGTATATCTACATTCTCTTTGGATATTACCTCGTTTCGCCTCTGTTTTTCAAGTTACCGCAGATAGCACAAGTCATCTGTTGCATCGGAGCAATGTTTCTCGCTATGGTTGATGGCAACACATTCCTCGCCTCACACGAGTTCTGCCAATACACATTCTTCTACTGTCTCGGCGTGCTTTGCGCTCAATGGATTGATGAAATCCGCAATGTTAAAGTTTGGCTGTGGGGACTGCTCTCAGTGCCGTTCTTGGCCTTCTCCGACTGGGTGTTCAGCGAAGGACTAAAAATTGGTTTCCAGTTCCCGCAACTTGGCTGGTGGACCACAGTTACCGGTGTCACTGCCCTACCGTTCTTCTACCTGCTCTCCATGGCACTTGAAAAAGCGAAACTCACACGCACAATCTTTACCTCAATATCCATCAACTGCTACTGGATATATCTTCTGCAGATGTTCATCATCTGGGGTTGCGCACGGTTGGTTCACTCGTCCATCCATGCGGGCACTATTACATTCACCCCATTTTTCTTCGTGACAGCAATACTGGCGATAGCGGTACCGATTTTCTTGGCTACTCTTATAAAAAGATTTTTGAACACGAAATAACACTAACGCTTGTTTTTACTTGAACACGAATAGCACGAATTTACACAAATCTTTTTCGCTAACGCTCAAATGTTTTTGATTGCGAAAAACACCGAAAAAGCGAAAAATTACGAAAAAATTTTCGCATTTTTATGTTTTTTTCGCGATATTTCGCAATAAAACGTGTTCGTTAAAAAAAGCAGGACAACTATTGAGTCGTCCCGCCAAAAATACATCTTTGAAATAAGTAAGCACGCCTTTGTTTACGTTATTACGCAAAAAAAGTTTCATTTTGATAACGGTTAAAGGTTAAAGGTTAAAGGTTAAAGATGTTAATTTATTATTATTCAGATAAATAAAAATCTTATCACATAATATATTTTTTAAATATTTTCACAATGCGAAAAAAAAGTTTCACTCTCCTCTTCCAATTTTGCTTTTTGATTGCCATGGGTACCATTATGGTTGCCTGTAACAACAACTCTGTCGACAACATGCCTCGCGAGGAGGCTCTCAAAGAACTTGACGCAAAAATTGACAAAGACAAAAACAACGCCGACCTACACTACCAAAGAGGAATGTTGCTCATCACTCTCGGCAAGGAAAAAAGCCTCTCCCAATACTTCAAGGATGCCATTGTAGATCTCAAAAAGGCAATAGAAATCGACAATACAAAAAGCGAATACTACACCGCCCTTGGTGACGCACATTTCAGTCTCGGAAATGTTGGCGACAGCTATACCGCTCTTCAAGAAGCATTACGCATTGACCCTGAAAATTTTGAGGCTTGCCTGAAAATGGGAGAAATTGCCTTCTACAGCAAAGACTACGACCGTGCAATGGAAAACCTTAGCAAAGTTACCGCCCAAGACAAAAACAACCAGACGGCTCTCTTTATGAAAGGCTTCATTTACAAAGAGACCGGAGATACCACCAACGCTGTGGGATATTTCCGTCGAATAATAGAGCTCTACCCCGACTACGAGCCAGCATACGAGGAACTTGGGATGCTCTATGCTCAACATCGCAACAAACTCGGTCTGGAATACCTGACCACAGCACTTTCCCTCAAACCTGACAACATCAATGTTCTTTACGGTCTCGCCATTCTTTACCAAGATGCTGAAGATGCCGAAAAAGCAAACGAATACTACGTTAAGATTCTCGAAATTGATCCACAAAACAAATACGCATGGTTCAACCGTGGCTGGATGGAGATGGTGCTATACGAGGACTATAACGCAGCGGTAGATTTCTTCAGCAAAGCCATAGACAGCGATCCCAACTATGCCGAAGCCTACCACAACCGCGGACTCGCATACGAACTAATGGGAGACAAAACCAATGCCTCCGCCAACTACGACCAAGCCAATAAATTAGGATACAAAGAGAATTGATAGTTGACAGTTGATAATTGATAATTGAAAGTTGACAATTGATAGTTGACAATTGATAGTTGAAATCTCTTTAAACTTTACAAGAAAAAACTTTAAACTTTACATATATGAACAACGTAAAAGAATACATTGAAGCGAACAAGGATCGCTTCCTTAACGAACTTTTCGAACTTATCCGCATTCCGTCAATCTCGGCCGAAAGCGAGCACAAAGACGACATGGTACGCTGCGCCAACAAATGGAAAGAATTCCTTCTCGACGCAGGATGCGACAAGGCTGAAGTTATGCCTTCCGCAGGCAACCCCGTAGTCTATGGCGAAAAGACCATCGACCCTGCAAAACCCACCGTACTCGTATACGGCCACTACGACGTGATGCCCGTTGCTCCCCTCGAGCTGTGGAATACCAAGCCTTTCGAACCCGTCATCAAGGACGACAAAATATGGGCTCGCGGTGCCGACGACGACAAAGGACAGAGCTTTATGCAGGCAAAAGCCTTCGAGTTTATGGTCAAAACTGGCCAACTCCCCTGCAACGTCAAGTTTATGCTTGAGGGCGAAGAGGAGATCGGCAGCGGCAGCCTCTACGGCTTCTGCGAGGAGCACAAAGAGATGCTCAAAGCCAACGTTATCCTAGTCTCCGACACGGGTATGATTGCACAGGACACCCCCAGCATTACCAGCGGTCTGCGTGGGCTCTGCTACTGGGACGTTGAGGTCACCGGTGCCGACCACGACCTGCACTCTGGCATCTACGGCGGTGCCGTAGCCAACCCCATCAACATCCTCTGCAAAATGATTGCCGGCCTCCACGACGAGAACAACCACATCACCATTCCTGGTTTTTACGACGACGTTCTAGTCATCAGCGACGAAGAGCGTGCTCTGATGGCTCAGGCTCCGTTCAATCTGGAGGACTACAAAAAGAGCCTCGACATCAAAGAGGTCCACGGTGAGAAGGGCTACACCACCACCGAGCGCACTGGAATACGTCCTTGCCTCGATGTATGCGGCATATGGGGCGGTCACACAGGCGAAGGCTCCAAGACCGTTCTGCCTTCAAAGGCTCACGCCAAGATTTCCACCCGTCTCGTTGCCAACCAAGACTTTGAGAAGATTAGCAAGCTCTTCAAAGAATACTTCGAAAGTATCGCTCCCGACTGCGTAACAGTAAAGGTCACTCCCTCTCATGGCGGTGCCGCATACGTCAGTCCTCTTGAAATGAATGCCTACAAGGCCGCTGAAAAGGCTCTTACCACCACCTTTGGCAAACGCCCCATCCCGACACGCAGCGGCGGAAGTATTCCTATCGTAGCAGGATTTGAACGCATTCTTGGCATCAAGAGCATCTTGATGGGATTCGGTCTCGGCAGCGACGCCATCCACGCCCCCAACGAGAACTATCCGCTCTTCAACTTCTTCAAGGGAATTGAGACTATACCCTACTTCTACGAGTATTTCACGGAGTTGGAATATAAAGGTTAAACTTTACTAAAGTGAAGCATCCTCTACTTCCTGCAACAGCCCTCGTAGCACTTGTAATACTTGTATGCGAGGGCTTTTTTGGTATCTTTACCAGGTTGTGCGATCCTTCACGTTCTCCTTCACACTACAGTCATTATGTCGCTGAAAAAAACATACTAATTGCAGATGTATGCCAGATGCCATCCAATAGCAGCAAAAGCCTGCGAGTTATGGCCAAAGTGCAAGCAATAACCGACAGCAATGGAGACCTCTGTCGATGTCACGGCAAGATACAACTTTACATACAAAAACCAGCTGACATTCAGCATGGCGACAGGCTTATTGTACGAGCCGTCCTGAATAGGCCGACATCTGCCGATAATCCACATCAGTTCGATTACCGACAATATCTTGCCCGCAGAGGTATTCTCTACTCCTGCTATGTCAGTTCGCATACTTACACTATTTTAGGACATAACGACAAGGGGCTGATGACACGCATCACAACCCTTCGGCAGAGGATGGCAGACATCATCCATACCAGTCGTCTCACCCCGTCACAACAAGGCATTGCCGAAGCCCTTTTTCTCGGATGGGACGACGATTTGCAGGAGGAGACAGAAGAAAACTTTCAGCGTGCAGGTATAACTCACCTGCTGTGCGTCAGCGGTTTGCATGTAGGCATAGTGGCACTGCTTGTTGGCTATTGCCTCTCTTTTTTAAGCAACAAAAGGCGCACACGCATCATTAAAGGATGCATACAAATTGCTGTAATCTGGTTTTTTGTCGCCCTCACCGGAATGGCTCCGGGCACCATGAGAGCTGGGCTTATGTTCAGTCTTGTCGTTATCGGACAAATGTTTTTCCAGCGTCCGCCCACGCTCAACGCTATCGCTGCCTCGGCTTTGATACTGCTGCTGTGTCGCCCTCTGCTGCTTTTTGATGTCAGTTTCCAGCTCTCCTACAGCGCTGTTCTCGGTATCGTCATTTTCGTGCCACGCCTTAATGAGCTGCTGCCAATCCCATCATGGAAGAAGAGGTGGACTGTACCCATCAAATGGATTCTGGCCAAAGGACGCACTCTGATGTGTGTCAGCATCGCTGGACAAATATGCACGGCGCCGTTCACACTCTTTTATTTTCATCAGTTTCCTCTCTATTTTCTGGTTGCCAACATGATTGTCGTACCTTTCGCAGCAATACTGCTCGGAAGTGTGCTTGTCATGGTGGCACTTGCCTGGTGGCCATGGGCTTTCAAAGCTGTCGGCGCTATCCTCTCTGTTGAACTGTCAGCCACAGAAAGGATTACCTCTATCATATCCTCGTGGCCTTATTCCATGATAAAAGAAATCTATTTTGATGGCTTCATGCTATGCTTACTGCTGGCAATAGTCGCAGCCATTGGCTTCATACTGTTTCGCAGGCGCTGGAGCATTGCGGTCACTCTGGCTCTGGCAATAATTCTAACTGCCTATTCAAGACACATAGAGTCACGATGCGCATCGCAGCGTCATTTCGATGTCTACAATGTCGGCAACCGTACCGCCATCGAGTTTTTCGCAGGACACGAGAGCTATCTGCTTTGCGACAGCAACACCGCCAAACTTCCGGAAAAAATCGACTTCCAGACTTCGGGAAACCTGCAATACCGAAAAGCAAAGAGGAGACATATCCTTCGTATCGACACCACCTTCTGCGACAACAACCTGTTTGTTTCAGGTCACTTCGTAGGCTTCGACGGGAAAAGCATGAGGATAATAGACCGCAGCAACTACCGACAAACAGCCATTAACAAACCCCATTTAGAGTATATACTGCTTCGAGAAAGCCCTTATATTACAATCAGCGAACTACGTAAACAATATGATTTCGACACCGTCATCATCGCGTCACAAAACTCACAAAGACGCCGCTCTGCCTGGAAAGCAGAGTGCGACTCGCTGAATATCTACACAAAAGAATGATCTCGCCTCAAAAAAAACTGATAAAATTCAAAAGTGTTTAGGAAATATAGAATTTCTAAACACTCTAGTTTATCTAGAAAATCCCGTTAATCATAACAACAGCAATTTCGCGACCTCATTTTTGCCTAACTTTTTGTTTATGGTGGAGATGAGGTCGCTTATTTTATAAGTCAGCTCGTTTTTGAGTGCTGGCGAAGAGAGAACCACTTTAAGCGTGCGACTGGAAACTTCGTAATTTACCGAACGCGTCAGCATCACAATAAACTCGCCCACAACGTCACGATAGGCCTGTTCGACCTGACTACGCGTGATACTGTCGTCAAAATTGTATTGCCTAAGGGCAGCATCAATAAGGTCTTTTATTGTGTATTCATGATTCATTGTTCCTGTTTTTTTTCTAGAGACTAGATTCTCTGGATTTTCTAGAAACTCTATATGTTTTAGAGTAAATTTACTGCCCCGCCTTCTACTTTGAAGATGCGGTGCGGCATATTAGGAGTTTGTTTAAAAATCGACTCGACCCTGCCCTCTTGGGTGTCAGTGATGAACACCTGCCCAAAACGATCGCTACCTACAAGCATAACCAACTGACTCACACGCAACATATCCAATTTATCAAAGATATCGTCCAACAGTAGTATCGGATTAGTTCCAACATGAGCCCTGATATATTCGAACTGAGCCAGCTTCAGTGCCAACAGGAATGTCTTCTGCTGTCCCTGGGAGCCAAAACGTTTTGCAGCAAAGTCTCCGATGCCGAACTCAAGATCATCTTTATGAGGCCCCACCGTGGTATATTGCACTTGTGCGTCACGTCGATACGCCTCTTTGAGTTGTTCTTCCATTGAAATGCCGTCAGGTTCAAACTGGGTCTCGTAACGTATCGATGGATGTTCATTCTTCGGTGCGTCGATATGTATAAGAGAATAGTACTCCTCGAAGAGAGGCATGAACTCTGCAAGGAATTGACGGCGCGAATTCACGATAGGTTCACCATAACGCACCAGCTGTTCATCCCATATCGAGATGGTTTCCTCTTCAAAAAAACGGTTCTCATAAAACTGCTTAAGCAAGCGGTTACGCTGTTCCAGAGCTTTCTGATAAGAGAGCACCATCTGAAGATACGATTTGTCAACCTGCGAGATTATTCCATCAACAAACTTTCGGCGAACATCGCTGCCTCCAAGTATAAGGCTTTGGTCACTCGGTGTGACAATCACTAACGGCAGACGTCCGATATGCTCGGAAAAAGTGGCCATAACCTTTTTATTGAACTTTATCTTCTTTGACTGTCCCCGCTGCAATGTGCACGAGACCGCCACTGTCTCCTTGTCTGCTCCATCCTCCATGCAGTAATGTCCATGAATGGCGAAGAAATCGGCACCTGTGCGAATATTTTGGCTGTCAACCGGATTAAAATAGCTCTTGCAAAAAGAGAGGTAGTATAATGCATCGAGCAAATTGGTCTTCCCTACCCCATTGTTTCCAACAAGACAGTTGACATTGTTTGAAAACGTCACGTCAAGCTCGTCATAGTTCTTGAAATTTGCTAATTGCAGTCGCTCGATATACATATTCGATGTATGATGTATGATGTAAGATGTATGAAGATGTTACAAAGTCTTTAACCTTTAAACTTTATTTTTTCTCTCACTTGTTCCATCAGCCAGCGGGGGGTTGATGTGGCGCCAGTTATGCCTATACGCGTCGTTTTGTCGAACCAGGTGCGGTCTATCTCCTCAGGCGACGAAATCATCCTCGTGTTGGGCTGCACCTTACGGCAATATTCGTATAGATAGTGGCCGTTCGAGGAGTTGACTCCCGATACGAAAAAGACCAGATCGACACTTCTGGCGAACTCCTCAAGCTGCGTCGCACGGTTGGCGACACGGCTACAAATGGTATTGTATGCTATAAAGTCTGTCTTTTCTTTTTGGTTTATTCTTTTCTCTATATTATCGATCAGTTGGCGATAATCCTCACGGCTCTTCGTCGTTTGAGAATACAGGCGTATTGGACAACTGAAATCAATTGCATCAATATCCTCTGGCGACGAGATGATTATTGCCGAGTTATTGGTCTGGCCATTCAAACCGATGACCTCCGCATGACCCTGTTTGCCAAAAATCACCACCTGACCACCAACTTTCAGCATCTGCTCATAGCCTTCCCTTATTTTCTTCTGCAACGCCAGCACTATCGGGCAAGTGGCATCAATAAGCCTGATGTTGCGGCTTTTGGCCAGTTCGTATGTCGATGGAGGCTCCCCGTGGGCTCTAATCAGAACCGTTGTGTCTGGCAGCGACTCCATCTTGATATGGTCAATCACTTTTAGCCCCATCTGCGTCAGACGCTGCACTTCCTCGTTGTTGTGAACAATATCGCCCAAACAATACAGTTGGTGACTATCTTTCAGTTGCTCCTCGGCTGCTGCGATAGCCTTTACCACACCAAAACAGAATCCTGCATTTTCATCAATTACGACAGACATTGGTTCTCCTGATTTGCAGCCTCTATCACCTGTTCGTATTCGTGAGGAGTGAGGTCGTTGTAGAAATAATAGACAGGATTGACTCTCTTGCCATTAAGCCACACCTCGTAGTGACAGTGGGGTCCTGAGGCAAGACCCGTAGAGCCGACATGGCCAAGAAGTTCGCCACGCTTCACCTTCTGTCCGTGACGCACCTTGACATCGTTCATGTGGCCATAAAGAGTCTTATAGCCATAGCCATGGTTGATAACCACCGTAATGCCATATCCGCTAAGCGTGGCATCGCCACGTCCGGCCACCTCCACAACGCCATCGCCTGTTGCATAGATAGGGGTTCCTTTCTTTGCAGAGAGGTCGACACCTGTATGCATCCTACGATAGTGAAGAATGGGATGGTAGCGTGTACCGAAGCCTGAGATGACGCTGCAGCTGTTCTTTTCGAGTGGCATGATGGCAGGGATATGTTCCTGACGTTCCTTCTTGGTACTGGCCATCTTGAAAACCTCATCAAATGACTTGGACTGGACATACAGCCGTTTGGTGAAATCGTCCAGTCGTTTGGTTGTCTGCTTCAATAGGGCCGAGCAGTCATAACCGTCCAAATCCCCATAGTCCTGGTTTAGCATACCTGCCAAGCGTTCCTCTTCGGATATTGGCTCGGCTTCGAGCAACGTGCGGTATATGCTGTTGTCTCGATTCTCCAAATCGGCGAGCACCGCCTCGTTACGTTTTATGACATTTTTCATGTTACTCATCTGTCGCTCCATCATCGCCAGCTCGCGTTTAAGTTTGCGCTCTTTAGGCGAATCAAAGACATGCAGACCGATGACAAGCATCACCACACCAAGTACAATACCGAAAGCAACCGAAAAAGATATCTTCTTCAGTCTGTCGACAAATGTTGTCTTAACCTTTTCATACGAAAGTGTATGCGGATTGAACTTGTATGTATGGTGTTTCTTCAAAAAGGAGTTTTATTTCCGGTAATTCCAGATTCTCTAATGATTATAATTTTTCCAAGCGTTAACAGCCTTTACAAAGTCCTCGGCTGGTCCGGTGTGGTTCACAAAGAAACGCAAGTCGAGGGCCGGACAATAAATCTCGCCGACCACCTGCTGGCGTGTAACGCCGTAAAGTGTACTTAGAGCATCACTATGGTCACCATGTTTGTGACGCTTATGTGAATCGAAACGAGGACGTACAGCAAGGGTGGAGATGTCTACAACACTAAAGGAGAATTCCACTTCATTCCAACTGTAGAAATCGAAATCCACCGACGAACGGGCTCTAACGAGGCAGTCAGGATAGAGATAGTAATGCAAATCCCTATGGTCACGCATTACAGGAGTATCGCCGGGCGACTGGATATAGTCAAAAATACCCATGTCGAAAAAGACCTGTTCGTATGCAGGATTATTATCTTCAAGATATACTGACCACACTCGTCTGGCATTCACAATATTATGGAATGCCTCAACAACTTTAGCCCACTCCTCTTTCTGACCGTCACTCAACGTTTTGTTATAGTTGATCTGTACCGAACGCACGTCACGTTCCATTGAGGCAATACTCGATTTATAGTGGGTGAGCACGCTGACAAGAGACTTTTTTGGATGATTACCCATTTTGTCCTTGATGGCACGAACGATACGTTGCAGAATCTCCTCATCCTTGGCCATACTGACAACATTCTGGTAAGATGCGAGGATATTCCTTTTCCTCTCGTCATCAAGATTGGAAAAAACCTGTTCTATACGTTGGTATTCCTTGTCGAAGTCTGGTTCTTTGCGCAGAATAAAAGTAAGCAGGTTCTGCTTGTTCTTAGCCCTGCATTTATCCACAAAGCGACGATAGCTGTGGCTCTCTGTGTTGCGCACAAAAAAACCTGTGCCAGGCGTTCCTTCGCATACAAATGCACTGAACAATGAACTGTTGTCGTAACGGCCACGAACAGCAAAGGTCGAATAATAGAAATGACCCGACACTGGCAGACGCAACCCGTCGGCGACCGTCAACCTTTTCCGAAATAGATTTATCAGCTTCATTTATGTAAAGGTTAAAGACGTTTGATGTATGATGTAAAGTTAAACTTTAAAGTCAAGTTAATAACAGTCTATCCGTGAATTGCCTTGCCGTATGCAGCCTCGATAGCCTCCATCACAGCCTCAGACATTGTAGGATGTGGATGTATGGATGAAGCCACCTGCTTGGCGGTTAGTCCATTTTGGCGAGCGGTAACGATGCCGGCAATCATTTCTGTCACGTTGTCGCCACAGAAATGTGCTCCAAGTATTTCGTCGGTCTGCTTGTCAATAACCATCTTGATGAACCCATCGTTGTTGCCTGCTGCGGTGGCCTTGCCGCTGGCCTTGAAGAAGAACTTGCCCACGAGTACGTCGTGACCTGCCTCAACGGCTTTCTTCTCGCTCATACCTACACTTGCCACCTCGGGTGTGGTGTAGGTGCATCCGGGGATGTTGTTGTAGTTGACCTTCTCAGGATTTCCTCCCGCAATCTTCTCGACACAGCAGATAGCTTCAGCGCTGGCGACATGTGCCAAAGCCGGGCCATGTACCACATCACCTATAGCATAGTAGCCAGGAACATTGGTCTGATAGTAATCGTCGACCTCTATCTTGGTGCGTTCCACCTTGATGCCAGTCTCTTCGAGTCCCAAATTCTCAAGATTGGTGATAACTCCAACAGCGGACAGCACCACGTCACAGTCAACCATAACCTCGGCGCCTTTCTTGTCTTTGATATGTACGTGGCAGATGTCGCCCTCTACATCGACCTTCTCCACCGAAGCGCTCATCATCACCTTCATACCCATCTTCTTGAAGCTGCGAGCGACATTGGCACTCGTATCTTCGTCCTCGTTGGGTAGTATTGTCGGCATGAACTCCACCAGCGTAACCTGCACGCCGATGCTCTGATAGAAGAATGCGAACTCGCTGCCAATGGCGCCACTTCCGACGACCACCATTGACTGAGGCTTGAACGGAAGAGTCATTGCCTCGCGGTAGCCAATGATGTGACGGCCATCCTGCGGCAAGTTGGGCAGATTGCGCGAACGGGCTCCTGTAGCTATGATAATATGCGGAGCCTCGTAAACATTAGTGTTACCCTCGGCATCCTTGACCTCAACCTTGTGGCCTGGCAGAACCTTGGCGGTGCCCATAATAACATCCACGTTGTTCTTTTTCAAGAGGAATTGCACGCCTTTGCTCATCGTTTCAGCAACACCGCGCGAACGCTGTACCATCGCACTGAGGTCGGCTTCAGCAGGCTGTGCGTTGACGCCGTAGCTTGCTGCATGATTTATATAGTTGTAAACCTGGGCACTCTTCAGCAAAGCCTTTGTGGGAATGCAGCCCCAGTTGAGACAGATACCACCGAGGTTTTCGCGTTCAACAACAGCAGTCTTCATGCCCATCTGGGCTCCTTTGACGGCAGCGACATACCCTCCGGGGCCACTGCCAATAACGATGAGATCGTAATTCATATCGATATTCCTTTTATTTTTTGTTTCAATAATATTATTCTATCTATCATTATTTTGCACATAATATGCCATAATAACGACAAATTGCAAAATTAATGAAAAAGTGTAAAACAGCAAAATTATTTTGCCAATCAATTGCTTTTCATTATTTTTGTAATCACTTACCAGAGCGTTACCAAAATGCGTAAAATCCTGTTTATTTGTCTCTTGTCGTTGTTATCATTGTCTTCTGCAAGGCTATGTGCACAGCAATTACGCATTACTCACCTCTGGAGCCATACCGACCTCAGTTTTGATCTCAACCGACTTTACAACTATAATATCTATGAAAACAACCGCTGGGGTGCCGGTTTGATTCTCTCCACACCTCTACATTACGACACTCGGTACGGCACACTTTTCCAAAACCGTTTTGAAGCATCTGTTTATGCTGGATGGGGAAGCGGCGACCATGCTTGGAAATACGGAGTGGAGACAAGTCTGGTTTTTCCACGCAACGTTTTCCGTGAAATAACGGTTGGCTATCATCACGACATAGAAAAAGTCGGCGCGCACAGTTTCCAACCATACAATCTCCTCAACACATTTGAAAACAGTACATACTTCTCTTCCCGATACAGTTTCGTAGACAAAGTATTCGGAGGTGTGTCCCTCGATCCAGACGGACCTTCAAAAGTATCACTTTCTTACAGCCACTCCGCTGAAAAACTACTATTCAACAACACAGGGTTAATCTATCCGTCAATCTATCCTGAAGAAGCTCTCCGACCACGTGATTTTGACGAAATGGACATACAGCTGCGATGGGGAGATTATTGGATTGTAGACCTGCTTGCCGGCGTGTCGCACCTACGTCATACACAGGACGAAAGCCATGGTCATCTGCGTGCTTTCATGCAATACGGCCGGACTTTCAAAATTGGTAAAAAAGCCCATAGACTATCATTTCTTGGACAGGCAGGCTCAACATCAGGTGATGCCACGCCGATAGCACGCCGTTTCGACATCAGCGGAACGGGTGGAAGCATATATTTTTTCCGCAACACACTTCTTACTGTCAGACCTAACAGCTTCATGGCTGACACCTACATTGAGGCATGCGCCCATTTCGTTACAGGCAAACCACTGTGGGACAACGCAATCTCGAGTCCCAAACCATTTCTACAACTGAACGCCGTATGGGGAACTCTGCACCAAAATGGAAAACTGAGAGGAAGCGTGGTTCTTGACATGCAACAGGGAAGTCAGGCTTCGGCTGCCACCGACCATGACATGATGCTTGCCCTCATTGCTCCAGACAAAGGTTTAATGGAGGCTGCCGCCGGCTTTGAAGGACTTATCCACTGGGGAGTCCTTGACATAGGAGCCGCAGCTGCATACCAGTTCACTCCAAAAAAATCTCTATATTATCAAGACAATTTTTTTAACAAGTTTGCCGTTATGTTTATCGCAACTTTAGTTTTAGACACAGAATCATGAAACTGAGAAACACCATTTCATTTGTCATGCTCGCCTGCATGATGGCAACCACACAGACTGCCAAAGCGCAATACAGAATCACTTTCAACTCCACGTCAATCACTGACGGAACCTATTACATAGGGCAACATTTCCGCGACAAATACATCATATCCGACTCAACGAAAGCAAACCAGAACAGCATCACTTTCAACGGCAAGAAGAAACTGGAGAGAGGTGTCTATGTGTTGCTTGACTCAAAGAAAACCAAGATGTTCGACTTTATGGTCGACGATAGCCAACAGTTTGGCATCACCTTTGATGAAAAGAAGAGCAACGCCGGTATGAAAATTAAGGGCTCAAAAGCAAATGAGTTGATGTTCAAATATATGGCAAAGCAGGATTGGGGCCGCGAACAGGCAAAGGTAATCAATGAGAAGATGAAAGACGCCTCGAAAAAGGATGAGGCGAAAAAGGAAATGGATGCCTTGTCGGATGAAATGAAAGGCTACGAAAAGGACTATATTCAAGCTAACAAACAATACAAGTTCACACAGCTGATCGAAATGTTCTCCACAATCGATGTGCCTCAGGCAATCCCTGCAGGAAGCAGCGATACAAACCTGCGCGACTGGCAGGTAAAATACTACCGCAGACACTACTGGGACAACGTAAACCTGAAAGACCACTCGCTTATATACACTCCTCAGCTGTTTGACAAGATGAACATTTATTTCTTTAATGTGTTGTTCTATCAAGATGCCGACACCACAACGAAATATGCCGAAAAACTGCTAGACAAGGTAGTGAACGACAGCGTAATGCTACGTTACTTTATTGAATTTGCACTTCCAAAATACGAACGCGACACCAAGCACATCGGCTGGGACCAGGTCTTTGTCAACCTTGTCAAAGACTACTACCTCGCAGGGAAATGCCCTTGGGCTACCAAGGCTGACCTTTACAACAAACAACAAACTGTCGATTTCCTCAGCCAGTCGCTCATAGGTGCCATGGGACAGGAACTGATAATGGCCGACACCAACCAGTCGGATAATCCCGCAGACTGGATTTCCAGTCACGCACTGCCCCAAAAGTATGTGATGCTCTGGTTCTGGGACCCCGACTGCAACCACTGCAAGAAGCAGACCGCCGAACTCATCACACTATACGATTCCCTGACTGCCGCCAACAACAAGGTTTTCGAGGTCTATGCAGTAGGTTATGAAAGTGATGTTAAGAAATGGATAAAGTATGTCCGCGACCACAAGTTGCCTTTCATCAACGTCGGTGGTCCCAATGTCAACATCGACTATCAGGAGGCCTACAATGTGCATGGGGCTCCGACAATGATACTGCTCAACGCCGACCGCCAGATTATTATGAACAAGACGCTGGCCACAAAGAATGTTCTGCCATTCATAGAGCAATACGAAAAAGAACATCCTGAACAGGCAAACCGTACTCCGTCAAAATGGCAACTTGAAGGTATCCGCCGTGCCAAACCACAACCAAATGCATCTCACTAAGCAAAAAGGTTAAAGAGATGAGAGCATTCGCGGCAATAGTACTTTATGTATGGTGCGCAACCTGCTTCGCCTCACCAGGCCAGCAAGGACCTGCAATAAAGCAACAGGTGCTGGACCGCACTATTTACAGCACTGTCTATTCCCCGAAAAACCTATACATAGTTATCTCCAAAACAAAACGGACCCTTTTTGTTTGCGAAGAACGCTGCATAGGCACAGCCTTGGTTGCTGCCTACCCCGTTTGTCTCGGTTCAAATAGCGGTGACAAAAAACGTGTTGGAGACCGCCGCACTCCGGAAAGCATCGACATACCGTTCACAATATGTGAGATTGTCAACGCTTCAAGCTGGTACCATGATTTCGGTGACGGCAGAGGTCCAATAAAAGCTTACGGAAAATGGTTTATGCGCCTTGCCGGGAATTACAAAGGAAGCGGAATTGGTATACACGGCAGTACCGGCAATCACTATAGTGTTCCTGGTCGCGAAAGTGAAGGCTGCATAAGGCTACGCGACGAGGACATCATACACCTGAAAGACAACTATGCCTTTGTTGGAATGAAAGTTTTTATTGAAAGAGATTAACTTAAGTGACTAGATGCTCTAAAAAATATAGAAAAGAAAATACCTAGAAAACCCTTAAAACCCAAAAAACATGAGAAAAAATATTGTTGCAGGCAACTGGAAAATGAACAAAAGTTTCGATGAAGCTGACGAACTGATTAACGGCATTATGTCACTTCTCGAAAAAAACGAACTGAAAGAGAACACTCTTATGATTCTCTGTCCTCCATTCCCTTACCTTGAGATGTGTACCGACTACAGCAACGACTCTTACTTTATGGTCGGCGCCCAAAATGTCAATGATAACGAAAAAGGTGCCTATACAGGCGAAGTCAGTGCAACCATGCTCAAGTCAATGGATATCGCTTACTGCATCGTAGGTCATTCGGAGCGTCGTGCCTACTATGGCGAGACTGACGCCATTGTCGCTCGCAAGGTAGACCAACTGCTGAAAAACGAAATACGTCCCATCGTATGCTGCGGCGAGGTGCTCGAAGAACGTGAAAGCGGAAAACAGTTTGAAGTGGTGAAACGTCAAATTACCGATGGACTGTTCCATCTCACAGCTGAGCAGTTCAAGGAACTTGTCATTGCATACGAGCCTGTTTGGGCTATCGGCACTGGCAAGACCGCTACCCCTGAACAAGCTCAGGAGATTCATGCCTTTATCCGCAGCCTCATTACCGAAAAATACGGCAAGGAAGTTGCCGACGAGACAAGCATTCTCTACGGCGGAAGCTGCAAGCCATCGAATGCCAAGGAACTCTTCGCCAACCCTGATGTCGACGGCGGTCTAATTGGTGGCGCCGCACTTGTGGCAGAAGACTTTATGAATATTGCACTGGCTTTCTAAATCCCACACCCTCCCACCCTTGTCTTTTGAACGTCTCATAGCAAGCCGTTTCCTTTCCCGCGACAAAAGCAATTTTTCGCGTCCGTTGGTACGCATTGCCATCTATACCGTCGCACTTGGAGTGTTGGTCATGGTCATGGCCGTAAGCATCCTGAGAGGCTTCCAGAATGAGATTACCAACAAGGTTGTGGGTTTTGGCTCGCATATCACCATTCGTAGCCATAGCTGGGTCAACGACTATGATGAGAAAGCGGTAGTCCTGGACCCTGAAGAAATAAAGGTATTAGCCTCCATTCCAGGAGTATCCAATATTCAGGCTTATGCCTACAAAGGTGGTATGATGAAGACCGACGACCAGATTTTAGGCATTATATTCAAGGGTGTCGATTCCAGTTTCGACACCCTTTTCTTCGCCCGCAATATGGTGCGCGGGCGTTTTTTTCACTTTGAGGACTCTTCCGCATCGGACGAAATAATCATCTCGCAGCGCATAGCCTCACTGATGGGACTTGACACTGGAAGCAAAGTGCGCACCTATTTTTGGGTGCAGAACAACTATCGTGCCAGGGCTTTCCGTGTTGTTGGCATTTACAATACCGACCTCAACGAGTTCGATAGCCACTACCTTGTAGGCGACTTGCGTCAAGTTCAGAAACTAAACCAATGGGAGCAGAATGAGGTTGCAGGCTATGAAATACTCATAGATGACTTCAGTCAGCTCTATCCAACGCTCGTCAAAGTCAAAGAAAACACTCGTTATGATCTTCTGGTAACCTCTATCCGTGAAGAACAGCCGTCAATGTTTGCTTGGCTTGACCTGCTCAACTCCAACATCATTCTTATCATTGTCATAATTGCTATAGTATGCGCCGCCTGCGTTGCCTCCTCAATGTTGATTATGATTTTCGAGAAGACTTCAATGATCGGGCTGCTCAAAACCCTTGGCAGCACCAACCGTTCCATTAGGCGAATCTTTATGATAAAAGCAGCACGCATAGTAGGTACCGGAATTATTGCAGGAGACATCATAGCACTTGTATTATGTCTGCTGCAAAACGCATTTCATATCATCAAGCTCGACAGCGAAAGCTACTCAATGACCTTTGTCCCCATAGACTTGAACATTTGGTATTTTCTCGCCATCAGTGCAGGAACCCTACTCGTGTGTCTTTCTGCACTGCTTCTGCCATCAACCTATATTGCCCATATCGACCCAGCCCGCACCATGCGTGTGGAATAAACCATCACCACACAGATGTCTACGCATCCTGACAACAAAAAAACAAAATTCAAAAAGCCTCGCAAAGGCAAATGGATTATTATTGCCATAACCATAGTGCTTGGCCTTGTGGCACTGTGGGCCATCAACATGCTTGCAAACCAAATCCGCAAGTCGGAGCAAGCAAAAGTTCGTTTGTGGGCCAGTGCCATAGGACAAAAAGCAGAACTCATGTCTTCGACAGAGACGTTTTTCAATGAGGTAGGAATAGACGAACGGCGAAAAGTGAAGCTCTATATCGATGTGCTGCAGTCATTCAACAAACGTGACCTTGGCTCTGATGCAGAATTTTACCTCTCCTATGTTTCCTATATTGTCGACAGCAGCCGTACACCGTTTATGATCCTCGACAGCGACTCTGTCATCACGTCATGTGGCAACATATTTGAAACCCCTCAACAGGACGGTTCGCTGATTGGAACAAAGGCGACTCCTGAACTACTTGAATTATTTGGAAGCAATCCGCCTTTTCATTACAATATTTGGGGTATACCTCTCACATTGCTTTACCGTGAATCCCAGATATACAGCGACATGCGCTCTGCCTTAGAAAACCTAAACCGCTCGTTTCTCTCGGAAGTCACAAATAATAGCGTTTTTGTCCCTGTCATTGTTGTGGATAGCAACAGACAGCAGATTCTTGGTTCCGGCAACATAAACGGCATGGATTTCAATACAGAGGAGAAGTTGCAACACAAGCTGCAGGAGATGGCGAATGAAAACGAACCTATTACATTACGCCTTGCCAACCATCAGCTTGCCTACGTTTACTACGAAAGCACACCTCTGCTTAAAATGCTTCGCATCCTGCCCATCGTATACCTTTTCCTTGCATTTATTCTGGTTTTGATATCGTACAATCTTTTCCGCACCGCACGAAGCGAAGAAGAGAACCGTGTGTGGGTAGGCATGGCCAAGGAAACAGCACACCAACTGGGCACTCCCATATCTTCACTCAGCGGATGGGCCGACTATCTGGAAGGCAAGACTCTCGAGGAGCCATACCTGTCGGAAATACGTAAAGACATCGACAGATTGGATACAATAGCCCGACGTTTTTCAAAGATAGGCAGCGTCCCCGAACTGAACGAAGAAGATATCTGCGAGGTAATACGGCACACCATAAACTACATGGAAAAACGCAGTCCAAAAAAAATCAAGTTCATCACCACTCTACCAGACAAACCTGTAATGGTGCCGCTGAACCGCTACCTGTTTGAATGGGTTGTTGAGAATATATGCAAAAACGCCATAGACGCCATGGAAGGGCGAGGAACATTCAGCACGATTGTCATCACCGAGGGAAATCAGATACATATTGACCTCTGCGATACAGGAAAAGGAATTCCCGCTTCGCAACAGAAACTCATTTTTGAATCCGGCTTTTCTACCAAGCAGCGAGGCTGGGGATTGGGCCTTTCTCTTGCAAAACGAATAATAGAGGAATATCATAAAGGGAAAATATACCTTAAATATTCTGTCCCCGGACAAGGAACAGTATTCCACATCACCCTTAGTAAAGCTTAAAGTTTTTTTTGGGGGGTTAACGTGGACGTTCCTCTATGATTTCCACTAATGCAGCCACAAAATTCATGATATCTTCCTCTGTGGTGTCGAATGAGCACATCCAACGCACCACGTCCTTATCCTCGTCCCAATCATAGAAGAAGTAGAACTCCTGAAGATGTTTCCACACCTCGCGTGGCAACTGGACAAAGACACTGTTCACCTGCACAGGGTACATTATTTTCACACCTTTCACCTTCTCAACCTCAGTCTTCAACAGCTGTGCCATGCGGTTGCTGTGTTCGGCGTTGCGACGCCAAATGCCACTCTCCAGATAGCACTCCATCTGAGCCGACATAAAGCGCATCTTGCTTCCAAGCTGGGTCATCTGCTTGCGACGGTAAAGCATATCTTTATCCAAATCCGGGTTTAGCAACACGCAGCTCTCGCCCATAATAAGGCCGTTCTTGGTGCCGCCAAAACTCAGAGCGTCGACCCCAAGGTCGGTGGTCATCTCTTTAAACGTACAATCCAGAGCCACAGCGGCATTGGCCAGACGCGCACCATCGACATGCAAATACATATTATAGCTATGGGCCAAATCGGCCAGCGACTTAATTTCCTCACAAGTGTAAAGCGTTCCCAACTCTGTGGGTTGGCTTATACTGATGGCCTTGGGCTGTGAATGGTGCTCGAAGCCGAATCCGTGCAGACGCGTCTTAACCAGTTCGGGTGTCAGCTTGCCATCGGGGGTATCCACTGTCAGAAGTCGGCACCCCACAATACGCTGCGGAGCCCCGCATTCGTCGACATTGATATGCGCTGTCTCGGCACAGACCACTGCCTCATGCGAACGACACATAGCATCAATGCACAGCACATTCGCGCCAGTTCCATTGAACACCATATAGATGCTTGCCTGCGACCCGAAGGTCTCCTTGATTAAATTCTCGAGCCGTGCCGTCACCGAATCGTCACCGTATGCCAATGCGTGGCTGTCATTGGCCCTAATCAGTGCCTCCAGCACATCGGGACTGAATCCTGAATGGTTGTCACTTCCAAAACCTCGCTTCATATATTAACTATTTGTCCATTGTAAAAATAAACTCTTCATTTGTGCGAGTATTCTGCATATAACGTTTCAGCAGCTCCATAGCCTCGATGGGATTGAGGTCGGTTAGCTGGTTTCGCAACACCTGCATGCGAGAGAGTATATTCTGCGACACCAGCAAATCGTCACGACGTGTCGATGAACTGACAATATCAATGGCAGGCCATATACGCTTATTCGCCAAACGTCGGTCAAGCTGAAGTTCCATATTGCCAGTACCTTTGAATTCCTCAAAGATAACATCATCCATCTTGGATCCTGTTTCCGTGAGAGCTGTTGCAATAATTGTCAGAGATCCACCATTCTCTATATTGCGGGCAGCGCCGAAGAAACGTTTTGGTTTCTGTAAGGCATTAGCCTCGACACCACCGGAAAGCACCTTGCCTGATGCAGGCTGGACGGTGTTATATGCACGTGCAAGTCTGGTAATAGAGTCAAGTACAATGACCACATCGTGATTGCTTTCCGTCATACGCTTGGCCTTCTACAGAACGATGTTTGCAATACGCACATGACGCTCAGCCGGTTCATCAAAGGTAGAGGCAATAACCTCTGCCTTGACACTGCGTTGCATGTCGGTAACCTCTTCCGGACGCTCATCAATAAGCAAGACCATCAGGTAAACCTCCGGATGATTATATGCTATAGCATTCGCTATTTCCTTGAGCAATGTTGTCTTGCCTGTCTTGGGCTGTGCCACAATGAGGCCACGCTGACCCTTTCCGATAGGGGTAAAGAGATCTATAATGCGCGTTGATATAGTCTCCTGAGGATGACCAGTAAGTTTGAATTTTTCCTGAGGAAAGAGAGGAATCAGTGATTCGAAAGCCACACGGTCGCGAATCTCCTCAGGATTAAGGCCATTAATCTTGAGAACCTTGACCATGATAAAATATTTCTCCAAATCATGAGGCGGACGGATGGTGCAGCGTACCGTATCGCCAGCCTTAAGACCATAATTGCGGATTTGCTGCTGCGTCACATAAATGTCATCTGGAGATGAGAGGTAGTTATAGTCCGACGAACGTAAAAAGCCGGACCCTTCAGGCTGCACTTCAAGGACACCTTCCGCCTCGACAAGCCCCTCCAATTCAAAGGGGAATTCTACACGACGGTTTTGGAACTGGTTATTTTTATGCTTGTTGAAACCATTTCCACCTTGTTGCTGCTTGTTGTTCTGCTGTTCGTTCTGACGATTCTGAGTCTCATCAGTATCATTGTCCATTATCGACTGTCCCTGACCACCTCTGTTATCATTGGAATGCTCTGTTTTTTCCGTTGTTTCGGTGGAACCTTCCATTTGATTCTGGTTTTTGCCTTTGCGAGCCTTACGTTTCCCGCTCCTCACCGACTCTGCATTCTGCTGCTGCTCGGATGAATTTCGTTCCGGAATATGTTGCAATTGTTCAACAGACGATACAGGAAGTTGTTCCTCACGTTCCTCATTGCCATCCTTTTTTTGCTCTATTGTTTGTGTTTGAGTCTCCGTATTGTTGTTTGCAGCTTTACGTGACGGACGGCCACGACGACGTTTCGAAGTGGTCTCAGTCTGATCATCCGCTATTTCTGATTTCAACTCTTCCGTTACAACGGCAACATCTTCCGTATTGACAGAGTTGTCCCTGTTGCGGTTACGGAAAAATTCCTGAGGACTTGTCACTTCCGGTACGGTAGGGACAACAGGAATTTCAAAATCATTAATATTAATATCGAACGATTGGGTATCCTTTTTCTCATCAACAGGCAACGATCGTTGCTTGTTTTCAGCATGATTATTCTGTTGACGGTTCATCTCAGAAGCATGCCCTTTTCCCTTGTGAGCTTTATATTTTTTATCGTCTGACTCTGCGACAGGCAACGGTTTAATACGTGCACGACGCTGTCGCTGTTGTTCATCGGTCTTTTTTTCTTCGACAGTAGGATTCTGTGCTTGTGCATCAAGGATTTTGTAAATCAACTCTTTCGCCTCATAACGGCTTGAACGCTGCACACCAAGTTCTTTAGCAATCTCTATCAGCTCGATATGAGCCTTTGAGGATAATTCAGATATGTTATACATTAAGTAAAAATTAGTGAAACTTCATAATCACGTTATCACGTTCATCCACACGAAAACAAACAGTTTTGCATAAAAAGGACAAACAAAAAAACAGGAATACGTTTTTTTTTAAACTGGAATATCAAACCAGTCTCAAAGATAATTCTCTAATAATGATGATTTTGCAAACAGAAACAGATTATCTGGAATCCGTTTTTGACAACACAAAAATAAGAAAAAAAATAACAGAGAAAAAAAAATTTTGCAAAAAGAATGAAAAAGTGTACTTTTGAAATGCAAAAAGAGGATTGTCAATATTCCCCATTTTGCTCATAAACACCTATAAACAAGCAAATAATATCAATAATAATCACAAATTAAAAAAGAAAAAACATGAACATTCCTGAAAATCTCAAGTACACCCAGGATGATGAATGGGTAAGAATGGAAGGTGACATTGCCGTCGTTGGCATTACCGACTATGCACAGCATGAACTTGGTGATATCGTTTTCGTCGATGTCGACTGCGAAGGCGACACCATTGAAGCCGGTGAAGCTTTTGGTTCTATCGAAGCTGTAAAGACCGTTGCCGACCTGCTTATGCCATGCACCGGTGAGGTTATTGAGTTCAACAGCGCCCTCGAGGATGCATCCTCCATCAACAACGATCCTTATGGCGAAGGTTGGATTATCAAATTCAAACCTGCCAATGCAGCCGATATCAATGCTCTGCTCGACGCTGCTGCTTACAAAGCAAAAATTGGTGCCTAATTATTGCATCCATAAATCATTTTTCATACCCCTGTCAGTATAAACTGCCAGGGGCATTTTTTATACCCACAAAAAAAAGCCGCTCGAGCGAGCGGCTTTTTTATCATTTTAGTATTTCTTAGTCAACGATGACGTTCCAGTTGTGGACATCCTCGGCCTCGCCAAGCTGGATAGCACGGAGATGCTCATAGAGCTTAGTGCTGATAGGACCGGGCTTCTTACCGAACTCATAGCTCTTGCCAGCCTCGGGATCGTCAATACGCTCGATGGGGCTGATGACGGCAGCGGTACCGCAGGCACCAGCTTCTTGGCAGTCAGCAAGCTCCTCAACGGCGATAGGACGACGCTCGACCTTGATACCCATATCCTCTGCCAACTGCATCAAGCTCTTGTTGGTTATTGAAGGCAGAATAGAAGTCGACTTCGGGGTGATATAGACACCGTCCTTGATGGCAAAGAAATTGGCTGCACCAGCCTCGTCAACATACTTTTTCTCCTTGGCATCGAGATAGAACTCGCAGGCGTACTGACCGCCATGGCATGCCTCGACGTGAGCTCTGAGAGAAGCTGCATAGTTGCCGCCGACTTTATAAATACCGGTTCCGAGAGGAGCCGAGCGGTCATATTTACGGGTAATGACGTATGGGTTGGCCTGGAAACCGCCCTTGAAGTAAGGTCCGACAGGGGTGACGAAAATGAGGAAAAGGTACTCGTTAGCCGGTTTAACACCAACGGTAATACCTGTACCGATCATCAAGGGACGCAAATAAAGACTAGCACCGGTGCCATAAGGAGGTATGAAACGCTCATTCATCTTGATAACCTTTTTGCACATCTCTATAAAGCGGTCGGTGGGCATCTCAGGCATCATAATACCACGGCTCGTATTCTGCATACGGGCGGCGTTCTCATCGGGACGGAACATACGGATTTTGCCATCCTTGCAGCGATAAGCCTTCAAGCCCTCGAAAGATTCCTGGCCATAGTGCAGACTTGAAGCAGCCATGTGAATGTTGATTGTCTCTTCAGAAGAGACCTCAATTTCACCCCATTTTCCGTCGCGATACCAGCAACGAACATTATAATCCGTTTTTACATAACCAAACGGAAGGTTTTGCCAATCTATATTCATGATATTTAGTTTTTTATTAGTATTTTCAATTTAAACAAACCTATGCAAAGATAAAGCAAAAAAACAATATGACAAAGTTTTTTTTAATGAGCTACAAAACAAAATGGTATGCCCGATTCAGGCATACCATAATATTTTGCAAACAACATTCATTATCTTTTGTGCAAGATATCAAGCCTCAGAAAACTGGTCTTTTCCTGCACCACACAGAGGGCATACAAAATCCTCGGGGACCTGCTCCCATGGAGTTCCAGGGGCAATACCCGCTTCCGGCACTCCTACTGCGGGGTCGTAAACCCAACCACAAAGATCACAAACTTTCTTGTTCATAGACTATTATTTTGAATTCAGTGGTCCCTCTTGGGCTCGAACCAAGGACCCGCTGATTATGAGTCAGCTGCTCTAACCGACTGAGCTAAGGGACCAAAACCTCAAAGGAAAAACAAAACAGTCTTTCTTTTGTCGATTTCAGTTTGCAAAAGTACTAACATTTTCCGAAACGGGCAAAAAAAAAATCAGTTTTACTACCATTCATCGTCCAAACAACTATATGTTAAAAGATTACAAAAGCAACAATAATTCCATTATCGAACCGCAACAAGAGTATGGAAGTTAAGCAACACCTGATGTTTTTCATAAAATCAAGCATTTTCTGTGATATGGTTTTTGCTCATATTGAATTACTATTTCGATTTTTTTAACTGCTTTTATTTTTTTTTTAGGTTTATATTGTACAATTGTAAAAAAAGTAGTACCTTTGCGGTTACTTTTGTCTTATAGCACATATTGCGTATCACAGCAACAACTATTTGACTTTCATAGAATAGACAAGGAAATACATATATTAACAATACATTTCTAAAGTGAAAAGCCCAGAATATAAACTCAGTCACCTCAGGAACTTAATCGCACTTGCAAAAATTGACAAAAACGAAGACCCACGCGAGTTGGACTTTATCCATAGCATCATGGAGAGAGAGGAACTTACAGATGAGGACTTCGAATTCTGCAACAACAATGCAAACAGCATTCCTTATACTGTTCCAAAAAGTTTCGGAGAGCGCGTAGAGTTCCTTCACGACATGATAAAGCTCACACTTCTTGACGGGGACATTGACGACCGCGAACTTGACCTCTGTAAAGAATGTGCCGATATGATGAAAATCCCATCACGAAACAGCGAAGATCTTGTAGAAAGCATGATTTCACTTATCCGCAAAGAGTTGGAAGATTCCGGAATGACATTCACACACAACAGGGCATACAATCCAACCGAAATGCATGAAAACAACACTACCAGCCCAATAGCCTAACATCCTAAAAAGAACGCCACGCCATGAGTATTACAATAGACTTTGGAAACAACAACCGAGAATCGGTCGCAATAGACTTCAACTGGAATATCAGGATGCCCGAACCGCAGCGCAGCAGAACTCTCTTCAGACGCAGGACAGAACCAGTACAACCAATACCGCTTATTGCTGTAATTGATGGAGTAAACTATCCAAGTTCATTGGAATGCAACAAAGAAAAACTATTCAGCTTCCTTTACAAGGATATCGAATACTACTGTGTAGGAAAGCCGCTACGCATCGAGATGACCGAATCCAAGTCCCCATTTACACTTTATTTCAAACCTTCGGCATTTTCAAACTGCATAAACATACCTGCAAAACCAAATGTGTGTGCGACAATTTCCATATTTGACGGGCGATCAATACGCGGAGATAGAGTAACCATCGAGAACCTCAAAGGTTTAACGCCCCTCGACAGGCAGCAATTCAAAATTAGTCTCGACATTGTTCTTCCTGAAATTGCACCGGAAGTAGGTCTCTTTCCAAAAGACGAAATACAATTCTCACGCAGCAATACTCGTCGCGAACTAGGGCAAGTCAGAGTCATGGGTGGCCAAGGTATTGCATACACACCCAAATTCAACATCGACCTGCAATTCAAACTCTACCACAATCAAAAAGCAATACCTGATGCAATTATCGCTGGTGAACGCTATGAAGAAGATGATTTGATTTTTGCCCAAGACCTTTTCCTTGACATGAACCGTCTCACTAATCCGACACAAAGCGAAGAGGATTACTCTATAGAATGCACAGGAACATACCTTGACGAATCGCAGAACGGTTTAATAAAACCCATCAAGCCCAACAAAAAAGACTTTGTCCTTTTACGCGACAACCAAGGTGCCGCCCTTAAAGTAATGCTCGGCGAAACGGAGATAGCAGGTAAAAACAATTCGGGCAAACATCACCAACTGAAACAGGTCAACTTCACATTAGGCACAACACTAACCAAAGAGTACGCCATAACGATAAAGAACATTTCAAGCGACGATTCCACTAAAGGGGCCGGTGTGTTGGTAAAAAACCTCAAACAAACTGTTTACATCAAAGGCGCAAGCCTTTTCAACAGCCACGGCGAAGAAATAGAGGAGCAAATCATGCCTTTGAGTGGCAACAAACTCCAAATGCTTCGCAGCGAAGAGGGAATCTTCCTTCCAAACGGCATAGGTGAGGATTCTGAAACAAAACTCAAACTCACCTTCCATCCCGAACAGATTGCTAAGATACGATGGGACCATTCCGATTTCTATATTTTCACACTCATCAGCAACATAGAACTCGATTACATTGAAAACCGCGACGGTGCGGACTTGAGAGAACTTGATGATCGGTTACAGCATTTCAACGCCACAATAGAGCAACAGGTATACCTTGAACCTAATGAAGAATGGCTCTGCGTTGACTACGGTTCATCGGCCATTGTAGCAGTATATGACGGTAAATTGATTGACCTCAAAAAGCAGAAAACCGCTGTTATCGCAAGAGACCCACGATACAGAGACCCAAATTTGTCAAGAGATACTCTTGAGACAAACTCTCCGTTCCTCTCCAGCGACATCATTTTCAACAATGAGACAGCCGTTCATGACAACATCATCAGCTCTCTAAGTTCAGAACAACGCACACCGGGCAACTATAGCGACCTCGCAGTATGCCTATCCCCCACCTCAAGCATGATAACAAGCATGTTCGCATATCAGCTGCCATGCCTGAAAATGCTTGTTGGGCGGGACATGCTGCCCAACAACCCCAACTACAATTTTAACTATTATGTTGCAGAAGACAACAATGCCAGACAAGTTACCTCGAAGGAAATACATACCGACAATCCTCAGAACCTGCTGTCTGTGATGAATGTCTTTCGTGAAGCATACCACGAATTGTTCCGATACTTCCTGCTTCCAGCCACGAGCGACATTGACAAAATCAACAAGCTTGTACTTACCTACCCCAACACCTATACTCCACGCCACCTTGCAATGATACGGCAGGTTGTCCAAAAGCTCTTCCCTGCAATTCGCGCCAACTATATCGATTTTGTCAGCGAGAGCGATGCCGTTGCAGCCTACTATATGCGCCATTGGAACGAATATCATAGCGACAATGCCAATATCGAGACAGACGAAAATATTTTGGTTTATGACATGGGTGCCGGAACTCTTGATGTCAGCATCCTTCAGAAACGTTTTGTGTCAGGCAAACACGAATTACAGATTATCGGAAAACTTGGCACATGCAAAGCTGGCAACTATCTCGATTTTATTATTGCAAAGATTATTTGCGGCATAAGAGAGCTGCAACTCAATCCACAGATAGCCTCTACAGACGATGCCACGGGCGTCATCAACGAACGCATCGCCCTCAAACTTGCCGTCAAAGAGCAGATTAAACCGAGACTCAACGATGCAGAGAACAGTGAGATAACATTTTCATTCAACGGAAACGATTACACCATATTCCGCGATCAGATATTACAGCACGAACTGTTCCAAGAATATCTGCGCGACACCACGCAAGGCATGTTGTCGCGTCTGTGCCGCTACTTCGACAAGAGCAACTTGAATATCGACACAGTACTTATGTCTGGCCGCAGCTGCAGACTGATTCCTTTACAGACAAGTCTGCGGGAAGCCGTAGAACAGATTAATGCCGCATTCAGCTGCGAGTTTGTGATGCTCGACAATCCCGCAAATGCCTGCAACGCCAACAGCGTGAGCCGCGCCAAGACTTCTGTCGCCGAAGGTGCAATGGCTATTGCCGACATCTTCAGCAATCCCAACTCTCCTGTTTTCATCCTGTCCAAACGTCTATACGCCAATTACGGAGTGGCATTCAAAGGCATTCAAGACACCTGGAACTATGTCGAGTTGCTCAACCATACAAGCATACCCACAAACAATAACGACCAAGAAATACAATTCCCTTTCACCACCGTTTCCGGCCTTGGTTCTGCATCAGGCATTCAACTCGTACAAAGCTATCTGAACCAAAGCGACACAGAAAAACAACTAAACTCCGGCGAGACAGACTACATTTCAATAATGGGAACTTTCAGCCGCGCCAACTACAAATCCGAGATGAAAGATGGCAATTCATTAGACCTCGGCATAGCACTTAACGAAAACAATGAAGTGTCCTTGTGTATAGGTTCAATGAAAAGCATTGGCAAAAGTCCTTCAGGCAATGACATAGAAAGCGAGGTGTCACAACGCAGTTTCTGGCCAGTCAGAGTAAAATTCTAATTTTTTTTGGGATATACGTTATTCAGTCAACAACTCACGATTAATACATATTATTTATTATACAATGGGCAAGAATAATAAAAGTAAAAACAGCAACAAGAAAAACAACACTGCACGAGAAATCGAACGCACAGTGACTGCTGCACCCGCAACCAAACCAGACAAACCGAATGATGGTTTCTGTTTCCTTCTTGAGACAGAAAAGGGCAACGTACAAAGCGTCAAGTTGATTGCCGGAAAAGAAAATGTAAATATTGATATCATTTTCAACGACACGACAGAACCTCTCAAATATTCCATAACCGATAATGCTGTCAAGAAACTTGTAAAGGAACAGATTACTTTAAAAGCCATCAGTGACAAGTATTTTGTTAGCGATATATACCAATTTATTGCAGCTGCCAAACAGAGGCAGAACAAGAATATTATTGCATTCTCTCAGAGAAACAGAGCTGTTATGCCCAAGACCGATTTGAGAATCGACGACATATACAACTATATTAAACCCAATGTTGTTGGCGATAATCAATACGACGGCTCTTCTTCACAGTCCAACCAAATCAATAGCAACAGCCAAAACACCGACTCGTCGAAAAAAGCCCTCCAAGAAATAGCCGCACTACTTCATGAAAAATACCATATCCAAATGAATAATACAGAACAGATAGACCTACTCCTCAAAGCGATAAAAGCCGGAATTGAACAACTGGCAGAAAAAAACAGTTCCACAGCTCCTGCACAAACCGCTCCTTCCAACAATGCCAATATGCAGAAGCAACTAACAGAGGCGAGCAAACTTGCCTCTGACAACAAGAGGATGTATGAAGATGCTAAAAAGAGATTGGATGAGTTACAAAATGACGCAGAAAAAGCAAACGCAAAACTCACAGAGACCACCAATGCTCTAAATGAAAAAATAAGACAGATAGAGGCCGAAAAGCAGAAACTTGAAGTTGAGATTAAACAGCTTAAATCCGGCGGAATCGACATCAAAGGCGAAATGATTGCAGCTGTCGATGCTCTTTCCAACGACCTTGAGAAAGGCGGTTATATGTTCAATTTCGACGGAACTCAGGTTGACAACAGCTTCCTCGTCCAGCAAGCCGGATTCCTTCGCGACACTTTCAATAACTGCACAGCCCAAAGCAGTAACGAACTGCGAGAAAAATATAAAGATATTATTCGCAAAGAGCTAAAAAACAAAAGCGGCCTGTTTACCAAATTGGCACAATACATGGTATATTCGCGCCTGCCTTTTATGATTGAACCGCATGAAAACTGCAAAAATTTTATACCTACGAGAGTAATGTCCATCTATAATAAAGTCGTTGCCATTATTGCTCCATACGGTTTCAGTCAAGTTACCCCAATGCTTTTTGTCGAGACTGTTGGAGACGGTGAATATGTAGACATTACAGGACAATCCGTATCAGAGCTTGCCTCTATGTGTCCTCTCCTTGCCCAACACAAAGAGATGGTTGACCGTGACAATAAGAGCAAAGTCATTACCGACGTAGTCAAAATAGGTTTTTCCGAAAACGGAAACGTGATTGAAAAAGCAGAAGTAATTTGCGTTTAAGTAAAGTTTAAAGGTTATAGTTTAACGTTTAAAGATTAACTATTATCGTTTGAAGACTTTTTTAATTCACAGCCAACAAACTAATCTATCACATCGCTACAAATCATTTATTAATCGATACTGAAATAATAAAACAAAAACTATATAAAAATGAAGAAATACTTTTTATTCGCCGGAATGATTGCTATGCTTCTGACAATGTCAGCTTGCGGCGGCAGCTCCAACTCAGACAACGACGAAGGCGACGCTGTTGAGAGCAGCAGCCAGAAATCAAAAAAAGGAAAAAAATCAACAAATCAACAAGTAGATATCAAGAAATATGACGAATCTGCTGCGGCACCTGCGGCTTTACGAATATACATTGACAACTCCGGCAGCATGAAAGGTTATGCTGAGGGTAGCAATGCTGTCTTTATCAGTGCCATCAGCGACCTTCAAGGCATGCTTACCAACGAGACCTATTTCTGGGGTAATAGCAAGCCCATCGACGGCAATAAACTCATCGGCAAGGTTTTGAACGACAACCCATTCAATGGCACCGATACTCCATTTCCTGCCATATTTGGTAAAATGGCACGTGAAGCAGCCCAGACAGGCAATCTCGAATTCATTATTACCGACGGCATTATCAGCCCCAAAAACAGCGAACAACAGTACTTGAAAGAGTCGCTTGGGCAGGTAAAAAATGCCATACGCGACTCTCTCAAACAGACTCCTGACATTGCTGTTTGCGTATACCGTTTCACCAGCGGATACTCCAACAACAAAGCTAACAGTTTCTACTACACATACCAGAATCAGAAAGTCAAACTCAAAAACGTTCCCATGCGTCCATTCTACGTCATAGCCGTTGGGAAAAGAGCCAATATTCAGTGGATGCTTGACCAGATGGCAGAAAACGAGAGTCTTGCAACATACGCCAAAAACGACCAACGTATCATTTTCGGTCTGCACAACCATGACCCAAAAATCAGCTTTAGCAATAAATCGCAGTTCACCTTTGGAAAAGGAATGCTTCAGTTGAAAAAGAAGAGCGGAGACTTTAAACTTATGGCCAACATGCCAGACTGCTTGATAAAAGACCTTGGAGAAGATTTTATCAAGGATGCTATAAGCAAAGGTGTAATGCTCAATGGCAAAGAGGATAAAAATATCAAGGGTGAAGTCAACGGAAACAGCCTTTGCATAAAATGTGCAGAAATCAGGAAGCTGAAAAATGCCAAAAACAGCATAACAGTCAAAATCAAAAAAACAATCCCTGATATATGGATAGGTTTCAACTCTGACGATGACTCAAACATTGCAAAAGACCCAATGCAGCAAACCAAGTCTTTTGCACTCTACACCATGCTTCAAGGCATATATGAGGCAACCGATGCCGGCAAAATGCTTATCGATACAGAAATAAAATTCAGCAAATAAATAATCTAAATAATAATCAATTAAAAACAAAACATCATGAAATCAATTTTCTTTTTAGTTGGAGGAATGGAGCAGTATGCAGACGATTACGGCTTCCATGAGAATTTCTTTGAAACAAGCGGAGGATTCACCACTGCATTGATCATTGCAGCTGCTTTCGCAGTAATCTGCGCTATCATCTACTATTTTGGTCTTTGCATGAGCAGAAAGACCATCAAATGCGCCACACTACCCGTTTGGATCACCATCCTGGTTTTGTCAGGTGCCCTTACTTTTGTCACAACCAACACAATCCTTATCGGTAGCGATGACGAAGAAGGCAGCGAGACATCTCTCACATACGCACATTCGTTCTACCGCAACCTCGAAGACTACTATATTGAGATATCCGAGGAGGCTCCTGAAACAGAACAAGAAGCCATGATGGAGTGCAAAAACCAGATCGTTGAGCAACTGAACCAAGGCGAAGATGTAGCACTAATGTTCAATCTCAACGCTGCAATATATGCACTGATATTCTTCTATATCGTTTCTCTTATCATCAAAGGTATAAGTGTTAACGGCAGAGCCATTCCACACCTTTGGCCTCATAAATAACAAAAACAATCAAACCACATTAATACACAATCGACATTATGAGTAAATTATATATATTTGCAATTGGAGGCTCCGGTGCTCGAGTGATGCGCTCGTTTTCAATGCTGTTGGCCTCAGGGCAACAGCAAATGAAGAACTACGATGTCTACCCAATTATTCTCGACTATGACGAAACAAACGGAGACACCGCAATAGCGACCCGTTGTATTGAAAATTACAAACGTATTCACGATGCAGCCTGGAGCAATGCCAAACAGGTTGAGGAGGAAAAAAAGGAAAAACATGAAGGAGGATTCTTCTTGTCAAATCTACGTCAATTGAAAGACGATGACGAATTCGGTGCCAGTTCATTCAGAATGATATATGCGCCCAAGGGCGACAATGTATTCCATAAATACATAGGCTACAACCAATTGAAAGGCGATACAGCCAACACTAAACTCTTGATGCAAGCACTATACAATACAGATGAAACAAGTGACGATTCCGAAATCAACCTTAACATGAAGGTTGGATTCAAGGGTAATCCAAATATTGGCAGTGTCGTTTTTCACGATATTGATGTAGAGTGCGATGAATTCAGAAAATTTATGGGAGGTCTAAATGAAAACGACAAAGTAATAGTTGTTGGCTCTCTCTTTGGTGGCACTGGCTCATCCGGAATTCCTGAAGTAATACGCAAAATCAGGAAAGAGGAGAAAGGGAAAAAAGTGAAGATAGGTGCTGTTCTAATAATGCCCTATTTTGCGCCAGATCCCAAACCGGGAGGAACAATCCGTTGGAAAATATTCAATGCCAAGACAAAAGCTGCAATCAACTACTACTATGACAGCGAATTGATAAAAATCGACGACGCTGGCAACCTCGCCAAAGGAAGCAAACTGGACTCTGTCTACTTTATCGGTGATCCTGTCCTGACTCAACTCCCCTATTGTGACGGAGGAGAAGATCAAATAAATCCCGCCAATCCTGTAGAGTTTCTGTCGGCTGTTTCAATATTACATTTCGTTGATGAATCCGATCCCAAAGGTTGTTTCAAATATGGTGCCGGGCGGTTTATTGTAGGAGAGAATGTCGGCGTCAGCAATCTATCATACGAAGATTTGTACCAAAAGGAGGATTTCTTTGAACCAATCTTCCAAAGCTTGACATTCTTCACTATTGCCATGAAGTACACCATGTTCCGTATGCTTAAGCCCGACAAATCGCTTAAGAGAACTTCATATTACAAGTCATTAGGATTAGATCAGCCATCTCAAAAAATGACAAAACTGTTGGAAGATTTAAAACTGTTCTGGAATGAGTACAAAACTTGGATTGAAGAACTATGCAACAAGAACAATGCAGAATCTGAATTTCATAATTCCCACACCATTTCAATGTTCAGCACTGAAGAAAATCTCGACATTCTTGTTACCGGCAACGAAGAGGATGCAAATGATAGCCGTAGGGAAAGAAGACGCAAACAGAACAAGGCTGTTGATGGTTCAACAATCGATGCAATGATAAATGGCACACTCGACAAATTCAAAAAAGGAAATTTGGGGTTTAACCTAGTAACTGAAGACAAAGAATTCCTACTCCTTATCGGATTATTCTATGCCTGCCGTGATAAAGACGATATAATAAAACCTCTTTTTTACAGCAAATAATCTATCACGACATTACACCATTCATTTATAATAAAAAACACAAATAATATGGCTGACGAAAAATTTACAAGCAATATATTCAGCGTTGAATCAAAAGATGCAGAGGATAAAAAAGTCGGTTTTAGGAAAGCCAAGGTCATCACAACAGATATTCTTGACAACTTTGACGCCTCTGACACTAACGCTGTCAACAAGATGTGTACATCTATTCCCACCCCATTTGCACGTCTATTTCTATTCAACACAGCATTCAAAGAATTAAACGAAAAAGAAAAGAAGCTCAGACAGATTAACCAGCAGACTGATGAAAAATATTTTATAGGTAAATCTGTTTATCATTTCTTGGTTGACGATTGCCTTGACATGCTTGAATTTATTTTCTACCATGGAGCAGACGAAAAGTTCAATGTCATCGAATGGGATCGCGAAAAAGAATTGAAATTACTTGATAGTTCTAATACAATTCAACACACTCGTCTGTGTTCTGCTCTTAATGACCATCTAACAGACTCCACTCTTAACAGTACCAAGAAAATATATCTGTTTACATGGAATGACCATCCAGACGATCCTGATAGCCGTCCCGTTGTTGTTGGTGGTACATCTCCTTTCTCACTCGTATTCACAAGTCCCAACTGGATTAGAGAGAAAAATTTCAATGAATGGATGTTTACTGCAGGACGTCAAGGCAGACTTTTGTTTGAGAAAGGGGAAGAATCCCGTCCGTTGTATACCCGTTCCGACAAATTCAAGGAATACATATATAAATTATGGAAAGCATACGACAAAGGTGGAGAATCTTCACTAAATGAGTTTTGGGAATATATTAGCCTAAACTGGAAATTCTACGAAAAGCCAAACAGATTCATTGAACCTGGAAGAAGAAGCCTGGTCGATCTTGAAGGAACACTTGAAAGCTACGATGAGAGTCAGTTCATTTCTGAAGAAAAGGGATATGTAGAAAAACCTCATTACATCAAATTTGATGAAAATGGCAATTACAACCCTGACAACACAAAAGAAGTTGCTATTTCCGCCAATTTGAACAATGGAGAACAAACCATTTATCTAAGATGCAATAGACCTGATGATATTGTCATTCATGAGGACTACATGATCGACTGCGCAAAGTTGCCTGAAGAGACAATGTCTGGCACTAACGCACAGGAACAAATAGCACCGCCTTTAATCCTTGACGAGGAAAGCGAAATAGCAGGAGCTAAATATGTAGAAGGCGAGTCTTGGGGTTCCTACAAAACCCATCTGAAATCATACAATTCGGAGCCAACTAACTACTGGGAAAGAAAGATACCTGGATTCAACAAGACTTATCCTTACCTCAGAAAAGAGGATTTGCTTGAAGACAAAATCATTTTCATCGCAGGCAACCTTTCCAACAAACACTTCCTTGCTGGAACAAATGGAAATGTGACGTATCTGCCTCCTATCAAAAAGACTTTCTTTAAATTCTTCAATCTTACCGATTTCTATGACAAGTTAAGTCTTCAAGAAGGTACACCAAGAACCAACAAAGAGCTCTATTCCATCACACAGAACAAGAATGGCTCGGTTACTGCAACTCTTAATATCCCTGTGAAGAGAGGAACCGTGGAATTAAAGAGAACATATTTCGAAAAAGACATTGTATATATGGACGACGCCTCATCGAATATCTTCAACATGTCCATATTTCCATTCTACAAACTTATTGACGACGATGCGGCTTACAACAAATATTCTGTAATGCTTGGTTGCAAAGGAAATGTTGAACTCCATTTCTACAACCTTGACAATATCAACTCAGAAATCAACGTAAAGACAAAAGAGCGCAGCATCAACGAATCTATTTGTACAAAGTATTATACTGTTAACGAAAGTTTCGATCTTATTGAAGTGGAAACAAACGGTGCAAAAGGTGCCGTACTACCATTATTCCTTTACAAAAGACTTGGAACAAACAATATGGTATATTGTGTCGACTTCGGAACGACAAACACACATATCGCGTATGCTATAGACAAGGGAAGCACTGTTGAGGAGCCTTCTGATTTCGAATATTCAAGTGAAATTGAAGCCCAAGTTGTAAGCCTATTCGACAGCAAAAGCTACATAACCTATCTGCCGAACATGAAACGCGAGTTCGTTCCTGAAGACATACTTTTGGATACTGGCAACAAAACAATATCCAACACACAACTGTCATTCCCCATCAGAACAGCAGTATGTGTAGCGAATAGATGGATGGCTGATACAAATACCGTTGATTGTAATCTTTTTGGAGATGCCAATGTCGGTTTTTATTTCCTAAATGAAGAGACCGATCCTAAAAAGATAGGAAATAAATACGAGAAGAATATCAAATGGAAAAGCGACGGCAAATCCATAAAACTAAGGGAAACATTCTTCAATGAAGTAATGTGGTTACTTAAAAACAAAGCTGTTTTTAGCGACTGTGGAATTAATTTCAACTTCTATTTCACCTTCCCACAATCGATGGACGATAACAGCCAGAGAACGCTATATGACGCTTGGAACAATGCTCGAATTAACGTAAAAGCTTGCAGTTGCAAAAATGTTGGAGAACTTAAGCAGACTAAATACAACCAACAACTAAACGACCAACTACACCCAGACGAAAGTATTGTGCCATGGTACTATCTGAGAAAGCTTGGTTGGGTGAAACCTCGTGAAAAATTCATGAATATTGATATCGGAGGTGGTACGATGGATATTGTATACTTCGACCCTACTGACAACGAAAGCTATACCTACTCTGCACGTTTTGCAGCCGATGACCTTTGGGGAGACGGTCTGGATGAACAGAGTGCCAACAAAAAGAACAACGCATTCATTCGGGATTATTGCGACAACTATCTACCAACTCTTGCGCAACAACTCAAAGACAGGTTCACAAGGTTCAAAGATACAGCAGAAGATTCTTCCGACGTAATCAGTTTCCTCTTCAAATACGACAACGATTACCACTTCTCTGATTATCTTTCCACATCAAAACTGATTTCGCTTCCTCTGATTCATCTTGTTGCCGTGTCATACTTCGTTGGACTCATCCTTAAGAAAGAGGGATTTGGTGTGCCAGATAAAATGAGTTTTACAGGTATGGGAAGCCTCTATCTCAAAATCATCAGTCAGCAAGACAACAAAATTGCAGAAATCATCAAATCGGTACTACAATACCAGGGTATACCTGCAAATAAAGCAGCTGCTTTGAATGTCAAAATGATTGATCGTCCAAAGGTTGTCACTGCTCGTGGAGGTGTGGTTTTCCATCATCCAAACGAACAACTAAGACAATCTGAAAGAATTGTATGGGGTTATGACGGAGAATCAGAATTCGACAATCTGCAACAGTGCGATGTAAGTGGCAAGACAAATGACGTTCTTAAACTTGTTGAAAACTGCATTGATTATTTCAACAGCAACTTCTTTAAAGACACCAAGGATACATTACACTGTGGATGGAACTATAAGCCAATTGACAAGGCCAAGATAATGAAACTGGCTGATGACAGTTTCAAAAGTTGGCATATTATTGCAAGTAAAAATAGTTCCGAAGGCAAACAGAAAGACCCATTGTTCTTCTGGGCATTCAAAGACATGCTATTCAACTATGGTTTTGAAATTTAAATCAAAAAATGATGACTTTAAAACACAAATTCAATACAGTAATCCAATCAGTGCTGCTCGCAGCACTGATTGGAATCGCTGGTAACTGTTATGCAGAACCCAACGATACCCCTAACGTTGACAGTTCTAAATTACAAGAGATAACTCAAAAGGCGAAGAAAGAGGTTAAAACAGACAATACTACAACCATTACGAGCGACCAAATTGAAGAACTTGAAGAGAGTATCAAAGATCTCAAAAAGGATATCAAAAAGGCTCGTCGCGGTAATAGATTCACCTTTATTCTTCTGTTAGCTGCTGCAGGTGCTGGTTTCTACTTCTATCGTAAAATGCAGAGTGATCAGGAACAATTAAGAAAAGAACAGAAACAACAACTGAAAGATTTTGCAAACAAGTTCAATAATTCGTTGCTGGATGCATCGAAAAACATTGAGAAAAAAGTAAATGAGATTCGTGACGACAATTCGCGAGCACAACAGCAAACACGACAGCAACAAACGCATCAACAGCCCAGTCGCTCATCAGAAGTAACACAACGCCCACAAACAAGCCAATCGACCCAACAAACCTCTCAATCTCCAAAAGAAACTGTAAAATACTTCATGCTTACCGAGCAAGGAGGCAAGGCAATGGTGCGCGAACGCAACTTAAAAGATGAACCCATCAGTTGGTTCTGCATGAAAATCAATGGTAACAGAGCTACATACGATATCAACAGAAAAGTAATCGAGCAGATACTTGCCGATGTATCAACCCTGCGTATGTGTACAAAAGATTTCGAATCGAATTCAAGTGCAAAAGACATTGTCACGGTAAAACCAGGTACTATGGAAAAAAATGGTACCGACTGGATTGTTACCGAAAAAATGACAATAAAATTAGTGTAACCAAACATTTTTATAGTACATGAATACAGAAGACCCAAAATTTCAAGATGCACTGCATAACTTGACAACTGCATTTTATAATTTCCTTGATGTAGTAAATCCTTGCGGAGCAGACCGCGCTGGAGAGATACGCTATATAGCACAGACTCTGCAAAATCTGGCAGCACACATGTCTACGACTGGCAATGGAATGACTCAAGGCTATAATGTAGATGTTAACGAAACACAGAAACCAGATATTTCTCAACATGTAGAGCAGATACAACCAAATACACAACAACCTATATACAGCAACCAGCCTGCAACGACACCTCAAAAACCGACTGGTGATCCAAACTTATTCAGAGATCAGCCATTCTTCGATGAAGAAGAGACAAAAAAGTATGGTTTTATACGACTGAGTCCCAACGATGCTCCAAACCAATACTTCAAATTTTATATTGACCTCAAAAAAGGTGAAGGTTTTTATAAGTTAGAAGTTCCTGGTTCCGAAAGCCAGGCAGTGTATGAATCAAGGGAAAATATATTAATTCCTCAGGTTGTTGAGTACGAAGGCGAAGTTACAGCAAATTCGAGATATGACTTCGTCGATTACGGAATGGTTAAACGCAGCGAAATAAACTCTAGAGCATGGATAATAACAAAACCATGCAAGGTAAAAATAACTGCAATGTAAACAATCAAATATAGTTTAATTATTATGAGAAAAACACATTTAAGCATCCTTGCAGTTTGTTTGATTGCAGTAACAATTCTTTCTGGTTGCGGCAGCAGAGTTCATAAAATCACCGGTACCAAAGGTACAGTGAAAGAGATAATAAATGGCAACACCATTAAGCTCTCGACTGGACTCCGCGTAGAGTTGCTTGGCATTGCACCCAACCATGAGTCGACAAGCACATATATGGAAAGCATTAACCTTGTAGGACAGAAAGTACTGCTCGTCGCCGACAAGCAGGCAAAAAAACAGGACTACAAAAAAGCGACAGAAAAAGTCAGGGCCTATGTTTTTATTCTACCGGAAAACGTATGCCTAAACGGTCAGATTCTACGCCAATGCGCACGTGCAGACAACACTGTTTACACTGAAGCGAACATGAAAGACAGTATTGAGAATTGGCGTGTGCTTTTCAAGGGATGCAACCACGAAGGCAACATACCCGACATTGCACTTTACATGAAACAGAGGACTTTCCTTGTCCAGACACCAGAAGGCATGGGTACAGGATTCTTTATCGGCAGCAACGGCCTGGCTCTGACCAACAACCATGTGCTTCCTCCACACTACGAAAGTTCCGCCGTTATTTACACCTACGGAAAGAGCGCTGACGACAGTAATTCCGAGAATCAACGTAAAATAAAACGAGTCATCTATTCATCACCTCTTGAGGATAAAGACATCACAATCTTCCAAGTCGATCTTAACGATGGCGAGACTGTCCCCTACTTCCATCTTTCGAAAGTACAAGCTCCCGTAGGAAGCCATATCCAAACATTCGGCAACCCCAGCGACAAGAGCGGAATCATGTACACAGCCAACTATACCCAAGGAACTATTGGCAGTTATAAAACCGACGACCTTCACGGACGTCCTAACACACACATTGTGGTTTACGACATTGCCACCAATCCTGGCAACAGCGGTGGACCTGTAGCTCTTGACAACGGTATCGTCATTGCTGTCCATGATATGGGTTCCAATGCTGGAGAAGGAATCAATGCCGGAATCAATATCCTTCAGGTGCGTGAAATGCTCGACCAACTAAAACTGGATTATGAGTGTAAATAAGGAAGTATATAAACTCCTTTTTGAAGAATCATGCCGTGGGATGTGCCTCACCGAACGAGGCACATCTACGCGGTATGAAATGACTCTACGTGAACCTGGAAGTGAACGTTGGAATGAAATAAAAACGCTCACCCACACCTCAAACGAAGAGATGGATTCCTTTTTCAGAGGAGCAAAAGGCGAATATTTCGTCAGCGAACAACACATGGATTACCCCATCCTCGTCAGAGAAATCCTTGCTGGAGAATATCTCAAACTTGTCTTTCAAAACGCCACAAATGGTGATCCACGCAACGTCAAACTGATAAAACTTTCTCCTGTCTGTTTCCTCGTCGCACATAGCACTATTCAATCTCTCCCATGTGGTGAATCAATCAATATCCCTGAAAACTTCACATTCCAAAAAGGTCCACTGAATATTCCAACAGTGGGCAACATTAATCTTGTCAACCTTTTCTTCCTTCCTCCCTCATCTTATCATCAAAAACTGGATGTTTCGCTCCTTCGCAATTTCCACAAGACAAAAGTGGCTCCCGACATCCGCACAGTATACAACCAAGCTGCATGCATGATACAACATGATAGTAGCAAAGACGAAATACAACAATTGTTGGATTTGCTTGCAGAAACAGGAACCAGCACTTTCGCAGCAAGAATTTTTTTCGACACACTGACAACTAACAATAATACGCCTCAATGAATCCTGAGCTGAAAAAGACATATGACCGTCGATACGAAAATGCACAACAGCGTCTCAAATTCAAAGAAAAACCAGAGATAGTTGAGTCTGTATCTTTCGCCAACATAGCCTGTATGAACGACAGATATGGGGTTATAACCAATGATCGTATTGTTGTCATGCCGGTTTTCGACGAAATAAAACTCTCCGATGACGGAGTAATAGCCTATTGCCGTCTTGGAGACCTTTGGACTCTCTATAGCACAATTGACGGCGAAGAAATACTTCCACAATCAATTCCATCTCTTCCAATTTACGACAGCGCCCATCAAACCCTCGAGATTGTAGCAGACGAACATCATCACGGCCTTTACGACATCAACTCACACAAACTGGTTCTCGAAGCCGAATATGATGACGTGGACTGCTGTACAGCTTACAGATATCTATGGATAAAAGAGAACAACGAATGGGGGTTTATAGAAAAAAACAGTAAAACCAAAAGAACGATTCCTAATACAGCCATGGCCTATGAAGCAGAACATGGACTATTCATCAGGATGAAAGAACAAAACATTATTATTTGTATCAACGAAGATGGCATTTCTGACCCCATGGCCTTGCGGAAATATGTGCTTGCAAATGGCGGTCGCGGAACAGCTTATAACGCAAAATACCACGAAACTGTTCACTTTGACATATACGGAAATATTTTGAAATAGAATACAATCAAACACATCATACAATCAATTAAAACTTACTAACCATGCACATTAATTTTACAGGTATCCTTTACATCATTATTGGACTTCTTTTTTGGAAAGTGTTCCCTGGTATTGTCGGCAAAGGCGGAGCTTCCGACATCATTAATACAGTATTCAAAATTTTAGGTATCCTCCTGGTTGTAGTTGGAACCTTTGTTTTTGTAGTCTCACTTTTTTAACAGACAGATTAAATGCACGAGAAACTTAAATTCTCATTTGGACACATCATTGCATTCCTTGCACTTCTGGCTATAGGTTATGTGATATTTATGAGTGTCACGTACTATACCCGAGGCAACTACATTATCGGTGGTGCTATTGCTCTTCCCATCATGGTGGTTTTACTGTTGCTACTGTTTCGTCTGCAGTTGCTCAAGGCTGTCAATGTCAATTTTGAAAAGAAAATAATACACGAGCGCATCACTCTTGTGTTATTTATTATCGCATGCTGTGCCTCATTTGTAGTCTTTACACACTTTTGGACTGTCAAAATCAACGAAGATGAAATACATAGCCGCTTCGATTTCGCGATGAATACATCCGAGCAGCTTTTTGCCGATTACGAACACTATGTAAATAACAGAAAAAGCATTTACTCTTCAACATTAGAATCCGAAGAGAACAGCGATTCCCTTTCAAACATCGTACTCCGCAAAGGTCTTGAATTACAATTGACTCCACCACGGTATAAGAATCTGTACGATGAAGCCACTAAATGGTTGACAAAATCGAAAAAGAACTTTAGTGTCTGGAATGTTTTTCTGATAGGCAATATCGACAACATCTGTTCAAGTATGGAGAGTTGGAGCGAAATGATGACTCGGCTGTCCCAACACAAGATGAATGCAGAATCGCTATCTGTACAGCCTTTCGTCAAAAAAACAGAGATTGATGCTGCCACTGAAAAACTCAAGGAGACAATATCAATATACTCAACAACAGGGTTTCCTCAACCTATGGCTTGGGTTTCAGGTCTAACATTCCTACTACTTTTCCTGCCCTGGCTCATTCAGAAACGCAGTCCCCGCAGCATGGTGACAATCTGGGGAAAAAGAAAGATAAAAACCAGTCAACAACGAAGGACACAACAACTTGATACCAATGAACGAATAGCTGTAGAACGGCATGCAAACACACTAAACGACGACAACAGACATATCGCATCTGTACACCGCGCTCAAAATCTCAACACAGGAAACAGTGTTCAAACTGGTCACAGGGCAATGACTCTTGACATCGATGAAGAAGAAGAATAACACAACAACGACAAAGGACATAGTAATATGGCTATTGATGAAAAAACACTAAATCAGCTTGAAAGCAGTCTGCTAAGGACACGCAGGCTCAAAGCCGAGATAGAAAGAAAACTGGAATACGGCGATTTGAATCGCGATATCTTGATGGCTCTTTTATTGCGAAACCCAAACATAATCGACCCCGACACAGCTCGCTATCTACTTAATAAAAAAATTCTTTCAAAAGACGATTTCAACGATTGCAATATTGACTTCAATTTCGTGGACCTTCTTTTGGAAGAGGAACCCACCGACCCAGCCGACGCAAGCGAATTTGTTCCTATACAAAGCATTGCCCCCGGTTCTACTGAAGTCTATTTCTGGGGAATGCCTGCCGCAGGTAAATCATGCGCATTGGGAGCACTGTTAAGCATCGCCAACAACGGAGATGACACTATGATGCAGCAACAATGCCAAGGAGGTTCCTACATGTCGCACCTTGCTGAGATTTTTCATCATGACGGTGCATATGGATACCTGCCAGCTGGTACAGCTATCATGAATACCTATGAAATGCGGTTTTCACTTATACGTGATGAAAAAGAACATCCATTGTCTCTTATCGACCTTTCAGGAGAGCTGTTCAAGTGCCTATACAAAAAATTCAAAAACAATGTTTTGAACGATGACGAACAGACTGCTTTCGACACTCTCAACAATCTTCTGGTAGAGCATGCCAGCGAGAACAGGAAACTTCATTTTTTTGTCATTGAATATGGTGCACAAGATAAAAAGATAGACGGTCTACGCCAAGACGAGTATCTCAAGTGTGCAGCCGAATATCTTAACCAACTCGGAGTTTTCAGAGAATACTCCGATGCAATATATATTGTCCTTACCAAGGCCGACAAAGCTGGAAATTTCGACAACAGACAAGATGAGGACGACCATTATTACAACTATATGTCACAAAACTACAGATCTTTCTATTCGTCATTACGAAAGATGTGCAAGGACAACAGCATCAATGGTGGTCAACTTCAATTTGTGCCATTCACAATAGGCGATATCGTGTTGCGACGCATGTGCCGTTTCAATGCAACATCGGCTCGCGAGATACTCGACTACATTGTAGAACGCTCCGCCTATGTAGAGCGCAACAAGCTTGGCCGTATTGTCAGAATTTTAAGACAATAATACATCAAACCCAAAAATCCAATCACAAAAAAATCAATTATTTACAATATATCATGGAAGCAAAACTCGGACTTTGTATACAAGAAGTATTTAATGGAGAAAAAAGATTATTTGAATCGCAGCCCAATGCATCGTGGATAAAAGGAGTTGTTGATATCCGCAACGTTGCAATAGGTATGGCCGGAATCGAATCCGATGCTCCTTTCCTATTAATATCACATAGCGAAGAGGGAGTATATGTTATTTCAGGACTCACACTGTCAGGCGGACGCACCAATGACTATTTCGCAGCATGGATTTTTATCCCCAAAGCAATAGTTGCATCATTTAAGGATGACATTCCTGCACTCAGCGCCGAGCTACAGGATAACATAAACAAATATACGAACAGCGATAATGACGATATTACGCCTTTTGAAAAAATTGCCAATGGTTTAAAGAGTTGCAGCTATGACGACAAAACTGTAATCCCTTCAATTTCCACCGGAGAGAGGTATGCCGTGCGCTATGTAGAAGAAGGGCAGCAGGCCAAACTTCTCACAAGCGAATACCTTCTTCAGCCCACACATTCCAAATACAAAGGAGTATTCCTAATCCCAAAAAGCAAAAAAAACGAGCGCTGCAAATTGGATGAAGTAAAAGAGAATCTGCTGAAAGTGACATTCGTACAACTTGACAGCAATTTCCCAAAAGATATAACAGCATACGACGTCACAACCGACAAAAAAGAGATTGAACAGGGGAAAAAATATCTTCACCATGAGGCTGATAGCATAAAATTCCACTTTGAACGCAAAAGTTTCAGTCCTTTGGACATGATCTACACCGTTAAGGAAAACGACAACACTATAAAAGCCGATAAACTTGATTGGAAGATAACCATCAGCAAAGAGATGTTCGCTGTTACAGACAAAAACGGGAAACCTGTAGAGGGATTCCTGTTACGTTTGGGGAACGAAAAAGTCAGCAGTTCGGTAGAAATTAATGAGAGCCAAGCGAAAAATATTACCGTAGAAATTCAGAGTGAAAACTTTGAAGTATATAGAAAGGCCTTAAACATCTTCGGGAAAAAGATTATCCATATCGAGCTCAACAACCAAGTAGAGAAGAGAACTTTCAAAGTTAAAAACATACTCGAAAAAAACAAGAACATTGACTTTTTGCTCTCTGTCGAAGCGAACAAGGGCGAACAAAGGGTTTCACCAATTGCCGGATACAGGGTTGACAAACAATGTACCGATAGACTTGTTCCATACGTAGACTACAAGAATTCCAAGATACTTATTCCTATCATTGCATCGGCAATTGTAGGTATAGTCCTGGGTATATTGGTGATGTTGGTTTTTAACAAAAACAGTCAAAACGATGGGGAAGGTGCAGCAACTACAAACGATTCTGCAATGACTATTCAGAACAGCAGTACAACCATCGACAATAAAGATACAATAGAAATCGACACTACCAAAGAAGCGAGCGGAACTAACTCTGATAAAAATACCCAAGGGGACAATCAGATCAAACAAAATGATAATAATTCTGAAAACCAAAGAAGTTAATATTAGATGAAACTTTCAGCCAAAATAATTATCCTTATCTCCGCCATTGTTTTCTTGGCTGGTATGACCCTATACCTCTTCAGGCTAATCACCAAGCCCCCCATGGCTCCAGAACCTGACAACCAATACATAGCAGCTCTTGACGAAGACATAGACGCCATCGACAACGATCTCTCACCGTCTGAACTAAACTGGTTGTTTCGTATTGCCGACAATGAAGTCATGCTGTGGCAACAGAACAAACTGATTGGCGAGAAGACACACGATAAAGAGCAAGAGAACCTTCTTCAGACATATATCCCGATTTACACCGCAACAACAAAAGAACGGCTTTCAAGCTCTACAAATGGTCACTGGGGAGTATCGGAAAGAGATGAAATAACAAATCATATCAGTTATCTCCGGTCTAAAAAAAATCTATCCTATAATAATACTGTCGTCGGCAATTACGTCGATCTCAATTCCGACCTTAACGAATTGGAGTCTATCTGTAGTGACTATAATTCCGCAACAAACCTGCTAAATTATACAAATTTTGAAAGTCTCAGCAACTCACGTGAAAGAATAAACAGAGCTGATGAGTTCCGTAACGATATCTATATTGGAAACAGCGATTTGTACTACAGGTTGAAAAACTATCCAGACAATCTCGGAGACGCCCACTATAATTACATCGACAATCTTTTCTCCTATATCCGAAATTGGAGAAACTATTCGCTCTACACCACCGAAGACAATCTTGACAAATTCAAAACAGCCTGTGACGAATACTCCGGCACAGCAATCTACGGCAGCAATCATCCCCGCAGTCTTGGCAGCATGCGCAGTGATGCAGAAGACTATATGAGATATGCCTACAACGAAAAATGTTCACTGACGGTGAACGACTACAGCTACAACTTTTCATACACGATGGAAAGTAGCGGACGAAACTACACTTTCTATGTGAGCACAGACCATCCGGATGGATATAAAATAAACAGCATACCATATTTCTGCTCGCTCGAAAGTAAAAACAGCAGTTCATTTACAATACATGCAAGTGACAACAATTCCTCCAGTTCCCGTACAGGATACTATATCTCTGTTACTGCAGGAAACAAAGAGGTACGCATCAACCTTACCCAGTCTGCAGTGCAGGCATCAGCCAGCATCACTAACGTGAGCACTGATCATAACGTGTACCAAAATGGCTATAAAGGAATGCGTATCAATGTCACATTTAATGCCTATAACCTTAGTGGACAAAATCTTGAAATCGTTGCATGGTTCTATTACGAGAATGGAACAAGGCTCGAAGACCGTAACAACAGTTACCATACTACTGACGGCCAGGTCTCCGCATCCACGCATTATACACCATATAGCAGTAGCGCCAGCCGTACAGTTTCAATCTTCATGCCCTACGACGAACTACATATCACACGAAGTGGACGTACCGATCTGAAATATTACGTTGGCATTTGCAACAGGGGAAATCATCTCACAAAATCTAGTTACCAATCATTCTATTATACCAGATAGCAAAACACAACATCAAAACACTAACTTTTTAACTCCTTACCAAATTGAGCAGCACATACAAGTCTTTTAAGCGAAACATAAAAACAATAACTGACTACTACATGCTTTTGGTTGAAGAGACCAGAAGTCAGCGTCTTGTAGGCAGCACCAACGAGTGGGTGCTTGACAACTATTATATGATAAGCGAGCAGGAAAAGGTACTCAAAATAGATTTGCAAAGCAAGGAGTTCCGAAACATCAATTCCAAGCGCCTAAATACACTCGAGCAACTGCTTCTAAATTATCTTAGACGAAGTCACCATCTTATTGACAAGAACCTGTTCTTCAGATATCTCTGCCAAATTCAAGTAAATCAGAAAGACTATCTGTCATACCCTGAAGTATGTGCATTACTGCCACTGATTAAACATATACTAATCAAAGAGCTTGCTGACCTTTGCAAGCAGATGAAAGCGTCGGGAGCATACCACTATTCCGTCACGGCTAAAAATCAAGCCGACATTACTCATCTTGACGAGGCTGCTCGCGACAATCTCATGATGATGAACATCTTCAATTCTCTTAAGAAGATGACGAAACTGCCAATGGCTGAAATCCTTGACTCAGTCAGTTTCTCAGAGAAGATGCTCAAAGCAGAGAAGGCCGACATGTACGACCAGATGTATGACAAAACAAAAGACGACTACCGTGCCAAGATTGTCCGTCTATGCAAGAAACGCAAAGTAAAAGAGCATGATCTGGTTAAAGAAATAGTCCAGAGAGCAGACGAAAAAGGCGAGCATGTCGGCTGGCAACTATTCCCTCCCAAAAAATGGAATACAAGGGCACACCTATACATCTTCATCGTAACAATATCAACATTGTTATTGTCTGCATGTTTTGTTTTTTGTGCTGTTAACGGCCTTGTATTCCAATCAATTATTTTCAACATCATTTTATTTATACTACTGATTGTTCCTATGAGCCAGATTGTCATCGACCTGTTCAACTGGCTTCTCGGGAAGTTGCACAAACCCATGGGGACATTCAAGATTAAATTCAAAGACGGACTTATACCCAAAGAATATGCCACAATGGTCATAATGCCTACTATCTTGAAGAACAAGGCCAAGACCATTGAATTGCTTGAGCAACTTGAGATATATTACCTATCAAATATCAATAGAGCTTCTATCGACGAAAAGAGCAACACCTTTCAACGTCTTGAGAGTCGTCCACAAAATCTCTATTACACACTTATTGGTGACGCCGCATCATACAAGGATGCTGATGCACCATGGGACGAAGAGGTAGTAGAAGCCGGATTGGCGAAAGTCAAGGAGTTGAACGAAAAATACGGTGCTCATATATTTAATTTCGTATACCGCCGTCGAGCATGGAGCGAAGGTGAACAGACCTGGCTTGGCCATGAACGCAAACGCGGCGCCATTCTCCATTTCAACGACCTTGTGCTTGGTCAAACTTCAGAAGATGAAAAAAGCAAACGGTTCCGCTGTGAGACAATAAGCAAATGGCTTGAGACCGAAGAGGGACAGACCAGTCCCATACAGTTTATAATCACACTTGACACCGACACCGAACTTGTACTTTATTCCGCTCAAAAACTCATAGGTGCCATGGCACATCCACTGAACCGTGCCAAATTAAGCAAAGACGGGAGACGTGTGGATGCCGGATACGGAATTATGCAGCCACGCGTAAATGTCGACGTTGAGGTAACCAACAAGAGTCGCTATGCCCAGCTTTTTGCCGGCTTGGGAGGCCTGGATGTCTATACAACAGCAAGTTTTGAATTATATCAAGATATTTTCAACGAAGGTTCATTCTGCGGTAAAGGTATTTACGACTTGCGTGTCTTCCAGCAAGTTTTGAAAGGCACATTCCCAGAAAACCTTATCCTGAGCCACGACCTTATAGAAGGATGCCATATACGCTGCGGACTTATCAACGATCTGGAATTGTTCGACGACAATCCGTCGAACTATATCGATGACGCAAAACGCCATCACAGATGGACTCGCGGTGACTGGCAAATTATCGGTTGGCTGAAAAACAAGGTACGCAACGAGAAAGGCGAAAAGGTAAAGAATCAGGTTAACACCATCGGTCGCTGGAAGATATTCGACAACCTGCGTCGTTCGATGCTGAGTCTGGCACTGATGGTAATGCTGCTTGTAGGATTCAGCGGCCTTACATGGATGCACCCCGTGTGGTTCCTCATAGTGGCACTGGTGGCTGTAGCCAGTCCGATTGTATTCTTCATTATAGGGCAAATAACCAAGATGCCATCCGTTGGCAAACGGTACCACTATTACGCCACACTGATGCGCGGCTTCAAGGTGATCATCTACCGCTCCATCGTACAGTTCGCACTCTTGCCCAAGGAGGCATGGATGTACACCGACGCAGCGGTGAGAGCCTGCTATCGCATGTGGTTCTCACACCATGACCTGCTGGCCTGGATTACCAGTGACGAGGCCGCCAAGAGCACCAAAGGCACACTGGGTGATTATATAGGCAAATTCTGGTTCAACTATGTAGCATCGGCGCTGTTGATATTCCTCCATTTAAGCAGTTACGGCAATATGGCGGACTTCATCGCCATGCTGTTCTGCGTAGTGACATGGTGCGGCGCACCTGTCCTGATGTACTGGCTTGGAAAAAAATTCCCACAAGACAAGAATACACTCAACGAAAAAGAGACCGAAGAAGTTCGACAACTTGCCAGAGATACCTGGAGATTCTTCGACACATTGTTGACAGAAGAGAATAACTGGCTCATACCTGACAACTACCAACTAAACAGAGAAAGCCGAGCCGACTACAAAACTTCGCCGACAAATATTGGCTATTCAATTACAGCTGTGATAAGTGCCGCCGAATTGGGATTCATAGAACACCGCGAAGCCGTTGACAAGATAAGCCATATCATAGATACCGTAGAAAAACTGGACAAATGGAACGGCCACCTCTTCAATTGGTATCATATCACTAATTTAAAATCACTGCCCAACTATTTTATCTCCACATGTGATAGCGGAAATTTCGTGGCATGCCTATATGTGGCAAAGGGATACCTGGACAAATTGGCTAAGAATTCCAATGACAACTCCGGTGTTATCGAAATCATCCAAAGCACAAAAGAAAAGATACAAAATTTGATAGTGCAGACTGATTTCTCAAAGCTTTATAACCCCGAGTTGGACGTATTCAGTATAGGGTACGACAGCGTTGGACGCACCCTCCTGCCCTACCATTACAACAATTTCGCAAGTGAGGCACGTCTTACATCATTTCTTACCATTGCACAAGGTGACGCTCCATACAAGCATTGGTTCTGCTTGGACAAAACATTAGTGCAATACAAAGGATACAAAGGCGTTGCATCGTGGTACGGCACTCTTTTTGAGTATTTCATGCCGCTCATTTTTCTTCCCACATTCAAACACACCCTTATGGACGAAACCTATAGTTTCGCCATACGAGCCCAACGAGCATTCATTAACAACAACAAATCATCCAACAATCTTCCGTGGGGTATCTCCGAAACGGCATACAACGAACTCGACGATGCTCAGAACTATAAATACCACGCCTTTGGTGTCCCCTACCTTAAGTTCCAGAACACTACACCTGACCGTATAGTAATTTCGCCATACAGCTCGTTGATGACCATAGCGATTGACGACCGTGCTGTCTATGACAATATCAACCGTTTTAAAGGGTTGGATATGTACGACACACAGGCTAAACCAGACGGAGAGCCAACAGCATTCGGATTCTTTGAATCATACGACGAGGAGGACCATATACCGGTCAAGGCTCACTATGCACACCACCAAGGCATGATTCTCGCCGCACTGACAAACTATCTCGCCGACCATTGCCTGCAACATTACTTTATGCATGAGCCGGCAATGCGTTCCATGGAAACATTGCTTAAAGAGAAAGCCCAAGTCAAGCCATACATCGACCTTAAGGTCACACAATACAAGCGCTATCAGTACTCAAAAGTTCAGACTGAAAGCGACGCACGTGATTTTGACGGAATAGCCAACGTTCCCGAAATCGGAGTTGTAAGCAATGGACAGTATACAGTATTGATGAATGACCGAGGTAGCGGTTTCTCACGCTATCGCGACATCCTAATAAACCGTTACCGTAAGATTAGCTCCGACCACTATGGTACATACCTATATATCCGTGATTTAAGAAGTGACAAGATATGGAGTGCCACTTACTCTCCCCTCGACATTATGCCCGAAAGTTACCATGTGAGTTTTGCAAGCGACAAACTCCAATACATACGTGTTGACAACGGCATAGAAACAAAATGCGAGGTAACAGTGCTGAAACAGCGTAGCGCCGAAATAAGGCGTTTCACATTTACCAATAACAACGCCACAGACATAGACCTTGAGATAACCAGTTATGGAGAGGTAGTGCTTTCCACTGCTGCAGAAGATGAAAACCACCGCGTCTTTTCCAGCATGAAAGTCTTGTCAGAATATGACGAGACGCACCAGTCGCTTATTTTCAGTCGTCCCATCTCTTCTGGTACACGGAACTATCTATTACATAAGCTATGGATTTCTGAAAAAAACGACGAATACGAGAATCCTGAACTTGTAGAATATGAGACCTCCCGCATTAAATTCTTAGGCCGAGGCGGCAGCCTTCGCCATGCCGATATTATCGAAAGCCGTCGTACACTTACCGGCACCGTTGGCACGACGCTTGACCCTATTATGAGCATGCGCAGACGTCTGCATATAGTGGCTGGGAAAAGTGTAGAAGCTTATATTATCACAGGATTTGCAAAATCAAAAGAGCAGCTATTGCAGATTACGGAGCAATATCAAGACGGCCTGGATATTGAACATGCATTCAAGACAGCCTCTGTATTCAACAATATGCGCAACGGAATGTCCCTGTTGAAAGGATCGCAGATGCGGCTCTATAACAATATTTCCAAATATATGGCACAGACCGCCACCTTGGGTGATAAGCGCGGCGAGATATTATCTCGCAATACATTGTCACAAAGCGGGCTATGGCGTTTCGGCATCAGTGGAGATCTCGCTATATTGCTTATGGAGGTTGACAGCATGGAGCATTCCGGTTTTGCAAAAGAGTTGCTACGTGCATTCGAGTACTACAAAATACATGGTCTTAGACTTGATCTGGTGTTTATTAACGATGCTCCAGGAAGGGAAAGTGAAGGGCTGACACATTATATTAGAGGAATGGCCGACACTGAACATCTTTGGGTAACACACAGTGACGCCGGTCACGTTTATATTCTTGACGGTAACGATATAAACGAAGAGGAACGCACACTGCTACACACCGTAGCACGTCTCTCATTCAATACCAAAGATGGTTTACGTTTGGAGCAGCAACTTGCCAGTCTTGAAGCCGCCAACCAGCATTACCAAGACAAAGTAGAATACCCTGTCTTACGTCCAAAGAAAGAGTTCCGTGTATGGAGTCACCTTGAATACTACAATCAGTATGGAGGCTTTGACAACGGAGGACGTGACTATGTAGTCACTAATACAAATACACCCATGCCATGGGTAAATGTCATTGCCAATGACGGCGCCAATGGACAAGGAGTCTTCGGATGCATTGTTAGTTCCACTATGGCAGGATTCACTTTTGCATGCAATGCACAACAATTCAAGTTGACCGGATGGAGCAACGATATTGTACGTGACAATGCCAGTGAGATGCTGCTTATTGACGGTCAGCAGTTCGTTCCAGCCACTGCCCGTCACGGACAAGGATGGTCTGCTTTTGATGCAGACTATGACAATATGCATATCGATGTCCGCCTCTTTGTCGCACTTGACAGCATGGAAAAATACTATCAGATTCGCGTAGCCAACAAGGGTGAAGAGAAACTGGCATTACATCTTGACATGGTTTACAAACTGGTTCTTGGAATGACAGAGGAACATACGGCACGTTACCTGTATTCAGAGTGGGACGAAGTTACAAATAGCATATACATCCGCAACGTATACCATCCTATATACCGCAACAAGGTCGTTCGTCTTACTGCCACAGAACCTCTTACCGACATAGCACTGCAATACCCCAACCGCAAACGTCTTGGACTTGATATCGAAATCCCTGCCGGAAAAGAAAAAGAGATAGCCTTCACTATAGCAGTGTCCGACCGCGAGACAAGTTCAAAAGGACTCAAGAATGCCACCATCAAAGATATATATGCGGAATACGAACGCGTTGTGGAATACTGGGATGAAAAGCTGAGCCATATACAGGTCGAGACTCCCGACAACACGTTTAATCACATGCTCAATCGCTGGTATCTCTACCAAGTCTATGCATCCAGACTTTATGCACGTGCAGGATTCTATCAGGTAGGTGGAGCGACAGGATTCCGTGACCAGCTACAAGATGTCATGAGTATCCTTTACAGCGATCCGGGCTATGCAAGAAGACAAATCCTTGACCATGCGGCACACCAGTTCGCAGAAGGCGACGTTTTACATTGGTGGCATTCCAGCATGCATCTGGGAGCAAGGACAACATTCAGCGACGACTATCTATGGCTTGTATTTGTCACACACCAATATGTAAAAGTCACCGGAGACACCTCTATTCTTGCCGAACAGATACCATTCTGTCAAGGAGATCAATTATCACCCGGCGAAGCAGAACGCGGCATGAATTATGCCCTTCCTGAAAAAGAAGACATAGAGCAAGGCGCAAACTTCCAATATGCTTCACTATATGAACACCTAAAACGTTCTATCGGACGTTCCATGAGCCGCATTGGAGCTCATGGTCTTCCTCTGATGGGCTGTGGAGATTGGAACGACGGAATGAGCCGTGTAGGTGTCGAAGGCAAGGGCGAAAGTGTCTGGGTCGCATTCTTCCTTGCAGACCTGCTGCCAAAAATGGAAGAGCTGACGATGCTTATGTCACAGCTGTCAACATCACAATTCCCGTCTCCTGACCTATCCTACTGTGAAGAATTGTCCAGTTTCCGTGCCCGACTCATTCAGGCATTGCAGAAAAACGCATGGGACGGCGCTTGGTTCCTCCGCGCCTTCTACGATAATGGCCAGGCAATGGGTAGCCGTATGGCCACCGAATGCCAAATCGACCTAATATCACAAGCATGGAGCATTCTTACCGATGTTGCCACACCAAAGCAAAAACTGAGCATCATGCGTGAGACAGACAATAGGCTTGTCAACAGAGAGCACGAGATTATTCAACTTCTTACGCCTCCCTTCAGAAGCATTCGCGATGAAAATACAGTTAATCCAGGCTACATAGCCAACTATCCTGCTGGAGTTCGCGAAAATGGCGGGCAATACACGCATGGAGCCATGTGGTACATTATGGCCCAACTGAAAGAGGGTCGTAACGACATGGCCTATTTCCTTTATTCACTCATCAACCCCATACATCGTACTCGCACCCTTGCTGATGTGCTGAAATACAAGGTTGAGCCATATTGCATGGCTGCAGACATATACAGCAATTCACAACATCCAGGTCGAGGAGGTTGGACATGGTATACCGGTTCCGCATCATGGGCATATAAAACCGGCATTGAAAACATCCTCGGACTATACAAGGATGGAGACAAACTCCGCATAGATCCTCATATTCCGACTGAGTGGAACACGTTCAGCATCCGTTATCGATATGGTAACAGCACATACATTATTAAATACGAGCGACCAAAACAACCGACGACACCGTATACAATCGATTTAATCGACGACGGTCAGGAGCATGTGGTTTTAATCAATTAGGAACAATTACAGCGCTTAAACCCTCTCTATCAAAAAACTGACAGGACGGAATCCGTCGTTGCAGCTAAGGAAAGCACTGTACGGGTTTTTCATCCAACCGTCGAAGAAGTTGCCTCCTCCCGACGCAAGTTCACATACAAAAGGTTTTAGAGTTTCCCAGGCGCTGTCACATAGGCCTTCCGGCTTTTCTGCATTGACAGATATCCATGAATTCCCTTCGTATATATCACAGGTGTGCTCTATCTCGTTTTCGTACAAAGCCTGCAAATCCGTATAATTTGCCTTGCGTATTGCTGTTATTTTAACATCAAACATTTTTAAGACAATCTAACGATTCAAAGAAAAATAATCAGAAGTGCGTTAAGGATATACTACATCGGTAGCAACACCTGACGACTGGCGTTCTCTGATATAGTTACGTCCGTATACGTCTCGATAGACAAGATTTTTTTCGTCTACGAAAGTCACCACATATCTGCGTGGCACAATGCCTCCCATTTCCATGTGATGAATCACAGTGAGCATGTTACTGTCCAATGACCAACTAAATTTCTGAGCCTCGTCGCGTCCAACGTCATCGGATGAATCCCAACAAAGACCGCTACCATCTGAATTGTATAACTCATATAGTGTTCCGTTTAGCCATTCTCCGACCAACATTGCAGGACTATATATAGCACGTTGCTTGCGTGCCAGTTTACGTAAGTTCATGGTTTCTTCGATGTCAAACTGATCATCTGCCTGCACAGTCGACGAGGGTTCCTCATCTTGTGGTTCGATACGGGTAGTGTCGACTACCTCATCTGTTTCCGTAGCAATGGTGTCAGGTTCATCATTTACCTCCTTATGCTTTTGATGGCATGCAGCGACAAGAAACAACAAAATCAAAACCTGCGGAAGCTTTTTCATAACATTACCCAGTCCTAAAATGATATCTTTGTACATTTTTTCAAAAAAACCTAAGAGGGGTCTCCTCTTAGGTTTTTATGCAATTGATTCCGAGTATAATTAATATTATACTTCCCAAGTGTCACCGCTATTTAGCAGGTCGTCGACACATTTGTATTTGCCGTTGGCCATCTGCTCGTCCATCTGGTCTTCATACAGTTGGGTGTAGGAAGTCTTCTTGACATTACGGATGACACCGAGGGCAACAGGAAGGTCGCCACCCATGTGGGCAAGCATCATGTGAATACCGGTATCCTCGATTGTCTCATCATGAACCATGATGTCATCTATAGTAATACCGTTTTCTCCAATAACGACGCTTTCAAGTTCACGACCGTTAAAACGCAGACCTTTGTTTTTGTCCTTGCCATAGAGCATAGGCTTACCATGTTCAAGCACAATGGTACGATCATCGCGGACAGCACGGTCTGTGATAGCGGCATGGGTTTTATCGTTAAAAATCATGCAATTCTGGAGAACTTCAACAACAGAGGCACCATCATGCTGAGCGGCACGAGTCATGACATCGGTGGTCAGCTGCGGAACGCAGTCAAGCGTACGGGCAAAGAAAGTGCCTTGAGCCCCCATCACCAGTTCACCAGGATTGAACGGGTAGTCAATGGTTCCATAAGGAGATGTTTTGGTCACCTGGCCAAACTTGGTGGTTGGACTGTACTGTCCTTTGGTAAGACCGTATATCTCGTTATTGAAGATGGTTATATTCAAATCCTGGTTACGACGAATGGCGTGGATAAGATGATTACCGCCAATAGCCATTGAGTCACCGTCACCCATATTAACCCAGACACTAAGAGCAGGGTTGGCGAGTTTTACACCAGTAGCTATAGCGCAGGCACGACCATGGATGCTATGGAAACCATAAGTATCCACATAATAAGGAATACGTGACGAGCAGCCGATACCAGACACCATACAGATGTTCTCTTTCTTGGTATGTGTCTTGGGGAATGTGTTAAGGAGCGAGGAGAGAATAGCGTGGTCACCGCAGCCAGGGCACCATTTCACCATCTGGTCACTGGTAAAATCAGCCTTCGTATATTCAACGTCCGATTTCGGAACAAAATGTCTTTCACTCATGATTATTTATTTTTTTGATTTTTCTAAAACAACTGGATTAACTTGTCTAACCAGAAATTATCCAATTAAACGATTAAATTCTGCTTTGAGTTCACCAACTTCAAACGGGAGACCCATAATCTTATTATACTGGGTCATCGGGCATTCTGGGAACTGGGTGCGCAGATAGCCGGCAAACTGACCGTTATTGAGCTCGCAGACAACAATCTTTTTATATTTACGCAGGATATCTCCAGTGTTTTTTGGCAGAGGGCAAATATAGTTGAAGTGAGTATAAGCAACCTTTTTGCCTTCTTTGTTCATTTCCTCAACAGCGAGGGTAAGAGCGCCTGATGTTCCACCCCAACCGACAACAAGAAGGTCAGCGTCAGGATTGCCTGTAACCTCTTGGTCAGGAATATAATTGGCTACGCGATTAACCTTTTCCTGACGATTATATACCATCAAGGCGTGGTTTTCAGGATCAGTGCTCAAAGGACCGTCGGGGCATTTTTCGAGACCGCCGACGCGGTGGCGAAGACCTTCCATTCCAGGAAGAGCCCATTCGCGTGCGAAAGTTTCGGGATCACGGCGGAACGGACGATAGTTCGGATCGTTAGGCTTTGCCAGGCGAGGAGTGATTTCAGGCAGGTCGGAGACCTTCGGAATACGGAATAGTTGCGAGCCGTTGCCAAGATAGCCATCGGTGAGAAGAATAACCGGGGTCATGTGTTCGAGGGCAAGTTTGGCTGCTGTATAAGCCCAGTAGAAGCAGTTGGCGCTGCTGCTTGCCGCGACAACGATAAGTGGGGCCTCTCCGTTACGGCCATAGAGAGCCTGTGCAAGGTCACTCTGTTCTGTTTTTGTAGGAAGACCTGTTGACGGGCCTCCGCGCTGTACATCCACGACAACAAGAGGAAGTTCAACCATCACAGCAAGACCCAGTGCTTCGCTCTTGAGCGACAAACCAGGACCTGATGTTGAGGTGCAAGCTAATGCACCGGCATAAGAAGCTCCGATAGCAGAGCAGATACCGGCTATTTCGTCTTCTGCCTGGAAAACACGGGCACCAAGTGATTTATGTTTAGCCAATTCCACCATAACATCGGTAGCTGGAGTGATAGGATAGCTACCAAGGAAGAGGCGACGTCCGCTGCGTTCGCTGGCGGCAAGAAGACCCCATGCAGTAGCAACGTTACCGGTTATGTTACGATAACGGCCTTTAGGCATATCGGCATGAGCCACCTCGACAATCTTGGAATGGATAAGCTCAAGTTTGTCGGCATATTCATAGCCTTCAGTAAGAACAGCCTTGTTAAGTTTGACGACGTCCGGTTTCTTTGCGAATTTACGTTCCAGATATGCGAAAGTCTTGTCAAGAGTCTTATGAGTCAAGAAGAATATCATACCGAGTGCAAACATGTTGCGGCATTTCTCAGTAGTTTTCTTGTCGACACCCTGCTCTGCACCTATCCTGGCTGTGAAAGAGGTTATGGGGGCACGAACTATAGTGTATGCGCGTTCGAGTTCGTCGTTGAACGGATTTTCTTTATAGCCAGCCTTTTCTATAGCCTCATCAGTAAAGGTATCCATATCCACGATAACAGTAGCACCTTTCTTTGCCCATTTCAACTGAGATTTGAATGAGGCTGGATTCATAGCGACAAGGATATCGCATTTGTCGCCAGAGCTGTAGATGTGCGAACCTACGTGAACCTGATAGCCACTGACACCGGCTACAGTATTATGCGGTGCACGAATTTCGGCGGGATAGTCTGGGAATGTGGCAATATCGTTGCCTGTCAAGGCACTAGCATCGGAAAACAGCGTACCAGAGAGCTGCATACCGTCGCCCGAGTCACCAGCAAACCGGATGACAAGGTCATCCTTATTAACAATCTGATCTTTAGACATTTTTTTCTATTTTTTGTTAATTATTTTTTCGTTAATTTTTTGCAAAGATACAAGAAAAAAAGCAATTTTCATAGTATCAATCTATATTTTTAACAACAGGCGTTGTTAATTAAGGAAATCATTCGCCTTCAATCTTGACAAATGACTTTATTGGAGCTATGGCTTCAAGACTGGCATGATCATAAAGATCCGGAAATTCGACGAGGAATATAAATTCACGCACTTTAACATTATACTCCTTTCCGTCGACAACCACTTTTTCTCGGTTAAGTGATTCAGCTATTCCTGCAGCGGTACCGCCTGTAGCCAAAATGTCATCGAAGAAAGTGAGGTAGAATGTATCTCCCTCCGGTTTGCCGGCGGCGATATCCGAAAGACGATAATAGACACAGTCTGGACCATACTCCTTCATTATTTGAACCTCCCGCAAATCACCCTTGGAGAAAGGCAGTTTGCCCTTTTTGCGTATAGGGATGATATTTTGGACTTTCTGTGATTGAGTCAGAAGTGGGGCGGCAAAAAGGAAACCGCGTGCCTCAACGGTAATCACATTGGGACAGTGAATATTGGCATCAATATCGGCTATAAGTTGTCCAAAGGCCTCCTTGTTTGAAAGGAATGGAATAATATCAATAAAATCAATACCAGGTTTCGGAAAGTCCGGATAATGGTTAATAATGTCTATATAGTTCATATTATCAATATTTTTTTATTATACTTACCAAATATTTGAACATTGCAAATATACACAAAAAAAAATTAAGAACGGCTGGTTATTTGATTTAGGGGATTTTTGTGTAAATTTGCAGTCGGAAAAAAGTCCACTTCACGACAATGAAAAGACTCTTTATTTTTCTGTTATTATTGTTATTACATTGCCATGTGATAATGGCGACGAATCCCATTGTTCATTCCGACAGCTCAACATACAAACTTAGCGACTCCGCATTTGTCTGCCTAATAACTTGCGGCCCCGGAGACGAGTTTTATGAATCTTTCGGACATACCGCATTACGCGTTTGCGACAGCGTGAAAGGGATTGATGTTGTTTTCAACTATGGCACATTCAGTTTTAACGAGCCCTTTTTCTACTTGAAATTTGCCCAAGGAAGGTTGCCCTATTTCCTTGACGTTCGGGAAACGGACAATTTCTTAAGCGAATACAATTACTATGGACGCATGGTTTTCCAGCAGAGAATAAACCTCAGTCCAGAAGAGACCAACGACCTGTTTGAGGCTCTTTGCATCAATGCAAAACCAGAAAACAAATATTACATGTACGACATCTTCCGCAACAACTGCGCCACACGTGTAGACGATATGATTGCATCTGCTCTCTCTTGTCGCAAAATGGAAGATTTTTCCCCTGCCAACACTACCACATACCGCAGCCTCCTGCACAAATACACAGAGAAAACCCTGTTATGGTGGAGGTTTGGAACAGACCTCCTACTCGGAGCACGCTGTGACAGACCCCTAACGGCAAAACAATGTATGTTTGTACCTATGGAGATGATGGCCATTTATGACTCTACGGAGTTCTCTGATTATGAAAAAATCAGCGAACCTGCCATACAATTGCTCCGAGACACAAGAAAACCACAGAAAAACAGCATCTCCCCCACCCTCTGTTTTTGGCTGATTTGCATATTCATTGCCGCCCTTAGCCTATATGCGCGGAAACGGCAATGGAAACTTTACTGGCTTGACGGCATCATTTTTGGTCTTGCTGCAGTCATTTCAGCGACACTGCTATTCATGTGGTTTGGCAGCGACCATTGGTGTACCAAATGGAATCTCAACCTTATTTGGGCCAATCCATTGTTTTTTTGGCCATTATTCAGGTTACGTAAACCCACTCGTTCGGACAGTATGATTCTAATAGCATTGCTACTGATTTTTATTGTCTGCTGGCCATTATGGCCCCAGCACTTCAACAGTGCGACATTACCGATTGTGCTGATTTTGTTGACAAGACTCTCAGTACGTCTATTCACTGCAAGCGAAAACTCTGCCTGGAAACATAAACAAAGAAAAAAATGATAAAAAAGACACTGCTACTACTATCTTTGATCGCCAGCCTGACAATGCTTCAGGCTCAGAAAAGCGACAACGTTCCCGAGCCGACAAAATATAAAGGCTACCATACACTAACATTGTTCGACTCGACAACCGTGTTTATGGAGGAGTCGGGATTAAGCCGTGTTGCCTACCATCGCCGTGTCGAGATGCTCGACTACACTGGATGCCGCGACTTCAACACTGTCAAAATGGATTATGATCCTCTGTCGGCATTTGTCGAAATAGAAAAAATACTTGTACACCGTTACTACAGTGGAAAAACCGACACCATCGTCGACAAAGGCAAAGGAACGGTATACGACTACATCGCACCGGCACGTCTCATCTATTGGGGCGCCTCCCAAAAGATGGCCGAGATAGGCCATCTCGACCCACGCGACGAAGTGGAGATATGGACTTTCCGCAAAGGTTTCACCTACGCGCTTTTGAATGGAGACGACGAAAGCCGCTATATTCCACCGATGAGAGGCCATTTCTACGACATCGTTCCATTCTGGAGCGACCAACCCATTGTTGACAAGGTGTATTCCGTAAATGTTCTGTCGTCCAAAAACCTGCGTTTCAGTTTCTATAATGATTTTTCCGGCGTGACCATAGACTCTTTGCAACAAGGCAACCGCACAGTCTACACTTTCCGCCGTCACGACATCATGCCTCTGAAACACGAGCCCTCGTCACTGGCAGACAACGACATGCAGTGCAAACTGCTGTTAAGTACCGCACCTAACTGGGAGTCAAAGTCAATGTGGTTCTACGGCGTGAACGAGGACTACGGCAGCTTCAACAGCACCCCCGAGGTTATCGCCAAGGTACGCGAGTTGCTTGCACCGGCCAAAAGCGAAATGGACAGCATCAGCATACTTACGCACTGGGTGGCCGACAATATCCGCTACTGCGGAATCTCAATGGGCGAAGGCGAGGGATACACGCTACACAATGCACAGATGAACTTCACCGACCGCTGTGGTGTGTGTAAGGACAAGGCGGGAATGCTGGTAGCAATGCTGCGTGCCGCAGGTTTCAAGAGCTATGCTGCAATGACAATGGCACACGAACGCATAGACCGCATCCCCGCCGACCAGTTCAACCACAGCGTTTGCGTGGTGCAGCACCGCAACGGACAGTACGAGCTGCTCGACCCGACATGGGTTCCTGGCGTACGCGAGCTGTGGAGCAGCGCCGAACAGCAACAAGGCTACCTGATGGGCCTGCCCAACGGCGCCGACTTGATGGAAACACCCGTTTCACCTGCCGAAAAGCATTATGTACGCATCAGCGGTGAGTCGAAAATAAAGAAGAACGGCACCCTTGAAGGCACCTTCACCATCACCGCCGAAGGTCAGAGCGACGCTGCCGTGCGCGGTGTATTCAAGGCCCGCCAGAGCGAGTGGCAGCGCAACCTTGAAATGGAACTGCTGCGCGTTGCACCCAACGCCGTCATTAAAAAAGTAACCTACACCGACGAGGACAGTTATCTGGAACATCCTGTAAGCATTACATACAAATATAGTATTCCCAACTATGCCATAGTTGACGGTAACAACATTGTATTCATCCCATTGACCGCCCGCAACCTCTTCAGCCGTGCAATGGGACACCTCTATTTTGACACAACTCAAACTGATCGCACCCAACCTTTCGCAGACCGTTGCTCTCGATTGGTTGAGATAAGCGAAACCATCACACTTCCCGGAAAATACAGCAGCATGGACTATGCAGCCAAAATCGCAGGCGTGGTTTCACCCGCAGTCAACTATGGTTGCGGTTTCGAACTCCATGGTGACAAACTCCACTTTGGCGAGAGCGCAATGTTCAACAAACGTGTCTATGAGGCTTCCGATTGGCCTGCTTTTCGTCAAGCTGTCGCCAATCAGAAATGTGTCGCAGGAACTCCGGTAGTTCTCCACAAATAATAACACTTAACATTTTGGATAACAATGAAAAAAGTATATAAAATATTACTCGCTGCCGCAATAATTTTCAATTATCAACTATCAACTATCAATTCAGCAATAGCACAGGATGCCGAGTACAACCTGATTCGTCGCACCTATAAGATAAATAGCGACGGTACCATGGATATTGGCTTCCGCAAGGAAATCAAGCTGCTGCGCAACCGCGCCATCACAGCCTACGCCGACAAAGGCGAGACCTTCATTCTCTACAATCCTTCGATCGACAAGCTGACCATCAACGAGAGCTACACTATCCGCAAGGACGGCAGCCGTGTGCAGACTCCTGCCAACGCCTTCATAGACCAGCTGCCGAGCCAATGCCAAGATTGCGGCCGCTACAATGGCATACGTGAACGCGCTGTAATTCATACCGCACTGGAGTATGACTGCATCATTGTGCTCGACTACACCATCCACCGCAAGGGGACCTATCTGGACGAAACAATAATACTGAATGAAGACTGCCCTGTGAAGAAATATGAGGTTATTATCAATGTTCCGAACAACAATCCAGACGTATATTCCATCACACATACAAACGGTTTGAGCAATGGTAAAATCAATGTTCTGAGTGATGCCAACACATTCCACTGCATCGCCAAAAACCTGCCACAAAACTATAACGACAGCTATCTGCCTGACGCGAAAACGCTCTACCCCTTTGTCCACCTCACCTATGGCACTAACGGAACATACTATGATGAATTCGAGAAAATTCCAGAGGCTGTTTACTTGGTGGGCGAATTGTATGACAAAAATCCATTGACCTATGCCATCAATATACGCGACTATGTGATTGACTATATCCGCACCACCGACTTTCCCATGTCTCTGGTAAACTATAATGTTTCAACCGCCACAGAGACTTTTCTCAGTGCTTGCGGCACACCTGCCGACAAGAAACGCCTGATGCTTGCATTGATGCACGAAGCCGGATTCAAAGCCCACAAAACAGACGATCATATCATTGTATCAATCAAAGAGAACGGGAATGATATGGATTACATCCTGTCCACCACTGACAAACGTCCGCCACGCCTTGACGGCACCGCCATCGACGAACAGCGTACAATAGAGAAAAACGAGACCATTCCCTGGCAAGGTAATCCAACGGGCGGAGGTTATTCGCAGATGACACTCCCTACCGAGCGCGGCAGTATCAACATTGACCCATCCAAGCTTACCAGCTCACGCGAAGCTCCGATCAAGGTACGCAACTGCAACGAGAAATACCACTACACCATCCTCCTGCCCCGCACTCCAAAGCGCACAATGGTCGGCAAGCCCATAAACATCAGCTACACCAAGAAAGGTGTAGGCAGCATCAAGATAAACATCAAGCAACTTGACAACGGAGCCATTGATGTGGTGCGCGAACTAAACATCGACGTTTTGAACGGCATTGTTTTACCAAACCAATACAAAGCCTTCCGCCAACTGATGCAGGACTGGAACAAATACAATACTATTACGATTTTCACAAATATAGGAACGTCAGGAAACCAATAGAACTTTTTCCTGTCATCCTTTTCCTCTTCTTTTCCCAATCATCAAGGCAAAAGAATCCCTATTTTATTCCCCTTTCGGCCTTGATTTTCTCATAGGCCTCATTGATTTCGCGGAACTGGGCTTCTGCATTGTGTTTCACATCATCACCCATACCCTCAACCTTGTCAGGGTGATATTTCATAGCCAGACGGCGATAAGCTTTCTTGACCTCGTCGTCTGTAGCCGTCGTTTCAAGGCCGAGAACCTTATACGGGTCTTTATTATAAGTGCTGTTACCGTCATAGCCGCCATCGGAACTACCGTCATATCCTCCCATGTGTCTGTACATTATGGAAAAATAGTCACGTGAATTTATTCCGAGGTAACTGCCAATAGAATGAAGGGTGTTGATTTCTGAAGAGACCACCTGACCGTCGGCAGCAGCAATACTGAACAAAAAGTCCAGCATGTGGTATCGCGTCGTATAGTCGGTGTTATATTTGATTTGCGTGCAGACATCATTCAAAGGAATGTCTTTTTTTTGCAATTCACGAAGTTTCAAAAGCAATTCCTTGGCATTTTCCTCACCATAGTTGCTCACAAGGAAACGTTTAACCAAGTCCAGTTCGCTCTTTTTTACAACGCTGTCCGCATTCATCACTGCGGCAATAAGCACAAGCAGTGCTGCCGACAGATCATCACTCGTACCTGTATTATGGTAACGGCGATGAGTACTACCACCTGACAATGGTTGCTCATAGGTGTTATTGAAAGTCCCACACTTTGGGGTTTCAAGTTTCTTTCCGATAAAATAACCAATAATGCCTCCTATCGGGCCCAACATAGCCCATCCAAGGCCACCGAGTATCCATTTGCCTATACCCACTTTGTTATTGTTTTTTGTTACAAAAATCAATCTTCCATACTATCATCACCCGACGAAACATCGGAATTGATGACATATCCCGATCGAAGATCATCAATTACCATCGAAGAAATAACCAAACGAGAATTATCAATACCCTGGTCTGTAAAGAAACGACGCACAAATTCATTACGGTAGCCTGCCACTATTTCAAGACTTGACACTGCCGCATCATGAGGATAGAGTTTCTCTGCCAGACGTTGAATATCCTTTTCGCCAGTTTTTTTCGAACTCACGCCCTTGCTTCGGACAAAGGCGACAAAACCTGAATCCTTTAAAGATATTGCGTTAACCTTCTCAAAAAAGAGAGTCTGAGGCAGGACATCGGATTTAGCGTACTCCGGATGCTTGGACATAAAATATTCCTCCTTGAGAAGATATAGACTCTGTTGTGGAGCCGCCAGTTTGGCACAGAGGTGAGGTTCCAATGTAACAACAATACTTGTGTCGTAACGCAGCACCTCAGCCACCTTGTTCAGAATGCTGTATTGTTCAGAGTCGAAATGGGTATGTAATGGGTTGTACTCTATGAAATCGAGTTCCCCGCTTTGGCCAAGAGCCTTTGCAACAGCACGGAACGGTGAAGTTGCCACTTTGACTATCAAATTTCCGAGTGTCTTCCAAACAATCTTCATATAGGAAAACTCCGGTGAGTCGATATTGCCCGAGACTGGTACATCAAATTGAACCTTGCCATCCTTATCCTTGAGGACATAGAGAGCAGCCTTTAAAGGAATCTTGAGTTCCGCGTCAACATCCTTACGTTTCTCGCCAACCTCAGGGTTAAACAGGTCTAATTCATTACGTCCATCCAGCTGACTGTAAACAATACTGTTATCACTCGTAAAGGAGAAGGTTCCATCGGTTAACGGATAGCCAAGATATGCCACAGCATAAGGTGACAGATCCTTAAGTTGTAAATTCTTAATATCCAATATCAGATGCTGACGTTCTTTCCATGCATCAATTTTTCCACGCCATCTAATCAAAGCCATACCACCATGGGGCAGTTGAGCCGTGATGCGGGCATTATTATCGCCGACAGAAGAGACATTGTCAGCTCTGACATTCAGTTTTCGAATGGGGAAAGAGAAAGGATCCGGAAGAGTATAGTCGTTATATGTAAATGAAGCATCATTGATTGCAAATGTTCCAATTCTAAGGTTAAATGGTTTTGCTTTACCCGAACTCTGCGATTCCACTTTTGTCACACTGTCTTGGCTCTCATCTACCGTCTCTTCCAAATCATCTTCGATAGCAAAAAGACGTTCGAAATTACTTCCATTCTCTTTCATATCATACTGCACGTCAAGACCGTCGAGAGTCAAAGATTCAATATCATATAAATTGTCGTTAATATTTATGCCCTTTACAACCATGGCAAGGTTGCCTAGTGCTACGACGGGAGCATCTTTGGAATCACGAATATCCACGCCGGCAAAAGCCAAATCGCCACTGATAATCATTTTCATAATATCTCCAAGATTGCCCTTGACCTTGATATTGGCATTCAATTCGCCATCCATACGGCCAACGTTCATAATATCCGCAAGGTACGCACGCACGTTGGATATGGCTATTTTTTCAAGTTCCACCTTGACCGAAAAATCATTATTATCCATATTCATGGATGCCTCTGTACGCAACACACCGCCATCAGCAAGCTGAAGAGCAAGTCCTGCATCAGTATTTTCCGAACCATCGAAATATACTCCTGGTATTTTAAGGTTAAGATTCTTCAGATTCCATTCATTCTTGAGTTTTTTATCGGCATAGAGCACCTCACCTTCGCTAAGGCGTATCTTGTAGAATCCCAGTTTCCAGTCACTCTTTGTAGTATCAGTCTCCGCTGTTGAATCAGATGCAAAATGATCAATAATGCTATTGAAATTGAATTGATCCCCGTCCTGTACAATACGCACTTTGGGCTCAGCCAATGTAATATGCCGAACACATAACTCATGAAATAGCAGTTTCCTCAACTTGACAGAGACATCAAGAGTATCGAACGAGAAGAAAACCGTTTTGTCATCCTCCTCATACAATTTGAGATCATAGATTCTCACACGCCCAACGAGTGCGTTTACCCTAAGTTTGTCGACATGCAGTTCTCGACCCACAAGTTCTTTACCATGCTTATTAACATAACTTTTGGCGACAGGTGACACCAAAGCCGATACAACAGCAAGCAGTACAATAATTATTGATAGAACTATCAATATGATTTTTAACCACTTCTTCATTTTGCAAAAGAATAATACCAAATGGCAAAGATAGCAAAAAAAACTATAATAGTACTTTATTCACAAAAATAATAAGAAAAAGCGTATTTTTGCATTTTGTTTTTTCTCATTCAATATGAAACAAGTAATCGAAGTTGCATTATGATAATCCAAGATCTCGTTGATTTTTTAGACAAAAAACTTTATCCTGAATACCAAGAAAGTTACGATAACGCAGGACTTATATTGGGAGACACAAAGCAGGAGCTGCAAGGCGTCCTAACCACCACCGATATAACCCCGAAGGTCATCGACGAAGCGATTGTGAAAGGGTGTAATTTTATCATAAGCCATCACCCATTAATTTTCAAAGGAATCAAACGCATAACATCAGCCGACGAAACAGGACGCATGGTCATGCAACTCCTGAAACACTGCATAACTGTTTATGCTGCGCACACCAATCTGGATAACCTTGAATGGGGTGTCAATGGTATACTATCCCAAAGACTTGGATTGGAAAAATGCCACATATTGAGACCCATGAACGAGAGTCTCGACTCTGTCGGTGCAGGTATGTTTGGTCAGCTCCCACACCCTCTTCCAATGGATAAGTTTTTATGTTTTGTAAAAGAAAAGCTAAAGTTACCCGTAATTCGAGTTTCCGCCAATTATCACCCAAATGCAAAAAAAGAAATCATCAAAATAGCCATTTGCGGAGGCTCCGGCAGCTTTCTTATCGATGATGCAATAGCATGCGGCGCCGACATTTTTCTGACAGGAGACTTGAAATACCACGACTTCCAGTCGGCGGAAGACAGTATTGTCCTTGCCGACATAGGACACTATGAGAGTGAACAATTTGCAAAAGAATTATTTTATCACTTGATTTCAGAAAAATTTAGTAACTTTGCATGCCAAATTTCCGAGCAAGATTGCGGATATATTAATTATATATAATTATATTACAATAAATAGCAAACAATCATCATTATAATTCATACATTCGAAAACATATAGTAATAAATATAAACCATGGCAAAGAAAGTCACAACAAAAAAAGAGAACACACAAGAGAATCAGACCAACGAGACCACCCGCCAGATGGATGTCGACATAGCCGTTGAAAAACGTCTGATTGCACTTTACACGCTACAGACCGTAGACTCTGAAATTGACAAAATCCAGATTATCCGCGGAGAGCTTCCGCAGGCAATCCAAGACCTCGAAGATGAAATTGCCGGTCTTGAGACCCGCATACAAAATTTCAACAATGACATTACTGAAACCAACCAGAAGATTACTGCTGAAAAGAATGAGATTGCCGAACACAATGAGATGATCAAGAAGTATCAGAAACAGCAGGATAATGTACGCAACAACCGTGAATTTGAAGCCATCAACAAAGAGATAGAATACAAGGATTTACAGATACAGCTCTGTGATCGCCACCTCAAAGAGGCATCAGCTCATATCAAAGAGGTTCAGCAACATATCTCCGCTGCCGAACTGTTACTCGAAAACCGACGCAAAGAGTTAGAACTAAAGAAAGAGGAGCTTGACGACATCATTAAAGAGACCGAGAAAGACGAGACCCGCCTGCGTGCCAAATCCGAGGAACAAGAGCAATATATCGAGCCTCGCTACCTTACCGCATACAAGCGTATCAGAAATGCTGCACGCAACGGTCTTGCCGTAGTAAGTATAGACCGCGACGCATGTGGCGGATGCTTTAGCAAGATTCCTCCCCAGCGTCAGACCGAAATCAAGATGCACAAGAAAGTTATTGTTTGCGAGCATTGCGGACGCATTCTTGTCGATGACGATATTGCTGAAAAAGCAACATCCAATCTAAAGTAAAGTTTTTTCCCAGTTTCAAGATTTTAAACAACAAATAAGAAAAAATGGTTCATCATATCACACCCGAAACGCCTCTGACCCTGCAACGCGTCAAGGAGATTATTGAAAACCACATGACCCTTGCCTTAAGTGACGAGGCTACACGCCGCATCCAGAAATGCCGCGACTACCTAAACCGTAAGATGGAGACACAAAAAGAACCTATCTACGGTGTAACTACAGGATTTGGAAGCCTTTGCAACATCAGCATCAGCAAGGAACAACTCAGCCAGCTGCAAAAGAATCTTGTCATGAGCCACGCATGCGGTGTAGGTGACGAAGTACCACAGGAAGTTGTGAGACTGATGCTCCTTCTCAAAGCACAAAACTTCTGCTTCGGATACAGCGGAGCCCAGCTTCAGACTGTGCAACGTCTCATCGACTGCTTCAACGACGACATACTGCCTGTGGTTTACCAGCAAGGCAGCCTGGGTGCCAGTGGAGATCTCTGTCCTTTAGCCAACCTCATGTTGCCCTCCATTCTTGGCATGGGTGAAGTATACTGGAAAGGACGCCGTTGTCAAGCCAGCGAAGTATTTGCCGCCAAAGGCTGGCAGCCTATCGAATTACAAAGCAAGGAAGGTCTGGCTCTTCTCAACGGAACTCAATTCATGAGCAGCTATGCAGTATGGAGCCTTCTTAAAGCCCAACGTCTAAGCGCCCAAGCCGACATGATTCTCTCTCTCAGCCTTGATGCTTTCGACGGACGTATTGAGCCATTTTATGAGAGCCTTCATATGGTACGTCCGCACAAAGGACAGTTGCAGACCGCCGAGGCTGTACGCCGCTACACCGAAGGCAGTGAGATTATTCGCCGTCACAAAGAGCATGTACAAGACCCATATAGTTTCCGTTGTGCACCACAAGTACATGGCGCCGCAAAGGATACCATAGCATACGTTGCCAGCGTCGTCGAGACAGAAATCAACTCCACCACCGACAACCCCATCGTTCTTCCCGACGAAGATATGGTTATCAGCGGCGGTCATTTCCACGGCGAGCCCCTTGCCGTGGTACTTGATTTCTTGGCCATCGCCGTCGCAGAAATCGGTGCTATCAGCGAACGCCGCACCTATCAGCTTATTGACGCCAAGCGTGGTCTACCAAGTTTCCTCGTGGCAAAGCCTGGTCTCAACAGCGGCTTTATGATTCCGCAGTACACCGCTGCAGCTATCGTCAGCCAGACAAAACAGTTATGCACTCCCTGCAGCGTCGACAGCATCCCCAGCAGCCAGAATCAGGAAGACCTGGTCAGCATGGGAGGCAACGCTGCCACCAAGTGCTACAGGGTAATGGAAAACGTTGAGCGTGTGCTTGCCATCGAACTTTTCAATGCAGCACAAGCTCTTGATTTCCGCCATCAGGAAGGTCTCAAGAGTAGTCCTTTCATCGAAAAGATGGTTGCCGACTTCCGTAAAAAAGTCAATTTTGTCGACATCGACGAGGTGATGTTCAAACACATCCATGCCAGTGTCGAGTTCCTTCAAAAAGAACTGAACGTATAATAAGCTATCGTACTACTTCGACAACGCCCTTGTGTTCCAAGGTACGCACTCCGACACGGGCACGGAAAATGAAGTAGTAAGTTCCATCTGGCGAGTGGGTTTTATCTGGATTCCAGAAATCCCGCTCGTTTTTTATATCCTCTTTATGGAATATTTTACGGCCCCAACGATCATATATCCAAAGAGCCGACTGATCAAAAATAGAAGCATCTACAAGTCCGGCGATTCCAAAGAAATCATTAATGCCATCACCGTTGGGCGACACGGCATTGGGAAATCCCAGTTTTACGACATGCAAGTCTAACCAATAGACACTGTCACACCCATAGCGGTCTACATACAGTTTTGTATATTCACCCGTCTCGGTTTCATAAAACCCGTAACGGTCGTATATGTCGCCATATAGTATCTCCGCTTTTATGCTGTCCTCAAAAAGCGTATGTCGCAGAAAAGCGAGATTCATTATGCTGTCGCAGCCATGCTGCGAGGTATAAGCGTGAATATAGAAACCCGTACTGTCCACATCAAATTCGGAATCACTATAGGATTCATCGCAAGTAACAACACTTACAGTGTCGGCGTATGTCGGAAAGACCGTCACATCCAGTGTCGTCAGAGAGTCACATCCATGACGGTCCTGATGCATCCAGGAGAACACACCTGTCCTGGAAAAATGGAAGCCTAAAGTATCTCCCGGGCCACAGGATTCCACTACCACGGTATCATCGTAACCTTGATAAACCGCTATCGGGAAAGAAATAGTATCACGGCACGAATAATACTTGTACATTAATTTGAATATGGTGTCCGATGTCACCATGGCCCTGCGGATTGTATCATACGAATCGTCGTCCCACAAAAAGCTGAAACCGTCATAGGGTCTTAGTCGCGCTATTAGAGTCACCGTGTCGCCATAGCATGAAACGGTATCTCCTAAGATATACTCCTCATGATAGAAATTCACATCAAAGACCATAGCTGTACTGTCCAAGCAATCTGACCCACTGAGCATACAAAAGAGTCCTGCTGAAACAGTACCGTTCCCTGTAATAGGGATTGATACCGTGTCGACATTTCCGACATCCAAGGTAATGCCGTCAATGACCCATACCACACTGTCGATAGTCTGCCTTACATATTGCAGATAGTCAGAGTCTATATCCACAAAGCTCCTGTTGTAAAGATGGATCATCAGTCCACATGTATCAATGGCATACTGCATAGATGCGCGGGGTACAGGCAGGACAGCAAACGAATGAACCATAAAGCTACAATCGGGTTTCCCGATAAATGAAGCATGGCAAAAGTATTCCGTTGTGTCGGCAGGAACAACAATTTCATTCAAGGTAGAGATGACAGTAGTGTCACTGCCATGTGTCCAGCGGTATTCAAAACCTTCCGGAGCACGAAGTCTGACAGAGTCGGTTGTTTCACAAAGATTTACCAATGCAATACGTTTGCTGTCACAATGTATGGTAAAATATGCATAGCCAAAATGGCCTCCCTCCGCACAGTCGGTCGTAGTAAAACGAATCTTGATATTTTGTCCATGATAAGGAGTAATATCCACACCCACAGTTGTCCAGTCTTTCCAAATAATATCAGTTCCATCTACGCTGTTCCATCCCATATCACCGGCAGCGAAGAAATCGGCATAGCAACAATGTGTGTCTATTATCTGTCCGGCAGCGTCGAGGATTTCCATAGAAAAATGAGGTTGGTTTGCGCTGGTATGGTTAGGATTTTGCAAAACAACAGCATACTTTAGGACAAGCATATCCTTGTCGAGACTGTCCACAACATAGTCATATGTCACTGTTTCACCTTGAGCGCCAATATTGTCGTCACCGAGGCGGAAAGAAGCCCCTTCTCCCTCTGGTATACATCTCAGAGCGTTACCAGTATTGGGGTCATATTGGCCGGTGTCCAGAACCACAACATGGCGACCGGAACTGCTGACCACATTCAAGCTCGGATTCGAATAGCTTCCACATGTCAAATGGATATTATCACTATCGAAAAGATTAATAAAATCTATGCAATTGTCCAGCGTGGTGGAGACTGTTATCTGGCTACGGAAACATGCAAGTACACCACTGGCGCAAATCACATGTATTGAAAAGATGTATGCAGTATGCGGTTGAAGAGATGTGACCGTATAGGACGTTGTTCCATAATTCAGAGTATCGAGCAGTATTTCGCTGCTAACAGGTTCCCCCACCCTACGCATATAAAGCAGGTAGCGAGCCGCCGTGTCCTGGGCATCGTTCCATGCCAAAGTAATAGTGCTTCCTGTGGTGCTGACACGTCTAAAACCACCAACCGTCTCATGGCATCCGCCTAATGGAAGGTCAATGAACACCGTATTGCAAAGTGACAAACAACTGTCGCCAATAAAAAGCACCGCACCCGAACAAGGATAATCGTAGGCAAAGGTAAAAACCATCACATCTGGAGGAAGAATTGTATCAATGCCATATCCCATAACGATAATATGCCAACCATGTGATATGGTGTCGCTGGTCCATGAGACACGTATACTATCGTCCAAGGAAGTTATATCTATATTAAGAGGCTTGACGCAGGGACATTCTGGCGGTTGGGAAAAACCATTACCTGTGCCTGCGACAACACGTGTGCAAGGACCATTGCTGATGGTGTAGATTCTATATACCAAATAAGACCCGACAGGAACATTATAAAACTCCATATAGGAAGTATCGAGCAGTATTGTGGTAAAGTTACTACTGTCAGCAAAAAAGAAATTCGGATTGATAGTTGTATCAACGATAGCATAGTCAAAAATCCATATCGTCGATGTATCCTGTTCTGTCCAGGTAATATAAATAGTGTTACTGTCAATAAAATCCGTCGTCAGGTTTACAGGTACGGCATTATCATATTCACAGAGTATTATCTCGAAGCCATCTGTAGGGTAATTATCATCGGACAAAAATTTAACTGTTACAGCATTTGTATTGCTGTGATATGTTCCATAACTGACAAACGGAGAAGTAAAAATCGGGGTTCCTGTTGCCGACGTTCCATTGAAAACCTGCAAGGAGGCATTACCGGAAGGGTGTGTCAGAGAGCTGTTCACCTGAATAATATACCTTCCTTGCGGACTAACAGTATGGAAGGTATAAGTAGCATTGCATGACTGGGAGTGTGGCGACGAGCCCCCCCCGTCGTCATAAAGTTCGACATAGCTCATAGTCGTGTCACCATGCCCGTTAACCGGCATGAGTATTGTCTGTGCACTTACAGCAAGCTGCACAGACAGTAGCACAACTATGAAAAGCCTCTTAAACATCAATCAGCTATTTCCCCTCTTTTTTTTCAATATAGAGTTCAACCGTTTTCAGTACCCAATTGATAAATAATATGACTGCTACGGCAATCATTGCCTCGCGCCAAAAACCATAGCCGCACATAGAGCCCACAGCCGCCGAGCACCACAGAGTAGCTGCAGAATTCAGGCCATGAATTGTAAAACCGTCACGCAATATCACACCGGCACCCAGAAAACCTATTCCAGTAACAATCTGCGACAACACACGCAAATTGTCATTATTCACCATTCCGCCAGACAAAACAGCGTTACTAATCACTGTTTCGGATATAAGAATAAAAATACAAGCACCTACCGCGACCAGCGCGTTGGTAGTAAGGCCTGCACTGCGTTGTCGCAACTGGCGTTCCAACCCGATAAGTATTCCACATACAAGCGCAATCACAAGTCTCGAAGTAAAAACGGATAAACTCATATCTTTATTTTTTTATTACTACTAACATATAATAACGCAATATCCTGACTTTTATTATCCAAACAGCATTTTCGAATACTTCTCTAAATTAGCCTTGCGTAACGACAGACGAATCTTTGGCTGGAGGTCTTTTTTATAGAAAAAGAACAACTGGTTTTGTTCTCTTTTCTCGTCAGGATGTCGTGCCACATATACAGGCTGCATGGTTTCCGGATTGATACCAGTATAGTACATCTCCGTTGAGAGAGTCATCGGAGTTGGAGTAAAATCCTGAATTTGTTCCAATCTGTAACCCAGATTTTTCATCTTTACCGCCAAATCGGCCATATCCTGCAGTCTGCAACCCGGATGCGAACTGATAAAATAAGGTATCAGTTGGTAGCGTAATCCCGATTGACGGCATATTGCATCAAACTCCTTTTTGGTTTTCAAGAATACTTCAAATTTGGGTTTGCGCATCAATTTCAAAACAGAATCACTTGTATGCTCCGGTGCAACCTTCAGACGTCCGCTGACATGATGTTTCACCACCTCGCGGAAATAATCCCATCCAAAATTATCGTCATTAAACAGGTCGCATCGTATTCCGCTGCCTATATAGACATGCTTCACCCCCGCTGTGGTTCGTACCTTACGCAAAAGCTCTATCAACGGGCCATGATCGCTATTCAAATTGTTGCACACAGAAGGCTGTATACAGCTATAGCGACTGCACTTTCTGCAAAGATTCTTGTCTTTGCCCTCCATCCCGTACATATTTGCCGAAGGACCGCCCAAGTCACTTATAACTCCATGGAAATCCTCCTGTTCGGTAAGTAATTTAATCTCAGCCATTATTGATTTTTCGCTTCGACTGGCAATCTGCTTACCTTGGTGGGCTGAGATAGTGCAAAACGAACATCCGCCGAAACAACCCCGATGGATATTAATCGAATTACGTATCATTTCGAAAGCAGGTATAGTACCTCGTTTTTTATATTTTGGATGTGGCTTTCGCAAATACGGAAGATCAAATGAAGCATCAATCTCCTCTTCAGTCATAGGAAGTTCCGGAGGATTGACTACCACATATCTGTTGCCATGCCTTTGTTCAAGAATAGAACAAACCATCTTGTTGCTTTCGCGTTCAATAATATGGTAGTTTTCCGCCTCACAACGTTTACTTTTTAAACATTCCTCAAAGGAATGCAATTCAATGACATCATCGCCACGGAGAGGTTTATCTGAACAATATGCAACCTGAGGCAGACAATAAAGATCGCTTATCGGTCTACCCTCATCAAGCATCTTGGCTATTTTCAATGTTGTACGTTCTCCCATACCGTAATTCAACAGATCTGCCGGGGTATCAGCAAGGATGCTTGGAAACAGGCGGTCATCCCAATAATCATAATGTGCAAAACGGCGCATTGATGCTTCAATTCCAGCGATGATAACAGGAACATCAGTATACAGCTGTTTCAGTATTCGGGAATAGACATAGGTGGCGCGGTCCGGGCGAAAACCAGACTGGCCTCCAGGAGTATATGCATCGTCATGGCGTAACCGTCGTGCTGCGGTGTAATGGTTCACCATGCTGTCCATAGCTCCTGCCGTTACGCCGAAGAATAGACGCGGCCTACCGAACTTGCGGAAATCGCGCAAGTCGTCACGCCAGTTTGGTTGCGGGATAACGGCCACCCTGTAACCTGCCGCCTCGAGTGTACGGCCGATTACGGCTGTGCCAAAAGCAGGATGGTCGATATAGGCATCGCCGGTCACGAGTACTATATCGACCATATCCCAGCCAAGCCGCTTGACTTCGTCCAGCGTTATTGGCAAAAAGTGTGGCATTTATTTACCTTATTGCTTTGATTCCAGGGAGTTCTTTGCCCTCGAGGTATTCAAGCATTGCACCGCCACCTGTGGAGACATAACTCATCTGGTCGGCGAGTTTCATCTGCTTTACAGCGGCAACCGAGTCACCACCGCCTACAGCAGCGAAGCAACCCTGCTTGCAAGCGTCAGCAACACTCTGTGCAATGTCGCGCGTACCTTTGGCGAAAGTGTCGAGTTCAAAGACACCGGCAGGACCGTTCCAGAGGATAGTCTTAGAAGCCATAATGATGTCGCGGATAGCCTTGCAACTCTCCGGACCGCAGTCCATACTCTCCCATCCGTCAGGTACTTCACCGCTGGGTACAATCTGAGTATTGGCATCATTGCCGAATTTGTCGCCAATAACGCTGTCAACGGGCAGATAGTACTTCACGCCCTTTTCATCCATGCGACGCATCAGTTCACGAGCCAGGTCAAGCTTGTCATCCTCGCAAATGCTGTTACCGATTTTGCCGCCCAAGGACTTGGTGAAAGTGTAACGCATACCACCAATGATAATCATATTGTCGACCTTGTCGAGCAGATTTTCAAGGATACCAATCTTGCTACTCACCTTGCTGCCACCAATGATAGCGGTAAACGGACGAGGAGGATTCTGCATCAGTTTCTCCAGGTTGCGAACTTCGTTCTCCATCAGGAATCCGAAATATTTGTCATTGGGGAAAAATTTTGCTATAACAGCTGTAGAGCTATGCTCACGGTGAGCTGCACCGAAGGCGTCATTGATGTAGCAATCTCCTAACTTTGAAAGCTTTTCTGCCAAAGCCTCGTCACCCTTGGTCTCACCAGGATAGAAACGGATATTTTCCAGCAGCATAACCTCACCGTCTTTAAGAGAGGCAGCCATGGCCTCAGGCTCGCCGCTACCGAGAAGAGCTTGGGTAAACTTCACGCTACGGCCTGTAAGTTCCTCGAGATGTTTTGCCACTGGTTCAAGTGTAAACTCAGCTTCGAAGCCACCTTTTTTAGGACGTCCGAAATGGGCCATAATAATGACGGCTGCACCATCGGCAAGCAGTTTGTTGATGGTTGGCATCGATTCACGCATACGGGTGTCGTCGGTAATGTTCTTATTCTCGTCTACTGGAACATTGAAGTCCACACGGAGCAGGACCTTGCGTCCTTTGAAATTGACATCTTTAATTGATTTCATCGTATTTTGGGTTTAAAGATTTTCTAATAATTACGCTTCCTCTGGATTTTCGACTGCCATACTGATATACAGTGCAGAAAGCATTGTAAAAACAAATGCCTGGATATAGGCGACCAGACACTCCAGCAGACTGATGAACACTGCGAAGATGACCGACACCGCCGATACAGCACCACCGACAGCCATGCCAAGCGAGTTGGACAAAATAAATATTATCACCACAAATCCAAGTATAACAATATGTCCGGCCGTCATATTGGCAAAAAGACGAATCATAAGCACTATAGGTTTTGTGAAGACACCCACAAGCTCGACAACAGGCATAAGAGGGAATATCTTAAGCCATGCAGGAACTCCTGGTGTGTTAAATATATCTTTCCAGTAGTGTTTGTTACCGTTTAAATTAGTGATAAAGAACGTAATCAAAGCAAGTATAGCCGTGACGGCGATATTTCCTGTAATGTTTGCACCTGCAGGAAAGAAAGGAATCAGTCCTAAAATATTACAAAAGAAGATAAAGAAGAATAGGGTAAGCAAATATGGCAAGAAACGCTCTGTGTTGCGACCTAATATAGGTCCAACAATATCATCACGCACATGCAACACCAATATTTCAATCAAAGACTGCATACCATGCGGAGCTTTCCCTGCACGGACCTTGTATTTTTTTGCAGATGCAAGGATTATAATTATCAGAAGAGTCACTGCGATTATTATTGCCGCCGCAGTTTTAGTAATGGAAATGTCTATCGGCTTTATTACTTTGCCGTCATTGTCCTTTGCCAGGATATACATTTCGTCTCCAACCTCGACAATATCATCTTCTAAGGGAGCCTCTTCAACAGCAGCCTCTTTAACGCACACAACCTCTTCCTTTGCCAGGCCACCTCCGACAAGAGCGTATGTATGATTCCTTCCTTGATACACAGAGTGCCCATGATGGAATTGTTTGGACGAGAAGACCTCCAAGTGACCTTCGTCAAGAAAGATGACAGGCAAGTTAATAGCGACAGGATGAACCTCTCCGTTTTTCGTTTTATAGTCAAAAAGATGCCAGGAATGTGAATCGGTAACGTGTCCGACAATTATCGAGCCTGGATCGACCTCTTCTTTTTCCGCCGAAGAACACCCCATCATAACAAAAGCAAACAGGGTAACAAGTAAGGGCAATATCTTCAACCTACTCATTATAAAAGCATTTATATCTTATAGTTATTTTTATCAAAGTAGCAAAGTTACACATTTTTTTTATTTCCCCAAAATAATGTTCAAAAACACAGTGAATAAATCACATTTACAACAAGAAAAGGATGTTCTCAAAAATCTGGAAAGATCGTTTTAAGTAAAGATTTACGGTTAAAGTTTAACGACATAATACATCTTACATCAACAATTACACTATTAGACCTTTACACCATTGCACATTTACAAATCAACAATCATACATCCCACATCAAACATCATATCTGGCGAGTTTGATGAGCCAACTTATTCTTTAATCGTTCCTAAAAACAAAACAGGTATTTACCGGTCAATAAGTCTTTTCCACTAATTCTTATTGCCAAAAAATTACTCTGTTTTTGAAGTACCATTGAAAATGTCAATCTGCATAGAATCGAACAGGCCCAACTGGTTTTTTGTCTGCCTCTGTTTCTTCTCAATAGCAACAGAGGCAAGTTGGGCTTTCAACATTCGTTTGGCCGCCACAGGGCGCGAAGCCTTAACTGTACGGGCGTATGCCGTTAGTTTTTCAAAGTCACGTTCCGACAAAGTAACAATAACCTTCTTTGTCTTTTTACCGTTTTTTTTCTTCTTCATAACTATACTTTACTTAACCTCCACTGCCATTAGTTCAATAGCTTTATCTCTATTGGAAACAAATAGGACAGTACCGTTGGCGTTACAGTCATCCATATATTTTTTAAAGTCTTCTCCGCAATCATCAAAATTGCCGAAAAAAGCAATTCTGCCACCATAATCAGCAAAACGTTTGCAAAGCTCTCCAAACTGACTTACGGAACCATACAAAACCCCTCCTACGTTTGATCTTTCGGCTATTAGGTTTTTTATTCCATATTTAAAGTGAGCCCTATAGAGTGTCTCGTATGCCTCATTGACAGTCTTTATCAACGGAAGACCTCTGAATTCAACCTCCACCACCCTCTTTTTCTTAGACTTGACGACCGAAAGAGTAGCCAAATTAGTGTAAAGCCTTAAATCCACCCTGTCTGACGGAGTCTTGAAAAGATCAAATGTCTCGCATTCTGACATTGACGGCAATACCTTGTTGTTCTGTTTTATATACACAGTCTTTTTGTGACAGCCTACACTTCCATGCCCGTTTGTAAATTCAAAGATAGCCCAATGATCCACATTGCCGCAATGCCGACATTCAGTGTCAAACTGCTGGTTATGGATTATTACATTTTCAAGATATTCTTCAATCTTTTCTTTAATTACCCTTTTAGTTACAAATGTTTTCTGACCATTATCCTCCTCCCTCCAGTCATAATCAATATCAATCGGTATTTTTATAACTTTTTTTTCTATCACGGGATCCATTATCTTTTCCACATCTGTATGCAGGTAGCGAGAACCACATTTGGAACACTTGACTTTAACGCGAAAATCTTCCTTTAGCTTTATTAACACAGGGTCGGTAACATAGCTTTCTGGTGACGAATTATGATTTTTTTTCCTTCTGCCGAAAAAGAACATTTGGCTTTTTTTTAGTTACCCTCTAAATAAAATTAAAGTGAAGCCACCTCACCGGTAGCTTCACTTTAACACAATTCTATCAATTTAGCGAATATTGCTCATAAGTGGTAGCACAACATTCTGGTACTGGCTGCTTTCGAGAAAAGCATCAAAGGATTTCAGGCGTTCTGCATTTTTAGGATCTGACGCCTTGAAAGCATTCTCACCCTCTTCAGTAAGGCATATTTCAGGACGGTTATTGAAAGGATTGCGCATCATATTGTGATGACGGAGCATTGCCACTTGATAAATGAAATAGCAAGCATCGGCCTTCATCTTTTCAACACCCATAGCCTTATTGCCAGTAAACTGGTTCACGTAGACAAACTGCTGATAGTAATACTCAAAGACATCGCATAGCATACTATATGCTTTCACTTGATCTCCGACATGGCTGTAAGCGTACACCATCATGATTGCGAAACGATCGTTGGGGAAATTCTTTGTCGGGAAAAATTCTTCTCGCAATTCAAGAGCTTTGATAGCAGACGCCGTGTCGCCAGCAGAGAGCAACTGGTCTGATAGCATCACAAAAGTCTGACGTTGAACATCGCCCATATTTTTGCTGACAGGATCAACATAAATATCCTTGTTCAGATTACCCCATTCGAGGGCTTTATAACTTCCATCTTCCTGTCTGATACCATTGAGGAAATAATCCTTGCTTCGGGCAGAATAAATGTAGTTACCGCCACGAACGGGATACGGGACAAGCATTGTAAGCATACCGTCATCCAGACTATAATTGTCAATTACGGGGAACACTTCGGCAATATAGCTGGGATTCATGATGTTTACCACACGTTCAAAACGGTTGGTACCAAGGAAGTCAAGCATCATCATCTCATTACGCATCAAATAACCGCGACGCATATTGACATCAAAGGTGATGACATCCGGCATTGAGTCGGCCAAAGCCTGATTCACTATACCGTTAGCCACAAGTTTCGGCTTGTCAAGAGTGATTTTGAATTTATTCGTTGGCAGATATATTACGCTATCCGAGCGTTCCATACGCACAAAGCGCTTACGGTTCTTAACCACCATGTTAAGAGCGTCAGTAACCTCCATACGAGGACCGTCGGGATTACATACATATACCTCATGACCAAGCCCATACATATCTCTTGGTAGCGTAAACGGCAAGGCATCGGACTCATACAATTTATTGTAGAGCTGATCAACATACCAGTGCATGCCTGACAGCGTATAGTTTAGTATTCTTACATCGGTACGCCAACCTTCAACCTCCTGGATATACCATAAGGGGAATGTATCGTTGTCGCCGAAAGTAATAACCACTGAATTCTTGTCGGCCAGACCCAAATAGTTTTTAGCAAAATCACGGGCAGCGGTTTTCTGTGAACGGTCGTGGTCATCCCAGTTCTCTGCGCAAAGTAGAACAGGAATACTCATGGAAAGCACAAAGGCAAGAGGCAACGCCACCATTTTGGGCAGTTTAACCAAACTGACTATAACTCCTATTGCGCCTACCATTGCCAAGATAAACCAACCTCTGCCAAGCAATAGACCCAACGCTATACACACAATAGACGACACAAGAAAATAATTGCGTTCCTTGCTCTCGAACTTGGTTGATAACCAGTCGTAAAGGGCGTAAACACCCAGTCCTATCCATACCGAGAAGAAATAGAACGAACCGACAAAAGCATAGTCCCTTTCACGAGGTTGACGCGGTGGCATGTTTAGATAAACCGCAATGGCAAGACCAGTCATAAAGAACATAAGGAATGTGACAAAAGCATCCTTGCGGTTCTTGATGCAATGATAGATCAAACCTAACATACCAAGCAACAGAGGCAGCATATAATAGCGGTTGCGGGCTTTGTTGTTTGCCAGATAATCAGGAAGATTCTCCTGCGGACCCAGACGAGCCTCGTCAACAAAATTAATTCCTGAAATCCAGTTTCCTTCGGTATAGTTCACTGTCGGATAATGGGAATTCTGCATGCCGACATTGTCATCGAAATGATGTCCTTGAATATCATTTTGACGGCCAGCGAAATTCCACATAAAATAGCGCCAGTACATCCAGCCCAACTGGTAGTCGTTAAAAAACTTCAGATTTTGGGCGAAAGAAGGTTTGTCACCAGGCATCGGCTCGCCAGCCCAGTAGCGGTAGTATAGCGGATGTTGGCGGTTATTGTCGTTGCTCCACATTCGTGGGAAAAGACCGATATGGTTCTCGTTGTAAATATATTTCTGTGCGTATGCAGCCACCTTGTAATAGTCGCGGCCTTCCTCATCAGTAGTACGAACATATTTGGCGTAGTCTTTCTCGGAATTGTTTGGATTGCCTGCGGTATAGTAAGCACCATAGATGAACGGAGTCTGTCCATACTGCTCGCGGCCAAGATAAGCACGCATAGCTACAGCATCCTTAGGAGCATTCTCATTCAGAGGAGTATTCGTGTTGGCACGAATAACAAGAATAAAGAAAGTCGAATATCCTAACACCAGCATCAGCAGACTCATCAATGCCGTATTGGTAATTTGACGTTGTTTACCTTTGACAATATACCATGAGGCAGCACCAAGGAGCAGAAGAACAACGAAATATCCAAACGAGAATGTACCTGCACCAACTTTTGCAACAAAGAGCAGCACGAACATCACGACCAGGAAAACAACATTAACCGCTTTCCCAGGACGTTTGAAATATGAGTTATTCCATACACCCCATCCTATAAATGCAGCGACAAGGAGGAAGAAAACCACCGTACCGGAGTTAAATCCCATGTGCAGTTTGTTCACAAAGAAAACATCAAAATCACAGGACAGGTTCACGATTCCCGGTATGACTCCCCATAGCACGACAGCCAGCACCACAAGTGATATGGCGCCACTCACGAGGAAACCAAGCAGACTGGTTTTCTGATACTTCTTGAAATAAACCACATATACGATAGCGGGAATAGTTAGCAAGTTGAGCAAATGGACACCTATTGCCATGCCTACCAAGAAAGATATTAGAATCAGCCAGCGCATGGAATGATTGTCGTCGGCCTGCTCGTCCCATTTTAGAATTGCCCAAAATACAACGGCAGTAAAGAACGACGACATGGCATACACCTCTCCTTCAACAGCTGAGAACCAATATGTATCGGTAAAAGTATAGGCCAAAGCGCCGACAACTCCAGATGCGAAAACTGCCCAAACCTTGGTGTTGTTCAGGGCTATATCTTCCGGTTTAAGCAATTTCTTGCCAAGCAGGGTAATGGTCCAATAAAGGAACATTATACCCAACCCACTGGCCACTGCCGACATAGCATTGACTGCAAATGCAGCATGGTATGGATCGGTGAAAAGCGAGAACAGACGTCCCAAAATCTGGAATGTAGGTGCTCCAGGGGGATGTCCCACCTGAACTTTGTAAGCCGTGGCGATGTACTCGCCGCAGTCCCACCACGACGCGGTAGCTTCGGCGGTCATGATGTAAACAGCACAGGCAATAATACCGATTAGCCAGCCTATGATGTTATTCATCAAATGATACTGTTTGAGAGTTTTATCCATATTGTTAAATCATTTTGTTATTCATCATCTCTATTTATCGGCATTGTCATGCAGCGGGCTCCGCCTCCTGCACGAGGCAACTCGCTGGCGGCAAATGTCACAACGCAACGGTTGTAATCGTCAACATTGACACGTCCTGCCACAATATCCTCAGCATTGAGCACACTGAAACCAGCCTTGTCCATTGCGTCGATTGTGTGGCTATTGCGCCTGTAACCAATAACTTTACCAGGAGCAAAGCAGAAAAAATTTGCACCGCTGTGCCATTGTTCACGTTGCTGCATCCACAAGTCGTCACCGCCGCAGAATACCGGTTCCATTTCCACGCCAACATTCTTAAGTGCGGATATCATGTTCTTGCAGGAGTGATATTTGATATTACCATTGGACACCTCTATCCATGTTGTTGCCTTGCCTGCAAATTCTGCAGACTTGCGCAGCATCGGCTCGTACATCATACACTGGTTTTTGTCCAGAAAAGTGTAAACCATATCAAGATGGATAAACGAATCCGGATGATGAGGAAGTTCCTGGACTATAATATTGAACTTCGGTCTGTCTATAAATGTGTTGGCCAAATATTTAATACCCTTGGCATCCGTGCGAATACCCTCGCCGATACAAAGGAAATCAGGGCCACCAATCTGGACGTCACCACCCTCGGTATGAGCATTCTTGTCCCATTCCTGAGCATTCAAAAGTTCGCATCCAAAGTAATGTTTAAAAATCGCCTTGAAAATAAGATTCTCTCGTTTACGGACATCAAAAGACATTGAGTTGATAAGGACTCTGTCGTAAACAGAAGAGGATGCGTCGCGAGTGAAAAAAAGATTATAGAGAGGACGGAGCACATAGCGACGGCTTTCATAGCAGTCCGGGTCTATCCCTTTACGATATTCAAAACCTTCGATAAGAGCTTTGACAATATCTTTTATACTCTTTTGCATCAATTCGTCGACGAGGTATCCTGCACCTTCTGCCAAACAGCTCTGGGTGACGAGAGAGTTGCACAAATCGTCATCTTCAAGCAGGGCCTCAAGGACTTCATTGACATAGTATACGCTGGATACTTTCTCGAAAAAACCACAGAAATTGCCGTATTCACTATCTACAATCCTTTTGTTCAAAATATCACTATACAGCGCTTCCGATGCGTTTGCAGGTGTCATTCGCTCTATCTCAACACCTGGCTTATGAAGCAAAACGGCATTTAGGCGTCCCACTTCGGATGTTACATGTACTTTAAATTTTGGTTTATTTTTTGATAATCTCATACAAGAATTTATAGCCAAACAGCCCATTTTGCTAAATGTCAAAAAAATACAATTAGCAAAACAGAAAAACTAAAATGCAAATATACATTTTTTTCAGAAATAACGGAACGAAAAAAGAGCGAATTCACTCACTTGTCAACAACAAATGGGTATATATGTTCAACGAGAAAACGACAATGGATTCCGAAAATGTCGATTCGGGAGCCCTGTTCTCGGCCACGAAGGTAACCATGTCCCCTTCACGAATCCAATCAAGAATACGACCTATAATCAGCAATTTGGTACCGATGTAGAAACCACTCTCGCCACCGAAAATAACCGATGTGGTCATTGATTCCAAGTCGTAACAATAACACGAAGGGTGTTCCGTCTTCTCGAAATAGATGATATAGTGGTTTACACTGTCAATGAGACGTGCGACAACAACCTTGTCCTCAGGCAGTATCGACAAATACCAGTCGGCTGTCTGATTGTAGTATTCCATATCGTCCGTATCCTGAACCACAATAGGTTCGACTGTATCAAGCGGATCCTGTACGACCGGATTGTCTTGCTTGGCAAAAAAGAAAACAATAGCCACACCACACATCAACGTGACCAACATAACAACCGGAATATTAAGTCTCTGTTTTACCACCTTGTTCTTTACTTCATCTACTACCTATATAATAGGGCAATACCGGTATAACCAAAAGCCTATTTGTCAATCTGTTTCACAGCCTTGATTGCTTTTTGGAGAGCCTCGTCATTGTCACGCATCACACGGTAATAGTATTCAATACCGAAAAGATTACGGGCAATCAAAGCTTTGATGAGATAACCCATATAAACATCGCTATGCTTGTTAATCCTCTCACGGCGCATGTCTTCAGACTTGGCTTTGGCATGCAGACTCTCAAGAAAACCGGGGTTGGAAAGCAGTTGAGACAAATAACTTTCATAATCGCTTGCATGGATTGAATTTGTAGAATCCGTGACAGACTTACGTGCCTGGTCGTTCATCCACGAGGCCACCCACTCACCTTTCACATCGCTGCTCGACACATTCTTTGTTGCAGCGAAATCAGCAAAAGCCTTCGCCACAGCCAAAGAGTCATAATTCAGCACAAAGGAGTTAAAGTCCTTGTATAACGTGTCATGACGGTGGGCATCAGCCCAACTTAAGGCAAATGTATTGAACACACCTGCGGAACGCAACGAGAGGAAATAGTCGGAAAGACGCAGCGTGTCCATTGGCACAAACAAATCCGGCATTATACCACCGCCGCCATAGACAACACGCCCTTGGGAGGTTTTGTATTTCAACGAATCAGGATAGTTAATCGAGTCTGCATTGACAAGTTCGTTCCTCTCATAACGGCGTTGCAAATCCTGATTGTACACATCGGTACCCTGGTCGTATGGTTTCTGGATGCAACGTCCGGAAGGTGTGTAGTAACGGGCGGTAGTCAGACGTATCTGCGCACCGTCATATATTTCAAACATACGCTGGACCAAACCTTTACCAAACGAACGTCTTCCAACAAGAATACCACGATCCCAATCCTGTACCGCACCGGAGACAATTTCCGAAGCCGAAGCGGAATACTCGTCAATCAGAATCACAAGAGGCCCCGATGTGTAACTTCCGCCTCGACGGGAGACGAAGTTTTGGCGTGGCGACTTTTCTCCCATTGTATAGACGACAAGTCTGTGAGCATCAAGAAATTCATTTGCGACAGCAACGGCAATATCCAGATAACCCCCACCGTTTCCTCGAAGGTCGAAGATAAGTCGTTTCATCCCTGATTTTTTCAGACTGCTTATTGCCGTACGGAGTTCTTGATGAGATGTGCGAGCAAAGCGGGCAAGCCTGATATAACCGACTTCATTATCGAGCATGAAATATGTGTCAATTGAGTAGATCGGCACCTTGTCCCTTATAATTTTAAACTCCAATGGAGTATCAAGGCCATTACGCTTCACCTTCAAACGGACTTCCGTGCCTTTCTTACCTCTCAGATGGCGAAAAACAAAGTTATTGTTCACCCCTTTGAATGTAGCCACGGTGTCGTCGACCATAAGCAGTTTGTCGCCAATCAACAGACCTACATGTTCCGAAGGACCTCCCACGATTACATCAGTCACAGAAATGGTGTCATCGACAATTTGAAACGATATACCGACTCCTTCAAAATTGGCTTGCAGACCTTCGTTTGTACGCTGCACGTCCTTTGCTGCTATATACATGCTGTGAGGGTCAAGTTCTGCAAGCATAGTCGAAACTGCTTTCTCTGTAATTTTCTTGTAATCCGGCTGTTCCACATAGAACTTCTCTATATAACCATTAACCTGTTCTATGCGGCGGAAATGCGCAGTATCATCCTGTGCATAGGAAAAACAAAATGGAAAGAGAACGACTAAAGAAACAATGAGAGCCTTTTTCATAAGTATAGTTAAGATAATAGTTTACGGTTAAAGATTATCACTTGCTTGTTGACAATTAACCAAGCGATATTGTTTTACTTTGTTTTTTATCGATTCTTGACAGCTTTGTAAACGCAAAAAAAAATATATTATTTTATCCAAATCAAAAATAAATATCCAACACGTTCGTTATTTATAATTGACACTTATAAAAGTAACAACTATGGCAGAAATGGCAGAAACAAAAAAACTAACCTTTGGAAAGATTTTGCTTGCCTCAATCATTGGCACGCTTATTGTCTTCATCTTGATTGGATTATTTAAATTACTTACGTTCATTGGTTTCATTGGAGTACTCGCCTCTGACAACGCCAAGTCCGTCGCAAACGATTCATTCTTGAAAATCAACCTCACCTCTGCGGTAACAGAACGCACCCAAGGCGAACTCGAGAGCCTTATGAATGACGGTTCTACGGTAGGATTCAACGACATGCTGCGAAGCATTGCCGCCGCAACCGATGACAATAAAATCAAAGGCATTTATCTGTATATGGGTAGCAGCTACCCTCTGTCATGGGGCAAAAGCGAGGAACTACGCCAAGCCCTCTCCAAATTCTGCAGCAGCGGCAAACCGATATTGGCTTATGCCGACAACTACAGCCAGCAGGGATACTTCCTTGCTTCTGTGGCAGACAGCGTATACCTTAACCCGTCAGGCATGGTGGAATTCCGTGGCATCGGCGCCGAAGCATTGTTTTACAAAGAGATGCTTGACAAGTTGGCGGCAAAGATGACTCTCATACGTCCCAAAAGCAACAGTTTCAAGAGCGCCGGAGAGACCTATACAATGGACCATTTTAGCGATGCAAACCGCAAACAGGTAAAGGAATATATCATGAGTATATGGGACTATGCATTGGAACAAATTGCCGAAGCACGTGATATAGAGATTGACTTGCTTGGCCGTTTTGCCGACAATCTTGATGCTGTTCTTCCTGAAGATGCCGTCCGCCAGAGACTCATTGACCGCCTATGTTTTGAAAACGATATCAAAACGACAATCCGCGATGTATACGAGGGTAAAAACATCATCTCGCTGGATGAATATTCTAAAACCGTCAAAAACAACAGCTCTGCAAAAGACGTCATAGCCGTCATTTACGCCGAAGGAGAGGTTGTAAGCGGTTCAGGATATAACAACTCCGTTTATTCAGACAAAATCACCAAAGCCCTTGACAATGCCGCAAAAGATGACAATATCAAGGCTATCGTACTGCGTGTCAACTCTCCAGGAGGGCAGGTGACTGCATCGGAGATAATGACCAATGCCGTAATTAGAGCCAAACAGAGGAAACCAGTCATTGTCTCAATGGGAGATGTGGCTGCTTCGGCAGGTTATGAAATCTCTTGCAATGCAAACTATATCATAGCAGAGCCAACCACACTGACTGGAAGCATTGGCGTTTTTGCAGCCATTCCTGAAGTCGGCGGTACATTGAAACGTTACCTCGGCATAACCACTGACACTGTAAACACCAATGCAAACTCCACAGCACTCAGCATTCTGCGGCCATTGTCTCCCCGTGCACTTGAATTAATGCAGCAAAACGTCGAGGATTTCTACACCGTTTTCGTTAATCGCGTCGCGACAGGACGAAAACTCAACCCTGAGTATGTGGATAGTATAGCCCGTGGACGGGTGTGGACCGGACGTGACGCCATGCGGCTGGGCCTCGTTGATGCTCTCGGCGGTCTCGACGACGCAATCAGCATAGCTGCAGACAGTGCCGGCTTAAGCAAATACAAAGTCGTGGACTATCCTGAAAACGACGACATGATAACACAACTCCTAAACCGCAACAAGAAATCATCAGGCACAATCTCTGAGGCAAACACTGCAAAAGAGCCGGCAAGTCCCATGTTTGGCAATACCGTTTCAGACGGTGTATGGGTAGGCGGCAATGAAATAATCAATACACTCAACAGGATTCTCGACACCCGAGGACTGCAAGCACGCGTAGAATTCCTTATTTTAACCGAATAAGTGTAATTCAGACTATTTGATTAAAAATGAAAAAACGGCTTCTGATCTGCATACTGATGTTTGGGGCAACAACCGAGTTGCTCGCCCAAAACACTGTAAATCCGATTCTCAGGGAGTTTACTAGCGGAATAGAATCACGTGATTGTTTTTATCATACTGTCTGGGTCTGCACAGGAGACACTATTGAAATTGATTCAACCGACAAATACAACATAAAATACGTCATAGACGGTTTTTGGATTACTTGCACAGAAATCACTCAGAATTATTGGGAATGGTATATGCATTCCCTTCCAGACGCCCTCACCAACTTGGCAATGGTTGGCGACAGCCTACCCATAACATGTGTCAGCCGTGCCGAGGTCGACGCTTTCTGCCACCAGATCAACATCTCGGTCAAACAGGAATGGAGACTACCCACCAGAGAAGAATGGTTGTTCGCCTATTCCGGCGGACTATTCTCCGAGGGTTACACATATTCCGGCAGCAATCATCCTGATTATGTGGCATGGACAAGACGCAATGGCAGTAAAATTCCCAAAAGTGGAGGTCTGCTTATTGCCAATGAACTTGGAATATATGACATGACCGGCAATGTCGCCGAAATGGTTGTTTCGGATGGAAAAACAATAGTATTGGGCGGCAACATAGATGACGAGCCCAAAACGCTGGATGAAAACATCAAGGACTATGCAGAGCACTCCCTGCCAAACCCGTTAGTAGGATTTAGACTCGTTTTTCACCAGCCTATTCGAATAAACAAGTACAATGAACGTTTTTTTGATTAATTGATTAATTGACAAAACATCCAATACAATAATAGATGAGTAAAGTTAAAATTGGTCTTGCACAGATGTCGTGCGGACAAGACAAAGAACAGAACATTGCACGCTACACAGAAAAAGTACGTCAACTCGCTTCCGAAGGCGCACAAATCATCTGTCTACAGGAATTGTTCGCTTCGCTCTATTTCTGCGATGTTGAAGACTACCACAACTTCCGTTATGCCGAAAGTATTCCTAACGGTCCGACAACCCAACATTTCATGGATTTGGCAAAAGAGCTCGGCGTTGTCATCATCTGCTCCATGTTCGAAAAACGCGCAGAAGGACTGTATCACAATACCACCGCAGTAATTGATGCCGACGGTTCTTATCTTGGGAAATACCGAAAGATGCACATACCCGATGACCCTGGATACTTTGAGAAATTCTATTTCACCCCTGGCGACTTGGGATATAAAGTGTTTCACACACGCTATGCTCGTATAGGCGTTTTGATATGCTGGGATCAATGGTATCCCGAAGCATCACGTATTACAGCCTTGATGGGCGCCGAAATCCTGTTCTACCCCACCGCCATAGGCTGGGCCGTAGATCAGGACGAAGCGACTAACGACGAGCAATACCAAGCATGGCAGACTATCCAGCGCAGCCATTCCGTTGCCAATGGCGTCCCCGTTGTCAGTGTCAACCGTACCGGACGTGAAGGGGATATGCAATTCTGGGGTGGCTCATTTGTGACTAATGCCTTTGGACGTGTGCTTTGGCAAGCGCCCCACCTTGAAGAATGCATTCATGTAGAAGAGATAGACCTGAAGGACAGCGACCGTTACCGTCGACACTGGCCATACCTGCGTGACCGACGTATCGACAGCTATCAGCCAATACTCAACAGATATATAGATTAGACATGTGATGTATGATGTGTGATGCATGAGGTCTTTAAACTTTAAACTATAAACTTTATCAATAATATGATAATATCTCCTACCCCGAAAGAACGCGGATTCTATATGCCGGCAGAATGGGAAAAACACGAAGCCACATGGCTTAGCTATCCTCACAACGAAGACTCCTGGCCAGGAAAGATAAACACCATCTTCCCCTCCTACAATCTATTTATCAAAACACTGACAGAGGTGGAAACCGTACATATAAACGTACAGGACGAAGCCATGGAAAACACCGTACGGCAAGCACTAAAAGAGATTGGAGCCTTTATGGTCAATATCGAATTCCACCGTTTCCCAACAAATGATGCTTGGTGCCGTGACCATGGACCTGCTTTTCTTTCAAACCATAAAAACCATGGCATGAAGGCGCTGGTCAATTGGAACCACAATGCCTGGGGAGGGAAATACCCATACGACCTCGACAATCAGATTCCTGCACGCATAGCCGACCTGTTAGGAATGACGATGTTTGAGCCTCACATTGTAATGGAAGGTGGCTCTATTGATGTCAACGGGAAAGGCGACCTGCTCACGACCACATCATGCCTTCTCAATCCCAACCGCAATCCTACATTGTCACAGACACAAATAGAGGAGCATCTGAGAGCATACTACGGCGTTGACAATATCATCTGGCTTGGCGATGGCATTGCCGGCGACGACACTGACGGCCATGTAGACGACCTTAGCCGATTTGTAGACGACGACATAATAGTTACCGCAATTGAGGAAGACAAGAATGATGAGAACTACAAACCACTACAGGACAACTTGAAGACTCTGAGCAGTTGCCGCCTTGCAAACGGGAAACAGCCCACCATTGTAGAACTGCCAATGCCGTCACTGGTCGAATGGGATGGTCAGAGGCTTCCAGCCTCATACGCCAACTTCTATATCTGTAATGGATTGGTGATATTTCCTACATACAAATGCGACAACGACACCCGAGCCGCATACATATTGGAAGAGTGCTTTCCATCGCGCGAAATAGTCGGCATCGACTCCACAGATATCATTTGGGGGCTTGGTTCATTCCACTGCCTCAGCCAGCAGATGGTTTAGCGAAGAATAGTCAACCGACGATTACAACTTTCTTATTATCCAGATTGCAAAAGGAACCGAAAGTATAAATGTACATACATCGGCGACAGCCTGTGCCATCTCTACACCATGCAATCCGAAAGCCAACGGCAACAACAATATTGAAGGGATAAAGAACAATCCTTGACGACCGATAGCCAACAATGTTGCCGGAATGGTCATCCTGATATTCTGAAAAAGCATATTGGTCGCGGTACTTAGCGTGCATAACGGAAAGACGACACACTGCCACCGCAACGCCCTTGATCCGATGTCAATCAACATCGGGTCCTCACTACGGAATATTGCAATAATATTTGGTGCAAAAATAAAGCCAAGCAATGACAATACAGCCAACATTAATGCTGAAACCGAGAGGGCGAAAAGATATGACTGCTTGACACGGTTATATTTATGTGCACCATAGTTGAAACCACACACGGGCTGGAATCCCTGGGTAAAGCCAAGAATAAGCGAGAAGGCAAACATGGTAGTTCGAGACACAACGGCAAATGCCGCCACAGACGAAGCCTCCTGCCCTTCAGGTGCATATCTTGCAGCCGCATAGTTAAGCATAATTGCAGAGGCACAATTGAACACTTGCCTGAACAACGAAGGAAGCCCACCTGCGAAAATCTCTTTATAGCATATCCAGGAAGGCTTGAAATTCTTCAAAAGGATATGTACAGACTCACCTCGCGTCGTTCCCCATAACAACAACAGCCAAGCGAAAAACTGGCTTATAGCCGTAGCAAGCGAAGCACCCGTCACATCCAAACCCATTCCAAAAATCAACAGAGGATCCAACGCGATATTGAGCACCGCTCCGCTGACAATGCCGACCATACCAAACTTTGCGTTACCTTGAAGTCTCAACTGGTTGTTAAGTGTTAACGCCGACATCATAAACGGTGAAGCGACAAGTATATATCGCAGATAGTCACAGGCATAAGGCACCACGTCGGAAGGAGCTCCAAGAATACGCACCAGCTGAGGCAACAGAGGCAATCCAACCAATGCGGCCAATGCCCCCAAAAACAACGGTGTAAAGAAGCCTACCGATGCCATAATGCCGGCATCGCTGTAGTTGCGAGCACCTAAGGCTCGCGAGATATGATTTCCTGAGCCATGTCCAAAAAAGAAACCCACAGCCTGAATGAAGGCCATATAAGCAAATGAGATACCGATACCTGCTGTGGCCTCGGTGGATAGATGCCCTATAAAGGCCGCATCGACAACATTGTACAAAGCCGTTACGACCATGCTTACCATTGACGGTACAGCAAGACGCAGTACCAGACGCGGTACTGGAGTCTCAGTCATTTCCCTATATTTGGTATCGAGCGACAAGAGATAATTGATGTTGGAAGAACCCTATATCAACGATTAGTGATTATCTGTGTATTGCCTTTAGAGTTAAGCAAAGTCAGCTCCGCCGTCTGCATTTTTCCTCCACGAATAAAGACAACAGTCACTTTGTCACCAGGATTGAAAAGGGCGACTTCCTCCATCATTGATGCGTATGAATTCACCTCTACACCATTGACATTCAGCAGTATATCCCCGTCTTTCATACCCGCTTTGGCAGCAGCGCAATTAGGTATGACTCGTGCGATGAGAATTCCATGAGGTTCTGAAAGTCCCATATGGGATGCAATCTCGGCTGTCACCTCCATAACATTCACACCAAGATAGCCACGCTGGACAGCCCCATACATACGAAGATCGTTGGTGACTTTTTGAGCGATATTCGACGGAATGGCGAACGAATAACCTGTATAGTACCCGTCACCGCTGGCGATTGCAGTGTTGATGCCAATAAGTTCGGCTCGTCCGTTCACCAAGGCGCCACCGGAATTCCCGCTGTTCACAGCCGCGTCGGTTTGAATAAACGATTCTATAGTGCTTTCCACACCAGGGTTCTGGATAATATTCATATAGCGAGCCTTGGCAGAAATAATGCCGGCAGTTACCGTTGAGGTGAGATTAAAAGGGTTTCCAATGGCAAGCACCGGCTCACCGATTCGGGCAGAATCGGAGTTGCCGAAAGGAATCGACTGCAAATCAGTGGCCTCGATCTTTATCACCGCCAAATCGGTGGCAGGATCGGTTCCCACAACACGAGCCGGAAGTTCACGCTTGTTATTCAAGGTAACGGTAACTCGTTCGGCATCCTGAACAACATGGTTGTTGGTAACAATATAGCCATCCGATGAAATAATAACACCAGAGCCATAGGCGTTGTATGTCTGGCGTCGGACACCGCGGTCAATTATCATTCCGAAAAAAGTCTGATACAGAGGCGTCAGCTTTGTCATCTCGGTCTTGATATGAACCACTGCATCTATGGTACGCGCTGCCACTTCAGTAAAATCGGTTTGAGTGACAAGGACAGGCATCGCAGTTCTCTCTTTGGCATTTTTCAAATCCTGTTTTTCAATCGTTTTGTCATTCTGGGCAGTACACCCCAATGGCAGCAGCAAAAGAGCCGGCAACATGCCGAGCAAAAAAAGCTTTTTCATATTCAGTATCATCTCAATTTTCATCAAAAAACACAAAAATAGCTTTTTTATTATATATTTCACTTTTTTTATGTAAATTTGCAATTCTAAACTTTAGCCACGAACAGGATTATATCATGAAAATCATAATAGTAGGAACCGCATATCCCTACAGGGGAGGTCTGAGTGCTTTCAATGAGAGGCTTGCATACGAATACCTGCAACGCGGCGACGAGGTGGAAATATATACTTTCACGCTACAGTATCCATCCTTCCTTTTCCCTGGCAAAACACAATTCAGCGATGAACCGGCGCCACAAAAGCTTCTGATACACCGACGCATAAACTCCATAAATCCATTCAACTGGTTTCGCGTCGGGCGCGAGATAGCGAAAAAAAAACCTGATATACTCATCACAAAATACTGGCTTCCGTTCATGGCACCATGTCTCGGAACAATAGAACGTCGCGTTCGCCGTAACCGTCATACTCGTATTGTATCCATTCTCGACAATGTCATTCCTCATGAGCATCGTCCCGGCGACCGTATTTTTTCCCGCTACTTCGTAAAATCCACAGATGCTTTCGTAGCCATGTCGCGATCGGTTTTGGAGGATCTGGGGTTATTCAACAAAACCAAACCACGAACCTTCTGTCCTCATCCTCTTTACGACCATTACGGTGACCTCATTGACAAAGAAGAGGCACGGAAACTTATTGGCATAGACCCTAATGGTCGATATCTGCTCTTTTTTGGTTTTATCAGGGCATACAAAGGTCTCGATCTCCTTCTCAATGCACTGGCTGACCCTCGTCTTAAAGAGCGCAACATAAAACTCATCGTGGCCGGCGAGTTTTACGGTGACTCAAAGCCATATTTACAGATAATCGAACAGCTCAAATTACACGATCGGGTAGTATTATGCACCGACTTTATTCCTGACAGCCAGGTAAATCGTTATTTCCGAGCCTGCGACATTGTTGCACAACCTTACAAAAGTGCCACTCAGAGTGGAGTGACACAGATAGCCTTCCATTTCGAGAAGCCCATGCTCGTAACCGATGTCGGAGGTCTCGCCGAAATAGTTCCCGACGGGAAAATAGGCTATGTGGTTCAACCCGATGAAAGACAAATCGCCGATGCTATTATACGCTTTTATGACGAACAACGTGAAACACCCTTTACAGTAGCAGTGGCTGAAGAAAAGAAAAAATACAGCTGGCAGAACATGGTCAAAGCCATTGACAGTTTTTTTTAATACACAGAACTTGACAACATGATTATTCGAAGCAAAGCACCACTACGTCTCGGCCTTGCAGGAGGCGGAACAGACGTATCGCCATATTCCGACATTTACGGCGGAGCTATTTTAAATGCCACCGTTGATATGTTCGCATATACCACTATCGAACCCACCGACGACGGCAAAGTGGTTTTTATCGCGCCAGACAAACATCTGCGCGAGGAATACACAAATGCCACAGAAGTTGATACCGACGGATACTTCATACTCCATAAAGGTGTATACAACCGAATTGTTCGCCAATTCACCCACCGACCGCTCTCGTTGCGCATAGCCTCCTTCGTCGATGTTCCTGCAGGTAGTGGAATGGGTACTTCATCCACCCTGGTGGTAAGCATCCTTGGCGCATACGTAGAGTGGCTGAAACTACCTCTTGGAGAATACGACATTGCTCGTCTGGCATACGAGATCGAACGTATCGACCTCGGTCTTGCAGGCGGCAAGCAAGACCAATACGCTGCAACTTTTGGAGGCTTCAACTTTATGGAGTTTATCGGTGACAACGTCATTGTCAACCCATTACGTGTACGGCAACGTTATCAGGATGAACTGTGCCACAATCTCCTACTCTACTATACCGACACCAGCCATGTCAGTGCAGACATAATCAAAGAGCAGCAACAGAACGTCAAAGCGAAAAAATCGAACAGTATTGAGTCCATGCACAAACTAAAAGAGCAGGCTGTGCAGATGAAAGAGGTGCTTCTGAAAGGTGACATTGACAGAATTGGAGATATCCTTGATTTTGGATGGCAGAACAAAAAGCAAATGGCAAAAAGTATCAGCAACCCTCGCATTGACGCAATATACGACGCCGCACGCAACGCCGGTGCCAGCGGCGGTAAGATCAGCGGAGCAGGAGGTGGAGGATTCATGTTCTTCTACTGTCCAGGACTGACACGCCACAGCGTTGCCGACGCCCTGCAGCAGTTCGGCGGCATGGTACACCGCTATGAATTTACCACCGAAGGTCTCAAAACTTGGAAAACAGACAACTAATCAAACAATCATAATATCATGTCTCCCCGAATAAAAGAATCCATAACACAGAGCATTGCCGCCAAACAGGAAATACTTGACAATCCAGACTTTCTTGCAAAAATTCAGCAAGCAGCCGATCTTATCATTGCCGCTTTACACAACGGAAACAAAATCCTTTTCTGCGGAAATGGTGGCAGCGCCGCCGATGCACAACACCTTGCGGCAGAGCTTAGCGGACGTTTCTATTACGACCGTCCACCACTCCCTGCCGAAGCATTGCACTGCAACACCTCTTACCTCACCGCCGTGGGCAACGACTACGGTTATGAACATATTTTCTCACGCCTGCTTCGTGGCACAGGAAAAAAAGGCGATGTGCTTATAGGAATCAGCACATCCGGCAACTCGCAAAATATTCTCAACGCCTACGAAATATGCAAAGAGAACGGGGTCAGTATCATTTCCTTTACCGGCGCCACCGGCGGCAAGATGAAGAAAGACTCCGACATCCTGCTCAACGTACCGTCTACCGACACCCCCCGCATCCAGGAGAGCCACATCATGATTGGACATATCATCTGTGAGCTCGTCGAGTCTGCCATCTTCCCAAGGTCTGATAAATAATCGCCATTAAACCATTCCCCAAATGGAAGCTATAATTCTTGCCGGTGGTTTTGGAACACGTCTTCGCAGTGTAGTCAGCGATGTGCCCAAACCAATGGCTCCCGTAGGTAACAGACCATTCCTGGAACTCCTGCTCGACTGCATAATACCCTACGGCTTCGACCATATCGTCCTTTCGACCGGCTACATGCACGAAAAAATCAAAGAGCATTTTGGAGACAAATACAAAGGAGTACGGTTGTCTTATGCCGTGGAGGAGACTGCACTCGGTACGGGAGGAGGAATGCGCAATGCCATTGAGCACTGCAAGGAAGATAGTGTTACTGTGCTTAACGGAGACACTCTTTTCCGTATAGACTACGAAAAATTGAAGTTGTTTCACAAATCACACAGTAATATTTCACGTCTTTCTGTAGTATTGCGGCAGGTAGACGACATTTCGAGATACGGTTCAGTAACAACTGACAATGATGGCATCATAACAGGATTTACAGAAAAAAAAGAATGCTCCACTCCTATTTCAGGTACTATCAACGGCGGCATATACATGATGCACCGCAGCCTGCTTGAAGAGCATGTACTGGGCGAAAGATTTTCTTTTGAAAAAGAGATACTTCAATCCAGATACACAATTGAGCCTTTCTATGCATACACTTCCGACGCCTTCTTCCTCGACATCGGCATTCCTGAAGACTATCATAAACTGACGGAACAATACGCATGATTCGCTTTTTTTGCGTAACTTTGCATCGTCCAAATGAGATACTAAGACATACTACACAACAATTATCATAAAGAATAACAATCAATTACAACAATATGAAAGTAAATCGCAGAAAAGAATTGTTCCCGAATGTCAGCGATGCTGAATGGAACGACTGGAAATGGCAGGTGAAGAACCGCATTGAGACCTATGAGGAACTGAGCAAGTATTTCACTTTCGACCCTGAAGAGGCCGAAGGTATCAAGAAGGCTCTGGCCAAGTTCCGTATGGCCATCACGCCCTACTACTTGAGTCTTATCGACCCCAACGACCCGTACGACCCCATCCGCCGTCAGGCCATCCCCGCCGGTCCCGAGTGCAATATCGCCCCCGCCGACCTCAACGATCCGCTGCATGAAGATGAAGACTCCCCTGCTCCTGGCCTTACCCACCGCTACCCAGACCGCGTGCTGTTCCTCATCACCGACATGTGCTCCATGTACTGCCGCCACTGCACCCGCCGTCGTTTTGCCGGCCAGAAAGACGACGAGAGTCCCAGCGAGCGCATAGAGAAATGCCTTGCCTACATTGAAAAGACCCCACAGGTGCGCGACGTATTGCTCAGCGGCGCCGACGCCCTGATGGTCAGCCACAAGAAGCTTGAATATATTATCCAGCGTCTCCGCGC
>JAGCUU010000015.1 GCA_017962665.1 Bacteroidales bacterium | reverse complement strand
GTATTTGTTGTTTAAATCATAACATTATACCCGATAGGGGTGATTTGGTTAAAATGTTATTATTTTATACCCGATAGGGTATTATTTGAAAAATAATAGTATCTTTGCAAAAAAATTCGGAGATGAAAACTTGTGGTAATTTTGTTAAAGAAATGCGTAAGCAATATGGTCTTACGCAGGAACAGCTCGCTGCGAAATCGGGCGTAGGATTGCGTTTTTTGCGCGAGTTGGAGGGCGATAAACCCACGCTTCGTATGGACAAAGTGAATATGGTACTGGAAATGTTCGGTACTCAATTGGGTGTAGTATCTAAAGACAAGGAGATTGAAGGATGAGGCGGGCAAGAATATATTATCAGTCGCAGCTGGCTGGCATTCTGAGCGAAGAAGATACCGGCTACCGTTTTGTGTACGATATTGATTATCTGCAGCAACCCGACGCTACTCCAGTCAGTCTTACTATGCCTCTCGCACAAAAAGAGTACGAGTCGAATGTTCTGTTTCCCTTTTTTGACGGGTTAATTCCGGAAGGATGGCTACTGGACATCTCGGTACAAAATTGGAAGCTCGACCCCAGAGATCGTATGGGGCTTTTGATGAAATGTTGCCGTGACTGTATCGGGGCGGTGAGTGTTGAACCCTTTGAAGAATAGTTATGGAACGTTGTCTGTATTGTTACAAAGAGCTGGTGGCTGGAGAACACGACTATCATTCTGACTGTGTAATAAAGGCCTTCGGCACCAAAGGAGTGCCGCAAATACCATATTCCCGCAATAATATCAATGAGTTGGCGCTTAACTTGGTGCAGAGTCAGACCACCGTCACAGGTGTCCAGCCCAAACTTTCGTTACATTTGGCCAAAGGGGAACGAAAAGAGCCAGGCCGACTGACTCTGGTCGGGATGACGGGAAACTATATACTAAAGCAGGCAAAGGCCTATCATTGTCTGCCCGAAAACGAAGATTAGACGATGCATTTGGCAGAGCTTGCAGGCATCAAGGTAGTGCCTCATACGCTGGCACGGATGGCTGACGGTGAATTATGCTATCTCACACGCCGTATCGTGCAGATAATTAAGTCTGCACCTCGCTTTTTCAAATAAAAAAAAATAGTTGTATATGGAAAACGACGATTACATGCTTGGATTTACACTGGGCTCAAATTTTAATAGCTATCAGAAACTTTGCGCATACGCACAAGCAATGCAAAACGGATATTATTTGCCAATATCGGATGACGATATTGACAGAGGCGTAGAATATGAGGAAGGAAACCAGCAAGTACGAGAACAACCGCCTCGTCGAAGAACAGAGCTACAGCGCCGACGGCCAGATGACCGAACGCCGCGTCTACAAGTACGACAATATGGGCAACAACACCGAGCTGGAGTTCTATAACGTCGACGGTGACCTGATGCAGCGCTACCTCTACAAATACGACAACCGCGGCAACCGCATCGAATGGCGCTTCTACGACGCCGACGAGTTTCTGGTGGCCCTGACGACCTACTACTATGACGACCACGACAACGTCATTGAGGTCAGCTCGTTCAACTACGACGAGCATCTGAACTGGAAGCACAGCTACGTCTATGAATATGACGAGGACGACAACTGGGTGCGCCAAACCATTTTCCGCAACAATAACCCCTATCAGGTTATAGAGCGTGAGATAGCGTTCCCGGCAGATTGATTATAGATAGTGGTTATAAGCTTTATAAAAAGAAGAGCCTCGGAATTCCGAGGCTCTTCTTTATTTGGGTTCTATAAAATCGTTTAAAAGGATTCATAGTATTACTAATTTCTCCACCTTGCGGTTACCGACCTTGACGATGTATATCTTTGCTCTTGGAATTTGTGCTTGTGGAATTGCAAACAGAGAACCGTAAACCTTTGTCGATAATAGTGTACGACCCGTGATGTCGAATATATTGACCTGCTCGCCCTGGGCCCCTTCTATAATGATATTGCCGTGTGAAGAATATATCTTTATATCGGGCGATGTCTCCGCTTCTTCAATGCCTACACCCTTTTCAAAAATAGCCTTGCGAAAGGCGTATCCTTCGCCGTTGTAGGCAATCTGGCGAGGATTGTCCGTATTGTTGTCGTCCCATTTCACAAACCGGCTGCCATCCTCGGGAATGGCCTCAATGACAGCGGTGTTGTTGTCGCAGGTGGGCTGCTGGTTGACGATGGCTCTGCCCCAAAGGGGATTGTTGGTCGTCACCACCATATAGTATCTTTTGCCCCCAATGTTGTCAAAGCGCTGCCACTGGCTGTCTTGGCTGTACAGGCTTACCTTGTCGCACGGCACAAAGACATCGATTCCGGAGTCTATGCTGTCGAACACCCTATCGCCCATTGTGGGAACTGTCGGCTTCATACATACGATGGTGGACACGTTGTTACATCCCGCAAAGGCTTGGGTGTTGATGAAATTGACGCTGACAGGCAAAATGATTTCACGAAGGCTTTTACAATTTCTGAATGAATACATCCTAATATTCTGCAGATTCTCAGACATCGTAACCTCTTTAAGGCTTGTGCATTCCTCAAACATAGACGTTTCTATTTGGGTAATCCCGTTCCCAATGACAGCCCTTTCGAGCGACGTGCAGCCAAGGAAGGCATCAGTACTGGCTTGTGTAATATTGTCGGGGATAACAATCTCCTGTAGCGAAGTGCAATTCTTGCAGAAACCAATGGGAATTACAGTCACCGTGTTACCAAAGGTCAGCTGTCTCAGGTTCTTACATCCATTAAATATGTTACCATCCGATTGCCTCTGGTCGCTTGGATCAAAAAACACGCTCTCAAGGTTGTAGCAGTTGCCGAAGGCACCGGATCCTACATTGGTTATCGTGCTGTCAATCCTTATCGATGTAATGTTTTCACAAAAAAAGAAAGCATCGTCTCCTATCGTTGTCACTGTCGGCGGCAGCGTGGCATCGGAAGCATCCCTTTCGCAGCAGACAAGATGAGTCTTCGAACTGTCCGCGTAATAGTATTGACCTTCTTTGTAGGCATTCAAAATGTTTGCTCCCCACGGAGCTCCTGAGGCCGAACCGCTGTATTCCACATTAGGTATTCCAATGAAAGCATCATTGCCAATACTGTCCACGGTCGACGGAACAGCAATGCTCCCTAACCCCACGCAGCCGATGAATGCCTCGCTGCCAATAAGTTTTACCGACGACGGTATCGTTACAGACACAAGTCTGCGGCAATATCTGAACGCATTGTCGCCAATAGCGACAACATTCATATTGACTCCTCCGTTGCTAACGTGTGATGGGATTACAAGACGTATTGGTTCTGTGCCGTCCGAAGAATAGTCCCAGCCAACAATGGCTGCTCCACCCTGCACAATGTCGCAATACAGAGTGTGCCCCGACGGTGACACCACGTCAAAATCCCTTGCCGTCAGCGTATACGACACCAACAGCGCTGCAAAAATAACAATTATTCTTTTCATTGTCTTATCCTCCTATTTTTTAACTATTGTCCTTATGCCTTGTTTGTCTTTGCTGCGAACAGCGATCAGGTATTGTCCTGCCGGCAGGGTGCTGATATCCACATCGGTCACAGCCTCCTCACCCTTCCTGCTCACCACGGCCTTGCCGTTCATATCATATATCCTCATCTCATACTCTCCCGGCTGCTCCATCCTTATCGTCAGACGGCCCGTTGTCGGGTTCGGCGAGACGCTGAAGTCAAGGTTGCCAGCCGTCTCTATTCCGGCTGCCCAAACCGAGTCGTACTTGAACATTGCTGCAAAGAGCGTGTCCTGGGTAACTGTTACAACTCTTGGCAGCTGCCATTCGCCGTCCGACCAGCCCTCAAAGATGCAGAACGGGGCGGTGGTGACCGTCAGCGTGGCGTCCTCGCCTTCCATATATACGCCGCCGCCTTCCACAGTTCCCCACTCCTCGTTGTTGGTGGTCGTCTCGACATTATAGTATTCCTTGTCCACAAAATAGGCGACAAAGGCAGTGTCGCTGGTCAGGTGCACCACACGCGGGTTGTCCGTCACACCGTCGTTCCATCCTACGAATTTGCAGGTATAGATAGGCTCCGCAGCAATGGTGTGGTTCGTCTCGCTGTAATAGATGCCGCCGCCAGAGACAGTGCCCTTAGTCTCGTCCGACGAACTTACACTGAGCGTAAATAACTCGTTGCCATAGAAGTAGGCCACAAACGATGTATCGCTGGTTAGGTGTATCACCCTCGGGTTTTCAGTGCTGCCGTCGCTCCACGAGTCGAAATGGAAGCCTGGTGTCGGCACCGCCTCAATAGTGTCGTAGGTGTCGTCAGGCCAGCGTCCTCCGCCAAGCACCTTGCCATAAGCGGTGTCATTCGGCACAGCGTCGAGATTCCACTGGTCAACAATGGGAAGATAGTACCCCACAGGGCTTAGAGGCCAGTCGCTCAGCCAGCCGAAAGTAGGGCTGGCATAAGTATCCCAAAATGCATACGGCCTGCCCTCACCCAAGCACTGGGGACACATTAAAACAGATGGACCCCAGCAAGATAACACATCATCGTAATCATCACGGGTACAGCCATATTTTTCGGATATCACATAGTCCCCCCGGTCCATAATGTCGACATAAAATGTGGATACCATTCCTCCGCTGTTAGGGGTATTCATTGAACCGACGATGTAGAAATCACTATCGACCCACACGGGCTGCTCAAAATATGCCTCGTACAAATAGCAGTACTGTACATACTCGTCGTTCCAACCTTGACGGAACTCCATTACGCGTGCAGTGGCTGTGTCCCACCGAACGGAGTCGAGCAGTTGAAGTTGGACACAGTCTTCGATTTCCTGATAACAAAAGTGTCCAGCCGATGTCATCTGATAAAGATATAGATACTCGGGCCGTTTCTTGTTCCCTGCTGCGCCGTCTACGGTCGGCGGAGTGTAGGCGTTCACCATAGCCACCAAACCTTTCACCTGCATTCGCCCTTTATGTGCATATTCCCACTTGGCGAGTTTGCCTGTAAACAGTCTGCCAAACTGATATTGTAAACATAGGCAGCTGTCGTATATGCCTTTGGGGTGCCAATAAGGGCAGTCGTCGAACCATTTGGTGTAATAGTACTTGTCGCATCGCGGTTCGGCAGGAATTGTGTCGTCGACATCCAGTGGCTTCTCCGCCGACGCAAAAGCCATTACCGGCATAACAAATAGCACAAGGCTGATTATACTCTTAACTATTGCTTTCATATTTTTTATTGATTAATTGATTTGTCAAAATTGTAATAAAAAATAGCGTGTTTTTCCTTTATATCTTTAGAATGGAAAATGCTCACTTCTTTTCTCAAATGCGATGTAGCCACAATATCCACATTTCCTGAAGATGTAGCTATGGGCTTACTATACACTCCTTTTTTTACCTGTTTCACAGTTATCAAATCCATACCGTTGGCAATGTCACTCCTTGTCGATGAATCCTGTATGCCAAGGTTCATATCTGTGACCAACGTGTTCCATCCATTGGAATCAACGGCCTCTAAAAGGGTGACATCGACGGTGACACTGTCGTTGATGCGGAAGTCTTTTATAAATGATGCCTTTATACCGGGATTATTGGCATAGGTCTTATACACCTCGCTGCATTGCCCAAGAGGTACCGTGCGGGGCCACAGAAGGACTCCGGCACCACCCCCGACTATAAGGAGGCATACAAGCACTGTTATAATCCACTGTTTCTTCATATATTGTTCAATATGCTTTGGACATTGTCAATGGCCTCGATACGGGCATTATGGTCCTGCGTCATTGTGTAGCCGTCGCCGACACCGGTGGCGCAGGCAACCATTACCAGGGTGAGGGATGCGGCAATACCAATATTTACGGGACGGGAAAGGTCGAATTTTGACTTCTGAATTCTGAATTTTGAGGGCTCCTTGGGAGTGGCACGGTGGGGCATACGGTCAAGGCTGACGCTGACAGGCCCGTTACGGCTTATAGAAACGGCGCTTACCGCAGAGTCGACCATAATAAAAACAAACACAGCCTCAAGGAAAAGGGTAAAGATGCGGTAGTATATGTCAAAGTTGTGATGCCAGAGGTCGATGCCCCAGTATACGGCGACGGCGGCGCTGGCGACGGCAAGGAGGCTCCACCGGCGCAGCATACGGCGATGCTGGGTGCGCCAGCCGGCAAAATTCAGGCTGAGAGGCTGATGCCCGCGGCTGCCGACAACGGCGTCAATACGGCGCGACTGCTCGTCGAACAGTGGCTGGAGGTCGCCGAAGGAGACATCCTCCCCGGCAGGGGCCGGGCAAACAGGCATATCTTCGCCTATGGGTTTGGGTGTCATATCATTATTCTTCATCATATTCTTGTTGTTTAAGTTTGTCGATTTTTTGTCGGAGGCGGTAGAGGCGTTGCTTGACGGCGGCCTCGGTGGAGGAAAATATCTCTGCAATATCGCTGATGGAGAGGCGGTTGAGCCGCAGGTAGATCAACGCACGCTCGTCTGGCTCGAGGTCGTCCATAATGCGGAAGTAGTCGGGCGGCGCCCTGTCGATCTCCTCGGCTATGGTGTCGTACATCCAGTCCTCGAGGGGCACAAAACGGGGTTGACGGGCGTGGCTGCGTATCTCGTCGACGGCAACGTTGAGGGCTATGCGGTGCACCCACGTGTCGGTGGCGCTGCGGCCTTTGAACTTGGGCCACGCCTCCCAGAGGGTGCAGACAATCTCCTGATAGAGGTCGCGGATGCTGTCGGGCCGGCGGTCGGTGAAGTGGAGGCATATCTGGAATATGGAGCGCTGGCTGCGGCCAAGCATATCGAGAAAGGCACCCTCTTCGTCGTCGCGGACGGAATGAGGGCTGAACAAGGCAAACAATGAGTGCCCTGCTCTACTTTTTTCCGATGAGCCTCCGCTATGTTTCATACAACCAATTTTTTCCTCCTTCACTATATTAGTCGTAAAAAAACGAAAAAAGTAACACATAAAATATGAAAAAAACGAAAATTTAACATTTCGTTGGCTGGAAACCGCTGTGACATAGTGGGGATGGGAGCATCCTGCAAAGGACCTGCCCCATATTTCCAACCATCTGTCAACTTTTGCCCGACCATAGTTTAACCATTATATATGGTTAAACGATGGTCGAACAATGGTTGAACGATGGTCGAAGTGTCGTTGATATGACGGAGCAGACCCCTGCCAGAGACGTAGTTGATACGTGCGATTATATGGTTGATACGTGCGATTATATGTTTGATTGTTTATTTGTTTGATTGCTGAACTGTTTGATTGTTTTTGAACACGAATTGCACGAATCTACCGAATCTTTTCAGCCGCTTCCAAAGCGGCTCTATTCGTGTCATTCGTGAAATTCGTGTTCAAAATAATACGATTAATCCGTGTTCTTTATATTTTATTGAGGTCCCCATTAAAGGTGTTTTTAAAAAAAATCGAAAAATTTTTAGAAAAAATTTGGTAGTTTCAAAAATAGTCGTACTTTTCAGTGTACTAATTAACTAATATAGTAGTGAAATAATCGTACAACAAATTGAAAATTAAAAGAATAAATAATAATTAAAACGTAAAACAAAATGATTGACATTAAGAATTTTTCGTTCTCGTACACCAAAACGCAGGTGTTTGACAACATCAATCTCCAATTCCAGAAGGGTGCCATCTATGGCCTTCTGGGTGAAAACGGAGTAGGCAAGACCACGCTGCTGAAAGCCATCAGCGGACTTTTGAAACCTACGGCCGGCAGTTGGTGTGTGTCGACTCCATAACCTTCGACAAGCGCGGCAATTTCGCCGACAAGATACGCCGCACCAATGGTGAATATACCTATTTCTCATACTATTTCGATGTCAACGGCTATGCGCTGGGTTGGAACGAATACAACAAAGCCAACCAGCTGACCGGCCGCACGGCATACCTCAACGACAAGAACGGCAACCGCATCGAGCGCAAGGTGTATATGAAGGAGCGTATGTCGAAGAAGTGAAGTAAGCTTCTGAAACACAATCAATAACAAAGAGATGCAATCGCAAGGTTGCATCTCTTTGTTTGTTTTGTAATGCGGAGAATAAGATCTAAATGTGCCGCAGATTATGCGGAGAATAAAAGTAGGTTGTCGTTTGAGTTGTGAGTTGTAAGAAGTAAATTGTAAGTTGTGTGTGGTGAGTAGTAAGTTGTGTGCGGTGAGTAGTGATCGGTGAGTAGTGTCGGATTTGCAATCCGACACATGTTATTATTAGGATTTGCAATCCGTCAATAATTATTACATTGAAAAGAATGCGGATTAGAAATCCTTATAGTAAATTGCTTCGGATTGTAAATCCGAAGCAACGAGAAGCAACGAGAGCAACGAGAAACAACGGGAGTAATTTACTGAAATACACTGGGTAAATTAGGTGCTGGGTAGATTTCGGCACCTGCTTTATTTTGATATATTATACCCGATAGGGTGTATTTGTTGTTTAAATCATAACATTATACCCGATAGGGGTGATTTGGTTAAAATGTTATTATTTTATACCCGATAGGGTATTATTTGAAAAATAATAGTATCTTTGCAAAAAAATTCGGAGATGAAAACTTGTGGTAATT
>JAGCUU010000014.1 GCA_017962665.1 Bacteroidales bacterium | reverse complement strand
GTTGTTGTTATTGTTGTCGTTACCAAGATCATAATAGAATGAATAATAGCTTGAAGAAGCCAGTTCTGCATAGGAGCGGTTTACGTCGCGGACATAAAACTTGTATTTGTAATTGCTACGCCCCTGAACCTGCGGCAACGCATCGTATGGCAAAAACAGGCAAAAATCCTCCCACCTTGTAGAGGAGTACAACGGGGTATCTCTCTCGTATGTCACGAGTTGATTTGTGACACTACTGTATTTATCAGAGGTGGTTTTAACATTATTGTTGTCGTTATCGTAAATGAAACAGCTGAACTCGACCTTTTGACCTTTCATTTTTTTCACAAGCACGTTGCCATGAATATTCATACCTTTCTTTCCGTCCTTGTATACATTATGGTCCGCCCAAACCTTGTCGATTTTCGCAGAGGGGGAATATGATTTCCAATCAAAAGAGGTGTACTTGAAATAATCAACCTGCGTATTATCAGAACGACGGACAACGAGACTATGGTAATAAGAATATCCAGTTTTTGCGATGTCCATCGCCTCATACGGCACGAAAAATTTCAAATCGCTCCACTGGCTGTATTCGTATGTCGCGTTAAGGCTTTTCGAAACACAGATAGAACCTTCGACAGACTTGTATCCGTCTTTCCATGATTTTGTCCATTCGTAACTTGACCCGTTCTTGCTTTCAGCGATAAATAGCAACGCCTTAATATCTTGGCCTTTCAGGCCTGACACCGTAAAATCATAATGGAAATACATGCCTTCAGCTCCATTTTCTTCGACATCGTACTCTACCCACGATTTATTGTATGTTACCGACTGGGCTGATGCGAAAGCAGCAAAAGCCACAAAAAACAGCAAAAGGAAAAAACGACGCATAAAAAAGGTTAATGGTTAAAGGTTAAAGGTTTGCTCATCAACTTCGCGGGGCACACCAGATGAGCCTGTTTTTTATTGTTTTTTTTATCGTTCCTAAAAAGAAGACAGCGTGGCGTGCAGAGATGGGCGCCACGCTGTCTCCAAAAAGATCAGCCTAAATTATTTGCCTGCGTTGTATTCGTCAACAGACTCTTTGATAAGCTGGAATGTAGCCTCGATATCATTGTCCAGACCCATGCTGAAACGGATAAGGCCTTCGCTCATACCCATCTCTTTCTGGATATCCTCGGGGACCTCGCTCGAAGTGGACTTGCCGCTGTTCGAGAAGAGGGTCTTGAAATAACCGAGTGACACGGCAAGGTAGCCGACACCCTTCTCCTGCATGATTTCCATAATGCGGCTGGCTGCGTCGGCAGTGCCCATGTCAATGGAAATCATACCACCAAATCCATAGCCTTCGTTCATCATGCTGCAGAAGAGCTCATAATCGGGATGCTCTGGCAGACCGGGATAGTTGTATTTGAAGCCCACCTCTTTGAAGCGCTTGGCAAGATACATGGCGTTCTCGCCGTGCTTCTTCATGCGGATATGCAGTGTGTGGAGGTTCTTGTTGATGGAGGCGCTGCGCATGGGGTCGAGTACCGGACCGAGGAGCATGCATGTTCCATCATTCACATCGATCAGGCTGTTGATATACTCGGCACTTCCGCAGATGGCACCGGCTACGCAGTCGTTGGTACCGTTGATGTACTTGGTCATTGAATAAACGGTGACATCGGCGCCCAGACGGCAGGGGCTGAAAATCATCGGGGTGAAGGTGTTGTCGACGATGAGTTTGGCACCGGCGGCATGAGCCATCTTGCTCAGCTCAGGGATGTTGGCGATGCGAAGCAGGGGGTTGTTCATGGTCTCGGTATAGACAACCTTGGTATTTGGATGCTCGGCAAGGGCTTTCTTCACGGCCTCGAGGTTCTGCATATTCACGAAGGTGCAGTTCACATTGAATTTCTTCAGATAGTTGGCCATGAAAGCGAAGGTGCCGCCGTAGGTGGTCATACTGGCAACGATATGGTCGCCGGCGCAGACCTCATGCAGCAAAGCGCTGGTGATAGCAGCAAGACCGGAGCCGGTAACCCAAGCCATATCGGTGCCTTCCATAGCTGCGAGACGCTGGCAGAGAGCAAGGTTGGAGGGGTTCCAATGACGGCTATAGAGGAAGTAACCCTCTGTCTCACCGTGGAATGTGTCGGTCATCAAGTGAGCCTTGGGGAAAGTGAAGGTGGCACTGTCGCAGATTGCGGGGTTCACGCCACGGTTGGCATCGCGTCCATCGATGCGCTGAATTGCTGTTGCAGGATCAAATTTTGTCATAATCAAATATTATATTTTATTGAATTACAGTATTTAATAATATAACAAACAAATATTACACATTATTTACAATGTGCAAAAATACGATTTTTTTATTAATAATCTATAAAAACAACAGAAAAACTCAACGACCGATTAGAAATACCGTGTTGCGTTTATGCAGGTTCATGGCTTCACGCTGTCGCTGCCATTGTGCGGAAGAGAGTGTGCGTATGGTCTGGGTGGGAAGTGTAAGGTCGCAAGCGACACAAATCATCGTGTTTGGGTGGCACGTCTCCACAAGACTCTGAAGCATCTGGTTGTTGCGATATGGAGCTTCAATAAATATCTGGGTCTTTCCTGTCTTAAGTGCGGAGGATTCGAGAGCTCGGATAGCCGAGGCACGCTGAGACCTGTCCACTGGCAGATAACCATGGAACTCGAAATGCTGTCCGTTTAGTCCTGACGCCATAAGGGCAAGCATCAGCGACGAGGGTCCCACCAAAGGCACCACCTCTATCCTCTTACTCTGTGCCAGACGTGTCACCAAGGCTCCAGGATCGGCAATGCACGGCAAGCCTGCCTCGCTCAGAAGGCCAATATTCTCGCCCATTTCCGCGACATCGAGATAATGGACAATCTCCTGTTCCGAGGTATGCTCGTTCAGGACATGGAAGATGACGTCGTTAATATCGTGTGGGTAACCCGCATGTTTGAGGAATCTGCGAGCCGTGCGGATTTCCTCGACGATAAATGTACGGCAGCCGCACAACAGCTCAAAGTTGTATGGCGGCAACGAGACGGAGATGTCGTCAGCTCCGATAGGGACTGGGAAAAGGATCAGCATCAGATGTTACTTTTTCTTGTTTTCCTGGGCAATAATCAGGTTAATATTTGCCACCTCAACCTTTGTAAACTGAATATCCTCGCGTTTTACACCGGTGGGTTTAAACCATGACTGCTTAGAGAAAAACTCCGCAAGTTCCTTGTTGTTGTATTCATAGCCATGTCGGGCATAAATTGCGTTGCGCGCCAGGGCCAGTTCCGTCTTGCTCATCTGCGCCACCTCCGCCTGGGTCAACAGGCGGCTGGAGGCATCCACCAGGCGAACATTGTTATAGATATTATCGGTGCCGGTATTGGTCACATTTATCAGTGGAAGTGTGTTATTGGTAATCTCAGCCTTGTTCTCTTCCTTTTTTGTATCAGTTTCCGTCTTGGATTTATCTTCGGACTCTTTCTTTTCAGTAGTTTTGGCATTAACCTCTTCCTTACTCTCCACCCGTTCCTCTTTTTTCAGGTCTTTCTTTTCGGTCGTCTTGGATTGTTCCGAACTGTCCACCTTCACTGTCGTATCGATTAAAGGAATCTCTTTCTCATTATTTTTCCACGGTCTTGCGACACAGAGTATAATAGTGGCGCAAACAGCCACAATGACAGCAGAGACAAGAGCCGTCATATTGACACGCGGAGGATCCTGCTCTTCTATTTCCTCGTTGTCGTCAAGCGGAGTATTGAGTCTTTCCGTATCGGGAGAGAGGGCCTCGGTAACAGGTTTTCTGAATAGTCCCGATTCGTTATCGGTATCAAGCGTAGACTGATTCTGAATTTTTTCTTCCATGAGTTGACAGTTGACAGTTGATAGTTTAAGACATCTTACATCATACTTCTCACATCTTACATTCTTTTGGGAACGAGACGAAATACTTGGTGACGGTTTTTTCCAGGAACGGACGGTCCAGCTGGTCGCTTGCCTCACTTATGTCCACGCAGCGGCCATCCTTGTAAAGCACCTTGATTTCTGGGTCGTTGAAGTCATAGGCATGATTACGCAGCTTTCCGGTATTGACCAGACAGTGATAATCCAGCCCCGAACCGCTATAAAAGCGCTGTGCGGCGTCATTCACCTCAGCGTAAAGCGAAGCAATCTTCTCCTGAGAATTATCAATTTTTATTGCCGGCAGATGACGGTTAAGCAAATCGGTACAAAGTTTGCAGAGTGTTTTGTTGGAGCTGTGGCTCCAGTGTTTTATTGCCACCATAATATCGTCATCATCGACCTGTGCAAAAATGTCGAGCAATTCCGGATTGGACCGAAAATCCGCCTCAGAATAAAATCTCTCCAGAAAGACCTGCAATGCCGCGTTGCCGCACGGCTCCTGTATTTTGCGCACAAGACGCAAGATGTTAAGCAGCAGCTGGTCGGCAGCAATCACAGTCTTGTGCATGTAGACTTGCCAGTACATAAGACGACGGCTGATAATAAACTTCTCGACACTATAGATACCTTTTTCATCAATGACCAATTCGTCATCCTTCACGTTGAGCATTGAGATAATACGGTCCGTACCAACTATGCCTTCACTGACACCGGTAAAGAAGCTGTCGCGGCTTAGGTAATCAAGCCTATCCATATCGAGCTGGCTTGACACAAGCTGATGAAGGAAATGTTTATGGTATTCGTTTTTAAAGATTGCAATAGCCTTATCCAATCGTCCTTCACTGTTCATGCGTTCCATGAAGAGTTCGGTAAGGGTTTCGTGGTGTACATCGACGAGCACCCGTTCGCTGGTGTGTGAAAAAGGACCGTGACCTATGTCATGCAGAAGGATTGCCAACATGGCGCCACGGCATTCCTCATCGGTGATTTCCACCCCCTTCTGACGCAAGGTATCCAAGGCACGGCGCATCAAGTTGAGGGCACCGAGCATGTGACTGAAACGGGTGTGCATAGCACCTGGATAGACAAGATGTGAAAGGCCGAGTTGTTTAATACGGCGTTGACGCTGAAAATAAGGATGTTCTATAACCGAGAGTATCACCTCATCGTCGATAGAGAGAAATCCGTCGTATACCGGGTCGTTTATAATTTTTCGTTTTGCTGTCATGGTATTCAAATAATACTTTCCTGCTCTGCTCGTAATATTAGTTCACGACTAAAAATGGCGTATAAATATACATCTCTAATATCATCAACCGAGACAGAGGATGAATATTCACCATCTGTATGGATTGTGACGGTCGCTTCTTTGTCATCCTCCACAATTGCATTAGCCGGGAATATTTCCCTTTTGACAGAGAGAACACTCGATTCTGAATAGAATCTGCGATGGTATATGTCGAGAGCCAACTTATCAACACCTACAAGCATAGCCGGACGTGCCTGCCAGTCGGCTCCTAAACTCTCAACAATCACTCCCCATTTCATAGGTACATCGTCGGGAATAAAAAAATATTTGCGCAGGTCTGATTCTATTGTCTTAGCAACCATTGTTATCCAAATGATAAAATATACAATTTGAGTTTTTTCGTCTCTACAGTATTTCCGAAAGCAGACCGGCGGAATATCCTACCAATTCGTTGCAAGGCTTTTTTCCCTTCTGGAGAAGGCGGCCACAGACTATGTCGCCGTTTTCGGAACGGAATTTCTCTATAAGTGTGCGGGTCTGGTCTGTGTGTCCTGTGAGTCCGCATACCATAGCCATGCCACTGACACATCCGCATACCTCGCGACAGCCGGCAAGACCACGTCCGAAGGGAGCTGCAACATTCATTGCCTGCTCCGGCTTGATGGGGAGTTTGTCGTCATAAGCCAGAACAACAGACTGGCAACAATTACAGCCCTGCTTATGTAAAGCCATGGCTTTCTCTTTTCGTTCTTCTTTAGTCATAAATCTTTAGCCATTTAAACATTTCCCATATAACGATGGCGGCGGCACAACTTACGTTAAGGCTGTGCTTTGTGCCATACTGGGGTATTTCTATACAGGCGTCACAGAGTGGCAGCAACTCCTCTTGTACGCCCTCGATTTCGTTGCCGAAAACAACGGCCATCTTGGTCGGTTTGTCTATCTGACGTCCTGTAGACAGCTTTTCCAACGAAACACTATTGTCCACCTGCTCTATTGCGAAAACGCTGAATCCCTCCGACTTAAGGGCCTTCAAACACTCGGCGGCATCCTCATGATAGCTCCATTGGACACTCTCCTCAGCCCCCAAGGCCGTTTTGTGTATGTCACGATGTGGGGGTGTGGCCGTGATGCCACACAGACATATACGCTCTACGCGGAAGGCATCACTGGTGCGGAATACCGAACCGATATTGTTCAGACTCCGAATATTGTCAAGGACAACAACCAAAGGCAGTTTCTCCACATTGTGGAATTCCTCTACTGTCAAGCGGTTCATCTCTGTTGTCGTAAGTTTATGCGTCATAAGAGTCGTATCTATAACAAATCACCCCACGCTGCCTTCCAAAGAGATGCTAAGCAGTTTCTGAGCCTCTACGGCGAACTCCATCGGGAGTTTCTTGAGGACGTCCTTTGCGTAGCCATTGACGATGAGACCGACAGCACTCTCAGGGCTGATGCCGCGTTGCTGGCAATAGAAGAGCTGGTCCTCGCTGATCTTGCTTGTCGTAGCCTCATGTTCGAGAATTGCGCTGCTGTTGTTTGCCTTGATATAAGGCCACGTATGGGCACCACACTGGTCGCCGAGCAGCAGGGAGTCGCATTGGGAATAGTTTCGTGCGTTCTCCGCACTTTTGTTTATCTGTACCAGACCACGATAACTGTTTTGGCTCCTGCCTGCACTGATACCCTTGCTCATGATTGTGCTGTGGGTGTTTTTGCCCACATGAATCATCTTGGTGCCGGTATCGGCCTGCTGGTAGTTGTTTGTCACTGCGACAGAATAAAATTCGGCAGTACTGTCGTCGCCTTGCAGGATGCAGCTTGGATATTTCCATGTCACGGCGCTGCCGGTCTCCACCTGTGTCCAACTGATCTTGGAATGACTTCCTTTGCATATACCGCGTTTGGTAACAAAGTTGTAGATGCCGCCTTTGCCCTCTTTGTCACCCGGATACCAGTTCTGCACGGTGCTGTACTTCACCTCGGCATCTTTCAATGCCACAATCTCGACGATGGCGGCATGAAGTTGATTCTCATCGCGTTGAGGGGCAGTACAGCCTTCCATGTAGCTGACGTATGCACCTTCGTCGGCCACGATAAGTGTACGCTCAAACTGACCTGTTCCCTTGGCATTGATACGGAAATAGCTGCTCAACTCAATAGGACAGCGAACCCCTTTGGGGATATAGCAGAACGAACCGTCACTGAACACAGCACTGTTGAGGGCGGCAAAGAAATTGTCGGTGCTTGGAACAACTGTGCCGAGGTATTTTTTTACCAGGTCAGGATGTTTCTGGACCGCCTCACTGATGGGCATGAAGATAATACCACGTTCTTCGAGGTGTTTCTGGCTGGTGGTCTTCACCGACACAGAGTCCATGATGGCGTCGTATGCGACACCCGCCAAAGCTTCACGTTCACGAAGAGGGATTCCCAGTTTGTCGAAAGTAGCTAATAGCTCAGGGTCCACCTCGTCCAATGACTTTGGAGCATTGGGGTCACTGCCCTTCTGCTTGGGAGCAGCATAATATATGATATCCTGATAGTCGGGACGTTCATACTCAAGATGGGCCCAATCAGGTTCCTTCATCTTCTTCCAACGACGGAAAGCCTCGAGTCGGAAGTCGAGGAGCCATTCGGGTTCATTCTTTTTCCGCGAAATGAGCCGCACCACGTCCTCATTCAACCCCTTGCCTATGGTATCGGTTTCAATATCCGTGACGAAGCCCCACTTATATTCTTCGTTCGCAACTTCTTGAATTATATCGTTATCCATTTATTCGCTGATTAATAACACATTCAACAACGCAATAATAGAGTTATTATTGCACACTCAAATAAAAAATATAAAAACACGATTATCGCAACAATATTACCGTTCCGGTCTTTTTCTGATGGATACCCGGGGCACTTTTCTTGACATAATCCACAATCCATACATACGCCCCTTGCGGGCACTCAACCCCATTATGACTTCCATCCCAAGAACCCGAAAGCAAGTCGAAACTGCCTATAAACAAGCCCCGACGGTCATACATGTGAACCACTCCGGACAATATCTGGTTTGTCTTGATGAAAAACAGGTTGTTTGACTGTTCGTCTGGAGTGAACGCATTTGGCGCCCACAGGGTGGCAATGTCGCTGAAAACAATGACATACGCGCTGTCTCTGCATCCGAACCCATCGGCGCCCATGACGTATACCTCAACAGAATCGGCGGGAAATGGAAACAAAAAGTCACAGCTGCGAGCCGTATCGATACGGTCAAGAAAATACCACTGACGCCAACTGCTGTTTGAGATGTCATTCAACGTCACACGGTTTTCATCATACGTCGCAGGGTTAGGGTTAACCGATGCCTGCATGACAAATGGGGTGGGACTGACTTTTATTCTCAGGCGAAACACAGAGTCGCAAATACCTCCTGACGGGAAGGAATACACAGGACACTGGGAAGCGTCAATGTATGTATTGCCATCAATCCACGTATATGGCTCGTTGTTGCAGACAAAAGCCTCAAAAATAACGGTATCCATGTACTCAGCCTCCATCGTCAGCGTCACGATGCTGTCGGCGCCATGAACGGTATTCAATGAAAGCACCCTGATTTCAGGAGCGGTGAAATTCACTCCACGCCAGACTATCGGCAAGGTGTTGCCACACACGAGCGTATCAAATTCCACGCCTATGTTTCTCCATACATCCAGATTGTAATGGACAAGGCTGTCGCACCCGTAAAGACTGGCAAGGTTGAACCTATAGTCCGAAACGCTGTCCTCAAAAACAACATCTCCGTATGTATACGGAAGCATGTTCTCCACTATTTCTTCGTCAACCGTAGTTTCGTAGTTTGGATGGAACGCTATGCATACCACTGTATCGAAAACCGCACCGCAGTCGTTGAAGGCCTGAAGGGTAAAACAGACAACGGTATCGTGTTGCAAGGCAGGATCGGAGGTGACAAAGAAACTCGTATCATCAATACGGGTGACCCCCATCCCCGTCATTGCAAAAGAGTCAATCACACAGCCATAAGCCGGTGACAGTGTTGGATCGAAGACCAATTCCCATTCAAACACATAGCCATTATCCTGAGCATAGCCATCCATAGCCTCAAACGCCCACTCACCATTCAACGGACATCCTATCAGTCCAGCGAAGCTTGAATCAGGATGATAGAAATTCGTTCCGGAAGCGACATCGCTCGAATCAATAGTACCCTGTGATTGCGACCTTAGGCGATAAAGAATGCCATCATCAGGGATAAAAGAGTTACCTGTAGGGTAGACAAAGCCCGAGTTGTTGTTGTTGCTCCAACAATAGTTCCATCCAACGCCAGGTTCATTTCCCGGGGTATTAGGGTCGCAATAGTTGCCATCGGTATGAACTGGAAGTCCCAAATAGGAAGATCCAGGAACATTATAACCTGTCAGCCATGTCCTTGATGATTCAGGTACATGCGAAGCACATTCGGTATTAAGGATGCCGCCAAAGCGCAGAACATCTACTGTCCGGCCATCGGGACATCTCAAGTCGAAGTACAGATCCGCAACATAGGAATGCTCTATATTTACGCGAAGATACTTGATATCGTTGACAGATGTGACAACCGTATTAGGTGCAAAAGCTTGAAAATTGACGACTGAATGATAAACACAACCAGACCCAGGACAATCATGGCCATCGGGAAGGAAAAACGAATCCCCCCACCCCATGCTGGTCGGATAACAGAAAACCATCACATTTTTTGTCGAATCAAAACCAAAAGTGATAATCGATGTATCTCCTGCACAAAGAGACGTAGGCATATTGACAAGCATAGAGCATTGTGCCTGTAGCGATCGGACTCCGACAAGCATAAGTATTCCGAAAGCCAGACCGACAAAGCGACAACGCCACACATTATCACTAAAATTCAATCTGATAGCACGTTTCATAACAAAATCACCACCATGGATTTGACAATGCAAATTTACACTTTTTTTTAAAATAACGATGTTTGATGTGGAATGAATGAGGTGTGATGGTGTAATTGTGTAAGATGTTTGATGTATAAAAGCTTCGAAGAGGCTTTTATACACAATTACACCTCATTATTTGTTGTAATGAGGATGATAGGTGCTGATTGTATCGCGAAGATGTTGGTGTGACAGGTGAGTGTATATCTCTGTGGTACTTATTTTTTCATGTCCAAGCATCTCCTGCACCGCACGGAGGTCTGCGCCATTGGACACCAATTCTGTTGCAAAGCTATGTCGCAAACTGTGAGGAGATATCGTTTTCTTAATACCAGCCTTTTTCACAGCGTCTTTGAGAAACATAAATATGTAATTTCGCGATATACGGCTGCCGAGACGATTCAGAAAGACATAGTTCTCCTCCCCTTGGCGTATCTTGTGCAGCTGACTTCGAATCGTCTCGATATATTGAAGCATAAGATGCAGAGCAGAGCTATTTATTGGCACCCATCGCTGTTTATCTCCCTTGCCTGTAACGAGCAGGAACCCCTCGTCGGCATATATATTTGACAATCGTAAATTGACGAGCTCGGAGACCCGCAGACCACATCCATAGAGAACCTCGATGATGACCCTGTTACGGGCCTGGTCAGGCATGCTGAGGTCAAAAGTGGCTATTATTCTGTCAATCTCATCATCTGTCAGGACATCAGGCAGATGGCGTGAGCCTCGAGGCATCTCAAGCAAGTCTACAGGATTTTCCTTTACCGCATCCTGTATAAGCATCATCCGGTAGAATGTCCGAAGGCCGCTGATAATACGGCATTGTGTGGCCAACGCCACATCGGCGTCATGCAGACGGGCCACCAACTGTCGCAAGTGGTCAAGAGTCACCTCCTCCGGTTTTATCTTCATTTCGATGGCGAGATTGGCCAGATGTGCGACATCACGCAGATAGGCTTCAACAGAGTTTTCCGACAACTGACGTTCCAATTTCAGATAGCCTTTGTATTCGCGTAGAGCACGACGCCAATCAGGATCGGTAATAGAGTCCACAATATTCACAGAGGTAACAAGATGTATGATGTTTGATGTATGATGTTTCCAATCACTATTCACAAATCTGCTCGGATTGTATTGTCCTTTTAACTTCCAGCGCGAAGCGCGACAACTTCCCTTAACTTCTTTAACTTCCCATTGTAACGTTAATTTATATCACAATTACTATCTTGAAAATAACGGCAGTGGCAGTTTAATATTTTAGAAAAATTAAGATTTTTTTGTCTCCAATAAAATAAATTTGTATATTTGTATTTGCTTTTTAAAAGTAAAAACAATTCAAACAGATTAAACAACAATAAATTATGGCAAAAGTAGCAATTAACGGCTTTGGCCGAATCGGAAGAATGTCATTCCGTGCCATGTTGGCTCATCCCGAGCTTGAAATCGTGGCTATCAACGACCTCACCAGCGCCGACACGCTGGCCTATCTGTTCAAATACGACTCAGTGCACGACAACTTCGACGGTGAAGTTCATGCCGAAGGCGAATACCTGGTTGTCAATGGCAAGAAGGTAAAAATCTATGCCGAGCGTGATCCTCAGAACCTGCCTTGGAAAGACCTTGGTGTCGACATCGTCGTTGAATCCACCGGTCTCTTCAAAAAACGCGAGCAGATGATGAAACATATCATCGCCGGTGCCAAGAAGGTCATCCTCACCGTTCCTGCAGGCAAGGCCGATGACGTTGATGCAACCGTTGTCATGGGTGTGAACGACAACGTCCTCACCAAAGATATGCAGCTCGTCAGCAACGCAAGCTGCACCACCAACTGCTTGGCTCCCGTCGCCAAAGTGCTGAACGACAAATTCGGCATCAAACGCGGTTTGATGAATACCATCCACAGCTACACCAACGACCAGAAGATTCTCGACCAGCCGCATAGCGACCTCCGCCGTGCCCGCGCTGCCGCCGTCAGCATCATCCCCACCTCCTCCGGTGCCGCAAAGGCTGTAGGTCTGGTAATCCCCGAACTGAAAGGCAAACTCGACGGCTTCGCCATGCGCGTCCCGACTCCCGACGGTTCTGTCGTTGACCTCACCGCCGAGATGGCATGCAATGTCACCAAAGAGGAAATCAACGCCGCTATAAAAGAGGCTGCTGAAGGCCCAATGAAAGGTGTCCTCCAGTATGTCGACGAGCCCATCGTCAGCATCGACATCATCGACAACACCCACAGCTCGATTTTCGACAGCCTGCTGACTCAGGTTATGGACGGAAACTTTGTCAAGATCGTTTCCTGGTACGACAACGAGAAGGGCTACAGCACCCGTGTCGGCGACCTCGCCGCAAAGCTGGCAAAGCTCCTCTAATACAATAAACAACATAGAAGACCGTCTCCCATAGTGGAGACGGTCTTTGTTTAAACATGGACTCACGACTGTATATCATCGCAGGATGCAACGGCGCAGGAAAAACGACTGCCTCGTACACTATTCTACCTGAGATACTTCAATGCCGCGAGTTTGTCAACGCCGACGAGATTGCCAAAGGGCTCTCGCCATTCAATCCCGAGAGTATGTCGATAAAGGCAGGACGTCTCATGGTAGCAAGGATAGATGAATTGCTTGCGATGAATGCCTCTTTTGCACTTGAAACGACACTCTCGACACGGTCTTACACAAGACTTATCCAAAAAGCTCACAACCTTGGTTACATGGTGAGCCTTATCTATTTTTGGCTACAGAGTCCGGAACTGGCAGAGATGAGAGTGGCCAAAAGAGTGCGTGACGGAGGGCATGACATTCCCACACCAGTGCTACGCAGGCGCTATAAGTCAGGAATAAAGAACCTTTTCGAGCTTTACATGCCTGTCGTCGACTACTGGATGGTATTCGACAACAGCCAGCCCTCAAGAGTGATGGTCGCCGAAGGTGGCCTTAATATCAACACAAATATCCTTGAAAACGAAATCTTTGAAAATATCAAGCAATATGTCTCAAGAGGAAATTAACGATATCCGTGAACGCGTCTGCTTTGGCCTTAAACAGGCAGAGATGAACATGCTACGGGAAAAAGCGCTGCATGGAGACACTGTCATCACCGTAAGCAATGGTCACATAAGAGAGATATCGGCCAAATACCTATACCAGAAAGCCAAAAACAGTTTATAAATACAATCCCTCACGTCAATTCGACTTAAACATCGCGGCACAACGTCGTCGATGCCACTATAAAACCCAACACCACAATGAAGAGGCTTCTTGTTTTTGCGGCAGCAGTACTGCTCGCCGCCGGATGTGTACGGAATTCCGTTGACAAAACAAACGATTGCTATGAATATATAGACGACTACGGCAGCCATGTGATGGTACCCCAAAATCCCAAACGCATAGTCTCTCTGTCACCCGCAGTAACCGAAATCATGTTTGCCCTTAACGCCGAGGAGCTCCTGGTAGGCCGCACAGAGTTCTGCCTCTACCCTCCCGAGGCATCAAAAATCGAGAACATCGGAGGCATTAGCAATCTAAACATCGAAAAGGTACTTTCGTGCAAACCCGACCTGATAATCAGCGGCTCGATGGTGCCGCAAAAAATCGTCAAACAGTTTGAAGAGATGGGAGTGCCGCTGGTGTGCGTAATTGAGAAATCAGATTTCATAGAGCTGTACTCCAACATAAAAAAAATCGGCACACTTGTTGGCAAGATCGCCAAGGCCGACAGCATTAACGAGGCACTTGCAAACGATCTGGGCAATATGGGACTGGAATGGGATGAACAGAAACAAAAGCCCTCATGCTACTATGTTGTCGGGTTTGGTAGCGGCGGTAATTTCACTGCCGGAGGCAATACTTTTATCAACGACATCATTTTGATGTCCGGAGGACGCAACATTGCCGAAGAGAGCGAAGGCTGGACATTCAGCGTAGAGGCACTGATGGATGCCGACCCCGACTTCATCCTGATTCGCGCCGAAGACAGTGCTAGATTCTGCAAAAAGATGCCTTACGCCAACCTCACAGCTGTAAAAAAAGGCAACATCATCGCACTGCATGACGGAATTCTCGACCTGCAGGTGCCGAGAAACATAGAGGCAATACGTATCATACATAAACGTATTACCGAATAAAGGTCATTTCCCTGTCCTGACATACAGAAGTGCACGCTCCAGCTGGTTGTCATGACCATTTTGGAGAGCATTGGCATCAAATATACATTCGATGTCGGGAGTCACCCCCTCCCCTTCGAGGGATATATATGATTTATCAACCACATCGAAATTGCTGGTATAAACATAATAGCCCAGCTCGTTATAGTCGCCGAACACACCGCTATAGAGTAAATCGAAGCCTCCGCGTATCAGCGGGCCGGTAGCACCGTATGTACGCTCGCCGATAAAGATGCCGTTAGGAAGCGACTTGATCAGAGAGGCGGTTATTTCAGAGCAACTGGCGGAATTGACATCAGCCAGAACAATTATTTTTTTGTCATCCTGGATGTGGTCGGGCGGACAATCAACCACAAATGGCGTCCAAGCGCTGTAGTCAAGTCTTCCAAGTCCCTCTTTATGCCGTGAATACCCAAAATCTATTCGCGTTTTCGAGAGACTGCCGACCAAGGGCTTTAAATCAGAGAGAGCCCCACCTCCATTGCCTCTCACATCTATGATCAACGCCTCCACATCGTCACGTTTAGCCCAGCCTCCGGTGATTCCATAAGAGCCGCTGTTGCCATAGAAAGCGTAAAACGGAGCCATTGTGCTTGCCGGCATATATCCGCTGTGGACCGCCTGGGAATAGCTGGTCACATCGAACGAGCGGAAACGCAGGTAGGCTATCTTTTTGCCGTTATTGCCGGGGAAGAGTGCACCATAGCATTGGAACCCTCCGTCTCCCTCGCAATATTCGGTAACACCACTATATGTACTCAGGAGGGCTATCTGTTGATTTGAAAAGTCATAATGGTAATAGTCGCGATACGGCACCTCGTCCCATGCAGGATTGGCATAGACAGGGTTGCCTGTCTTCAGGTTGCGAATCTGAACAGACATGTGGTGGTCTACAAGTCCATGAACCATTGACCTGTAGGCTTCAGACAGTTCGGCATCCGAAGCGCCTCCTTTTGCATCGAACTCTTTGAATACGGGAAGCAGGCGCTCATGAACATCATCCCAGTCGATGGTATCTCTTTCCCAGAAGAGGTAGCTATGGTCAATGCCAGACCATACCGTCTCAAACTGCGACACATACGTATTGCAGTAGTGGCGGTCCGGATTAATCATTTCAAGAGACTCCTTGCGGCACGAAACAAATGCCAGAAGATAGAGTGACAGGCAAATGGACAAAAGTTTTCTATAGGCAGATTTCATTTCTCTGAACATTTTTCGTTTTTTCATAGCCAGTATGCTACGCCGAACTGGATAGTTCTTGTGGTATTATAACGAGGATTCATGTTGGTCATATAGCTCTTCTGAATATCGGTAAGTCCATAGTACCAGCGTACATCGGCGGAGAGATCAATCTTACGTGCTATTGCACACCGCATTCCCGCACCATATACAATACCTGAATCAAAACGGTTGTCACGCTGCTCGTTAAACTCATAATCCTCATCGAAAAAAGTGTCGTCCTGGTTCCTGGTAATGAAATACGAAACCGAAAGGCTCTGTCCGCTGCGATGTCCCGACAGCCAATAGCCCACATAGCCTCCGGCGAAGGCCACCACACGGAATGTACGGCCAACAGATATCACCGCCATCACAGGAAGCGAGAGGTAGTTGTTCGTAGCGTCGGTATATACAAACGACAAGCTGGGGTTATCCCTGTCGAGCCGATAATTTTTCTGCACCAGGGCAAAGTCTGCACTCAACGAGAACCATCCCGTTATATGGTATGCCGCGTTTATTCCTGCAGTGAGACCGGATGCAGGTGTATACTTCATATCAGAGGCGTACGCCGTTCCTACGACATGGGTATTGCTATTACTTCCCGCGAAGATGCCGATGGAACAAGGAGATATGGCCTTGTCCGGGAACATAGAGCCGAACGAACCATCGCCACCCATTGACTGTTGGGCGATTGTCAGCATTGGCAAGACAAGGAGAACAATGAACAAACGAGCGTATTTCATGTGATATATGATGTTTGACGTTTTACGTTTGATGTATGATTTCTTTAACTGTTACAATGGGAAGTCAAAGAAGTTAAGGGAAGTTATCGCGCTTCGCGCTGGAAGTTAAAGGGACAATACAATCCGAGCAAATTGGTAATTAGTGAATAGTGATGTTTAATTGTTGAAGTATGAATTCTTTAACCTTTTACCTTTAACCGTTAAACGTTACAAAAACTTTAACCGTTAACCGTTAACCGTCACCTATCCTTTACCTAATAAAAAATTGGGAACGTGCTTAATGCGCGTCCCCAATTTGAGAATAATGTATTTATTATTTCTTTGCCGCAGTCTTACGAGCCGGTTTAGAAGCTGCTTTAGCCTTTGCAGGCTTAGCCTCCTTGTAGGAGTTGTCCTCGTTGCTCACAAACGGGTAGGTATAGTTGGAGGCGGGGTCGAAGGTCTCCTTGATAGCCTGTGGCGAGGTCCAGCGAATAAGGTTGAGGTATGAACCGGCCTTATCGTTGGTTCCCGAAGCGCGGGCACCGCCGAAGGGCTGCTGTCCGACAACAGCACCTGTAGGCTTGTCGTTATAGTAGATATTGCCGGCGGCATACTTCAATATGTCAGCACCGATGCGCAAAGCCTTACGGTCGCTGGCAAAGATAGCACCTGTCAAAGCGTAGGGCGAAGTCTCGTCGCAGAGATGCAGAGTCTTCTCATAATCTTTGTCATCATACACATAGATAGTGATGATAGGTCCGAATATCTCCTCGCGCATCGACTTGTAGTCAGGTTTCTTGGCAAGGATAACAGTAGGTTGGATAAACCAGCCCTTGCTCTTATCGCCAGTACCGCCGAACACTATCTCGGCATCCTTGCTCTTCTTGGCATGGTTGATATAATTCATGCAGTTGTCGAACGAAGCCTCGTCGATGACAGCATTGACAAAAGCGCTGAAGTCGCGGACGTCGCCGACCTTGATCTCGTCAATCATCTTGCCGACAATCTTCTTGACTTCAGGCCACATAGACTTGGGAACGTATGCGCGGCTTGCAGCCGAACATTTCTGGCCCTGGAATTCGAAAGCGCCACGTACGATGGCGGTAGCCACCTGTGCCGCATTAGCGCTGTTGTGGGCGAAGATGAAGTCCTTTCCACCGGTCTCACCGACAATCTTGGGATAGGTACGATAGTTGGCGATATTGTCACCGATGGATTTCCAGAATCCGTTGAATGTCTTGGTGCCGCCAGTGAAGTGAACGCCAGCGAGGTTCTTGTCGGCAAAGGCGACCTTGCCTATCAAAGCTCCGCTGCCGGGGAGGAAATTGACCACACCGTCGGGGAGGCCGGCCTCCTTATAGATATCCATGAGGATATAGTTGGAGAGCATAGCTGTGGTAGAAGGTTTCCAGATACAGGTGTTGCCCATAAGCACAGGGCTCATGCAGAGGTTGCTGGCGATGGAGGTGAAGTTGAAAGGAGTGATTGCGAAGACAAAGCCTTCGAGCGGACGGTAGGTTACATAGTTCAATGTACCCTTGTCGCTGCAGGGCTGGTCACTGTAAATCTGTGATGCATAGAAAGCGTTGTAGCGCAAGAAGTCCACTAATTCGCATGCACTGTCGATCTCAGCCTGCATGGTGGTCTTGCCCTGCCCCAACATCGTGGCGGCATTGATAAGCCAGCGATATTTACCGCTTATCAAGGTGGCGATCTTCTGCATAACACTTGCACGTTCAATCCAAGGGGTGTTTGCCCATGCCTCATGAGCCTTCATGGCGGCGTCGATGGCCATCCGCACCTCCTTCTCGCCTACCTTGTAATAGGTGGCGAGGACATGCTTATTGTCCGTCGGCATGACGATAGTGCCACTGTCTTTAGTCTTTACTTTCTTGCCTCCGATGATGGGGCAGATTTCATACTTCTTGTTATAAAGTTCTTCAAGGGCTTCACGGATTTTTTTGCGTTCGGGACTGCCCGGAGCATAGCCGAGAACAGGTTCGTTTTCCGGCTTCGGGAAAGAAAAAAGCATGTTGTTCATAAAACGAGTATTTTATATATAAAAAATTAATTTACAATTCTATGCTAAGAATAAGAAACCGTTTATTCCTTTATTTCGGTTGCAAAATTACATTTAATTTCCCATATTTCAAAAAAAAATGTAAATTTGCTAAGGAAAAGAAATCAACATTTTCCGCCTACTTTCTTGAAAAACAAAAGGAAAAAAAACAACTAAAACAGGTATACCAATGAAAAAAATCAGTATCATCATGATGTTTGTCGCCATGTTTGCAGCGACATCGTGCAGTTCTCTTACTGGTGTCACCGACACCGCAGCAGCCACTTCCGGTGCAGCATGCAGCCAGGCCTTAATCCAACTTAACAAAAGCAAAAAAGCCGGTACTCTGGCTATCACCAACCCTACCGACCTCAGCAATATGCTTGTCGTTATCGGAGCATACAACAACCTGAAAGCAAACAAAGAGAATAGCACCTACAAAAAATCATTCACTTCCGGAATGGTTACAGGAAGCACCGGCCTTATCACTCCCACCGCAGCAGCCAACATCACAAACAGCCTGCTGAACGCCACAGGATTTGACGGCATCGATGCCAACAACATCGTCAACAAGGCTCAGACTGTAGGTACAATAATCCAACTGCTCAGTGCACTGAAATAAAGCATTTTAATAAACATCTGTATAGGGGCGGGAACCGAGTAGCGGTTCCCGCCCCTATACAGATGCACCAACAACCCTACGTACTTTTTCAATTAACAATCATAATTCCGCCAATCGAATTCTTGTCCCCAATAAAGTTGTGGTCCTGCATAGTCAAATCACAGATGCTACATTGGTTTCAGCGGCAAATGGTTCCATATTATCACGTGGATAGTCTTACCTCAAGGCTGCTTGCTGTGTTCTATTGCCCATTGATGGTCGGCTTCGTCGATTTTGTAACCATAGGCATATATTGTACCATTTGGGTGGTCTTCGTAAAAATCCAATTGAGTATATGGAGATTTGGGATAGTTGCAACCTTTTAGATAATCAACAAAGGATGAGTCTTTAAACGTTATTCTCCCGTAATCATATTTGTTAATAATTTGCAAAATCTTTTCTTGACAGGGCTTTTTGCTAGGGAGTTCGTCTGTCTGGTAATATATTAGTTCTATTTCATCATAAGGAGGTATCAATACATCAACACTATTGTTGCTAAAGGTTGTATTAACAGTATTGACTCTATATATTGTGCCAGTGTATTGTATAGTATCGTTTGTTCTGTTTCTTAATTTAATACTGGTACTTGTCCAATCTCCTTTTGTACAGCCACACAGTGATGAAAAAGCTAATGTAATAAATGATAGGAGAAGAATGTTTTTTTTAGTAGTTTGTTTTTTGTTTGTTCTATCGTTCACTTTAAACTCCATTTTATATCCGATTTTACTTTTGTTATGCAAAAAAATAATTCCAATCTGCTAATAATGAACTCTATATTAACAATGTTAATTATGCCAATCGAAATCTTGTCCCCAATAAAGTGTGAAAAGGGTATCAATCATAGCATCTGTTACACCAGTTATTCTGATATCAATGAAAAAAAAGACAAGATTCAATGTAACAACACATAAAATCAATAATATACAAAACAGAATACCTTTTGAATCAATCGGAATTTGAAATTGGTTATGAATGGACATTACTGAAATTAATGGATTTATTGAAAAGTGATATGATACTAAAAGCAGACAGAATGCGTTAGACGAAAAAAAAAACGACATTTTGTTAGGTTTCTGTTTTCCGATCCCCGCCTCTCGGTTCCGAAGCCTTGCGCAGATTACGGCACCATTGGGGATACTTTATGCGATTTAGAGCCGAATGTTTCGCAAATCGCCGGAAGGTGGCCTCATCGGCTCCTGCAAGACGTTCAAGTTGCGTTTTACGCTCATCGTCAAGGTGATAGCTCGTCGGACTTTGCCCGTTATATGGACAAACAAGCTGGCAGATGTCGCAGCCAAAAGCGTAGCCTCGCGTATCAAGCTCTTCAGGCAAAGCATCGTCGCGGTTCTCGATGGTGTTATATGATGTGCAACGTCTTGCGTCAAGCATAGGTACACCTGACTTTGAAACAGTGATAGCATTGTTGGGACAGGCTTCGACACAAAGTCTGCAATCTCCACACCCTTTCCCTGAATCCTCGATTTTCAATTTTGTGTTTTCAATTTCCGAGATGGTGACGATTTCGCCAAGAAAGCAAAAAGAGCCATAGTATGGATGGACGAAAAGTGTGTTGCGACCTATCCAGCCAAGTCCAGCACGCACCGCCCAGTGGCGGTCACTGATGGGTGCAGTGTCAACAAAGGGACGACCTTCAAAATCCGGATATTTATACTTAATCTTGGCAATAAGCTGATACATCATCCGCTTCAGTCGCTCGTGGTAGTCCTCGCCGTAGGCGTACTGGGCTATCTTTGCTTTCGATTCAATTTGACAGTCGGGCTTGTAAGCCAGCACCAACGAGATTACGCTTCGCGCCCCATCGACAAGCAGACGCGGGTCGCGACGCATAGCGACGTTGCGTTCCATATAGTGCATATCGGCCTGGCAGCCACGGCTGAGCCATTCGTCAAGGGGATACTCATCCTCATCAATGGCATCGGCCTCGGCAATGCCGCAGTCAGAAAAGCCCACTTCAAGGGCTAAATCTATTATATGTTGACTATTTATCGGCAAACTTGTCTTTCTTGCTTCCCGAGTAGAGTTCAAATTTCAGGAGACGACAGTCAAGCGAGCCGTTGAACAGCTGTATCTTGCGTGAAGGATGCAGACCAATGTGCTTCATTGCCTCGAAATCTGAGGTGATAAGCCATACCTCGCAACGATCTCCGTAAAGATTCTTGAAGGTATCGCCAAGCTTAGTATATAGCTGATTCAGGTCCTCCACTTTGATACGCTCACCGTATGGAGGGTTGGTAACGATAATTGTCTTACCCTCCGGAGGTTCCTGCTCTTCGAACGAACCATGATAAAGCATCACATCCTTATGGAGCTTGGCATATTGAAGATTCTGTTCAGCCTGCTGCAGGACTCCCATATCAATGTCGTTGCCCCAAATTTCATACTCGAAGTCACCTGAGCCTATTTTGCGATCCTCGGTCTCTTTGACATCTTTCCATTCAGCTATATTGAAATCGCTCCAGCGTTTGAAAGCAAAATTCTCGCGACGATAGTATTGAGCGGGAATGTTGTTAGCCATCATTGCCGCTTCGATGAGGAGCGTACCGCTGCCACACATAGGGTCATAAAAATTGCAGTCGCATTTCCACCCCGACAGCTTTATCATTCCTGCCGCAAGGACTTCGTTGATGGGAGCCACACCAACAGCCTGACGGTAGCCTCGCTTGTGCAGCGACTCTCCCGATGAGTTGAGCAAAAGAGTCACCTTGTTGTCCGCGATGTGGAGGTTCAATTTGAAATCAGCATTTTCAGTGTCAATGTTGGGTCTGTGGTTAAACAGACGGCGCATACGGTCGACAATGGCGTCTTTGGTTTTAAGAGCAGCATAATAGGAATGGGTGAAAATCTCACCTGAAGTGGTGGAGTCTATCATAAAGGTGCCATCCACGTCGATAATTTTTTCCCACTTGATCTTTGAGACATTGTCATAGAGTTCCTGTTCATCGTTGGCTTCAAACTCTGCAAAAGGTTTAAGGATTGCCAAGGCGGTACGGCAGGTGTAGTTGGCCCGATAGAGAACCCTCATGTCTCCTACAAAAGAGACTGCACGTGTAATAGGTTCAACGTCTTTTGCTCCGCATTGACGGAGTTCGTCGGCAAGGATTTCTTCAAGACCGAACATAGTCTTGGCTATCATCTTGAATTCAATGCCTTGTTTTGGTTCAGTCGTCAGAGTACGACCGTTAGCTTTCTGGATTATCATTATGCTTTATGCTGTTATTTTTCAAATATTTTGCCACTCCGTAAGGGCTATGATATATACTGGAGCCCCTAGGCTGGCGCATGGATTGGTTTTCTGTACTGAGCGTATAGTGGTGGCGCTGGGCACGCAGCATCAGCTTATGCTGTTTGCGTTGGCTACGTGTAGGATTGTAGCCGACTTCACGACTGTCGGCGATGGCGATATTGATGGCATAGCCGGCAAGAATCACCACACAGTTGGCATAAATCCAGAGCATGAGCACGAGCAGAGTGCCTATAGAGCCATAAAGAAGGTTATAGTTGTTGAAATTGTTTATATAAACCTGGAATGCCCACGAGAGACCAAAAATCAACAACGTAGAAACGATTGAGCCGATTGAGAGAAAATTGATGCGCTGTTTCTTTACCGGAGCAAGGTAATAGAGCATACTGAGCGTCAGCAGCGTAAGAAACACCAGCAGAAGCCATCGTCCAAAACTGAAGGCAAAAAGGCTCAGGGTAGTTTCTGCCATGAAGTTGCGGCTAATCATCAGCTGTATGAAGAACTTGTATCCAATGAGAAGCGAGAGAATCGCCACAACGAGGACATAGAGTATTATTACAAGCAGAAAACAGAGCACATACCGACGTGTCAACGAACGCCATTCTATGCTATGACTTACCGAATTGAATGACTGTAGCAGGCCATGAATACCATTGGCGGCAAGCACTATCGAGCCGACAAAGCCTATGGAGAGCAGGCTGCTGTGCTTGTGTCCCATGACATCGGTGATTGTCACTGCAACACGGTCAAAAACTGCCGCAGGAAGGATTGTATTAAGTTGAAAGAGCAACTCACCCTGTATTCCCTCAATAGGGAGATATGGGATGAGTGTAAAGAAGAAGATAAGCAGCGGAGGCAACGCCATCAGGAATGAGAACGACAGAGCCTTGGCGCTCTGCCAAAGATCACGGTTTGAAAAATTTCGTAAAATCTGAACCAAAGGAACCCCCGCGCATCCAGGAAGGACAAGACGATTGGCAAACGGCACCACTCGCAGACTCCAAAAGCGAATGATTAACGAATAGCGGATTTTAATCCATCTTGCCAAAGAACTATCCTTGATGCGGTTTGTCAGCGACATGAGAGCTTATAGATTGTCAAATAGTTGTGCTTATTTTTTCAGGAGACTCAGGTCAAGACTTTTGATGTGGTGGGTCAGGGCTCCGACCGAGATAAAGTCCACTCCCGTCTCCGCGTATGGACGAAGTGTCTGGTCTGTAATGCCACCACTTGCCTCCGTCTCATAACGATGGTCTATTCTAAGCACGGCCTCGCGAAGAGTGGGTATGTCAAAATTGTCCAACATTATGCGGTCGACGCCGCCATAAGCCAAAACCCTGTCAAGTTCGTCAAGGTTGCGTACCTCGATTTCAATTTTAAGATTCTTGCCTTTGGTTGCGAGATATTCGCGAGTGCGGTCTATGGCGGCCTCTATGCCACCAGCAAAGTCGATATGGTTATCCTTAAGCATAACCATATCATACAATCCTATACGGTGGTTTGTACCTCCTCCGCATTTCACTGCATATTTTTCCAAAAGACGCATATTAGGCGTGGTCTTGCGAGTATCCAGGAGCTTGGTCTGAAGCCCGTCGAGCATGCGGACCATGCGGTTGGTCTCAGTAGCGATACCGCTGAGGCGCTGCATAAAGTTAAGGGCCGTACGTTCTGCAGTAAGGATACTGCCGGAATGGCCTTTTACAAGCATCACTATGTCGCCCTTCCTTACTTCATCACCGTCATTTTTAAGCAGCGAGACATCCAGTGTGTCGTCGACAAGTTGAAAGACTCGTTTCCCCACTTCGCATCCACAAAGGATACCGTCCTGTTTTGCAACCATTTTTGCAGTACCTACAGCAGTAGGCGGAATACAGGCAAGAGTTGAGTGATCGCCGTCACCGACATCCTCTCTCAATGCCATTTTTATCAACTCGTCAAGATTTGGAACCGTCATTGTCGTAATCTGTTTTCCTGGGAGGGAATCCTTTGCCAGAATGTATTTGTTAATAATAAAAAACGAATTAAAATAATTTGCAAAAATACATATTTTTTTCGGTATTTGAACAAAAAATTTCAGCGTTCCGTTCAACTTTCGTATTTTTGCACAAAAATACGGTAATTTTTTTCCATTATAACCTACATGATTACATGAATATTAGCATTATTAATATCGGGGATGAACTCCTTATCGGCCAAGTGGTCAATACCAACGCCTCAACAATGTCCAAGATGCTCATTGCCGCAGGCATCGATGTACGCGAGACCGCTGTCATCGCCGACAGCCGCGAAGCTATTATCGACACCTTGAGCCGCCATTTCGAGACCTACGACGCCGTAATAATGACCGGAGGATTAGGCCCCACGAAAGACGATGTCACAAAAAAAGTTCTATGTGAATATTTCCAGAGCGAGCTTGAGGAAAACGCCACAGTCTTGGACAACGTGAAACGTATCTTCGAGGCACGCGGATATGAGCTGACCGAAATCAACAGGCAACAGGCTTGGGTGCCGAAATGCTGCACGGTAATAAACAACGTAATGGGCACTGCCCCGGGAATGTGGTTCGAGAAAGAGGGCAAAATCGTGGTATCGCTCCCCGGCGTTCCCTTCGAGATGGAGAACCTTATGCGCACCGAGGTTATCGGAAGGCTACAAAAACATTTCAACACTGGATGCATAGTAAACAAAAACATTCTCGTACAAGGCATCGGCGAGTCGTTCCTGAGTGACATGATTGAACCGTGGGAGCTTGGATTGCCGGACAACATCAAGTTGGCCTATCTTCCACAGGCCGGCATGGTGAAACTACGTCTTACGGCACGTGGAGAGAACAAGGAGATTCTCGACGAAGCCATTGTCCGCGAGGTGAAGAAATTGTATCTCCTGGCCGGCGACTATATCGTTGGCGAAGACATGGAGACCCTTCCTGAAGCCCTGGCACAGATAATGAAGCTCCACGGCAAGACTCTGGCGACAGCGGAGAGCTGCACAGGAGGTGCGATAGCATCGAAGATCACCGCGATGGCCGGCGCATCCACCTTCTTCAACGGTGGCGTTGTAGCATACAGCAATGCTGTGAAAATGTCTACCCTCGGAGTCAAAAGCAAAACGCTGGAGATGCACGGCGCCGTCAGCGAAGAGACCGTACGGGAGATGGCCACTGGTGTGCGTGAACGACTTGGGGCAGACTACGGTGTAGCCACCTCCGGCATTGCCGGACCTGGTGGCGGCACAGCCGAAAAGCCGGTGGGGACAGTATGGATTGCCCTGGCAGGCCCCGACGGAGTGGAGACAAGACTCAAAAAATATGGCGACGACCGTATCAGAACCATCGAAAGAACATGCAACGAGGTTTTTTCTATGCTGATACACAGCATTAAGACTCCAAAAGAACAATTACAATAAGATGCCCAAAGGATTAATTACAGTTCTGCTGCTAATCGTTTCAAACGTCTTTATGACATTTGCCTGGTATGGCAATCTGAAACTTACAGAGATGAAAATAAACAGCGACTGGCCGCTTATCCTCATCATACTCACCTCATGGGGTGTGGCGTTGCTTGAATATTCATTCTTGATTCCTGCCAACCGTATCGGCTCACAAATAAACGGGGGTCCATTCACGCTGATGCAACTTAAGATACTGGCCGAATGCATATCGCTGACAGTATTCACCATCATCGTTGCCACTGTTTTCAAAAACGAGCCGATAAAGTGGAACCACTTCGTCAGCTTCCTGTTCATCCTGCTGGCAGTGATATTCGCTTTTTGGAAAACGAAGTAAAATGAAACGAATATTTTTCTTATTGTTTCCGCTGCTCCTCGCGGCATGCACACAGAAGCCCGAGCACGTAGAACTGACCGATTGGCAGTTTGAATACAACGGGCAGTGGTATCCTGCCACGGTGCCCGGGTTTATCCACACCGACCTGATAGCCAACGACATCATTCCCGACCCATTTCTCGCCACCAATGAGGACTCGGTGCAATGGGTCAGCAAGGAATATTGGACTTACCGAGCGGATTTGAGCAAGCTTACGCTGCCTCAAGGCGACACATTGTGGGTTGTGTTCGAAGGCCTCGCCGGTGACGCCCTTATCAACCTATTCTACGGAGAAAAGTCACATGTATGGACTGAAGACAATATGTTCTGCCAGTACAGTATGCCTCTGCCTGCAGGATGCGACAGAATTGAAGTGACGTTTTTCCCATGGGAATGGTATATTCAAGGAAATGATTATTATAATTATGGCTATTATGGCATTCCTCTACCAGACTATCGTGCCATGAATCGGGTAGCACCTTACCAATACGGTTGGGACTGGGGTCCGAAACTCCCCACCTACGGTATCTGGAAACAGGTGTATATCACAAACTCTAGACCCTCTAGAAACTCTAGATTATCTAGAATATCTAGAAAATCCACTGTGGAGCTCCGCCAGGAGAAAGACAGCATCGGCCAGTCCTTCACCTTCTACCGTGACGGAAAACCCATATTCATTAAGGGTGCCAACTGGATTCCCGTGCATAGTTTCCCTACTGATAACAATGCCAACAGAGACCGCTACCGTCTGCTGCTCACTTCGGCCAAGGAGGCGGGCTTCAATATGCTTCGCGTATGGGGCGGCGGCATATACGAGCACGACTATTTCTTCGACCTCTGCGACTCGCTGGACCTTATGGTCTGGATGGACTTCAACTTCTCCACCATGCTATACCCCGACAGCCCCGAGATGCTGGAAAGCATCAAAGAGGAGGCATATCAGAATGTGAGACGTATCGCGAAGCACCCCTGCGTGGTGCTCTGGTGCGGCAACAACGAGGTGAAGAACGGATGGGAAGACTGGGGCTGGCAAGAGGCCTACCACTGGACACCCGAGCAACGCACCCGCCTCGAGAAAGCTATGGACACCATCTTCGGCTATTATAGCACTTCTAGTAACTATAGTTCCTATAGCATCCTCGCACAGGCGGTAAGAGACTGCGACCCACTGCACCGCCCATATATCACCACCTCGCCTCTCTACGGCTGGGGACACACAGAATGCGTCACCCACGGCGACAGCCACTACTGGGGTGTCTGGTGGGGCGAGGAGCCCTTCGAGAAATACGCAGAGAAGACGGGGCGCTTTATGAGCGAATACGGCTTCCAGAGCTATCCCATGATCAGCACCATCCGTCAGTTCTGCCCTGAAGACCAACTATATATCGACTCCCCCACCCTACGCTCCCATCAAAAGCACCCGCGAGGAGTAGCCATTATCGACAAGGCCATGCAGCAGTACTACGGCTTCGACAGCAAGTCTTTGAGTCTCGAGGATTTCTGCTACGTCTCCCAACTCCTTCAGGCCTGGGGTACAGGCTACGGCATCTTCCAGCACATCAAGCAGCAGCCTCACTGCATGGGGACTCTTTACTGGCAACTCAACGACTGCTGGCCTGTGGCTTCGTGGAGCAGCATCGACTACTACGGCAACTGGAAGGCACTTCACTACCGCGTCAAAGAGCTCTATTCCGAAAAGGTAAACCTGCAATTATGGGAAGAGTACTACAGCATTTACCCGAAAACAAGGAAATACGAAAAACCTGATTACAAGATTGTCAGCAAAATAGAGAATGGGAAACTGGTCGTCACGATAAGTGCAGAAAGCGACCTATACGATGTCTACATCGACACCGAACCGCATATCAACGGTCATTTCGACAAGAATTTCTTCAACCTCAAGAAAGGAGAAAAAGCAATAGCCACTTTTCTGCCTGTCAACGAAAATGCTGAAATCAAAAAAGTGGCTATCAGTGTCAAAACTCTCAACGAAGTAATGTTGAGCAGATAAACGTTGCCGTTATTATTTCATGCGGGAGAGTGCCTTGATGGCAGGTTCGTATCCTGCATCGGCGGCCTGTTTATACCAATATTTGGCTTTCTTGATGTCGCGCTGGATACCATTCTCACCCTGCTCCAGCATAACGGCGACATTGTACATGCCTCTGAGATTGCCAGCCTCGGCAGCTTTGGTAAACCACTTGAGTGCAGCAACAGCATCGGCATCGACATGTATACCTTCCATATAGCAGTAGCCGAGCATGAGAAAGCCTCGTGGATAGCCCTGCTCTGCAGCATAGCTGTAAAGTTCAAAAGCCTTTTTATGGCTTAGGATAACGCCATGACCGCTTTCATACAGGTAGCCCAAGTTGCAGTAGCTTTCAAGATAGCCTGCATCTGCAGCTCTCTTGAAATAGACAAATGCGCTGTCGTAGTTCTCCTGTGCTTCATAGAGGTCGCCAAGACGGTTGCAAGCATCAAGCGAGCCCATCTCAGTAGCGTTGCGGAACCAACGGATTGCCTCAGCTGTATCTACCTGGCATCCGTAACCGTTAAGATAGCAGATACCAAGACTTCTCATAGCGTTGTCGGATCCAAGCATGGCGGCGGTATCGAGATAGAGCTTGCCGAGTGTCTCACTCTGCTGGCAGCCATTGCCATTGAGTCTCGCAAGGCCTAACTGGTAGTATGCTCCGGGATTGTCATATTTTTTTACCACACTCTCAAGAATGGAATAGGCCGACACCGGATCCTTTTCAAGACTTACGCCCTGTTGCAGATAGACGGCGAAGAGGACGGCAGCGTTGGGGTTGCCTCTTCTGGCACCTTCATAGAGATAGCTGACAGCTTCGTCAAAGCGTTCGGAACTAGTGAGGGAACGTCCAATGACATAGCTTGCATCGCCGTTACCGTTATCGTGGGCCTGATGATAATAATACCCTGCGGAATCCCCGTCGGCGGGCAGTGTACCTTTGCCATAGTTATAGAACTCAGCAAGCTGATAGGATGCTTCTCCTATGCCGCCAGCTGCAGCAGCCTTGAGGTATGGAATGGCTTTGGCGGTGTCTACAGGGACTCCACAACCCTCCATATAAGAGTATGCGACAAAGAACGAACCACGTTCCGAGCCGACCGAATCGGCTGAAACATAGTACTGAAAAGCCTTCTCTTTGTCCATAGGAACATAATGTCCTTCACGATAGAAATCACCCAAGTAAGACATGGCGCTGCCATCTCCAAGTTCAGCTGCACGGGTATAGTACTCTACAGCCTTGACAGAATCTGCAGCCACTCCGTCTCCAAGTTCATAGAAAAGACCGACCTTGAAAAGTCCGGACGGCACATCATTATCTGCCAGCATCTTATAATATTTGAATGCTTTTTCGTAATCAACTTCGCCCACGACTCTTCCTGTCTCATATATATATCCGAGGGTGCTGATAGCGTCAATATATCCCTCGTCTGCAGCCCGTTGAAGCAGTTCAAGGCCCTTGGACATATCTTTTTCCGTTCCCTTGCCCACCTTGCCGTTGAGATACAAGAGTGCAGATCGGTAGAGCGCATAGTTTGATTTTGATTTCTGGTAGTATGACAACGATTTCTTGTAATCCTGTGTCAACTGTGTCTCATCCTCATAGTAATATCCCATATAGTTAAGACATTTGTCACTCCCTTTCTTACAACCATCTTTTATTGCTTGGTCGGACTTCGCAGGATCACCCTTTTCGTCATAGTAAGCAGCTAAAAAATAATAGCCGTCGTATATACCCTTGTCTATCATCTCCTGCGCCGCAGCCTTCAACGATTTCACATCTTCGTCGTTGAAATAAAGCCGTATCAACGACTCGTATGCATCTATTTCGCCAAGTTCTATTGCACGCTTGAAATATTTTTCCGCCTTGTCATGTCCTGTAACTCCACCTGCATGGAAAGAGCCGAGTGTCGAACAGCATTTTGCGTCATTGTAGGTATCGGCACCCAGTTGGAGGTACTGCATCGCCTTGTCTTCATCCACAGGACATCCCATACCATAGAAACTCATACGCGACAATTCCATACAGGCCTCACCTTTATAGTCGTTGTCACCCTTTTCAGACAAAATATCATTAGCGTATTTATGAGCCTCGTCATAATGTTTTTCTGTCATCAGGTATTGCATAAGCGCATAGCGGCAGAGTTGCGAACCACGTTCGGCACCATACTTCCAATAGCCAATACCCCTTGCGCTGTCACGCAAAACATCGGTTTTACATAACAGGAACATCTGTCCTGCTGAATAGCAGGGATAATTCAGGTTATGATGTTTTTCCAGGAGTTCCGACATCATCTTAAGTGCTTTGGCCTCATCGGCGGGAACACCATTGCCTTCACATAACATCTCTGCCTGTATGGTGATACTGTTGACATCACCCCATCGGGCACCTTCATTGGCATATTTCCAGGCAGACTTATAGTCTTTCTTCCTTACATAATAGTCTGCAAGACGCACTGCCGCAAACCAATAACCGGCTTTAAGCGATTTCTTCCAATAGTCCAACGCTTTCTTCTCGTCGTATGTATATCCAAAATTTTTCCAATAATAGGCATCACCCATTGCACACAATGCAAGACACGAGCCTTTGGCAGCAGCCTCACGAAAAAGTTCAACGGCACGTGAGGTGTCGGGTATAATACCATATCCACGCAAAAACGCGTAACCAAGTAAAGCCATTGCATCGGGGTCGCCCTTTTCCGCCCATTCTTTTCTGATAGCCAAGCACCTTGCCGTATCCTTAGGCATCAACGTGCCTATCAGGTAATAGGATGAAATATGTCCCCAAGCCGGGCCGCTACCCTTTTCGGCAGCACGCTGGAAACAGCGAAGGGCCATAGCTGAATCCACAGGGACACCTGCGCCGTTCTCGTAACATTTGCCAAGAATAATCAGCGATTTCACATCACCGGCTTCGGCCTTGCTTTTGAGGTTGTTGTCGACTTGCGAAAACGACAGCATTGGCATCGCTAAAACCAAAAACAGAAAAAATTTCTTCATAATTTATTATTTCATTGGTAAATAAATAATTTTTTTCGACTCAAAGTATTGTTCCGTAAAGAAATCGGAAATATCGAAAAGGCGTACCTTTTTGCGGAACGGAGCCAGTTCTTCAGAAAAGTCGCCTCCCTTAAGGTATATGATTCCATTACGTAGCTTATGGTAATGGATGTCTGAGAATTTGCCCTTAACCCAGCCTACGAATTGCCCCAAATCGGTGACAGCGCGCGAAACGATGAAATCAAATTCGCGCCGCACCTGCTCGGCACGTATCTGCTCCGCCGTCACGTTATGCAGTTCAAGACGCGATGCAACATCCTGCACAACTTTGATTTTCTTGCCTATGGAGTCCACAAGATAGAAATTGGCATTGGGGAACATTATAGCAAGAGGTATACCCGGGAAACCGCCACCTGTGCCGAGGTCCATAATTTCGGCCATGTTTTTGAATCGGATAACTTTGGCTATTGCGAGTGAATGCAGCACATGATGCTCCACAAAGTTATCCATGTCCTTGCGCGAAATAACGTTTATTTTGCTGTTCCATTCGGAATACAGCCCTGGAAGTGCAGCAAATTGCTCTTTCTGGCGCTCGGTCAGATCGGGGAAATACTTAAAAACAATATCCATTTAATTCCTGTTCAATGTTATGCAAAGTATTCCACGCCTGACTCGAATATCCTCTGGTCGTCTTTGCCGTAGATATTCATTGCGCTTCCCTTGCTGCGACGCTCGCTATGACCCATCTTGCCAAACACACGTCCGTCTGGGCTGGTGATGCCCTCGATGGCCATGAAGGAGCCATTCATATTGAATTCCTCGTCCATAGTGGGCACACCATCAAATCCACAATATTGGGTGGCTACCTGTCCATTTGCGAACAAACGGTCGAGCCATTCCTGCGGAGCCACGAAGCGTCCTTCGCCATGCGAGACGGGAATGGTGTACACGCCTCCCAGTTCGGCCTGCCGCAGCCATGGACTAAGGTTTGACGTGATGCGTGTGTAGGCCATCTTGCTCTGGTGACGGCCTATGGTATTGAAGGTAAGCGTAGGTGCGTCGGCAGCCTGCGGACGTATCTCGCCATACGGCACCAATCCCAGTTTCACCAATGCCTGGAAGCCGTTGCAGATTCCGAGCATAAGTCCGTCGCGCTTGTTGAGAAGCTCCATGACAGCATCGGCAATCCTGGGGTTGCGGAAGACGCTGGTTATAAACTTGGCGGAACCTTCGGGCTCGTCACCAGCGCTGAAGCCTCCAGGAAGCATAATAATCTGGCTGTTGCCGATGGCTTTGACATAAGCGTCGACACTTTCCCTGATCTGGTTTCCGTTCTGGTTACGGAAAACGACAATCTCGCTTTCGGCACCGGCACGGTTAAAAGCACGTGCCGAGTCATATTCGCAGTTGGTGCCCGGGAAGGCAGGGATAAAGACATGCGGTTTGGCAACCTTGTGTCGGCAGACATGGACCGAGCCAAAGTCTTTGAGATTGTTTATATCCTTAATATCATCAGCTTCAGCGATTGTCCTTGTCGGGAATACGCCTTCCAAAGGTTTCTGCCACACGGCAAGAGCCTCTTCAAGGGATATCTGCTCTGTTCCAACACAGAAAACGGGCTCAGCGACGACCTCTCCCAGTCGTTGGAACTGGAAGTAGGTATTGGAATCCTGCTTGCTTTCATCAAGCTCCACTACAATGCAGCCATAACGTTTTTCAGTCAATGACGGAATGTCGGACACCAAACGGACGCCAAGCTTGTTACCGAAAGCCATCTTGCTGACAGCCTCGATAATGCCGCCTGTGCCGACAGTATAGGCCGACCTCACAAGGCCACTCTCAATAGCTTTGCGAAGTCCTGCATATTGTTTCAATGCAAAAGCGTAATCAGGCATACCATATTCGTCCACACGCATCTCCAACAGAGCAATGAGACTGCCCGGCTGCTTGAACTCGGGAGTCACTACATGCTTTAAGTCGCTTATGCCAACCGCAAATGAGCAGAGCGTCGGTGGCACATCGATGTCGTTGAAAGTTCCGCTCATGGAGTCCTTGCCTCCTATGGCAGGCAGTTTAAGGCCCATCTGTGCATGGTATGCGCCCAGGAGTGCGGCGAAAGGCTCACCCCAACGGTACGGATCTTTACCGAGTTTCTTGAAATATTCCTGAAAAGTGAGACGCACTCTGGAGGCATCGCCACCGGCAGCGGCGACCTTGGCCACGGAATCGAGGACGGCATATACCGCACCGTGGAAAGGACTCCACGACATCATATATGGGTCTAAGCCGTATGACATGATCGTCACTGTGTCACATTTGCCGTCAAGCAATGGCAATTTGCCTATCATGCTCTGGGTGGGTGTCAGCTGGTATTTTCCACCGAAAGGCATAACCACGCTGCCTGCACCTATGGAGCTGTCGAACATCTCGACAAGGCCACGTTGCGAACAAACGTTGAGGTTTGAGAGTGTGTCGAGCCACAGATTCTTGACACTGGTATTATTCTTGGTATCGGCATCAACAGGCTTTTCCGGCATTTTCACAGACACCGTGGTTTCCTGGTGGGCGCCATTGGTGTCGATAAAGCGGCGGCTGAGGTTGACAATCTCCTTGCCACGCCAGTTGATTATCATGCGAGGTTCCTCTGTCACTGTTGCGACCACCGTTGCTTCGAGGTTTTCCTCGTCGGCATAGCGCATCATGGCATCGACATCGCCGGGGTCTACGACCACAGCCATACGTTCCTGGCTTTCACTGATAGCCAGTTCGGTACCGTCCAATCCAGCATATTTTTTCGGCACTTTGTCGAGATTAATCAGCAATCCGTCGGCAAGTTCACCGATTGCCACGCTCACTCCACCTGCGCCAAAGTCGTTGCATTTCTTGATGAGCGAGCTCACCTCTTCACGACGGAAGAGACGTTGTATTTTTCTTTCTGTTGGAGCATTGCCTTTCTGTACTTCAGCGCCACATGTGGTAAGTGATTTTGTGGTATGGCTCTTGGAAGCTCCGGTAGCACCGCCTATGCCGTCGCGTCCCGTGCGACCCCCGAGGAGGATTATCACATCGCCCGGATCCGAGTTCAGTCGCTTCACCTGACGACGGGGAGCCGCGGCAATGACAGCGCCTATCTCCATACGTTTAGCCACATATCCTGGATGGTATATTTCGTTGACAAGTCCGGTGGCAAGTCCTATCTGGTTTCCGTACGAGCTGTAGCCTCGTGCCGCTGTAGTGACGATTTTGCGTTGAGGCAGCTTGCCTGGCATAGTCTCTTCTATAGGACGTGTGGGATCTGCCGCTCCTGTGACACGCATAGCCTGATATACATATGTACGCCCTGACAGCGGATCGCGGATGCAACCGCCAAGGCAAGTGGCAGCGCCGCCGAAAGGTTCTATCTCCGTAGGATGGTTGTGGGTCTCATTTTTAAAGTTGACAAGCCACTCCTCTTCTTTGCCGTCAACAACGACTGGGACGACTATCGAACAGGCGTTGATCTCGTCGCTTATCTCCTGGTCGTCAAGGAGACCAGCCTTGCGTATACGTTTCCCTGCGAGAGTGCCTATATCCATCAGGCACACGAATTTATCGTCACGTCCAATGTATTGTTCCTTATGGTCGGCAAGGTATTGTTTGAATGCCCCCTCAATCAGAGGACGGTAGAAACCATCGTCGAAATGCACATCCTTCAACTCGGTGGCAAAGGTAGTATGGCGGCAATGGTCGCTCCAATAGGTGTCAAGAACACGTATTTCGGTTACAGAAGGATCGCGTTTTTCCTCGTCATGAAAATAGCGCTGGATATGGAGGAAGTCTGCGAAGGTCATTGCCAGACCGAGGCTGTCATATAGCTTCTGCAGTTCCTGTTCTGTAAAATCTTTGAATCCGTTGAAGACAATCACGTCAGCGGGCTCTTCGAAATTGTCGACCAGTGTATCCGGCTTGACATCGTCGGTAAGACGACTATCAACAGGATTGATGCAGTGGGCAATGATAGCCTTGCGCTGTTCATCGCTGAGCTTGCCGCTAATCACGTATGTGGTAGCCGACTTGATAATAGGATGCTCGCTGTCGTCGAGGAGACAGACACACTGCTCAGCACTATCGGCGCGCTGATCGAACTGTCCCGGGAGATACTCTACCGAGAAACAGAAGTCGTTGTCCGCATGAGGGTAACTCTCCTCATAAAGATTGTCAAGAGGCGGTTCGGAGAAGACTGTTCCAAGAGCCTTGCGGTAGGTCTCGTCGGAGAGGTTTTCGATATCATAACGAATCAGGACACGTACATCATCGACAGAGATGTTGAGGTAGTTCAGGAGTTCGCTGTGGAGTTCCTTTGCCCTGATGCTATAGTCAGTTCTTTTCTCGACATAAATTCGTCTTACTTGGTTCATATTATTGCTGTTTTATTATTTTCTCTTTTGTATTTGTATAGTTTGACGTTTGATGTTTTACGTTTAAAGAAATCATACATCTTACATCACTATTCACTATATGTTTTTTTTAGTACATCGATATTCCATCCAGATTTGTTTCGCGGTGCCACGTCGGTGTAAAAGTTGAGTATCTTGCGCATATCTGCGTTGAAGTCGCCCGAAGGGGTTATCAGCGGCCCCACACCCATGTGGCGGCTCTTGTAGTTTATGTATGTCACTGCGAAAGGGACGTTGGCCTTTGATGCTATCTCGTAGAATCCGCGTTTAAAGCGTTTGACTTGTTTGCGGGTACCCTCAGGAGTAATGATAATGGTAATGTCTTCATTTGATGAAAACGCATCAACAGCTTTCTGTACCATATGGTTCGACGAGTTTCCCCTGTCTACGGGAAGAGCCCCGCAACGCAAAAGGAATCGACGTATGGGAAATACGAAAAACTCTTTTTTAATAAAAAAACGGGGGTTGAGTCCCAAATGCCATACACATGCCGCTCCCAGAAGGAAATCGTATATGCTGGTATGAGGCGCCTCGATAAACACACAGTGGTGAAGGCGCTTCATATTATCGTCAGACACTGGGTCGAACTTCCACCCAAAGAGTTTTACTATTGCTATCCAGAGGCGTTTCATAACATTTATCTTACTATTCCAAGTTGGCGGCGTATATTCTCTGCATTCTTGCTGTCACCGCTCTTCTCAAGGCCATTGGCGTATGCGCTGTAAAAGGCATATGTCGCTCCATTTTGATCCATGCCCTGCGACATCCTGATCTGTACATATAGGCCAAGCGATTCCTGGTCCATAAGACCTTTGTCGAGCATGGCATTGATTTCGGCAATGGCAGATCCCAGGTCTCCTTTCTGGGCGAAAAGTCGGGCTGTGATTGTATAGGCAAAAGCATTGTCGCCTTCTGCCTTGAGTTTCTCAAGCAGCGTGGCAGCCTCCTGCTGGCGTCCGCTGCCCAAATAGGCGTACACAAGTATCTGTGCCGCCTGCTGGTTGGTGGGGTCTACTGTACGCAGATGCTCGCAATACTGAGCCGCTTTGGCTGCTTCACCACGTTGCAGACTGATATTTGCAAGGTTTGCAAGGGCGGCTTCATTATCGGGATTGTCTTCAAGAACCTTTTCCATCAACGCCACCGCACTGTCTATTTTCCCCTCCTTGAGGAGCCGCACGGCATAAAAGTCGTCCTTGGTCCTGCGCTTCAGGACAAGGGCTATTGGTACATTGTCGACATTGACGGTATGGACACAGTCCGAAGGCGGGAATTTCTCACCGAGGAGATAGCTTCCCGAAATACCTGTAATAGGGAATACCAGATAGTCCCAGTCGTACTCGTAACGCTGTCCCCAACGTACAAACCTCGTGGCAAAACGAGCAGTGTCGCCACGCATAAAGTAGCGAGTGGACTCAACATGCCACGAGCCTACAAGTGTCTTTTCCCCGTCGGGACGTGGCTCGGCGTTTGCCAGCACCCATTCGGTAGCTTCACGCATAGAGTGGTAGTAGTAATCCAGCTCGTAGTGGCCGAAGGCCTTCTTCACGCCACCCTCAATCTCGTTGAAGTAGACATACTCGTAAGGATGATTCCTGAAAGTATGCACGGTAGGGGAAACCAACAGCAACACAGGCACAAGAGACACAAGTGTTTCTACAGTCTTCTTGCCACTTTTCCCTCCTGCCCATGATGCCAGCATATCAAACCCCAATGCGGCAACGACGGCCATAGGCGGATATGTAAAGAGCGAATGCCTCCAGCCTCCGTAAACGTTGGCACCGGTAACTACAATCCAGAACACAGGAAAGAGAAAACAGAAATAGAGCATTGCGCTCTCAAGCCAACGCTGCTTTCCGAAGGCTCCGAAGAATGGATATATTACCCAGCCAATCATTACGGCTACAGGAATGGTGATAAGCATGAATTTGGGTGTATAGTACCATGGCAAATTACTGGACATGACCATGGTACCTTCAAACAGTTGACGCAGTTGCACGTCAAACTGCGACATCAGCTTAAAGCTCTCTATGGCATGACTTACGGGACTCTGCATGGCATACGGCCATAACAGGAGTCCTGCAAAGAAACCCACGGCACATGTACACACGGCGACAATAACGGTCTTCACCACTACTGCCCCTTTGAGTTGGCGACGGTAACGGACAAGCCACAACAATCCCCACAGTCCCATATAGCCCACAACAATCAGGGCTCCTATACGGTTGCTCACCGCCAATGCCAACGACAAGGCAAGCATAAACAGCGTCAAGGGATTGAAATGCGGAGTATTCTTGATAAGCATGGCGCCAACCATCAACAACAGCAAAAGAAGTGCAAGGGCGACACCTGCCGTCGGGAAGAGCACAACGGCCGCCAGGACCATTGCCACTATGGCAATGATGCGGGTTGTCTTTTCAGAAAAGGGAAGCTGTGGATATTCCACTTTGACCTGCTGTTTCTTTCCCTTGACAGTATCTTCCGTCGACGACGGCGATACCTGCCGGAAAAACATCATGATGTAGTATATACACATGACAATGCCAGCGGCGAACGGTATATCTTTGGGATTATTGAACGAGTGTCCCAACAGACGCGGCGAGAAGAAGAGCAGCAACATGGCAAAGAGGCCTGCACGCCATCCGCCGACACGGTAGGCTATCAATCCGCCGAAGAATATTATCAGCCACCCCATCAAAGAATTGCATACATGACGTGTACGGGCTATATCATCTATCTCTAAGGTGCGGTTTATCCATTCTGTCACCACATCAAATGAGCATCCATAGTATTTCAGATTCCAGTTCTGCTCTTTTCCGTTGAGAGTCACTACATCTTTCAGACAAGTGGTATCCTGTCCACCGGAGCTGTAGTAGTCCATCACAAAGCGGCCTTGCGGAATCTGGAACTTGTCTTCGTCACCGCTGTTTCCTGCATCGAGACTCATAAGCGGCATTGCGACCATCAACACCGCAGCCACGACGATGAACAGCCAGAACCAGACATTTGATTTGTTCTCCAAAAAGAATTTCTTCATAAAATGTTAGTGTTTTTTCGGGTTCTTGTATCTGCGACGTATCTTCATCAATTCTACAGGTGCCTTGAAGAAATCACGGCTCTTGAGTTGCGACCCGTCGATATCCTGCCATTGGAACAACGGGAACTCATAGATGCGCTCCACAGCACGTTCAATACCGTATTGCTGCTTGTAACGCGCCAAAAGCTCCACGTCGAAAAGCCAACGGGTTATGAATGCTTCGGAGAATAGGTTGGAAACCACCTCGGCACGGAACAGTTTGGCACCACACTGCGTGTCGTACACAGGCAAATGAAGCATGATTGAAGCCACTGTTGCAAAACAGCGTCCCAAATAATGACGCATCGTTTTCCTCTTCACTTTGGCGCCCAATCGCATCAGACGCAGTCCCATTACAATATCGTAGCCTCTGTCCGCCCACTGCACCATAGGCTCCACCTCGTTCAGCGGAGTGGCAAGATCGGCGTCCCAGAATGCTATATATTGCGGCTTATACTTCTCGGCAGCATGGAGCATACCTTTGCGCACAGCCTCCGCCTTGCCTCCGTTGGGCTGTATGTCAAGCAGAAAGAGACGTTCATGACGTGCAACAAGGGATTCAAGCATGGCAAGGGTGTTGTCTCGACTGCCATCGTTGGCAAAGAGCACCGCCATCTCTGGGTTCTGCTCCACGAAGCGGAGGAACTCCTCCTGCGGTAGACGCGCCGCCTCATTATAACAAGGAACAACTAAAAGTGTTTTCACGATTCTGTTTTTATCTTATAATCCGAATCTTTTACAATAGGCCTGCAAGGTATTCTGCAGAAGCGACACAATGGTAAGAGGTCCGACACCGCCTGGCACAGGGGTCACCCAACTGCACAGTTTGTCGACATCACTGTGTTTGACATCACCTATTATGCGGTAGCCGCTTTTCTTGGTTGCGTCTGCAACACGGTGGATACCTACGTCAACAAGAACAGCACCCTCCTTGACCATATCGGCTGTAACAAACTCCGGCTTGCCGATGGCAACCACGAGAATATCCGCCTGACGAGTAAGCTCCGGAAGGTTTTGTGTACGGCTATGACAGAGTGTCACCGTACAGTCGAAGCCCTTGCGGGAAAGCAGATTTGCCACAGGGGTGCCCACAATATTGGAACGTCCAATAACCACACAATGCTTGCCCGAGGTCTCAATGTTGTAATGTTTTAGCAACGAACATATTCCTTTCGGGGTAGCAGGGAGGAATGCCTCTTCCCCAAGCACCATGCGACCGATGTTTATAGGGGTAAAACCGTCTACATCCTTATCGGGTGATATGGCATTGATGACCTTCTGCTCGTTTATTTGAGCCGGAAGGGGGAGCTGGACGATGAAGCCGTCAATGTCATCATCGTTGTTGAGAAAATCTATGGCACGAAGAAGCTCCTCTTCGGAGGTGTTAGCCGAATAGCGGTATACCGACGAGGTAAATCCGACTTCATGCGACGATTTCTCCTTGTTGGCCACGTAGGTTTGGCTGGCGCCGTCGTCGCCCACGAGAATGGCAGCCAGATGAGGAGGGCGTAATCCTTTGGATGTATACTGGCGTACCTGGTTCGCAATCTGTTCCTTGATTGCTATTGATGTCTGTTTTCCGTCTAAAAGCTGAAACATAGTATTATTGTGATAACTTGGTTAAAATTAATGTCTGCGGCGAGGTATGGACATTTTGCCGCTCTTGGAAGAGACCGACTTCATAATCTTTCGAGTGTCCTCAAACTGCTTCACTATTCGATTGACTTCCTGTATTGTGCGGCCACTTCCAGCTGCGATACGCTGTTTGCGGCTTCCGTTGAGGCAACTTGGGTTACGGCGTTCATAAGGGGTCATTGATCCAATAATGGCTTCGATAGGCACAAACGCATCGTCACCGATCTCCACATCCTTTGTCAACTTGCCAAGACCAGGAATCATACCGATGAGGTCTTTCATATTGCCCATCTTTTTCACCTGGGCGATTTGAGAGAGGAAGTCTTCGTAGTTGTATTCGTTGCGGACAAGGCGTTTCTGGATTTTTCGAGCCTCCTGCTCGTCGTATTGCTCCTGAGCACGTTCCACGAGGGAGACCACGTCGCCCATACCTAAGATTCTGCTTGCCATACGGTCCGGATGGAAGATGTCCAGTGCGTCCATCTTTTCACCAATGCCTATGAACTTGATAGGCTTCTGTACCGAGTGGCGAATTGTCAAAGCGGCACCCCCTCGGGTGTCACCATCGAGTTTTGTCAACACCACTCCGTCGTAGTCAATGCGTTCATTGAATGCCTTGGCGGTATTGACGGCATCCTGTCCTGTCATGGAGTCTACCACAAAAAGGGTCTCTTGGGGATTCAGGGAACTCTTGAGTCGGGCAATCTCGTCCATCATCTGCTCGTCTACAGCAAGACGTCCTGCCGTATCGACTATGACGACGTTGATTCCTTTCAGCCGCGCGTCACGCAATGCCTCATCGGCAATCTTGACAGGATCGTTTTCACCGATTTTTGAAAAGACAGGTACACCCACCTGCTCGCCAAGTACCTGAAGCTGGTTGATAGCTGCAGGACGGTAGACGTCCCCAGCCACGAGCATGACGCTACGTGCACGCTTGTTCTTAAGATGGTATGCCAGTTTGGCGCAGAATGTGGTCTTACCGGAGCCTTGAAGACCGGCGACGAGGACTACAGCAGGAGAACCTTTGATGTTGATGTCGACAGTTTCGGACCCCATGAGTTTTGTGAGCTCCTCGTGGACAATCTTGACCATAAGTTGTCCAGGCTCGATAGACTGGATTACATTGCGGCCAATTGCCTCTTTCTTCACTCGGTCCGTAAATTCCTTCGCCACAGGAAAGCTGACGTCGGCATCGAGCAATGCCCTACGCACCTCCTTGACAGTCTCGGCAACATTAATGTCTGTAATGGAGCCTTTGCCACGTAAAGTGTGCAACGCTTTTTCAATCTTGCTACTTATGTTTTCAAACATATACTATATTATTTATTTTTTTCAAAAAAAGATAATACCCAAAAAGACACGCACCGCATAATGATAAGCGGCGAGCCTTTTGGATTACACCAACTTACAGAATAACACAACTGGCGAGACAACACAATTCAATACACTGTAAGCAATTGCAAAAATAAGAAAAAAAAGCGTAAAAAAGTTTTTTTTCACAATAAATGAAACTTTTTTTTGTTTTTGCCGTTATTGGATATTGAATAATTGAATGCAAAGTAATTTTTCATTATATGAGACAATTAAAAATTACCCACTCCATCACAAACCGCGATATCAAGTCGTTAGACAAATACCTGCAGGACATCTGCAGCGAAGAGCTGTTGACTCCTGAAGAGGAGGTCCAACTGGCGCAGCGTATCAAGGCCGGAGACCAAGCCGCTCTCGACAGGCTCACAAAAGCCAACCTGCGCTTTGTTGTCTCGGTTGCAAAGCAATACCAGAACCAGGGTCTAAGCCTCCCGGACCTCATCAACGAGGGGAACGTGGGACTTATCAAAGCAGCCAAACGATTCGACGAGACCCGTGGCTTCAAATTCATCTCCTACGCTGTGTGGTGGATTCGCCAATCCATACTCCAGGCCATTGCCGAGAACTCCCGTATTGTTCGCCTGCCATCCAACCAACTTGGCGCCCTGAACAAACTGAAAAAGCAGATATCAATTCTTGAACAAAAACTCGAGCGCCAGCCTTCAGAAGACGAACTGGCCGATTTGCTTGGCATACCAGAAGACAAGATAAAAAGCATTCTTGGCATCTCCGGACGTCATATCTCCATTGATGCTCCGCTGGTTGCGGACGAAGACGTCAACTTTGTGGACGTATTGCCAAACGAGGACACTCCTGCCACCGACGAGGCCCTGATGCAAGAGTCGCTGTCAGTAGAAATCGACCGCGCCCTCTCCTCCTTGACGGAGATCGAGCGCGACGTAATTAGGATGTATTTTGGCATAGGATTGCCTCACGCCTTAAGTTTGGACGAGATAGCAATCAAGTTTGGACTCACGAGAGAAAGGGTGAGACAGATAAAAGAAAAGGGATTAAAGCGACTTAAAAACAGTTCAAAAAGCAAGCATCTAATAGCTTATCTATAAAAAAACCAGCCATGAGGCTGATTTTTTTTTACAAGTCTGAATCGGCATCGGTCTCCGGAATGACATTGCTCATGTCAAGATGAATGGGATATACATTCTCACCAACGATTGTTCCCGGATAGGTGTCTTTGATATGTTGCATAAAGACAAATGCATCAAGTTTGTTTGTAAAGTCCCCTACCTTCACACGGAAGTTTGGCTCCGTGAAGATGATATAGACTTCAACATCAGGGTATTCTGATTTGAAACGTTGCTTCAACTCAAAGGCCTGATTACGTGAGTTGGGACCCGACAGCGACGCTATCTGTATTCGAAACCCCGGTACTGTGCGGAGATGCTCATTAAAATCGATATGCTTCTTTACAAGCTCGCTAACACGCACATCTCCGGTGATTTCTATCTTGCCTTTACGGGACTGTGCATACGACGAGCCTACAGAAATAGACGCTATCAACATTAAGAAAAAAAGATTCCTCATAACAGAACAAAAGTCATTATACGTCTCAACGTGACTGCGAGCCGATCTGTTCCGGACGTATTGACAGGATTGGGTGTTTGGAAAGATGAAGCATCTGCTGAGCGTAGTTGCCTATAAGCCACGAGGTGAGTGCCTTCTCCTGCTCTGTCATGATCACTATCATGTCGGCATTGATTTGGTCGGCATAGTTAAGCGTGGTTACAGTAAGGTTCTTACTGGCATCGACATACTCGGTCACATGTTTCACCTCATGCTTGTCGAGATATTTCTCCACCTGTTCGACATATCCGTTGACGAGTCCGCGAATATCCTTGGACTCTGAGGTGTACAAACCCAAAAGATGAATCGTCGAGCCAAATGTCTTGGCAAAACGGGCGGCAAACGGCACTTTCTGGCGAGTCTCCGTTGTACTGTCAAGCGGAACGATTATCGATTCCAGATTTTTGTGGAAGTCAAAATCCTCTCGTACAGAGAGAACCGGTACTGGACATTCAGTTATAGTGCGATAGGTGTTTTTACCAATCCAGTTAGTTTCAAAACCCGACATACCGTGTGTGCCGACGACAACCATGAGAGCTTGATCCTCGTTAGCTTGAGCTGCAAGCTGTTCAGATACCTTACCCTCTCTGATAACATACTCTAACTTAATGTCTTTAAGCAGGTGTGCCACACCTTCGTTGCGACGCTCTATCTCGGCACGAATCGGTTCCTCGTCCTCTCCTGCCGATTTCACATACACAAGACGGATATCCGTTTGCCAGTGGTTCGCAATATCTATAGTAAGATCCACTGCATTTGCAGAGCCCGTAGAAAAGTCAAATCCAACGATAATGTTATTCATCTTCTTGTTGTTTTTAGGATTCAATTCGGGTACAAAAATACAATTTTTTTCAATACTGACAAAATAATTGTTAAAAATGAACGAAAACAATGGCAAAAAACTACTAAAATAGATGCAATAAACGGGAAAGGAAGACAAAGATTTCCACATACAAAACACTATATTCCATGGATTTAAACAAGACAAGTTAATATTTATATAAAAAAAGCGATTCAGTTAGTAAAAAAAAATGTAAATTTGCATCCTATTAAAGAAAGAAATCCATAAAAAACTAAATATACTTACAATTATGACAGAAATCTTGTCTGCTGTATTAGTCTTGAGCATTACAGGTGCGATATTTGCAGTCGTGCTCTATTTTGTGGCACAGAAGTTTAAGGTCATAGAAGACCCATTAATTGACGTTGTGGCCGAGGCTTTGCCTGGTGCAAACTGCGGCGGATGTGGCAAGGCCGGATGCCGTGCCATGGCCGAGGCATTTGTGAAACAGGGAAACATGGACGGATTGAGCTGTCCTGCCGGCGGTGCCGAAGTGGCAAAAAAAATCGCCGAAATTCTTGGATGCACTCCCGAAGAGAAAGAGCCGCAGGTTGCAGTGGTGCGCTGCAATGGAAGTTGCGCCAATGCCACCGCCAAGACTAAATACGACGGCATGCGAGACTGCACTTTTGCCAATTCACTGTATAGCGGAGAAAGTGGATGCGCTTTCGGTTGTCTTGGACTCGGCAATTGCGCAAAAGCCTGCCAATTCGACGCCTTGAGCCTGGATCCTGAAACGGGCCTTCCTGTCGTTAACGAGGAAAAATGTGTCGCCTGCGGTGCCTGCGTCAAAGCCTGTCCTCGCGGCATCATCGAACTGCGAAACAAAGGAAAGAACAACCGCCGCGTTTTCGTTGCCTGCCGCAACAAGGAAAAAGGCGCCGACGCACGCAAATCCTGTTCTGCAGCCTGCATCGGATGCGGTAAATGCGCCAAAACCTGCCCCTTCGGAGCCATCACAGTGGAAAACAATGTGGCATACATCGATTTCAATGTCTGCAAGTTGTGCCGCAAATGCGTGGCAGAATGCCCGACAGGCGCCATCCACGCTGTTAACTTTCCTCCGAAACCGGCAGCAGCCCCAACCCCAGCCCCAGCCGACGAGACCGGCAGTAATCCTAAAAACGAGTAATCCAACCTTTGCTTTTTGAAGAGAGTTATGAAAACATTCGCGATGGGTGGCGTTCACCCCGAAGAAAACAAAATATCAACTGCGGCTGCTATTGAGGAATTCCCTCTTCCTAAAACAGCTGTGATTTTAATGAACCAGCATCTGGGAGCTCCTGCCACCCCCTGTGTGGCAAAAGGCGACAAGGTCAAAGTAGGCCAGCTGGTTGGCAAAGCAGAAGCTTTCATGTGTGCCAATGTCCACTCTCCTTTTAGCGGTACAGTGGCTAAAATCGACACCTGCAAGGATGCCTTTGGCCTGGCAAAGCCAGCCATCTATATCAATGTGGAAGGCGACGAATGGGAGGAAAGCATAGACCGCACCCCCGACATCGTCAAGGAATGCACTCTTGAGCCCAAAGAAATTGTGGACAAACTCAAAGCAATGGGTGTCGTCGGACTTGGCGGTGCCACATTCCCGACACATATCAAATACTCAGTACCTCCCGACAAAAAAGCGGAATACCTTATTATCAACGCCGTAGAATGCGAGCCGTACCTCACAAGCGACCATAGGGTTATGATGGAACACGCTGAAGAGATATGCATCGGTGTGAGTATCCTACGCAAATGCCTCGGAGTACCCAAGGCCTATATCGGCATTGAGAATAATAAACCAGAGCCTATTGCCGTAATGACTGATATGGCTGCTAAATTCGAAGGCATCGTTGTGGAGCCCTTAAAGGTAAAATATCCTCAAGGAGCCGAAAAACAGCTTATCAACGCCATAACAGGACGCCGTGTACCTTCGGGCAAACTGCCTATCGACGTAGGATGCGTGGTCAGCAACGTCGGCACCGCATACGCTGTTTACGAAGCCATTCAAAAAAACAAACCTCTTATTGAAAACATCCTTACCGTCACCGGCAAGAAACTCGAAAAACAGCATAACTACCATGTGCGTTTCGGCACCACCTACAACGACCTGATTGCACACAGCATGGGTTCCCTGCCCGAAACGACAGGAAAGGTAATCAGCGGTGGTCCTATGATGGGTAAAGCTGTGAGCAACCTCGACGCTCCCACCACAAAAGGTGCTTCAAGTCTCCTCGTCATCGACGAAGGCGAGGCTGTACGCGCAGAAGAAAGCAACTGCATACGCTGCGGCAAATGCATGAACGCCTGTCCAATGGGATTAGAGCCCTATCTCTTCTCCGCCCTGGTGAAAAACCACCGCATAGAAGAGGCCGGAGCACACAATATTCTCGATTGTATCGAGTGCGGATGCTGCTTCTTCTCCTGTCCCGCAAACAAACCGCTGCTCGACGAAATCAGACTTGGCAAGAACCTTTACAGGGGTATACTCATGGCCAAGAAAAAATAAAGACTTATACAACCCTTCCGTTTAATAGAACATAGAATACATTATTAATACATGAAACTGCTAAACGTATCAGGATCGCCGCATGTACACAGCGACGAATCAACAAAGAAAATCATGTGGCGAGTGAATCTGGCCTTGGTGCCCTCTCTTTTGGTCGCCATAGCTTTCTTCGGTGTAAACGCTCTGCTTATCAGCATCATTTCCGTTGCAAGCTGCCTGCTTTTCCAATGGCTTATTGAGAAATTCATCATGAAAGTTCCGTCGACAATATGGGATGGCTCGGCTGTGGTCACAGGCCTCCTGCTTGCATTCAATGTTCCTGCGACGAGAGAAATGATATTGCTTGTAATTATAGCAGCACTCGTTGCCATCGGCATCGGCAAAATGAGTTTTGGCGGACTTGGTAAAAACCCGTTCAATCCTGCATTGGTAGGCCGTGTCTTCATGCTCATTTCCTTCCCCGTCCAGATGACCACATGGCCAAAGGTGGGCGGATGGTTCCCGGTAAATGTCGACGCCACGACAGGAGCCACCCCACTGGGAATGATTAAAGAAAGACTAAAAAACGGAGAGAACCTGAGCGAAATCATGCCCGACATGCCTTCCCTGTGCGACATCTTCATGGGTCACATCGGCGGTTCTCTGGGTGAGATATCCGCACTGGCAATCTTAATTGGAGCCATCTATCTGCTTTGTAGAAAAATCATCACATGGCACATCCCCGTCAGCTTCATCGCCACCGCCTTTATCTTCAGCGGCATTCTGTGGCTCTGCAACGACGAGCAGTTCATTGATCCTCTAACCACAATATTGACCGGCGGCATCATGCTGGGAGCATGCTTTATGGCTACCGATATGGTAACATCCCCCATGACAAAGGGCGGACAACTTATATTTGGATTCGGCTGCGGTCTGCTGACAATCATCATCCGTAACTGGGGCAACTACCCTGAAGGTGTTAGTTTCGCAATCCTTTTGATGAACTCGGTGACCCCACTGCTTAACCGTTGGTTCAAACCCAAACGTTTTGCTAATTAATTTGTTTTGTTGAACTTTGATTATTTGAAAGATATGGCAAAGAAAGCAGAATCGACATTATTTAACATGCTATTGTCTCTGACTCTGATAGCGCTGGTGGCAAGCCTGGCATTGGCTTTGGTAAACAACGCCACCAAAGGGCCAATCGAAGAGGTAAACAAAGCAAAAGTGGCTGAAGCCATAAAGAAAGTGCTGCCAGAGGGTAAAAAATATACAGTAAGCGCCGACACGGTAACAGTAAAAATGGCCAAAGGCGATGCAAACCTGGTACGCTATACCGCCACTGACGATGACGGAACTCTGATTGGCAAAGCCATCGAATCGTTCGACGACAACGGTTTTGGCGGTCGCCTGACTGCCATGGTAGGCTTCGACGCCGAAGGCAATATCAGTGGATACGAAATCCTGGGTTCCAGTGAGACCCCCGGACTTGGTGCCAAAGCTGACAAATGGTTTAAACCCACAAAAGTAGACAACGACGGCAACATGGTTAACGACCTCGAAAGCGGCCGCAACGTCCTTGGAAAAAATCCATCCATAAACAAAATCAGCGTAAAAAAAGACGGTGGCGAAATTGACGCCATCACCGGCAGCACTATTACCTCAAGAGCATTCTGCCGCCTCGTGGAGACAGCATATACAGCATTCAATACAGATACAGAGAAAGGAGACAAAGAACAATGAAAGCAAAAGACATAATCAAAAACGGCCTTATCAAGGAAAACCCCACATGGGTCCTCATCTTGGGCATGTGCCCCACCCTTGCCACCACCACATCGGCAATCAACGGACTATGCATGGGTCTTGCCACCACTTTCGTTCTGATGATGTCCAACATCGTTATCTCCCTCCTGAAAAGCGTTGTCCCTGACAAAGTCAGAATCCCCTGCTTCATTGTTGTTATTGCAACCTTTGTCACTATTGTTCAAATGGTCATGCAGGGCTTCATACCCGACCTGTATGCCTCTCTTGGACTTTTCATTCCTCTTATCGTCGTCAACTGCATCGTCTTGGGTCGCGCTGAAGCTTTCGCCTCAAAGAACAACGTATGGCATTCCTTCCTCGACGGCCTGTTCATGGGTCTCGGCTTCACATGGGCTCTGACTCTGTTAGGTATCGTGAGAGAAGCTTTGGGTGCAGGCAGCTTCTTCGGCGTGAACTTTATCGGCGGCGCCGACGGTATGCTTCTCTTTATCCTTGCCCCCGGCGGATTCATCTGCCTCGGCCTTCTTATGGCTCTCATCAACCATATCCGCAAAACCAAATAACTAAAGGATAAAGGTTAAAGACATCAACAATTCAACAATTACACTATTACACCACTACACCATACTAAAAAAGCTGTTTAACATTTTTTATGAGTATTTGTTAGACTTTTAATGGAAAAAGTGACACTATATAATTAGAAACATCCCTTTTTAGTCGCTTGACAATAAAACAATATACACCTCACATACAATGAAAAAAACAGGAATTTTATTAGGTTTTTTGGCTATTGCACTCCTGGGTATGTCGCAAGGCAGCACATCGCTGATTATGACCGAAGCTAACAACGGCCAGACTTTCTCAATGCAAGTATCATTAGAAAGCTATTTCCTGCAAATCTATCCCGAGCGCGACGGCACAGGTCAGTACATTGACAATGTCGCCACACACCGATGGGTGACTATCGACTCTGGTAGCTGCGACGGTGAAACAGCCATGAGCTTGTATTTCGAATCTTTCGACATCGATCCAAGCGACACCCTGATTATCCATGACGGACCGTCGCTGTCATCGCCAAGGCTTCTTACATGCAACAATAACCTCAACCCACAGTTTCAGACAACAATTTTCCCCTCGCTTATCAACACGACCGGAAAACTCACACTGGAATTCATTACCAATGGTGACGGCAACAACGGCTCGGGTTTCTCTATCAACGTGGCATGCCGCGAAAAATGCGAGACTGTCACCCCCGTGATCGACACCTTCTTCTTCAAGACAAGGAATGGTGTCATCGTGGATACAGGCTATACACGCATGGTACAAGTCATCGACACAAACTGGTCCGCTGACTCGACAAGTTTCTATCTTGACACCCAGTATTTCAGAGGCGTTCACCTTTGCCTCGGTGAAGGTATCATTTTTGCCGGACACGGAGAATATACCAACCACTACGGATATATGCCGTCCGACTATGTGTCACAGTTCGACTGGAACTTTGGTAACGGAGACGACACCTCCGGTATCTGCCTGCAAAGAGTCCCTGCCCGATACAGAGACCTTGACTGCTATGACGTGACCCTGAGCATCATTGATAGCCGCGGATGTAAATCGACCATTTATGAGACGGTAAAAGTTCGCGTCGCCCAAAACCCGTTGAAGACTATCTTCGACCTTAATCCAATATGTACCACAGACTCTCTGATTGTGAACATCGGATACGAAGGTGCAGGTGCAACCATAACCCTGACCACAATTGAATTCCAACAGACAAAATCAAGATCCATAGACTGCAAAACATTCATACCTGACGGTGCAAGTGTGACATGCGAACAGGGTGACGCACAAAAATGCTTTACCGCACCTATCTTCTTCGACGACTTCCCCTCGGGCAAGACAGTTCAGTCGGCTGCCGACATTTGCTCTGTATGTATCAATATGGAACATGAGTATCTCGGCGATATCCGTGGCCAGATTATCTGCCCGACCGGCCAGAAATCAATACTGTGGTACGGCACTAAAGGCAGGGACCCGCTCGTCAACGACTCCACACCTCAAGGAACATACGGTGGTGGCGGACGCTATCTCGGTCTGCCCTATGGTGGTAACAGTCATCATACCTACGACGAGAAATGCGGTAACACAGGAGCCAATGACAAATGCGACTCCATTTGTAACATGTTTGGTGTTGGTTTCGACTACTGCTTCTCAAAAAACAAAGACTATACCCTCCGCACCGGAGACAAATGCGACAAGCTAAACCCTGTAACACAAGACTATTTTTGCTATACAACAGGTGACGACACAAATATTTCAAATTACCAATTCATAACCATTCCCGCACCATTTGCTCTTGCAGGACAGACAGCTGCCCCTGCTACATTCCCCACCAAACTGCCAAGCAAACATGACGGAAAATTTGACTACTATATGCCCGCTCAGGACTTTTCACAGCTTATCGGTTGCCCGTTGAACGGTGAATGGAAGATTCAGCTTTGCGACAACTTCGGAAGTGACAACGGATGGATCTTCTCATGGATGCTCGACTTCTGCGGCATCAGCTCCGGTACCGGATGCGAATATCAGGTAGCCATCGACTCTGTTATCTGGACACCCGACTCGGCTTACGGAGACTTTGACCTCGGTCACTGGCGCGGCGTCAACGTCAATGCAATCAACCCTGTAAAATCAGTCATCACCTCTTTCGACACTGCTGGATACTTCCCGATTAACGTTAAAATATACGATGAATTCGGTTGTGTCTGGGATACCGTAACTTCTATCCATACCGTATGGGCCCCAACTCCCGTGCTCGGCGACAGTGTACTCATCTGCGATGTAGAAACCGTAGTTCTTGACGCCAAAGACCGCCACACCCCGATCACCAACCAGACTTTCACTTGGGAACCATTCGGACAGACAACAGACACTATCCATACTCACAACATGCTCGGTTCCTCAACACTATATACCGTCGAGGTGGAAAACAACGAACAGAGCATCACCTGTCGCACCCGCGACTCGGTGCGTGTCAACATCAACCACCAACCTCTGCCCAACTTCGATCCCGGCGTATACCCGCTGGAAGGTTGCGAACCCTACACCATTCATTTCGAGAACACCTCACAATACGGTAACAAATACACATGGGTGTTCGGCGACGGCGACACCTCCCATGCAGAAAGTCCGACCCACACCTATGGCACTGGCCAATACGATTTCAAATACTTCGTTGCCAGCGAAAGCGGTTGCAACGACTCTCTGGTCTACAGCAAACTTATTACAGTATACTCAAGCCCTGTGGCACGATTCAGCTGGGAACCGATGAACCCGACAGTCATGCATCCCTCTGTAACATTCCAAAACCTTACAATACCTCAGTCTGACGACAACAAATACTTCTGGGAAATTCAGTATGATAGAGACAACGACATCTCCTACCATACCATGACCGACGTCAACCCGACATTCGAATGGGAGACCGACGGAAGCGATATCTCCGGCAACTACATTGCTCGCCTTATTGCCATGACCCGCACCATGGGTCCGAGCGGCAACGTGGTTGAATGCCGCGACACCGTAGAGAGCAGCATCCTTCTCGTCAACGACTTCCTGCAGTTCCCCAACGCAGTGACCCCCAATGGCGACGGTGTGAACGACAAATTCATCATCCGTAACTTGGTCGAAGGTCTTGGATACCCGAACAATTCACTGGCTATCTACGACCGCTGGGGCAAGAGGGTTTTCTACAAGGAGAATATCTCCAAGGAGGAAGACTTCTGGGATCCAGCAGCCGACAACATTCCTGCAGGCACCTACTTCTGGCGCTTCGTCGGCAAAGGATACCTCGGCGACATCCAGAGAAACGGCGTTGTGGAAGTTATCAAATAGACTTGACCACAACAACAAATAAAAAAGCTGCCCTGATAAATGCCAGGGCAGTTTTTTTTATTCGATGAAACTAATCTTGATTATCGTATCAGGGTAAATGATCCTTTGGTGTGCTGGATACCCTTCTGTGTATCGTTGAGCTCTATGATATACACATAAGTGCCCATGGGCTGAGCCTTGCCGTTTGAGATGCCGTCCCATCCTCTGGTGATATCCTTGCTGTGATATACCAAACGACCAGTGCGGGAATAGATATAAATCTCGAATGAAATAATGTTGGCATCGCTGTTGGGGAAAACCTTGAACATGCGAACATCATCATTGTTAGGATCATCGGGAGAGATTGCAGTAGGAATCCATACAACCAACTCAGAATTGGACACCTTGTCGTTATTATTGGTAATTTTAGGACTCACACTCTCCTCTTTGGCTGTCTCATCTACACTAGTCTCATTTTCCACAGTACGAACAGGCTTCACTACATTCTTTGTATCCACGACCGCAACAGGAGATTTGTCAGTCACAGTCACCGTAGGTTTTGTCACTGTATTGGCGTCAACAGTATTGACCTCTGTTTCTTTGGCATCAGAAAGCACTTCATCGTCAGTGACTGTGATTATCGACTGCTGCTTGCTGTCAACCGCTTCAACCTCGGTACGTGATGAGTAGACCACTTCATTCCCGTCATTGGACACGACAGATGGTACCGTATTGTCGACGACCTCGACATGCGGCAACTGGTTCTGGGCAGAGAGCTCCTTCTGAGCATCGACGCCGCCACTACGCAAAGCGAAAAAGAGTGCCACCGCAGTTACGGCAACAGCTGACGACGCCACCACTATACGGCGACGACGCAAAACGGCACGCCTGAATAGGGAATCATTGATAGACTGCCAGACTCGTTTGTCTGGTTCAGGAGCAAAATTGTCAAATTTATCTTTAAGAGTACTCATTATATATTGAGTTTTATTTTTTCAAATATGGGGAGAGTTTTTCTGATAGTATTGCTTTTGCGCGATAGAGATTTGATCGTACAGTTGATATGGTAATTCCGAGAGCCTCTGCCGCCTCTTCGACGGAGTAGCACTCAACTTCACAAAGGTTGAAAGTCATACGATAGGCTGGAGGAAGCTGTTGAATGACATTGAGGAGAAAATCCATATCGATATCATCGGCCATATCCCCCGTAGAAGGGAAAGGATCATCAATATATGCACCCTCAAAGTCCGATTCAGCGACAGGCATCTCTTTTCGGTAGTTGTTTATTGCCGTGTGTATCATTATTGAACGAATCCACGACGACAACGAAGAAACATCGCGCAGTTGTGACAAGCATTCAAAGACCTTGATGAATCCGTCATGAAGCACATCTTCGGCGGCGGCTGTGGTACGTGAATACCGCAGACAAACGCCATACATTGATGAAGCATATCTGTCATAAAGGCGCTTGAAAGCGTTCTGGTCATTTTTCAGACAATCCTCTACAAGTTGTGCTTCTTCCGTTTTCATTCACCACTTAGTCAAAAAAAAGGGCTTTTTTGTTGCGTCGAGAAATGTTAAAAAATATTAACCACTTCCAGTATGTTATTTTCCAGCACTCTAAACCTTATATCAAAGGAAAAAAATTTCATACCATAGACTCGCTCAGGGTCGTGATGATATGAGGGACGGGGGTCATGCGAGAGGAGGTCAAGCAGTGATTGACGTGAAGAGACTGGCAACTTTGAAAGCAACGACGGAGAGCAATGGACCGTAAGCGAAGCTTTTGGAGCAGAGGGAGCAAAACCGCTTCTTGCATCGGGATGGGCATCGGTATAGGGAAGATAGGGCTTGATATCATAGATAGGTGTTCCGTCAAGAAGGTCGGCACCAGCCACATGAAGAAGTGGTCCGTCAGGAGATGAGAGTTGTACCGAAAGGAGTCTCACAGAAGAGAGGGCAAGGGAATTGGGACGAAAAGAAGACCGCGTGGCAAAGACCCCCATGCGACGGTTTCCTCCAAGACGGGGAGGACGCACGGTAGGAGTCCAGCCAGCCTCGACATTTTCAGAGAAAAGCCATACGAGCCACAGGTAATCGAATTCATCTATGCCCCGTAAGGCATCGGGATTGCGGAATGACGGTTCAAAGACGACTACCGAAGTAATATCCTCAATGATATTCGACTGACGCGGGATACCGAATTTTTCTCCAAAAGGAGATCGTATGCGGGCTATAGGTTCAATATTCATCAGCTATTCTATTTCAAGAGACGGTGAAGAGACTGGGTGCTTCTTTCTAGAAGAGAAAAAATCGTCGACAAAACCATTCAGATAGTAAGAGACATCAGCTGCAACAACACCGATCGCAGCACCACCAAGCACATCGCCAAGCCAATGCCGGTCGTTATATAGACGCATGAACCCTGTGAATGACGCCACACTGTAGCCTACGGCTGGAATCACCCATGAATGCTGACCATATTCCAAGCGAAGCAACTCTGCACCAGCGAACGAAAATGCTGTATGCCCTGAGGGAAAACTGTTGGAAGCTCCACGATCCGGACGCCATTCATCGACAATATGCTTGAGGGGGATAACAATTGCCGATGTAACAACCACGCCGCCAACAGTGCGTCGCAGGAGTGGCCAGGAACTGTGACGAGATGGTACACCGACAAGGTCTAAAACTTCGACGGAGAGAAGGGGCAAATACTGTACAAAATTGTCAAAGTGTAGCTGGCTATGATTGAAAGCGTTGCGGCGCCATAGTTGTATCTCTTCGCGGACAAGGATGTTCTGCCTGTGGGCTGCATCGAAAAAAACAGGGCTTATCCCTACAACAAAAGCCGATCCGACAGCGATTGAGGGCAGAGGCCGCTGCCATACAAGTGTAGCCGGAAGCGTGTCGGAGAATGAATCCGGCTCCTGCGCTTCAAGGCATGGAATGAACGCAAACAACAGTAGTGGCAATATGAACAAACGATGCAACATTGCGCGATACAGGTTCAATTGATAAGTACGAGCCTGCCGTCCCTGTAGCAAGGCACAAGCGGACAAGTGTCTGCAAGAAATGCCCACCTGATATCCCGCTCGCAGCCCAAACGCATCAGCCGCTCTACATGGGTAGCCTTGGAGCAATACCTGTATGGGTCTGAGGCGGCTTCGAGCCAAAGGTCTGACGCCATCATGGCTGCGTCATTGACAAAACTAACATCCACTCCCGAAGCCTGCAATTTGTGGATTAAGGCACCGGCAAAAACCGTGTCCTCAATAGAGGGGTCTCCCTGCCAACCGGAACACAGAATCACAAGATCTTCATCCGCCCTGGCAATCAAAGCAGCAGACAATGACGAGATATTGGCGAAGGCTCCAACAAGGAGAAGGTCTGAGGTTGAAGCACGCAGTATTGAAACGGTGCCGTTCGTGGTGGAATAGGCCAGCCGCTGGCCGGCAAGCGACATGCCGAGATATTCGGTCGGCGAGTTGCCACACACAGCGCCAGGCATTTTCTCCCCTCCCCTTTCGGCTGCAAGGGTATACCCGAGGTCTCGATAGCGCGGCAAATCGTCAAGGCTGTCGAGTGGAACGATTTCGGAGACTCCCGAACTGAATGCTGCACATACTGCCGATGTGGCACGAAGAATGTCGACAGCTACGGAAATATGATGGGCCCTGAGCTGACGTCCGTCATACAAGGCTGGAGAGAGGACAACTTCTATTTTCATATTGCATCATTACTACAAACAAAAAAACGGCAACCTGTAAGCCGGGTTCTGTATCAGGCCGAAGCCCGTTCTCTATCATTAATCTAGGACGCACGTCACCGAACGTCTCAATCAACCTACCCCCCGGCAACGAGCGAGTCAACCCTTAACTGCCGGTATATTTGGTTTTTCAGCCCATAAGGTTTACCACCAGGGACATCGCTGCACCCGTCGTGAGCTCTTACCTCGCGTTTTCACCCTTACTTTATGATGGAAAAACCACATCATAAAGCGGTATCTTTTCTGTGGCACTTTCTGTTACGCCGTCCTTGCGGGCGACGCACCTTCCCGTTAGGAAGTATGGCGACTCTTTGCTGCCCGGACTTTCCTCCCGCAGCACATGGCTGCCGGCGATAGAGCAGTTGCCGTTTTATGATGCAAAGATACACTAAAATCCTATGATGTTAAAAAAAAAATCATACAAGCACGGAATCATCAGTATTTCAAGCGATAAAAAAAATAAAAACAATACTTTTTTAGCAAAAAAAACGACAGATTGCGTTTTTTTTTGTATTTTTGCAATTTATTTGGTTCTCCAACAGAGGTACTAACCTACCCAGTTGAACAAAATTATATCATTGTTGTACAAATATTTGACAAATAACGATGAAAAGAATAACGGCTCTGAAAACAATCACATTGGCTGTAATTGCCGTATTGGCAATGTCCTGCAGTGATAGCCGTCCATTGGTGGACGAGACGGTAATGCTTGCATACGGCAAAAATCCTAGCACAGAGAATCTTAACAATCTCGCAAATAATTATGGAACCGTAATCAACAAATGCCGTAAAACCGGCATAAAAGAACCCGGAATATACAGCGACTATGCTGTGGCTCTGGTAAAACAAGGCAAAAGAGCGGAAGCCAACAACTGGTTCAACAAGGAAATGGATGCGTTCCCGTCATCAAGAGGATATGTGATGCAGCTGAAGCGTCAACTGATTCCCGAATACCAGGACGACAACAGTATCAAAGACAATGACGCCTCCGTCAACAATGAAGAATCGGCATTGTCTCCCGCCAAACGGGCTGCCGCCGAGAAGAGAGCCTCCACAGTAATGGAAGAAACCAACAAAAGCCTCGGCTCAGAAGTTGACGATGAAGACAACCAAACTGAAAACGAAGAAGAAAAAGCCGAGACAGAGAAAGAAAGCGAAACAGAGACAGAAACCGAGGCTAACGAATAACAGGAAACCATGAAGACAAAAGCAATACTTTCAACAATCATTCTGGCAACCATTTTGGCAGTAGGATGCAACGCCGAAAAGAAAATTGAAACCTACAGCGAAATATACAGCGAGCGACCGGTAACCATTTACCTTGCCCCCATCAACGACAAAGCCGAACGCAAAGTGGAGAAATACCCATCCGACGAGGCCTACAACAATGAGCTGAACACTGCTAAAGCCTACATGTACCAGACCCTCGCATCACCACTGGTAAAGAGAGGCTACTATGTTATCGGGCCTGTTGCCTCTGCCCATATTGCCGAAGTCACAAACCTCACTCCAAAACAACTACGCAACGGCGACCTGAAGTCGTTCAGCAACGACTACGGCATAGACGCAATACTGATTGTCACATTGCACAAATGGATTGACGACAACGAAAAGAAAACCGCATACCTCGAATACCAACTGCGCTCCACAAAGAGCAACACCGACATGATGCATATATGGGTTATGGCCACAAAAGCTGTAACGACAAACCTGAAAGGAGACCCGATAAAGCTTAAAAACGACACAAAATTCGCAAAACGCTTTGATATTGATAACGGTTCCGCCCAAAGAAGTTTCCTTCTGGAAAAGGTCAACGACTACATATTGCGCAATCTGCCGACGAGCAGCCAACGCCGTCAGTTCGAGAAAGACATGTACAAAGCCTCCAACCCGACATATATCAAGTATTTATGGATGGACGGAGGTGCCGACGTACAAGAATGCAGCGCAGAAGAATACGAATCCCAAGCTTTCCTATAGTCAACTTTTCTTACATAACACAATCACACATCAAATATGAAAAGATTGTTTTTTGCCGCCCTTGCAGTACTTCTTGCCTGTAACGCATTTGCCGTCCCTGCTTATCCTGAAATGATACAGTTCACACAACCAGGAAACAGGGAAATAACAGTGTCGATATTCCTTAGAGGAGACGAGAAAGTTCACTGGGCTGAGAGCGTGGATGGCTATAGCCTCCTGCATGGAGACGACGGCAGCATGATGTACGCCATGCTAAACGAAAAAGGCGATATGGTGGCATCACAGTATATGGCTACAGAAATACAAAACCGTAGTAGTGAGGTAGCAGCCTTTTTGAAAAACACCCCTAAACAGCTAAGGTTCAGCAAAGGGCAGATAGACGACTTGCTAAAAATTTGGGAACAGGTGGAAAAGGCATCAGTAGGTCCCAAAGGCATTAGCGACTTGACTGGTGAGAAAAAATTCCTTGTCATACTTTTTGCTTTCAGCGACAAGCATTTCTCTCACACCAAAAACGAGTTCAAGAATCTCTTCAACCAAGTCAACTATACCGCAGAAGGACGCACAGGAAGTGTAAGAGACTATTACCATGATGTCAGCGGTGGCCTCTTCACTCTTACTGTCGACGTGGTTGGTCCTTTCACCGGTGTCTACAACACCGCCTTCTACGGAGGCACCGATGAAGGCGCTCAATATTTCGCCCGTGAAGCTGTCGACTCGGCAGCAGCTTATGTAGATTTCTCCGACTACGACAACGACGGCGACGGCTATATCGACGGTCTCCATATCATTTTTGCCGGTTACGGTGAAGAGGCAGGTGCCAGTTCCGATTGCATCTGGTCACACAAATGGAATATCTTCGACGCACCTACATACAACAACACTGTTGTAAACGTTTACTCTTGCTCGCCGGAATGCCGTGGAAACTACGGCGGATATATCACCAACATAGGTGTGATATGCCATGAGCTTGGCCACGTCTTCGGCGCCCCGGACTACTACGACACCGACTATGCTGGCAGCGGCGGGGAATTCCCGGGGTTAGGGAAATGGGACATCATGTCAAGTGGAAGCTGGAACGGCAACGGCAAAACGCCCGCCCAACACAACCCCTACACTAAAATATTCATCTACAGATGGGCATCCTGCGACACCATCAACGCCATCGACAGCATGTATATCCTGGATCCTGCCGAGACAAGCAACAACGCATTTCACAGGGTAAACACCGCCACACCCGGTGACTTTTACCTGCTTGAAAACAGGCAAAACATCAAGTGGGACAACGACATCCCGAGCCATGGCATGATTGTATACCACGTTCATCGCAACGCCAACGGCGCACATGTAACAAACCACACCCATCCGCAACAGATTTACATCCTCTCAAAGTCGACAGGCAACGACTCCATCCCCAACGCAACTCCGGCAAGCTACGGCTTACTGAACTCCGCCTATTCAACCTACCCAAGCACGTTGACAAATCACGACAGCCTTACCAACCACACCGCACCTTGGTTCAAAGACTGGGATGGCCACAACAACAGCGTGTCACTATACAATATCTCTGAGAGTCCTACAACAGGTAAAATATTTTTCACTGTCGGCAATGCTATGCCAACGCCTATCAGCGCCCAAGCCGAGGGAATAGACAACCAGTCTATTCTGGTCGGCTGGACCTCCTACGGAAGCAAAAAAAGTCTAGTGCTCATGAACAGCGAAGAGAATCTGTTCGGAACTCCTGACAGCATCTACAACATGGGCGACACCATCGATGGCGGTGGTATAGTTATTTTTTCAGGCATCGGCGAAAAGAAAATAGTCAGCGGATTGGAGCGGAACAAGAGATATTATTTCAAGGTGTTCACAATAATCAACGACAGCACCTACACCGATGGCATCGAGACAAGCGGGACGACCCTTGACTGCGACAGCGAGGATTGGACTACCGAAAACTTTGAGGATTGTACTATGGGCGGATTGCCATTATGCTGGACCGGCGAATGGGCAGTGGACAGTGTCCTGGGAGCGAAAGCCCTCTCCTGCCAAACAACTGGCAGCTCGTCACTTAGTGTCATCACCCGTCCTGTCAAAATGGACACTGTTAGAGATGCCGTATTAGGCTTCAGACTCCACCTTTCCACCGAGAACAATGCGACAGCAGAGTTCAAGGTCGAATACCGCGACACCCCCAGCGGAGAATGGAGTATTGTTGACAATATTGTATGGCAGTTCGGTATGGCGACATGGCAAAACGTAAAAATTCAAATTTCCAACTTCGGAGACAATAGCAGATTCCGCTTCACACTGCTTTCCGACGGAAATGCAAATGCCGCAATTGACGACATCAGGATTATGAAAGGGTCGCTGATACAAGCTACAAGCGACAACAACGGCACTATAAGCCCCTATGGAGACAGCGTGCTTTACGATAATGAATCAATTTATTATGTAGTCTCCCCCCTACCGGGCTACAAACTATATATGCTCAGTTTAGACGGTGTTAAGATTCCCAAAAACTATATGGACACTATTGCAACAGAGGTATACGGATATAGCATCAGCGGTCTCAGCGGTAAGCACCATCTATATGCACAATTCACCAGGAAAACCGATATTCAGGATTCCGAAAAGCATAACGTTCAAATATTCCCCAACCCGACAAAAAACGCCATCAACGTAATGACAGAAGCCGGCACTATTGTCGAACTGTACAATACAAACGGACAACTGTTGGCAAGGAAAAAGAGCATTGACGGCCATTCAAGAATAGATATGCGTGATCTACCGAAAGGTATTTACATTCTTCGCTGTGACTCTGTCACAAGAAAGATTGTCAAACAATAAAAATCAAAGACAAATGTTAAACAATTAAAAAAAATCACGCGATATAAAAAAACTTACGTACTTTTGCATTCAAAATTAATTGATAATTAATCCTATAAAACATTAAAAAACAATGAAGAAAGTATTTTATTTTCTCGCCAGCGCAATGATTTGCGTAGCAATGGCTGCCTGCAATGGCAATGCTGAAAACACTGACATCGTCAACAACGACAGCATCAACATCGAACAAGACGAAGTCAATGCTCCCGTTAACAACGACAATGACAACGATGCTCGCTTGCAGGCTATTCACGAGGCTGCAATGAAGATTTGCGACAACTGCGATGGTAAAGAGATCCTCAACTGCGTGAACGCCGTTATCGACGAGTCTTTCGATCAGTTCAAAGAAGATGCTGATTTCAAAGCCGCTGTTCAGAACGAAGCTACCGAATGCCTCAAAGAGAAAGCTAAAAACGCTGCTATCGACGAAGGTAAGAAAGCTGCCAAAGAAGGCGCAAAGAAAGGCGTTGAAGAAGGTCTGAAAGCTCTGAAGAAATAAGTTTCTTTAAAGACTTTTACAACAAAACAAAAAAGCAACCCGCTCGGGTTGCTTTTTTGTTTTATAAAGGTTAGACACCACACATCTTACATCTTACATCACACATCTTACATCTTTACAGTGTCTGATATTTTGTCAATATTCATGCTGCGGGCGCTCGCATCAAGAATCTTCTTGTACAATCCTCCTTGTTGATAAACAGACTGAGGACTGCCATGTTGTACCACACATCCCGTATCAAGCACATAAATAGTATCGCTGTCGATAATCTGCCCGATATTATGGCTGATAACAATCACCGTACGTCCCTGCTTTATTGCGTCGATGCTGTTCTTTATCTGCTCGGTGGCAATGGCGTCGAGGCTGGCAGTGGGCTCATCGAGGAAGATGATGGGAGGGTTCTTTAGGAACATGCGCGCTATGGCTATACGCTGCTGTTGCCCTCCGCTGAGCTGCAATGCATTGCTTTGGAATCCATCAGGCAATGCCACCACCTGGTCGTAAATGTAAGCCTTGCGTGCCGCATCCAGCACCTCCTCGTCGGTTGCGTCGGGACGACCGTAGCGTATGTTCTCCTCGATGGTGCCGCTGAAGATATGGTTTTTTTGCAGCACCAAGCCTATGTTGTCACGCAATGACTGCGTGTCCCATTCATTGAGCGGCACCCCGTCAAGGGTTATAGTGCCACTGTCAGGAAAGTAGAATTTGTCCAAAAGGTTAACTATTGTGCTCTTGCCGGCACCGCTGAGACCGACAAGTGCAGTGGTTTTGCCGGGCTCAATTGTCATGGAGAGGTTTCTGATGGCGTGAGTGCCACTCGGATATGTGAACTCCACATTACACAGTTCAAAACGTCCGGACACATGATCGGAACTATGGTTCCCACTCGACTCGACCTCTTGCTCGGCGTCCAAGATACCGAAAAAGCCCTCGGCATAGACCAATGCGTCATTAAGGTCGTCATAGATACGATGCAGCTGGCGAATAGGCGCGCTGACATTGCTGAAGAGCATCACATGGTACATTATCTTACCTATCGACATACCAGGATAATCTATAAGTACAAGATACGCTGTCAGTATGATTATCAGCACTGTTCCAATCTGTTCCACAAAAGACTTCAGTCCTTCGAAGAGGAACGAGATGCGGCGTGTCTGCATCTGCTGGTCTGTGCTTTGCTCCTGAAGGGCAGCCTGTTTGTCCGCCTCGAGGCGTTCGCGGTTAAACGACTTGATGACGCCCATACTCTCGATGATGTTCATAATGCCGTGATTCAGCTGCTGGTGAGTACCGAAGACGCGTTGGCGCCATCCTTTCATGCGACGCCCCTGGACGGTAGTGATCCAAAAATAGACAGGAATGATGACCGTAGCCACAAGGCCGACATAGACGTTAGCCGAATACATTAGTATGAGTGCCAGCACAGCACTGGTGAAGAGCGGGAGGATGTCGATGAAAAAGTTCTTGACAGTGTTGCTCAAGCTCATAATGCCTCGGTCGATGCGTGTCTGCAGCTTTCCTGGCTCGTTGCCGTCCTGGCTAAAGTACGCCATGCGGAACTGCAGTATGCGGTCCACCACGCGCAACGACAGGTCTCGACTGACGTTGATACGAATCTTCTCGCCAAAAACACGTTGTCCGAAAGTGACGAGTGCCGACAGCAACTCCTTGCCCAGCAGCACGGCGCTGACGATGACAAGGATGCGTGCCGCCTGTACCCACTGGAATCCCCCATCGACATGCAACAACGCGTTGATGGCGTCGACAGTGCGATCCAGAACCACAGCATTCACCTGTGCCATCAGCGAACCCAGAAAAGTCAGCAGCAGCGTTATAAGCAAAAGCCATCGATAGGGCGTCACATACGGTAGCAAGCTCCGCAACAGCCCTCCTATACCCATTTTATTTTTATCTTTTGTTTCCATAACCAAATGCAAAAATACAAAAAAATCACAAAAAAGAGAGAAAAACAACAAACACAATAAAAAAGGAACCGAGTAAAAAAGGAACCTAGCATAACAAAAAAGGGAACCGAAAACGGTTCCCTTTATAAAAGATGGGCGGCGACCTACTTTTCCACAACCGTTTCGAAAGTCGAGAGCAGAGATGAAAAAAAATTTAATCCCATGTAGTTTTTTTCCATTTTTCTACGTTATTATAGTTGTGAGAAGGACGGATCCATTCGATGAACTCCTGCACCGCTACCGCGGATTGTTGTTCACTCTCTGCAGCCGATTCAGGCACAGAGGGTTAGACATCGGCGACCTTATCCAGGAGGCCACCATTGCCCTCTGGCGCAACCGCGAGCGGCTGTTGGCGCTGGGGAACATCCAGCAGGCAGCGCTGACATGGAAGATAGCCCGCAACGCAGTGATCGACGCCCTGCGGCACTACGAGGAGACCGACTCCCTGCCCGAAGGATACGACCAGCAAGACGAAGACAACAGCCTGCTGCACGAGTTGCACGAGCAGATAGCCCGTCTTGAGGAACCCGACCGCACGATAGTGACCATGCAACTCGAAGGCTACAGCTACGAGGAGATAGGCAAGACACTGGAGATGACCGAGAAGAACGTCAGCGTCCGCCTGGTCCGCATCAAAGAGAAACTAAGAAAAGCAATGATATGATTGACGAGAAACATTTTGACGAACTGTGGGAAAAGGCCGAGGTCGAGAAATACACCGAAAGCCTCTCTGCCGAATACCCCGCCTGGCGCGCCCGTCGGCGCCGCAACATGGGCATCGCCGCACTGGTGCTGATGGCGGCAGGGGCCACCCTACCCTTGCTGACAGGCGCTCAGACTGGTCACGACAGCTACACCGTGGCCTACTGCAACCGCGCCAATATCGCCGACCAGTATTGGGTCGATATGGCTGATGAGATGCTGGTAACGCTTAAATGATAAAGAAATGAGAAACGAAAATATTATAAGAATAAAGAATAGAAAACGGTTGGCGTCAATGTTTGGCGCAAGCCTATTCTTCATTCTTCATTTTTCATTCTTCATTACGCTCGCCAGCTGCTCGCGCGAAGGAGAGCCCTCCGCAAGCGCCTTCTACCAGCACTACGCCCATCGGCAGGAGCTCAAGGTGGCCGAGGTCGACGGCTTCAAGCTCAGCGACAGTGTGCGCATCGATGTCGTCATGCTGCAGGCCGAGAACGACGAGGACTGGCAGCAGCTCTGCACAGAATTCGACATCCGCGGCGAGGAAGGCTCCGTGAGCTGGCTCGGCGACACCGAGAATCCCGCACGGCGCACCGAATGGAACGGACAGCCCCTGTTGCGCGTCATCGCCTCGCACGAGAGACGCACCGTCGCCTTCTACCGCATCGATAACGAGGCTCAGTACGATGCCCTTATCGACTACCAGATAGAGAGAATGAAGAACTAAAAATAACGAATAAATAAAGAATTAAGATATTGATATTAATATGAAAAAGATATTCATTGCATTGATGTTGACAATGGGGTTAGCGGGCATGACGTCCTGCGAAAAGGAAAACTCTGACAGCAACAACCAGACTCGAGAGATATTCTACACCGTTTCGGAGCACAGCGCCCTCTCCGTCTTTGACGGTACCACCGTCCGCCTCACCACCGAGGCCGAATTCGACGCCCTCCTCGACCGCTTCTGCGACTACACGCAGAGCGGCGAACAGGTGATGTTCGTCGGTACCCGTCCTTCGCAGATGAAAGGCAACGCCTCCGACACACCCACCACCATCTCCACCTCCGACCGCGAGGAGCTCAAAGCCTGGATGAAAGAGATGGAGAAAGCCGGCAAGACCGTTCGCGTAACCTACGATAACGGCACCTGGAACGGCACCGCCTATGTCAACCTCGGACAGGACGACACCCAGCAGGCACAGCTCTACACCGGCACCCTCGTCCTCGCCCCCACCCCCGTGCTCGAGAATCCGCCGCTGGGAGGAGCCGTATGGGCCATGCAACTCGCCGACGGCAGCACCCTCATCCTCACCGTCCACGGCATGATGATGTGGAACGAGAGCGAGACCCCGGAAGGCGATGTCGCACTCCTCATCGGCGCCGAACTGCAGCTCGTAGGTGTTGCCGGCACCCACACCGACCTCAACGGCACACCCTTCCAAACCCTCAGCCTTCAAGTGGAAAATGAAAAGTGAAAAGAGAAAAGAAAAAAAAATTTCAGCCGTCTGTAGTTTTTTCAAAAGTTATTCCGTTCTTATTAGCGAAAAGAAACAAATCAAATAATCACAAACATTAAAAAAAACATCATGAAAAAGACCTTGTTTATCGCTGCCCTTGCAGCCCTGACCCTCTCCTTCACCGCTTGCCAGAAAGACGATGTCACCAACGGCGGCAACACCGACCCCGTCAACAGCGGTGCCCGTGTGAAGAGCACTTCCGACCTCCACAACACCAACTGGACCTACACCGTGACCACCAGCGAGCTCCTCAGCAACCTGATGGGTACCGACATCCCCTGCATGGACAGCACTGCTGAAGAGACCTATGTGTTCGGTCTGAACTTCGACGGCCAGTATGCCCACTTCAGCTTCCCCGAGAACGTTATGGCCTTTGGCGGCGACGAGGGCGAACTGGAGCAGATTACCGGTGTCTCCTATGAGTATACCTACGACGGTGCCACCCACACCGGCTACCTGACCGTTGCCGCTGAGGACATGGACGGCGAAGAGACCATCGCTCCTCTGGAGTTCACCTATGACGACTCCACCGACATCATCACTTTCAACCTGAACATGTTCTACGCCGAGGACGGCACCCCGCTGACCCTCACGCTGAACTTCGCCCGCAACGAATAAACACAAGCGTCAAAACAAAAACATGGAAAACGCCTGCATGACAGCAGGCGTTTTTATTGTGTCCAACTTTCGGGGTTCACTTCATGGCCGCCCCGCTTCACATTTTGTAGTATGAAAAACCTATAGTTCAGTTGTCGCCGATATCTGCTTTATCCCTCAGAATAGGTCTGTGACAGGTACCTGTCCCTTGACCCCCATATTATTTTAATTCAGCGGTGTTGCTCACCACATTATCTATTTCCAAGGTGTTCGCGGCCTACGGCTCGGCAGCCTCAGCAGTCGGCAGAGCCGACGCCTTCGGCACGGAATGGGAAGAGGTGTGGTATGCCGTCGGCTTGGCCGACTGGTATGCCCCGCGAGCTTGATGAGCGTGGTATGCCTGCCGAACTCGATGAGGCAACCGAACTCCATAGCCACCAAAAATAAAAAAAAGAGCACCTCAATTGAGATGCTCTTATAAAGATGGGCGGCGACTTACTTTTCCACAAACAAGTGCAGTATCATCAGCGAGGGCGGGCTTAACTTCTCTGTTCGGAATGGGAAGAGGTGAACACCGTCTCTATAAC
>JAGCUU010000001.1 GCA_017962665.1 Bacteroidales bacterium | reverse complement strand
GGCCAATTCCTCATCCTCCGCCACGGCCATACCTACACCCCCCTCGGCACCCAACTGAGATAATCCCCATTAACCATTAACCATTAACCATTAACCATTACTTAACGTGTGCGAGTGTCCTATTATTGTGTCCTTGTGGAGAAAATGTATGTTTCGTTTGTTAGGCCTCTGAGTCGGACTGTCTTTGACGGACTATCTCGTACATGAAGATTCCTGCCGCTACAGAAACATTGAGTGACTGTATCTCTCCCATAATCGGCAGGCAGGCCTTTACGTCGGACATTTTTAGCAGTTCGGACGAAATGCCTGTGTCTTCCGAGCCCATGATGAGCAGTGTCGGACGACGGAAATCGACATTGAGATAACTCGTGGCTCCCTTTTCGGTGGCTGCACATACCTGTAACCCCGATTGGCGTGCCAAGTTTATGACGGTCTTTAGGTTCTGCTCACGACATATTTTCATTCTCAGAAGGGCTCCTGACGAACATTTTATTGCATCTTCGTTGATTTGTGCACTGCCGCGGTCTGGAACAATGACAGCGTCAATACCGGCACATTCGGCGGTACGCACTATCGCGCCGAGGTTACGGACGTCGGTGATGTGATCAAGCAGCAGAAAGACCGGTTTCTTCTCCTCGTCAAGCAGATCCTGAAGGGTCTGCATATAGTCGTGGTATACGATCGGCGATATGACTGCCACGACACCCTGGTGGTTGCTGCTTGTCATACGGTTCAGCTTCTCTACGGGAACATATTGGAATGCTATTCCCGCATCAGCTACAGCTTTACGGAGTTCCGAGGCTAAAGAGCCCTCGATATTGTTCTGTATAAATACTTTGTCAATTTGCCTTTTTGTGTCGATGGCTTCCAGGACAGGACGCATGCCGCATACAAGTTGTAGCTTCCCCTCTTTTTGATGTTTCACGTGAAACGGTTGGTTTTCATTGTCTTCGAGTTTCCTTCTGGATGAGCGGTTTTCAGGCTTCCTTCCGTATCTGTTTCTGTCGGTGTTTTTATCCTTGTCTGCTATCATTTTTTGTCTGTTGGGATTGTTGAAACTCAGTTGTTTTCATTGTATATTCCTCCATCTTTCAGCACTATTTGTCTATCGGACATTTCGGCAAGTTCGCGGTTGTGTGTCACTATGACGAATGTCTGTCCGTATTGTCCGCGCAGTTCAAAAAACAGCTCATGCAGTTCGCGGGCATGGACGGAGTCTAGATTTCCTGACGGCTCGTCGGCAAGGACTATTGCCGGCTTGTTTATCAGTGCACGCGCCACAGCGACACGTTGCTGTTCTCCTCCGGAAAGTTCTGACGGCTTGTGGCCTGCCCGGCTATGGATGTTGAGGAACTGCATCAACGGTATGGCTTCGGTCTCGGCCTCTTTCATGCTCTTTCCGCCTATGAGTGCGGGCATGCAGATGTTCTCCAGTGCAGTGAATTCGGGCAAAAGGTTGTTGGCCTGGAATACAAAACCTATGTTGTGGTTCCTGAACAAGGCAAGTTCCCGTTCCCCCATTTTTGTGACATCTTTTCCGTTTACTGTCACGATGCCTTTGTCTGCCCTGTCGAGTGTGCCGATAATCTGTAACAGCGTCGTCTTGCCTGCACCGGAAGCGCCGACGACAGAGACGACCTCGCCTTCTGCCACTTCCAGACATACGTCTTTCAATACCTGCAGTGAGCCGTAGGATTTGAACAGATGTTCGACTTTTATCATATTCTGCGTCCTTTTATGAATACCGACTCCACTTTGTTTTCTCCGTATGCGTAAGGCATGTATTCGTATGAGGAGATGGGTTTGGTGATGTAGAAGTTGGCAGTCTTGCCTACGGCGATACTTCCTAAAATGTCGCTTACTCCCATAGCGTAGGCCGTGTTGATGGTAGTGGCGTTGAAAGCCTCTTCAGGAGTGAGACGATACCTGATACAGGCCATTGAGAGGATGAGTTGCATATTGTTCGAAGGCGAGGTGCCGGGATTGTAATCGGATGCCATTGCCACAGGCAGGCCTGCGTCAATCATCTTGCGGGCAGGGGAGAGGGGCAGGTTGAGGAAGAAAGCGCAGCCGGGAAGGATGGTGGGCATCGTCTCGGTATCTTTCAGGCACTCAATCTCAGCATCACCCATCTGTTCAAGGTGGTCGACGGAGATGGCACCGTACTTCACGCCTACTTGTACACCTCCGGAGACAGCCATCTCGTTGGCGTGGATTTTAGGTCGCATACCATTTTTTATACCTGCCTCAAGGATACGCTCGGTGTCCTTGACGGTGAAGAACCCCTGGTCGCAGAACACATCGATGAAATCTGCCAAACCCTCAGCCGCAACCAAAGGAATCATCTCATTGATGACCAGATCGACATAGTCTTCCTGATGGCCGCGGTATTCCATCGGGATGCCATGGGCTCCAAGGAAGTTGGACTTGATGGTCAGTGGCGAGTTCTCTTTTAGGCGACGGATCACGCGCAGGAGCTTCAATTCGCTCTCGGTAGTCAAGCCGTATCCGCTCTTGACCTCGATAGCACCAGTTCCCAGATGCATAACATCTTCGAGACGCTGCCAGGCCATATCGTACAGCTCATCTTCCGAGGCCGCCGCTGTTGCTTTGGCAGAGTTGAGGATGCCGCCACCGCGTTTTGCAATCTCCTCGTAGCTGAGGCCGCGAATTTTGTCGACAAACTCCAACTCGCGCGAGTTGGCATAGACCAGATGCGTATGCGAGTCGCAGAAAGTAGGGAATACCATGCGCCCTGTGGCGTCATACTCTTTGTCGAAGGTCTGTTCCTTCAATTCAGACATTGGTCCGAAGTCGGATATTTTTCCGTCCTCAACAATAAGATATGCCTCTTTTATCGTCTGCATCTGTGACATCTCCTTGCCGCAGACGCGTAGCCGTGTCTGGTATTCAACCTGTACCAGCTCTTTTATGTTTTTGACAAGTGTTCTCATTTTTTACGTCGTGGTTTAGTTTTCGAATAGTTCTCCTTGGGGGCCGCCGGTGCGGAACTTCCCCAGGTGCTGGTAGGCGAGTTGGGTGACCTCGCGGCCGCGAGGGGTACGCATTATATAGCCTTCCTGAATAAGGTATGGTTCGTAGACCTCCTCTATTGTCCCAGCCTCTTCGCCTACTGCTGTGGCAATGGTTCCAAGTCCCACAGGACCGCCTTTGAATTTTTCTATTATTGTCGACAGTATGCGGATGTCCATCTCGTCCAAACCGTTACGGTCTACATTGAGAGCCTGCAGTGCATAGCGGGCGATATCGAGTGTTATTGTACCGTCGCCTTTGACCTGGGCAAAATCCCGCACACGGCGCAGAAGCAGGTTGGCTATACGCGGGGTGCCACGGCTTCGGCGTGCTATCTCCATTGCTGACTCGCTGGTGATTTTTACGTTAAGGAGTGAAGCGGAACGGTTGATGATGCTGGTCAGTGTAGGTGCGTCGTAGTACTGGAGCCGACAGGTGATGCCGAAGCGTGCACGTAGAGGTGCCGTAAGCATTCCCGAGCGTGTGGTGGCTCCGACAAGGGTGAATGGTTTGAGGCTCAGCTGTACACTCCTTGCCGCCGGACCTGATTCTATCATGATGTCGATGCGGTAGTCCTCCATGGCGGAGTAGAGGTATTCCTCCACTATCGGCGACAGTCGGTGTATCTCGTCGATAAACAGTACGTCGTTTTGTCCGAGCGAGGTGAGCAGTCCGGCCAGATCCCCAGGTTTGTCGAGCACAGGTCCGGAAGTCATTTTCAGGTTTACGCCCAACTCGTTGGCGATGATGTGCGAAAGGGTGGTCTTTCCCAAGCCCGGAGGACCGTGCAACAGCACATGGTCCAGCGATTCACCGCGTGCCTTTGCCGCCTGAACATAAATGCGCAGATTGTCAAGTACCTGCTGCTGTCCCGCGAAACTGTCGAAGGCTTTGGGACGCAAGGCGCGTTCAACCTCTCTCTCCCGTGTGCTTTGGCTGTTGCCTGTAGCGTCTAAATTATCGTTCATTATTGTTTGTTTGAGTTTGCAAAAATACTAAAAAAAAACGAATCATGGATATTATGATTTTTTAACTTGTTTTTGCCGACTTTTCAGTGCCCAAAACGACACTATAATATGTGATGTTGCCATTGTTTCGTGTAAAGAGTTTTTGTTAATTTTTAAATGCTTGAAAAATAAATTATAGTGTATCGTAGAAACACTTATTTTATATAAAAAAATTAAAAAGTAGTGCTATTTGTAACTTTTTGCGTACATTTGTAAAATCTTTTTGTCGCTCATAAAACCCTTTTATGGGGTGTTTTTGGGCGTGTATATAATTGACAGTTAGAAAAATATAAATATTATAATATGAAAAAACGTTTATTGCTATTGGGACTGATTTCTCTGATTATGGCCTTTAGTGCCAATGGTCAGATAGTGACAAAGTACCAACAGGGTTTTGAAACGACAGGCGAAACTTCGAGCTACACAATTGTGCAAGGCTCCGCATCGGTGGTGACATCGCTCTCTTCGTCAGGTGACAGGGCTTTGAAATTGCAACATTCTTCGCAAGAGGTGATTGTGCTGCTCGACACCATTGACTTTACTGACAATGGCCAGTTCCAGTTTTTCTATCTGGAATTTATGCACATCTGCGATGTAGACCCGTTCACTGCTGCTGCTGTTAACGACGTGGCAAAGGTGGAGGTTCGCAGAGTGGGTAGTCCTGACTGGGTCCCGCTTAACGGTACCGACTACTATGACATCACATGGGGTGGCGGTAGCACGGACTATATCAGCAACTCCTCGTTCTCGAAACGCTCGTATTCGACATGGATGGGTCCCTCCACCAACAACACATGGTGGAAACGCGAACGTTTTAAACTTCAGCTGCAGTTGCAGTCTATCCCATTGTCCGACCGTAAACTGATGATTCGTTTTCGTCTGCGTCCAAGGACCTCCGCGGGCGCTTCGAACCAAGGCTGGTACCTTGACAATATCAAAGTCCAGTGCAGCCCTAACTCGATGCTGTTGCCTGTAATGACGATGGTTGACTATCCCGATCTGGTCAACTACCCCAATAGCCGTGGAACCCATCTCGCTACCGAGGTGACTACCCCTCTGACACAGGGTATCTGCAACGACTCGGTGTATGTGGAATACCAGCTGGGAACCAATACTCCAATTCTACGTAAGACCATGACTCCAATGACGGGCAGCTCCAACCGTTGGGAAACATATTTGCCTTTCTGCGGATATGACACTATTGTCAAATGGCATATTGTTGCAAAGGATAATACTATAAACCATAACCAGACTAACTTCCCGTCAGACGCCTCTGCATGGATGACATACAAAAGTATACGTGGTAGAGAACTCTATGCTCCTATGTCGGATATTGTTACCAGTGGCAATCTCAATCTGCCTTTCCCGAACATGGGAGATATGAAATGTGAGATTGTGTATGACAGTGCAGAAATGACCAATGTGTTTGGACCTGGCGCCATTACACAAATCCGTTTCCCGGTGGCAAATGGCGTGGTGAACTCGACACGTAACCGTTTTGTCGTGAAGATGAGTAATGTGCCTACCGATTTTGCTTTCAGCAGCACTAACGATTTTTATACGGGATTCCAAAAACAGGTTTATGACTCGTCGCTGGTCATCACACAAAATGCCAACACTTATGGAACAATCAACCTTCAGGATACTTTCTTCTATGCAGGAAAGGGTCTTCGTATCACGATGATTTCTGACAATGTCTCTTCCGATCCTTCGGCTGTATCAGTAAGGACTTTCAATGCTGCCACAGGAAGCAACTCGACAGGTTCTTTGCATGTGGCCTACAACGCTTCGTATGGAATGGATCCGTTTACCTCTCCGTATTTTCAGAGTCAGCCTGATCCCCCGTATAGGGAGCGTCCTAACTTTTCGTTGCGTGTTAACAAGAATGTGCCGCTGCTCTATGACTGCGGTATCAGCGGGTATGTGACTCCCAACGACTCCACGTCCGCCAACGCTGTGGGAACGAACAATGTCGTGGTTACCTTGAAAAACTTTGGTGCACTGCCTATCAATTCCGTCCGAATCTATTTCAGCGTTGACAACGGCGCTCATCAGTATTACGACTGGACAGGCAACCTTGCAGGAGGCGCGACGACCGACGTGACGATAAGCACCACCCAGACTTATCCTGCTGGCTACCACGAGATGCTGGCATGGGTAGACGACTCTGTATTGTCAGCAGGTTCTCTGTATCGTGACCACGAACCGCTGAACGATACCCTCTGGACCCGCTTCATCAGCTGTGACGGTCCCATGAGCGGCATCCGCACCGTCGGAGGATCCACTCCAGACTACCAGTCGTTGGAGAAACTGCTTTATGCCCTGAGTCAGTGCGGTGTCAACGGACCATTGACTGTGAAGCTGGCAAACGGATTTTACATGCCTCACACGTTCCCAACGATACCTGGAGCATCGGCAAGCAACTATGTGCAGTTCGAACCTCTGTCGGGCAACGCGAATACGGTGGTGTTCGTGTCGAGCATGCATGATACGGCTATGGTTAATTCGTTGGTTAATCTCCAAAGAGCCCACCATATTAGGTTCAAGAAAATCTCTTTCCAGTCATCTAGTTCAACGAATCGTGCCACCTATTTGGTCCGTATGGGTACCTCCAGTACGGGATGTCAGTTTGACGAATGTACCTTCTCTGAGACACCAGACGGAAACATGGCAGCCTCGTTTATGGCTGCATCTGCATTGCTGTACTCCGGCGGCGCAGACTCCATGGTGGTTCGCAACTGTAGCTTCAATCGTGGTACTGCGGGTATAAGTCTCGTGGGCCCTGCACAGGACAATATGGCTCACGGAAGCACGGTGCATGGATGTTCATTCCAAAACCAAGGCGTTAACGGAATCATCGTTCGTAACCAGGTCAACGCTGTCATCGACAGCAATACCTGCAATGGAATATATGCCAATTCAAGTTATGCTATCTTGCTGCAGGACTGCGACGGGGCGACAAAGGTTACCCGCAACACAGTCTATGTGACTTCGGGCGCCTCTTGTATCGGTGCGACCAATTTCTTTGGCTCTCCCGCCGGTTATGCTGTGGTGGCTAACAATATGCTGGTTTGCGCCGACGACGGTACGTCGAATATGCTTACGACACCCCTTAATATCATTACGGCAAATTATTCCAAGATTCTTTACAACTCTATCAGAATGACAGCACCGACACGTAGCGGTATCGCTGCTGCAACTTTCGGCGGTGGAACTCTTGAGAACAGCTATTTCTACAATAACATTGTCGCTTGTTTTGACACGGTTAACTTTGCATTCAACTATATACCTACGGAAAATGCTACTAATTATATAGGATACAATATATATTATTCGCAGAGTCCTCTCTTGAACAAGTATGACGGTATCAACTGCTATACATTTGCCAACTGGCAGTCGCATTGTTCCATGGACGGCAATTCACAGAATGTGAATCCAGCGTTCCTCGTCAGCACTCCGACAGACTTGCGCTCCTACAGCCAGAATGTCAAGGAGCATGGTGTTCCTTTTGTTGAGGTGACCGATGATATGTTCGGCACCACTCGTAATGCCACGGCACCCTGTGTCGGAGCTTTTGAGTTCTCCGCCCTGCCGTATGATTTCGAGATTCTCGAATTCCTTGAACCTTATGACGAATACTGTGAAGCCCCGTCGGCAGCCCCGCTCCGCGTAGTTATCAAAAACAGTGGTATCAATGCATACGATCCCTCTACGGCGACAACTACTGTACAACTGACATACTCTCGCACTAACACCCCGGGCACTATGGCACCTGGCGTTTCCGGCAATATCGTCATCAACCGCGTCATTCCGCCGACGGATACCATCATTCTCAATACATCGGCTACCATACCGTTCCCGGCAAATGGCTTGGAGGATACGACTTACAAGTTCTATGCTTGGCTTACATCGACAATTGACCCGAACCCAGCCAACGATACGAGCATGATGACCGTCACGGCCCATTATCATGCTCCTGCCCCCAATAACGTCAGCGTCAACTCAAACTATGGCGATTCTGCTACGGTGACTGTCTCCGGTGGCTTGCAGACATGGTATTCTAATGTCTACACCAACAGCACATCTCACCAGTCCGAGGTCTACTGGTACACCTCTGCCACGAGCGACTCCGCTATTTGGAGAGGCAACACGTTCACCACTGGTAACCTCTATACAGACACCACCCTCTATGTAAGACAGAAACGCGACTTCCCGCTTGTCAAGATTACCGAGGTTCAGCTGAAACAGAATGCACCGGGTGTTACTTACCCGATGCCGCTGTGGATGAATGCCTCTACAACCCTTGCAGTGGAGTTGACCAATATCGGAGACTATCCTGCAAATCTGCTTAATGACACCATCATGTTGGTTAGCAATACCAGCTCGCTGAACAACAAAATCTATAAATTCCCCAATGTGACTATCCAGCCTGGCAAGACTCTTGTGCTTCAGTACAGGGCGGGTATCAACAATGTCGACTCTACAAAGACTATAGCTACCGCCACAGTTAATCCTAACCAGACTGCCAATTTGGGTATAATTTACAGAAGCAAGGGTATCATTAGGGATGCGGTTGCTCTCAACGAGGTCACCACTCAAACCAACTGGACCAACAAGAACGTTCCGAGTACTGTCTGGTATGGTCCCGGCATCTCGTTACCCGACAGCATTCCTACCGCTGGCGTTTATCGCACAGCTTGGCCTGCCCCCAACGCTTCTTACAGCAATACTGCTTCACGTTGGCAGCGCTCCGACGACAACAACAAGATGACGATGGGCACTACCAACAGCAACCTTGTCAGATTCCATGATAATGGCTGTCTCGGTGACGTGGCTACAGTATCTATCCATCTGATTAACCTGCCTAATGTGGACATGGTTGTGGAAAACCTCGATCTCACTGACGGATGTGGTATGGGCGTCACTCCCATAACGGTGGATGTCCATAACCGTGGTGCACAGCCCAGCGGCCAGGTGGTGCTCAACTATAGGGTGACAGGCTATCCTCAATATACCGGTCAGGCTATTGCCTTGCAGACATGCAGCGATACCCTCGTCACAGGACTTTCCGCAAACAGCTCCATACAGCATACATTCAGCATTGCACCTGACTTTACTGTCGCTTCGGCCTCTGTCGATTTCGATGTGCTTGTATGGGTCGAAAAGGTCTCTGCCGACAACACTACATTCAACGACACTATCCGCCAGTCGTTGACCTCACTCTATATGCCGGGTGTCCCCAATGTCCAGGCTTACGACACTGTGATGTATGATAGCTATGCTGTCCTGCACTCCATCACAGCCCCGACCGACTCGCTGAAATGGTACGACCGTTTCATGAACGTGCTTGATACCTGCAATGTATATACCACCTCTAACCTCTATGTGGACGATACCTTCTATGTGTCCGGTCTCGGTGCCCGCATCAATCCGCTGCATGTGGGTAACATGGCTGCTCTCACTACAGCCTCCGCATACCCGTCACCTTACAACCCCAAAAAGAAATATGTCAAGGAACAGTACCTATATCTCGCTTCGGAATTGATAGATGCAGGTCACAGTGCCGGTCCTATCCAGACTGTCGCATTCTATCTGGATACCATACTGGCTCCGTCGGGTACGATGAGTTTCACTAACTACACCATCTCTATCGGAACGACATCACAAACAACCTTCACTGCGAACAATGGCTGGTTGCCTGTGACAAATTATTACTCTGTTGGCACTCTTACGCTTTCCAATACGAGCAAAGGATGGATTACACACAATCTTACCAACGCTTTCCACTGGAATGGTACGGATAACATCGTTGTTCAGATAACACGCACAATCAACCCCGCCATTTCTCAGGGTGCCAGGACTCGCTATACCAATGGAGGTGCAAACAAGGTCATCTTCAAGAACGACGACAACACCGACTTGGTTAACTTCACTGCTTCAGGATCCCGTTCAGCTAACAGGCCTGACGTGCGTTTCGGTTTTGTCGACTTCGGCTGTGAAGGCCCGACAACACCTGTTTACATTACGGTTATAGGCACCCCCGATGCCGATGCATCAATTTCTTGGACTGCAGCCGACACGTCGGCCGTCAACTCTTGCGACAGCACTAATATCAATATCAATCTGCGCAATATGGGCGTTCAGCCTATCAGCGGCTACACTGTCGACTATTGGATTGACAATAGCCATGGCGTTTATAGCAGCGGCCCGAATATTGCTCCGCAGACCGATGTCGATCTTACGATAGTAAAACATCTTTTCACCCCTGGACGTCATGTTTTGAGGATGGCTGTTACTTTGGCTGGTGATACGGTTCAGTCGAACGATACTATCTCCAAGATGATTAACGTGCGTTTCTGCGCAGGTAACTACACCATAGGCTCTACAGGACTATACACAAGTTTCAATGCAGCTATTGACACTCTGGTCAATGCCGGTGTCGATGGCGCTGTTGTGTTCAATGTACAGAACGGTGTTTACAACGAGCAGGTGACTTTGGGTTCCATCGATGGAGTGTCAGCAACCAACACTGTCACTTTTGTGGGTAATACCCAGTCTCCGTCAAGCGTAGTACTTCGCTATGCACCTGTCAATGCAGCAAACTACGTCATTAATATCGATGGCGCTCATTTCATAGGCTTCGAGGGAATAACATTCCTTGGCCGAGGTACTGGCAATTACTCGAATGTTATCACTATCAGCAACTCATCGCAGATTAATTTCAAGAACGACGTTATCCGTGTCAAGGGCGGTCTGAACAATACCAATGCATCCTGTCTCTTGGTCGGTGACGGCGTCCATGCTTTGCGTATTGAGTCGTCAGTGCTCGACAGTGGATACTATTCTGTGAAGAGTATCGTCACTGCAGCAGGATTATCGGATGGTGTCTACATTGTTGGCGACACCATACGCAATTACATGGTCACTGGTGTCCATCTGCGTAAAATCGACGATATTTATATCTACAACAACCATATCGCTACTGGTGCCAACACTAACCGTGCACTTACCGGTGTCTTTGTCGCCGAACACAACGGCCCTGTTACTGTCGAGCGCAACAATATAGTGCTTGGCGACAACTACTCTGGTGCCAAGGTGGGCGTTAAATTGGTGAATGTTGTCGGAGCCAACGCGACACGCAGCCTTGTCTCTAACAATATGTGTGCCATATCCGGTAAGAACAGCAACAGTTCTGCCGGTATCTGGATTGATAGTAGCACATGGATAAATGTATTCTACAATAGCTGTCGTCTCGAATATCCGATGGCTACCAATACGGGTCAGAGCAGTGCCGCCATGCATGTCGGATCAAGTTCTGAGATTTCCCTCATGAATAACATCTTCAGTCACGACGGCAGCGGCTTCGCACTCTTCGTGCAGCAGGCAGCCAATATTGCCAACAGCAACTATAATGACTATTACACACGTCGTGCTGAAAACGCTATCGCTCTTTGGGGAGGTGAGGAGTGTTTAGGCCTTGATGGTTTGCGTCAGATAAATCACATGGATAACAACTCCCTGAATCTGAAACCCTATTTTGTCAGCGGTGCTGATCTCCACCTCACCATTGGTAACCTCTGCGAAAAGGCACAATACAATACAATGGTGCCTCTTGACCTGGATGGCTATATTCGTCCTCAGATTCCTAATCCATGTATCGGTGCCCATGAGTTTGTGCGTAAGAACCACAATGTGGCCATCGTCGAAATCTATGAGCCTACACTTGAGACCGATAATATTGAGTCAGATACGCTGTGGATTCGCGTAAAGCTTATCAACGACGGTACCTCTACAGAGAGTAACCTCAGATGGTGGGCATATCTCAGCAGCGATCCGCAGCTGACTACAACCCAGCATATCGTTGACGAACTGTTGCCTCAGGATACTGTCGTGGATGTCAACTACATCGTGATGCCTATCGGAGTTATCGATACACAGACCCTCGTGGTAATGTTCCCGATGAGTAATGATTCGGTGCCGGAAAACAATATCCTTGAGTCTGTCTTCTTCCTCGACCCGGCATATAACTTCAGGGCTAAACAGGTCATCATTCACGACGAGAGCGGTTGCCGTCTGCAAAATACCCCGGTGTCTGTAATGCTCACCAATGTGGGTAGAAAAACTTTCTTGACGGGCACTCCTGTCCCTGTGGGCTTCCAAGCCGTTTTGAATACCGCAGGTGTTACCGTGTCGACACTACCAACAACTTTCACCGAGACTATCAACCTACCTGTCGATGTGGAGCCTAACGCTGACGTTACTCTTGATTTCGTCCAGACGGCCAACCTCTATCCTACAGGTAACGACAAGGATATTACTGTCCGTGCCCGTGCCTGGAGCACATTCCCGTACGACCAGAAACCTCTGAATGACACTACAACCTATGTGACCCATTCGTCGTACTATACTCCAAAGTCACCTATCGGTGTCGACCTGCATATTCCTTATGCCACATGGGATACTATCCATGCATCACAGACCGATACGCCACCTACTGGTTCAGTAATACACAGACCGATACTCTGGTTCCGTGACTCAACGGATGCTCCATACTTTACTTCCACCAACTATCAGAGATCTACCTGGTGGGAAACTCCACAGTATTTCCACGACTCCACCTATTATCTATGCTGTGTTAGCACACATGGCAATAATGTCCAGAGTGCTTGCACCAGCTATTTCAGTGCTGTACATGTAAACCTGAACGCCCGTGTCCCTGTGGATATGGCCGTCCTCGATGTCGTGGAACCAGTCGGCACACGTGTGTATATGACAAACGACTCTGTGAAGGTTGCTCTTATCAACTATGGTACACAAGCCATGACAAACATTCCTGTCGTGTATGAACTGTACAACAGTAACAATGTGCTGTTGCAGCATGTGGAGGAGAATTGCACTGCCACAATACAGCCCGACTCGGTCTATGTGTTCCGTTTTGACTCACTGTTGAGCATCCCCAGTTGGTCTGCTACACAGTCATATCGTCTGCGCACATGGACAGACCTGCCCAACGAGAATGTCCGCTTGAACGATACTTTGCGCGACTTGATACACTTCTATGCCGCACCGGATAATGTTTACCCAGTGTGTCAGATTGACAACAAGCAAGGTCTCGATATCACGCGTGTCTCATTCAGCTCTCTTGACAACCAGGTCTGTGCCGCTGGTCAGAACTATATCAATTTTGTGAATTCATCGCTGCAGATAGGTGCTATAAACAATCCTCAGACATTGGCCGAACCTCTGCCTGACTATGGTGGAAACACCTTTAACCAGCAGTTAGGCGAACTCAGGGCGCTTCATCTCATAAAGGGTACTGTCGATACCATGACTGTCGAGGTTATGAGTAGCGACAAGTCGTTCGATAACACTACAAGTGGTTGGCTCTCGATATGGATTGACGCCGACCGTGACGGTAGTTTCAGATATGCGCCTTACACTGTCTACACCAGTCCTGACGATAGCGTATTGTTTGACAGCTATCCTGCTACGGAAGTCATCTATCAAGACACTATCATCAGTGGCATGCCGAAGAAGTTCGTCTTCACGTTGCCGTCTGACATACGCACAGGTTACATGCGTATGCGTGTAGTCGTAGATCAGGGCGCTACAAAAGTCAAGGATCCGACTACTTCATTCCAGTTTGGTCAGATGCAAGACTATCTGCTCTATATAGAGGATCGTCCAACTGATGTGGATCTTGCCGCATCGCGTATTGTATCTCCTCGTGAGCAGCATATTGGAGGTCACACGGGTTATACCTCCGACAGCTCGGTTGTCGTGACATTCATGATGTCCAACAAAGGTGCAGAAACTATCCATGCCGCCACTATTGACTATCTGTTCTCTAATGTTAACGCTGCTCCTGATCAAGGTGTATTGCAGTGGACTGGAGATCTCGATGCCGGTCAAAGTGTTGCGGTTGATCTTCCTGCACGTGTCTTTGCTGTCGGTCTGACAAATGTCGAAATCGTCGTTAATACTTTAGGCGATACCAACAACCTCAACGACACCTTGCTGTACCAGTATTATCGAGCTCCAGTCAAGACTCTCGTGTATAGCGATGACTTTGAGGATCGCAACGAATGGTTTATCCCACGTGGATATAGTCCGTTCACCCAGAACCTGTGGCAAAGAGGTGTCACGAATAAACCCAACATTATGGCATGTGTCAGCGACTCTTGCGTCATGGGTACAAACCTCAACGGTTTTGTGAATGTCTATACTACAGGTAACGTGAGTTATGCTTATACTCCTATAATTAATATCTCGATTATACGTCCCGACACCCTTGACTTGTGGGTTGCCCGCGACATGGCCGAGGGACATCTCGCACGTATCGAATTCTACGACTACATGGGACGCTGGTCTGTCGTCGGTACTGCAAACGACTCGATGTGGTATAACAATGGTACCGCCTGGGATAGTATAAGCCCGGGATATGGATACTCTAAATGCCGTTTCCCGCTGTCGAAAATCAGTGGCGACTTCCAGCAACGACTCCAGTTCCGTATGGTTTACAAGGTGGAGCCGGAAAGCAATCCTTGTGACGGCGTTGTTATAGACAACTTCAAGATTGGACGTCAGCGCCGTAACCTTGATGTGGGTGTCATCGCCATTACCTATCCTACGGCTCCGAAATTTGGTCAGATTATCAATCCAAAGGTCATTATCAAGAACTACGGTCTGGATACACTCTATTCTATACAGGTGGCTTACCTGCCTTATGGTGTGAACCTCGCCAGAACGGGTACATACACCTCGACGACAGGTCTGAAACCGGGAGAGAGCGATATCTACGAATTTGAAACACCGTTCGTGGTCAAGAACGATTTCCCCGACACTTTCCAGATATGTTCGTATACTATTATGAATATGGATATGTATGCCGACAACGACTCCGTCTGTGGCGAATTCTACCTTTCGCCTCTTGACAATGATGTCAGCATGGTAAGCTTCATGAGCCCGCTCCAGCGTACTATCGCCGGCGACTCTATCGTTGTCACCACACGTATCCGTAACTATGGTCAGGCTCCAGTGTCGAGCGCCAACGTGACCTATATCTACAATGGCACATATACAGTTACCGAAACTGTCGATTTCAATGCTTTGTTAGGCCACGACTTGCAGTCGTTCGAATATATTAACTACTCCTTCAGGCATAAGTTCCGTGCTTCTATGGGTATTATGGATCTCATGGCTTATATAAAGATGGAAGGCGACGATTATCCGTTTAACGACACCATCGCCATGAAGGTTGAAGGCCTGTCGGCCATTACCGACATACGTGCCCGTGCCGTCGTTGTCGACACCTCTACTTTCAATATGGCAAAGATTCAGGTTATTGTCGACAATGTGGGAGCCCGTGCCGTCAATGACTTCAAGATTGGCTACTACTACTACAATGATACCAGCACATTGGTCGATACTGTATGGCATGGCACCACTCCGCTGCCGGCTCTAAGCTCTCTGTACTATGAATTCCCGGAAGGACACGTATGGCACCCCGAATACTTTAAATATGTTACTGCTTTCGTGACAGCCGACGAGGACAATGACAGGACTAACGATACGACATCCACCATTGTTGAGCAGTATGTCGACTACTGTGCTATTAAGGTATTAGTCGAGGAGAATCGTTATGACTCGTGCAATGTACGTCTGGAATTCGAGAATATGGGTAACGTGGTGACGAACGGCAATCAAGAATTCAAACTGGTCGGTGTTATCAACGGATGCAATATCAAAGCCAAGAACATATTCCAGTCGTTCGCACCTGGAGTCAGATACTATGTCGATTTCCCGACAAAGATACCCAAGAGCCCGACACGTACTTACACTGGTAGCGTAACAATCGACAAGAGTGACTACGATAATAGCAACAACCAGACTACGAATATAGAGGTGGTCAACTATCTGAACATACCTTATGCTAATGCATCTTCCGGTATGGCTCTCCAGCAGAACTACCCCAACCCGTTTGACAACTCCACACGTATCGAATTCTTCCTGCCTACTGCCGGTGATGTGAGATTCTTTGTGATGGATGAACTCGGCAGATTGGTACACCAGCGAGTGGAAAGCTTTGGCTCAGGTGACCACAGCATCAACTTCAATTCCGGTGATTTGTCTACCGGCGTCTACTACTATGGCATCGAGAAGGATGGCGAGCGTTTGATGCGTCGAATGGTCATTAAACGCTGACGTTGTGCTCGACCGCTTTGACAGTTTTATTCGTGAGGAGCACCTGATTGCCGATGGGCAGCGGGTGCTCCTCGCAGTGAGCGGGGGCCGTGACTCGGTTACGCTTTGCGACCTCATGCACCGGCGTGGCACCGCGTTTGGAGTAGCTCACTGTAATTTTAACCTGCGGCCTGGCGACTGCGACCGTGACGAGGACTTTGTACGCGACATGGCAAGGCATTATGGAGTCTCTTTCTATCCTGCGCATTTCAACACAACAGAATATGCAAATAATAAAGGACTCTCTATCGAGGAGGCCGCCCGTAATCTTCGTTACGGGTTCTTTGAAGAGGTGCGTCAATCCGAAGGATATGATCTTATTGCCACCGCACATCACCGAGACGACTCTATAGAGACGTTCTTTATTAATTTGCTACGTGGCACAGGAATTGCCGGACTGCACGGCATAATGCCCTGCAACGGTAATATCATCCGTCCTTTGCTGCCATTCGGACGCAAGGACATAGACCGTTATGTCTCCGAAAGAGGGCTCCGATTCGTAGAGGACTACACTAACAGTCAGCCTCTTTTTCTTCGAAACCGTATCCGCCTTCAACTTATTCCGTTGCTTCGGGAAATGTCGCCCACGTTCGATGCAACGATGCAGGAAAATATAGAACATCTACGCTCTACGGAACAGGTTTATCGCTCGGCAGTGGAGTCTGTAAGCGGTAAGCTTTTGCGGAAGGATGGCGAAGTATGGCGTATCGATATTGAGGCACTCTCTGCCCTTTCGCCGTTGAAGACCTATCTTTTTGAAATATTGCATCGATTTGGTTTTTCGTCATCTGTCTGTGACAATGTTGTCCAAGCGCTCCACGCACAGAGTGGCAGGCAGTTTTTTTCGCATAGTCACAGGCTGGTAAAAGACAGAGACTGTCTGTTGATTGTTCCCCGGACAGACAGGTCTGACGAAATTGTTCAAATATATTCTCTTGACCCTAAAACCATTATTCCTTTACATGATTGTTCGTTGCGTGCTGCCTGCATGGATTCCATTCCTATCAAAATTAAGTTGAGTCGCCACGAGGCCATTTTTGATTTGGAGAAATTGGTTTTTCCACTCTCTTTGCGGCATTGGAGAAGAGGAGACCGCTTTGTCCCTTTTGGAATGAATGGAAGTCGTCTCGTGAGCGACCTGTTCAGCGATTTGAAACTTAGCCTGGTTGAGAAGGAATCGATATGGCTGTTATGCGATGCTCAAGGGGATATCCTGTGGGTTGTGGGATACAGGGCATCATCCCATGCTTCGGTTAGCAGGAAAACGAAGAAAGTGGTGAAGTTAATAGTTGAAGACGATGCTCCGCAATCCCACCAACCTGTCGTATCGTGAACCTGGTGAACGGTAGTAGATGTATGCCGTGTAGTTGTTAGGCATAACGAAGTGGTCTCCCTCTAATGTTGCTGTTAGTGCTTCGCCTTTCTCGCTCTGGTTTCCGGCTGGGAGAAAAAGAAGCTGATAGGAATAGTATCCCTGTTTTAGCAAAAGGCGTTTGGTGTAGGCTTTATATTGTGCGTTCCACTCCATCCGGCTCTCATCGTTGAGGCGCCCAAGGGTCAGGTCTCCTATGATATGTACTGAGCCGTTAAGAAACGGTCTCTCCATCGGCAGACTGAAATTAACCCATACGTAATCGGCTTCGATATGAGGATTCCTCCGTTCGCGGATATTGGTCTTCATTCCTCCGTTGAGGCTGTTATATTGAGTGTACACCTTCCTTGAGCGGTCTTCTTCAGGTTGCAGAAAAGCAAAATTCTCGCCACCCCACTGTTCTATGCGTTGTACATGATACATCGCCGCCCATAAGTTACTCAGATCGAAATAGCGGAAGTGGTTACCGCCAGGGAAAACGTTGGCTGCCTGCCATTTGTACTCCATACTGCTGCCTGAATATACGCAAGGACCGAGATTACGTTTTAGGTCTTCCCTTCGGTTCTGCTGCAATACTACATGGTAGTATTCTCCATGTAGGGGGAGATAGCTGCCACGGCGCGGAGTTATGCGGATGTCGACCTCCTGGTCTCGGTTGATATTGCCGTAGGCACCGCTGGGTTTGTTCGGTTCCATATCAATGTCGACCAGCTCCTCGAAAACATAAAACCGTCGTGTGAGTATGATGCTGTCCGGGTTGTCGGCAGGATAAACCTCGAGCAGGTAGTTGCCGGATGCCATGAAATACCCTGATTCTTCCGGGATTGGTTGATAATAGTTTGTGTATTCAATCAGTGTTGTGAAGGACGACTGGTAGTTATTGATGCTCCCGTCGACGGGTCCGCTGAAAAACTCGCTGTCTTCAAGGTCGTCGGAATGCCATTCAGCATCGCAGTGATGTATTCTATAGCGAAGATGTTCGGGCTGAGGGGATAGGATGTCGAAACGAAGCAAGAGTTGCTGCGTGGGTTCACCGAACTGACCCATCCGGATATAGGGAGGGTCTTGCTCGTTGGAGAGGCTGTTAAGGTACACGCTTTTCACATCCTCGCTCCAATTTGAATCTATAGCCACTTGGGCGAGGCACACTGTGTTGGCGGCAATCAGCAATATGATTAGAAATGTTTTTTTCAAAATTCAGTTGTTGCAGGGGTCAAAAGATCCATTTTATTCCAAGACACGGGGCGGCATTGAAACCTTTGTTCCGAGCCCAGTTGGTGCGGTATCCACCTGCGAAATTGTAGGCCAATTCCACTTCGCCTCCGACATGCAGGTTCTCGCAGTTGAAATGTTGACCTAAATTGTACCATATCTGAGGTTCGCTGAGCATGACCCAGTCGGTCTCGTCGGGAGTGAGGGCATCGGTGAGGCCCCAGGTTATTTTTTCGCCCCAAACATCCAGAAAGCCGCTGAATGCTAATCCTTTGACGCTGAAAAGGTCTTTCATCTCCCAAAAGAAGGTAAATTGCATTGGGAAATTATTATCCTGTCCGCTGATGTATTTGTACATCAGAACGAACTTGAAGATGTTCGAAAAATCTTTGTTGTGCAGCATGTATTCTGCACCAAAAAGCCAGCAGTTGGACGCATTAATACCGCCATTCCATTCGATATGCATGCTTAAGGCGCCGAGTTTGCTATCTTTCCAGAAATTGAGCGAGCGTGATATCTCGCTATAGAAGTCGGAAGGCAAGGCAATGTCGGGATGATATATGTCGACAAACCAAAAAGAGGAGCCCCATTTGTCCGCTTGAAACATTTCCAAAGTGGTAGTCAAATGTCCACGGTTAAAATCATACATCTCTTGTATATTGGTCTGTGCTTTTAGTCCGATTGTCGAAAATAACAAGACGACAATAATAATTGATTTCTTCATACGATTGATAATAAAAATAATAAAATGTGGTATCTCTGTTTTTGTCAAATGCAAAAATATGCAAAAAAAACGAACTGCATTGTCGTTACAACGTAAACCGTATCTCCAAACGAATAAAACCTTTCTCTTTTGATGTCATACCTGCATTGTAGGATATTCTTCGTATATAGTCTACTCTGATTAGTTTCAGAATGTTTTCTATACCTATGCTGTATTCCATGTATGGCTTGTCGCCGAGTGGCGAGGTGTCTTCCGGCAGTTTGAAGAGATGGTCTCTCGATATACTGCTCTGCTGTTCAGGATTGTTTTTGTCTGACAGTGTCCCGTAGATAATATTGAATCCAAAGACTTCACGCCAGCGAAGTCGTTTAATTAATGGTATATTGTTAAGAATTAATCCTTTCATGTGGTATGTAGAATGAAGCGAGGCGTAGCGGTCCACGATAAACTCCATTGGTTTCATGGTGTTGAATGCCGACGGTGATAAGAAGATATTGTCATTTCCGTCGGGGATAATCAGACGAGGGTAGGGGGCCTGGTTCCATATTATCCCCGCCCGAAATTTGGTGTCCAAATAGCCGAAAGCCCCAAGCCAGAAACGCTTTTCGGCGCTCATGTCGCTGCGTTGATACATAAATCCCAAGCTCATTATTGCAATGCGATGTGTGAGGTGGACAGTTAGATAGTCTTTCTTCATGTTCAGCAGGGATGCGCTGGCCGGACGTCCGCTGTCGTCGGGGCGGATAGGGCATAATGAAACTTTGGCGGTCCATTCTGCTTCTCCAAAGCGATGCACTTCTGCCAGGCTGCCGTCGTCTTGATACTGCATGTATTGCAGTATCCCGGCAGGCTCGTAGCGGCGTGCGGCAAGCCATGTGTCAATATTGATGTGGTTGGGCCATTCTTTTCGCAGACGTATGATGCCTTGCGCCACATACTGTACTTTGTGCGGGATCTCGTTCGACGATGAGATATTGTCGCGATCTAATGTTTCGAGGCTTTGCCCCGGTACTTCAAGGTCATAAGCGGCGCCAATACTCCATAGGCTTAGGGGCCGTTCATGCGACTGGTGCTTTTTCTCGTCGAAGGTGTGAATGTAGTATGTGTTGAATTTTGGTCTTTTATCCTTGAAACCGTAAGCAACATATCCTTCAAGGAAGTTATGGGGATTGAGTCTTGCGGTGGTCATGCCGCCGAATCGTACACGCCAGCCCTCTTCGTGGTTGTAGCTGAGAAAATTGTATATTGGTCCAATGTCAAAATAGCTGGAGTCGCGTTTTGAATGGGTGGCGGCGTATCCTGTTATTGTTATTTCGGCTGTTTTCTTCAATGCTCGCATCTCCGGAAGTCTGGCCAGCTCATAGCGTAGGCTGTCTATGACAGTTTCCTTTGGGGTGAGTTCAATGGGTCTCAGTTCGTTCCATACTTTGCGTCGCATCTTGATGTTGGGAAGGGCGGCGGTATTTGTAAATGGAGCAAACAGGCTGTCTGGCAGCAATGCTGCGCTGTCTGAGATGTCGTAGTTGTAATAGACACGTGTCTGATGGGCGTAAAGTTGCTGTGTGTGCTTGCCTGCGTACATGCGTCCGTAAGTGTCGCAGCGGTCTGGAAGGCGGTTTTCATTGAATGTCTGGACAATGGTAAGGCCGTGAACGAAGTTCAGGTTCACATTCTGCGACACCGTCATGCTATATTTCATTACTGCATAGCTGCTGTCAAGCGCTATGTACATTTGACCGGTGAATCCGTAGTTGCGTTCGTTGGCGGGGGCAAAAGCCACCTCGACGCATTTCACGTCACCTATCGTCACCGTGTCGGTGATATAGTATCTGTAGAATGTTGTTGCAATGGTTGAGTTTAGCGGACTTGTGAAGTGGTTGAGCATCATTTCGATGTCGTTGTCGTAAATGTCTATCGGGACGAAGAGTGCGCTTAAACTCTCGTCGATGCCGTCGGGACCAAGAAAATCATCAAGTCCCTCGATACGTCGTGCCGTAACGAGGGTTCTGCTTTGGTTGGGATGTCGACAGAATGACTCTTTCATCATCACTTCTCGCATGGAGATAGTAAGTATCGGAACATAGTCAAAGGGAGTCAGATCGATGTATTTCTCAAGGAAATTCAGTTTTCGCCATAACCGTTTGTTTTCAAAGTCGGGATGAAAATCGTTGAGGGCCAAGGTGGTCTTTTCGTATACGTCGCGGCTGAAGCGGGATATGGATTGTGTCCGGTTGAGTTCCTTGTGTTCAATTGTTTTCTTGATTAGCTCCACGGCGGGATTGCCACGGCGCTTGTAGCGCCCTCCACCCTTCGATGCAGTTACAACCACTTTGTGCATCATGTTTGTCTTTGGCATCATGGCAATCTTCATTCTTTTGGTTGTCTTGCCTTTCGGTACCACCTTTATCACTGGAGCGTACCCCATCATCTGGAAACGTACAGAGTCTTTGTCTTGTTTGTTGGATAGCTGAAAATGTCCGTTCAGGTCGGTAGTTGTCCCTGATGTTGTCCCGATGAAGCCTACTTGTACAAACGGCAGAGGCTCTCTTGTCACTGCGTCGGTGACAGTGCCTTGTATAATCGTCGGCTGTGCAATCAGCGCGGCGAACTGGAGGAAGAAAACCAAGAAAAAAATAATCCTTTGCACAGATGATAGTCTTTGTCGGGTTTAGTACTTGCTCACTGTTTCTGTCTGCGGATGATGGAACAGGGCTATGCGATTTATCGCGGGACAGGCCATCGCTTTATCGAAACATATACGTACCGCCGTTGTTGTGGTTTCTTTGGCGCGGAGAAGTCGTTTGTAGCCGATGGTGGTTGCCGAGGACAGATGTCTCCATTTGCCGTAGTCGTCGAGATACTCAATATGGAAAGCCTCGACCCTTTGGCCAAGAGGTATGTATTCTTGAAGCATAATAATGTTAAACGTGATGTTCTCCTTGAAAGACAATGTCAAGGTAGGGCACAGGACGCTGTCATCCACAGTCCAGTAGCTATCGTAGTTGTCGTTGGTCACATTGCTGGCCCTGAATGTCTTGCACCATCTGTTTCCGCGAGTGTCGCTTGCTGTAACGGTGGCCTCTTTTGCCAGGTCTTTGGAGAAGATGCTGTCAAGTGCCTTGCGAAATGCAATCAGGCGAAGAGAATCTTCTTCAGCGATGAGGCCGCGTCTGTCAGGAGGCACATTGAGCAGCAGTATGGAGTTGCGGCCAACGCTGGTAAAGTAGATTTCTATGAGTTCGTTGACGCTTTTGGGATGTTCGTTGTCATGGTAAAACCATCCTGGCCTGATGCTGACGTCTGTCTCTGCCGGTATCCAGTGCTTTCCGTTACGGTTGCCTTGGTTGAGGGTGTCGGTTGCAGGCGCTCCTGCCCCTGGAAAGAAACCGTCGGTGTTGAGTGTCGACCAGCAAGTCTCACCAGCCTTGCCGTTCTCGTTTCCCACCCATCGGCAACCAGGCCCCACGTCGCTGAAAACAACAGCGTCAGGTTGCAGCCGTGCGACAGTGGCATTGAACAGGGGCCAGTCGTAGTCTTGTTTCCTGCCATTGGGTCCTTCACCGTTGGCTCCGTCAAACCATTGTTCGAAAATTCTGCCTTTTGAGCCGTATTTTGACAATGCGTCCTCGAGTGTCAAACAGAATGTCTCGTTGTATTTTTCTGTTCCGTAGTCTGGAGCGTTGCGGTCCCATGGTGAGATATAAATACCCATGGCCATGCCAGTCTCGCTGCAGGCCTCGCTGAGTTCTTTCAGGACATCCCCGTTGCCGTTGCGCCAGCTGCTCCGGCGAACGGTATGGGTGCTGTGCGGATTGGGCCACAGGCAGAAACCGTCGTGGTGCTTTGCGGTGACAATGATTCCGCCCATCCCTGCCTGTTGTGCCACAGCAACCCATTGGCGGCAGTCGAGAGATGTCGGGTTGAAGATATCCTCCGCCTCGTTTCCTTCACCCCATTCAAGGTCGGTGTAGGTGTTGGGACCGAAATGACAGAACATATTGATCTCCATTTTTTGCCATTCCACCTGAGCTGCGGTAGGACAAGCGCCGAAAGGCTTCGGCGGTTTGGTGTCGCTGCAGGAAGTCAGCGTGAGAATGGCGGAAAAAAACAGAGAGAATGCTATGTGTCTAAAAGACTTGTTCAAATTAATGCTTTTCGTGTATTATAAGAGATTAAACAAAAATGGCTTTTTTCATATTTTTTTGCAAAGGTACACAAAAAATGCAAAATGGCTGATTGTATTAAGTGTGTGTGTTGAATTGCTCGCTCAACAAGTACTCCGACTTTGTTATAACTTATTGTTTCTGCTTGGTATGCAGTGTTTTACTACAAGAAAAATATGATAGATGTTTGCCGACAAATACTTGAGAAATTATGTGTATTTTTGCATTTTCAAACAAGTAAAAAACTAAATACATAGATTATGTTGGCAAAAGGAACAAAAGCCCCTTATTTTGAGGGCGTCGATGAAAATGGAAGCATTGTCAAACTTACTGATTTTGTCGGTAAAAAGTTGGTTCTCTATTTTTATCCCAAAGACAGTACTCCCGGATGTACTGCAGAGGCATGTGATTTGCGTGACAATTACGAGCGTTTTCTTTCATTGGGCTACAATGTGTTGGGCGTTAGTCGCGACAGTGCGGCTTCCCATAGGAGATTCATAGAGAAGTACAGCTTGCCGTTCCACCTTATAGCAGATACAGAGCTCACGATACTAAAAGCTTACGAAGCTTGGGGAGAGAAGAAGATGTATGGCAAAACCACAGAGGGTACGCTCCGAACAACTTACGTCATTGATGAACAGGGGTTCATAGTTGATGCCATAGGCAAAGTCGATACAAAAAAACACTCATCTCAGATAATCGGGTAGTTATGAAAAGGATTTTTCCTTTGCTTACTTTATTGCTGTTGTCGGTTTCGTGTCGGAACGGTGAGCCGCAACCTGTTATTGAAAGTGACGACAGCACATTTCATATTATTGACGATTGCGATACGATTTCCGAGAATCTAAATGGGTTTGTTAACATCACCGATGTGGTTCCTGATGTAATCCTGGAAATCCGTTATTTCAGCACCTTCAATTTTGTTGGCAGTCGTATCGATGGTTACAATGAACCTACAGCTTTGTTGACTCGCCGTGCAGCCGACAGTCTGCGTGCTGTCAGCGACGATCTTGTAAAACAGGGCTACCGTCTAAAAATATTTGATGCATACAGGCCGCAGAGTGCGGTGAATCATTTTGTCCGTTGGGGTAAAGACCTTGCTGACACGGCTATGAAACGCTATTTTTATCCTGCCGAGCAAAAATCGTTATTGTTCCAGCGAGGTTATATTGCGTCGAGAAGTGGACATTCACGCGGTTCCACGCTCGATCTGACACTTTTTGACATGTCATCGGGGAGAGAGGTGGACATGGGTGGCACTTTTGATTGGTTTGGAGCTGAGAGCCATCCCTTTTTTGGCTGCGATACCACAACAAAGGAATACAAGGGCGGTGAAAAGATTTCAGCCGAGCAATTCCGTAACCGCATGATATTGCGTGCGGCCATGATGAAGCACGGATTCAGACCTTACGACAATGAGTGGTGGCACTTCACACTTCGTGATGAGCCTTATCCAAATACATATTTTGATTTTCCGGTCCAGCGCCTGAGATAATCGATCTTATTTGATCTCTATTCCTCCGAAGTTGCACTTGCCTTTGAGAATAACGGTAGGAGAGCCTTCACTGGAGTGTTCGATGCGATTGTTTTCTATACCAGCAAATGAGGTGTCCACTTCGTCTTTAATGCAGATGTCGTTACCAACTCTGATTTCCATACCGGCACAGTTGCAATCAATTTCAATTACCGCACCGTCCATAATGTCGGCGTTTCTCAGGTCAATGGCGACGAAGCCGAAATTTGCTTGCACTTCTGCACCTTCAAATCTCTGACCTGCAAATTCGAATATGCGTTTACCGAAACTGACGTTGGCTTTGTGAATAATATGTCCGTTGCGGTTCTCTTGTCTCATGCCGTTTGTGTTGTTGCCATCGGGTTTGGCATGGCGTCTGTTTTTATGCCCGAAAATCATCGTTATACCGGATACTATAGCTATCAGGCATAATACCAGTTTCCAGAAATTGTTCCATGAAACAATATCCCTCGCCGACAGAAACAATAGGACTCCAATACCTATGCCGATTATGGAGAATGCTTTGTGTCTCTGAGTGAAAAAGCCGATAAAGAAAGGAATGATGACAAAAATGGTCCACCATCCTTTGTAGTCGAAGCTTATTACGTTGAATATTTCCAGAATCCAGATGATTCCGAAAAGCAAGAATGCGATGCCGCAAATGACTTTTCCTGTCTTGTTCATGTTTTTTTCTTTTTTACACAAAAACGCGGAGGAGGTAATATTATTGTATGTGTTGGCAGGTATCCCAAAAAATTATTTGCATTGCAATACGTTTTTAAACAAACCGTCGTTAGTGCATTGTCTATATGAATCAAACTACAGGCATAGCACGGTTGCAGAACCTCGACGCGCTTCTGCGGATGGAACACGACTATGAGAGTGCTGCTTACAATCGCTCGCTCTCTGCCGAAAACATCAGCGGGCGGGCAGACGAGGCCGACTGCAAATATCCTGTCACGATCTGCGGTGCGGGTTTCAATGCGTTAAATCAGTTGATAGTAACCGTGACTTATGAGTCGGACGGCGACGAGTTGGAAAACGATTTTGAACCAGGGCAACCTGTGGCATTCTTCCATCTTGGTACAAACGATCAGAACGGTATAATGGAACTGCCGTTTATAGGTTTTGTCGACAGCTACAAGGTGGGTGTGATTCAGATACAGCTACCAAACAAGTCGTCCCTCGACTCTCTTCAAGACAGGGCAAAGCACCATCTGCTTGGAATGCGTGTCGCCATTGATGACACTTCGTACCGGGTTATGCACGAATCTCTTCTTGCTGTGATGCGTTCAGACAACGAGAAATTCATCCATCTGCGTAACACTTTGATTGGTGACTTGCATCCCAGGTTCAGACAGATGCCTCCTGTTTCGTTTCCATGGCTTAACGAGGTCCAGAACATTGCAGTGCGCAAGGTTGTCGCGGCAATGGATGTTGCTGTCGTCCATGGTCCTCCAGGCACAGGTAAAACCACGACACTGATGGAGGCTGTGATAGAGACACTTCAGCGTGAGACCCAAGTATTGGTTTGTGCGCCAAGCAATGCTGCTGTGGATTGGATCAGTGAACAACTCGCAAAGCGTGGTGTCAATGTGTTGCGTATTGGCAATCCTTTGAAAATGAGCGATGAGATGCTTGCGTGCAGTTATGAGCGCCGTTATGCTGACCATCCAGACTATCCTGAGTTGTGGAACATACGTCGTACTTTGCGCGAAGGAGTAGACAACAAGCATTCGCATGAAAAACAAAACCTTCTGCGACGTCTGCGTAAGCGCCAGATGGAGCTTGAGATTAAGATTAACGCCGACCTCTTTGAACAGGCACGAGTGGTTAGTTGCACCCTTATAGGAAGCGCATACCATATCCTTGAGCACCGTCATTTCAGCACCCTCTTTATCGACGAGGCCGCCCAGGCTCTTGAGCCTGCGTGCTGGACAGCAATCCTTAAGGCCGACCGTGTAATCTTCGGAGGCGATCACCAGCAGCTTCCACCTACTGTAAAATGTGTTGAGGCTGCTCGTAACGGGTTGTCACAGACACTGATGCAACATATTGTCAAGACAAAGCCGGAAAGTGTAACACTTCTCACCACTCAGTATCGGATGCATCGCGATATTATGGCTTTCCCATCCCGTTGGTTCTATCATGGTGCCTTGCAGGCAGCTCCTGAGGTCGCCGACCGTCTTGTTCATCTTATGGATACACCATTGACATGGATAGACACACTTCGCTGCGGCTTTGGAGAGAGGCAAAACAAAGCCATGAGTCGTCTTAATGCCGAAGAGGCGCGTCTTGTGGTACACACATTGCGTGATTATGTAGAGATGATTGGTCTGGAGCGTGTTGTGGACGATCGTGTGGATTTTGGCATAATATCGCCCTATCGGGCGCAGGTGCGTATGATTCGGCGTCTGCTCAAGATGCAGCGTTTTTATCGCCGACTGCGGGGGCAGGTTAGTGTGAATACGGTCGACGGTTTTCAGGGTCAGGAGCGCGACGTCATCATTATCAGTATGGTGCGTGACAATGAAAAGGGAGAAATAGGTTTTCTTGGCGATTTGCGCCGCATGAACGTTGCCATCACGCGAGCTCGTATGAAACTGATTGTTATTGGCAACAGCGAAACCCTAAGTCTCCACAAGTTCTACAACGCCTTGATGGAACATTTCCAAACGTATGGAGAGTGGGTCGTTCTTCCGCCTGATGCGACAGAAGAGGTATCCTAATTTTGAGGTTGTTCTTCGGATTGTTTCTTTACGTTAAGGTATTTATAGATGGCCCATTTCAGCTCATTGGTGATGTTGTTCTGCAGATCGATTTTTAATTGCTCGTCAGCGTCATTGGTTTTGAATCCTATATCCTTACCATTGATATAGTGCTGCCTCTCAGTTGCCTGAATTTTTGAAGAATTTTTGGAATACACATTGAACGTTGCAATAGGCTCATAAGATCTCTTGTTCAAATCGAAAACAGAAACATTCAGTCTCACAGCGCCAGGATTGAAACTGTTAACTATACTAAATCTATGGGGCTTCAGAAAGCAGTCGTTGCTGATAAATGTCAGATAGCGTGTGTTTTTGAGCATCTCCTTTGTGCGATTCGGAACGGTATCAATTTCCCTTTTGATCCCTTTATTTGGGAATAAACTGTAATGTTCAGAGAACCAGTTGGTCAATTTTCCTCTGTCGGTAATCCAGCTCATTCCAAGCTCTTTTGGGTATGTGTTTAGCGCAAGTAATTCAATCGGAAAGACAGCATCGTCTCCCTTGTTACAATAGTAGAACATCATTTGGTCTGCACAAAGGAGCCATTGTTCTTCAGGAATTTGTTCTGAGAATTTGTAACCTCTTTCATCTTGTTCGAGAGCACTATATACCTTTTTTAATTTCAAAGGTATATGATCATCTCCAAATATTCTCGTGTCTTGAGCAACAAGGAACTCTGAGGGCGTGCTATTTGCGGCAAATAGAGAATCAATGAAGGCTGCTTTTGAGGATAGACTATCTATTTCGGCAAGATATTCATCCGCCATTCGGGTTGCATATTTATCTTTGGATTCGCAGCTAATGCATATTACCAATAATAAGAGCAGATATATGCTTTTCGACGCAATTTTTTTCATTTTTTTGATTTGTGTTAAATATTAGAAGTGTAGGCTCATTTTAATGTGGTGGATTAGTTCTCTTTCATGCGGTCGCTGCCCCATACAGCGTTCATTGCGGCGATGCATTCTTGTCGGGTGATGTCGTCTTTCCGTTCGAGATGGCGTTGATAGAAGATGCAGCGTGACATGCCGATGCGGTTTATTACCACGTCGGCGGCGAAAGACTCGCAGGAGGGTGCGCCGCATAATCCGCAGTCAATTTGTGGCAGGGTGGCTTTCAGTTTGTTTATGCGTTCCATTTTTTCGAAAGCCTTTTTGCGGTCTTTGTCAAGTATGAACATTGATCGAGGCTGCGGAGCTTCGACGCGGCAGTTTGCCAGAAGGTATTCTTTCATGCTGTCCATCTCACGCTCGCGTGGTACCTCTCCGTTGCGTTCGCGTTCGGCGGCTTTTTTTGCGCGTGAATACATGCGGGCGCCACACAAGAATCGGTTTTCATAGCTAAGCAAAGCTCCTGCGCAGCTTTGGTCGCAGGCTCTCAGTTCGAGGAATTCAACATCCTCCACTTCGTCGTTTTCCAATTTGTCAAGAAAGTCCATGACATTTTGTATGCCATCGATGGAGTATGATTTCTTTGCCAGGCAGATACGTCGTTCGCCATTGGTCAGAGTGCTTAGAATGGCATCGCTTGAGAGGTTTATGGTACGTCCTTGCTTCGGTATGTAGTTTTTGCCTTGCTCCTTGATTTTGCGATATGTGCGGTTGAAAAGAGAGTCCATGTTGATGACGCCGTCGATGATGGAACGTTTTTCTCCGATAGGGGCTTTGACGGCAGCTATCTTTGCAGCACATGGTGTGACATAGAAAAGTCCTATCTCTTCGCGAGGAATGCCTCGGTTCTGTAGCTCCTGAAGGCAGTAAATAGCCGATATGTCAAGCGGAGCCTTTATGGGCGTAATGTTTTCTACCAGTGATGGATATTTTATCTGTATAAGTCTGACAATAGCAGGGCAGAAACTGGATATTAGAGGTCTCACGTCGGGGTTCTCGCGAGCGTACACTTCTTTGGCTTCAGCGTAGATGTTGGCAGCCGATTCTACTTCGAAGACATGTCTGAATCCTAAATCCAAGAGGGCGGCGTATATTCTTGAGACACGTATATCTTCTGGAAACTGACCGAGGAATACGGAGGGTATTAGAGCTACAGAGTGGGGAAATTCATGTACCATTGCAAAGTCATCCTGGTTGATATAGATGGCTTTTACAGGACATGATTCATGACATTTGCCGCAGTCTATGCAGCGATGTTCTTGGATGTAGGCTTTGCCGCCGGTGATTCGAATGGCCTCGGTGGGACATGCCTTCATGCAGCGCATACAGCCTATGCATTTCTTTTCGTCAATTTTCAGTGCGTGAACGAACATGGGGGTAATGTTTGTTGTTTGAAGGATTAGATGGTGATGTTAGAAATTTACCTCCATTTCTACTGTGGTTCCGACACCCACTTCAGAAGTTACGTTAAGTTTGTCGACGTTTTTCTGCATATTGGGAAGACCCATACCAGCTCCGAAACCCATGTCGCGCACTTCGGGGCGTGCGGTGGAGTAGCCTTCCTGCATGGCAAGGGCAATGTCGGGGATGCCGGGACCTTTGTCGGCAACAACCATCTTGATTTTATCCGATTCGATGTCTACGAGGACCTTGCCGCCGTAGGCATGGGCAATGGCGTTGACTTCCGCTTCGTAAAGGGCCACGACAACGCGTTTTACTATTGTTGGATCGACATTAAGTTGCTTTAAAGTCTTTTTAACTGAACTGGAGGCTTTCCCTGCATTTACGAAATCGCCTTCTATCACTGTGTATTCTTGATGCATCGCTATTTGATTGGTGTGTTTGTGTTGGACAAAGTTCCTAAGGGTGTTAGAAGAGAGGCTTTATTCCGGCTTGGTATAGCAATCCGCATACTTTGAACATGGAGTAGGCACAACTCAATATTACCATATCGTTGTCTTCGGCAAGTTCAAGCATGTCCTCTGTGACTTTTTTGTTTCTAACGACAACAATGATATCAAGCGTTGCCATGTCGCATGTGCGTATGGTCTGTACGTTGCATAGTCCGGTGATGAGCATTGGGGTGTCTTTCAGAGTCAGCACATCGCTCATAAGGTCGGATGCAAAAGCGTGCTCCACCTCTTCGTCCAGTCGGTTTTCACCTATACATACGGTTGCATTGAGGAGTCTAACTATTTCTCGGATAGTCATTTTGCTATTGTTTTAAAGATTTTATGATGGTGTTTTTTAGACAATTTGAAAATGCAAATTTACGATTTTTCTGAAATATGACATCATCCTTTTGTCGGTTTTTTTGCAAATCAGGACAAAAGTTGTTGAATAAGAATGGTTTGTTGCATAGAATAATAAAAATGCAAAAACAATCGTTAATATACTGTTATGAATATGAAAAAGCCAATGCCCCTTAAGGTGGGCGATCTTGTGACCATTGCTGCTCCTGCCCGCAAGGTTACCCCTGATGAGGTTTTGCCTGCAATAAAAATGTTAGAGTCATGGGGACTAAATGTTCTTGTCGACAATGGCATTTATCAGGAATACAATCAGTTTGCAGGAACTGATGTGCAGCGAGCCGAGGTGATGCAACGTTTACTGGACAATAGAGCTGTGAAGGCCATCTTTTGTGCTCGTGGTGGTTATGGTACTGTGCGTATTGTCGACCGTCTGGATTTCAGCGGTTTTTCACAGAATCCGAAATGGATTGTTGGGTATAGCGATATCACAGTGTTGCACAGCCACATTGAGCGTAATTTCAACATTCCCACATTGCATGCCACGATGCCGTTGGATATCAATGGCAATCCATCGTTGGCATCGGAAAGCATGCGGCTCTGCCTTTTCAATGACCATCTGGTTCAAATATACCCTCTCTCATCGTGTGAGGTGGCGAACAGGGTAGGGGAATGTACCGCCCCTGTCGTGGGAGGCAATTTGTCTGTCCTCTACAGCCTGCTCGGCTCACAATCAGATATAGATACTGACGGCAAAATACTTTTAATAGAGGACCTTGATGAGTATCTATACCATGTGGACCGTATGGTTATGGCATTGTATCGCGCTGGTAAGTTCAAACATCTTAAGGGTTTGCTTGTTGGTGCTATGAGCGATATGCATGATAATGTCATTCCATTTGGCCGTTCTGCAGAGCAGATCGTAAGAGATGCAGTGGCTGAATATAGCTATCCTGTTGCCTATCATTGTCCAATAGGACATATCAAAGAAAAGAATATGGCCATGCCACTCGGAATAGAAACCAATGTCAGAATTTCTGAAAATGAGCTTATGATAAGTTTCTGATGCGAAATGGTTGGTAAATAAAGTATTGGTGTTTTTTGTTACTTGAAAAAGCGGTCAGGTTTGGGTGGTTTCAAAAAAAAGTCGTACCTTTGCACTTTCATTTGAAGCGAAAAAAGCCTATGTTGCTCATCCATGTTCCGCGAATGACAAACCGGCTGGGATACACGCTCAATGTCATTTTTCGTCATATCCTCAAGATAGATTTCGAAATTACCGCAGACATTGACATCTTCCGCCGCCACGAGGGTCCCAAGCTCTGCTATGGGCATCAGAAGCTGGACGATGCCCTGTTCGTTCGCTCATGCGACCTGCTTTTTAAAACTACAATTGAGGAGCAGTCTCCGCGTTGCTTTGACTATGGTGATACGGTAGCGCTATTCCCTGTGCATAATCAGAACAGTGACTTTCCGTTTGATATTTTTGCAGCCTCTTTTTACTGCCTTTCACGTTACGAAGAGTACCTTCCCCATTTTACCGACATTCATGGACGGTTCCCTGCCACGGAGAGTCTGGCATACAAATACCATTTCCTCCATACTGCCGTTGTTGACCGTTGGGCGTTAATGCTTGCGAAAAAAATCAAGACGCGCTTTCCGGAGCAAATATTCCCTCAGCGTAATATGGATATTGAAGATTCTGTGGATATCGATGCGGCATATTGCTATAAGCATAAAGGGTTAGCCCGTACCGTCGTCGGAATCTGCCGTGATCTTTTCAGCCGTGATCGTCGCGGAGAGGTATGCAAACGTCTTAAGGTGTTAATGCACAAGGCTCCCGATCCATTCGACAATTTTGATTATATCATTGATGTTCATAGTCGCTATACAGGGATGAGACTTAAATTTTTCCCTTTGATGGCAGACTACAACGTGTATGACAAGCCAATTTCATACCAGAATACCGAGTTTCGCCAGTTGCTCCAACATTTGTCGGACTATGCCAAAATGGGACTTCATGCTTCTTATGCCTCTGCAGACGATCCTAAACTGATTGCCGTCGAGAATGAACGCCTGGCCTCGCTGTTGCATCGAAAAACTGTCAGAAACAGAGGCCATTTCTTGCGTTTGAAATTGCCGTCGACATATACGGCGCTTATCGATAATGGCATTTTGCACGACTATACCATGGGATATGCCGATGAGCCAGGCTTCCGTGCGGGCACAGGAACCCCGTATCCATTTTTTGATTTGGAAAGCGATAGCGAGACGCCGCTCACTATACACCCGTTCGTTGCCATGGATTCGACATTCTATTACTATAAGAAGAGTTCCATTGCGGAGGCCGAGAGCCGTTACCGTCAGCTGATTGACGAGGTGAAGAATGTCGGCTGCACACTCTCGTTGCTATGGCACAACCAAAGTCTTTGTGAAGACTTTGGTTGGAAGGGGTGGCGCGGACTCTATGAACGGGTTTTGGAATATGCCGATGCTGCCAGAAAGGCGAGAGAAGTCAGTTAAACTTAAAAACAAGAATGTATGAATTATAAGGCTAAACTTCATGATATCAAAGCTTTTGTTTTTGATTTTGATGGTGTGATGACAGATGGGAGCGTATGGATGTATGCCGACCGTGAAACGGTGAGATGCGGCAACATCAAGGACGGCTATGCTATCCAGTATGCGGTAAAAAAAGGTTATATTGTGGCTGTGATATCCGGCGCCACCTCGATGAGTATCAATAACCGTATGGAATCGTTGGGCGTTACTCAGATTTACACCGGCTGTGCAAACAAAATGCAGACATATAGAAAATTTCTGGATGTCAATAATTTGAAAGAGACCGAGGTGGTGTGTATGGGAGATGATATTCCGGACTATGAGATAATGAGTCATTGCGGTGTTTCGGCGTGTCCGGCCGATGCTTCTGTCGAAATAAAGGAAATAGCCGACTATATATCCTTCTTTGACGGTGGAAAAGGGTGCGTCCGTGACATAATTGAGCAGACTTTACGATTGCAGGGCAAATGGTTCCATCCTGATGCCGTAAACTGGTAAGCCTATGATTCGATACCTCTTCCGAATTTATTTGTCTGTTGTCGTGCTTGTCATGTATGCTGCCCCTGTTGCGGCGCAACAGATATCTTCGACAGACACTACACGTGTACATGCCATGCGCGGTACGTTTTATAGTGACCGTTTTGTTGGCCGCAAGACTAGCAGTGGAGAGGTTTTTGTGCAAGATAAATATACCGCCGCACATAATTCTTTGAAATTCGGGACCCTGCTTCTCGTTACCAATCCCAAGAATGGTAAGCAGGTCATTGTTCGTGTCAATGACCGATGTCCGAAACCCGGCATACTTGACATGACCAGAAAAGCGGCGAATCAGATAGGGGTGACATCCCATAGTGTACAGGTCCAAGTATTGCCTCCACGCTACCATTTTCTTTGGGAATCGCAAAATGACATTTTAGACATACTTCTCTCCGGCAGGTTCCTCGAGTTTGCAGAGAAGGGGTCTCTTTCCAATATTCAAGGCATTTTTGACTTGGAACTATTTCGATGTACGAGTAGGGATGAAGCAAAACGACTTGTACATCAGTTACCTATCTACTATCAAGACAAGGTGGTGTATCGTTCATCTTCTGACGCTTCCGAGGTTATCGTCAGACTTGAACTCTCGGTCTCGCGAGGCAAGGCGGAGATGGTAAAAAAAGAGCTTGGAGAGATGTTTAGGGACATAAAAATTGTCTCTGCACAATAATTTTTATTTTTATTATTGAGAATCATTGCTATAACATTATTGTTGGTTGTTTTTTTGTATTTTTTTTAAAAAAAACATTCCCAAATAGATTATTCTTGTTATCTTTGCAAGTCAAAACATACTGTGTCTTGGATTTTCCAAGCATGGTGTATTTGATTACATCGTATTGAAAATAAAATTGTTATATAATATTAACTACTTAAACAACATGAAAATCGAAATCAAAAAAAACATATCAATTTTGCTTTTGATATTAGGATTTTCATGTGTTGGTTATGCTCAGCAGGAAGTTCAATTTTCGCAGTACATGTTCAACCGCCTTGCCGTTAACCCGGGTTACGCAGGCAGTTCAGGCTCCATGTGTGCTTCCATCATGTATCGTGGACAGTGGTTGGGACTTCGTCTTGATGCTCCAACACTGGGTGGTGACGCAGGATCTATTCCGCAGGACTACCTGTTCTCATTTGATTCACCTGTAAAGATCCTTCATGGTGGATTGGGCCTGACCCTCTTTGCTGACAAAATTGGTTACAACTCGACTGTAACGGGATCGCTTGACTATGCTTTCAGCATCTATTGGGGTTCAGGAAACCTCTCTGCCGGAATCGAGGGCAATTTCTACAGTATTACACGTAAAGGCGGTCTTTTCGGATACGACGACCTCTCGGGTAATATCAACGAAATGCCTACAACCACTTCCGACCCTGCTTTGAATAACCAGGAGGTGAGCGACTTCCTTGTTGACGCTTCACTTGGTGTCTATTATCAGGTGCCAGGTACTTACTACATGGGATTCTCGCTGAAGAATATACTTGGAGCCCATAGTGATCAGCTCAACTTTCAGACTTCACGCATTCTTTACCTCCTTGGAGGCTACGAATATGTGATACCTTCCAATCCATCTTTTCGTCTCAAGCCCTCCATGCTTGTACGTACAGCCAACTTCTCGGTATTTCAGATTGACGCCTCCTGCCTGCTTGAATACCAAAGCCTCTTTTGGGGTGGTGTAAGTTACCGTTTTCAGGATGCTGTTTCTTTCCTTGGCGGTGTCAACTGGAACAAGATGAAAATTGGTTTGGCATACGACCTCACTACCAGCAAACTTGGTGTATATAAGTCAGGTTTCAGTTTTGGATCGGTGGAAGCGTATCTGCGTTATTGCTTCAAAATTATTGTTCCTCCAAAGAATCCTTCGGTCTACCAGAACACACGTTACTTGTTATAATTTTTGTTGAAACGAAACATTTGTATACTTTATCCGTATAAGAACAGAAAAATAGTCATTGTGACTTTTTGTGACAGAATATAGTTAATGAAATTAAAAATCTTCAATTAATATGAAAAAGTTCTTTTTCTTATTCGCAGGAGCGATTTTATTATGGAGCTGCGGTTCGCGTGACAAGGGCGAACTGGTAGGTGTCCAGAACCGTCCTATTTTTGAGGATATCGACCTCAAAGGCATGGTTTTCATCAACCAAGGCAACTTCAGCATGGGAGCAGGTACGCAGAACGCCACTTATGGTACTCCTCCGCAACCACGTACTATGCAGGTCGGCTCCTATTTTATGGACGAGACTGAAATAACGAACAACGAATACCGTCAGTTCGTCAATTGGGTTATCGACTCAATCGCCCGTCGTATGCTCGGCGAGGCTGGTATTGACGGTTTCCTGATTGAAGAGGATGAGTATGGTGAGCCGCTTGAACCGGCTATTCTCAACAAGAGAGAGCGTATCGAATGGGACGAGCAGGAGACTCGCGAGGCCCTCGAAGACCTCTATCTGCCTGAGAAAGACCGCTTCTATCGTCGTCGCACCATTGACCCCGCCAAGTTGAACTATGAATACTATTGGATTGACTATGGTGCATATACCAAAGCGGACGGCAAAGTGGTCTATCAGGGAGCATCTCAGAAAGAGACTGCCACGGCTGTAAAGGATGAATACAAAGGTACAATGTTTGCCTCACGTCCGAAAGGCCTCAACAACCGTTCAAATTTCATCAAACGTGAAGTTGTGAATATCTATCCTGACACTCTCTGCTGGGTACATGACTATACATATAGTATGAATGAGGATTTCACTCGTCAATATTTTACCTCACCTGCTTACGACAACTACCCTGTCGTCGGTATCAGCTGGGTACAGGCCAAGGCATTCTGCGTCTGGCGTTCCAACTATCTGAACCAGTATCTTGAGTCAATAGACTACACACAGATGAACGATTTCCGTCTGCCTACCGAGGCTGAATGGGAATTTGCAGCACGTGGCGGCATTGCCGGTGAAAGCTATCCTTGGGGCGGTCCTTATGTCCGCAATCCCAATGGGTGCTTCCTCGCTAACTATGAGCCTCTCAAGGGTGCATACGACGACGATGGTGGAGTAAAGACCCTTATGGTTGGTCACTATGCTCCAAACGACTACGGTCTGTATGACATGTCGGGTAATGTCTCGGAATGGTGTCTTGACTCATACAACAACACCACTTATGTTGTTGCCAATGCTCTTTCTCCTTACTACAACTACAATGCAAAGGACGACGATTCCCCTGCAATGAAGCGCAAGGTGATACGTGGCGGTTCTTGGAAAGATCAGAAATATTTCATCCAGGTCCAGACCCGTAGCTATGAATATCAGGACACTGCTAAATCATACATCGGTTTCCGTTGCGTGCAGCCATACCTTGGCCGTGTAAAGGGAGACAACCTCAAATCTGCATCTAACGTTTATTGATGCTACAGGCGTTTAGCCTAAGTTATTTTAGAAATAAAATACATTATAATAAATAAGTAAACATATATTAAAACTTCAAAGTTATGAGTAAAATAGACAACCTTGTTCGTAGTAAAGGTTACAAGAACTTCATGAGCAAACTGTATGGATGGGGTGCATCGGCTGTTATTATCGGCGCTCTGTTCAAAATCAACCACTGGCCTGGTGCTGTCCCGATGCTTATCCTAGGTATGGGTACTGAGTCACTTATCTTCTTCCTTTCAGCTTTTGAACCTTTACATATCGAATGGGACTGGAGTTTAGTATATCCAGAACTTGCAGGTATGAAGAGTGACGAAGATCTTACACCTGAACAGCGCGAAATGCAGAATGGTTCTGTTACCGAACAGCTTGACAGAATGCTTGCGGAAGCTAAGATAGGACCGGAACTTGTTGAACGACTGGGTCAAGGCATGGAAAACCTAGCCAACACAACCAGCTCACTCAACAACATGACTACCGCTGTTGCTGCTACCGACAAGTTTGTCAACAATATGGATGTTGCCGCAGAGGCTGCCAACGACCTCTCGGTTGCATATAAACGTACCGCTGATTCTATCAACCAAGACTTTGAGGCCTCTTCCTCTTATTCGGAGAGCCTCAAGAGTGCCACCGCCGCAGTCACCAGCCTCTCCAACATTTACCAGGAAACGGCTCAGACTCTGCGTGCTGGAGACACCTCTTATGTCGACGAACTCAAGAAGATGGCATCCAGCCTCTCTTCTATTAACGCAATGTACGAACTACAGATGCAAAATTCTGCCACGCAGCTTGAAGCCACCAAGGAGGTTCAGGAGCGCATGCAGACCATGGTCGCCAACTTCGCTGAGTCTGCCCAGGGCGTGCTCGAATACAAAGAGCAGGTCGATGCTCTCGCCAAGAAGGTCGCAGAACTCAACAATGTTTACGGCAACATGCTTGCCGCCATGCAGACCCGCATCTGAAAGTAACGGCGCGCAAGCTTTAAGTCTTGCGGCTTAAATGTAATTCATTGATGGTAGAATTAATAACAATAGGATAGAATATGGGTGCAACAAACTGCCCGGAAACCCCGAGGCAAAAAATGATTGCAATGATGTACCTCGTGTACACCGCCCTTCTGGCACTGAACGTCTCCGTCGAGATTCTCAACGGTTTCGTTACGGTGGGCGATGCTATGGACAAGTCCAACACAAATATTGAGGCACAGCTTAAAGAAGCATACGACATGTTCGACCAAGCGCTGCAGGCTGACTCGGTGAAAACTATAGTCTATTTTGATGCAGCATTGAAGATCAGGGAATATACCGATTCGGTAAAGAACTTGATTGACAACTCAAGATATGAATTCCTCTGCCTACTGCAGTCGAAAGCTAAAATAAAAGGTCATAACGGAGAAAAAGACCGCACTATTGAATTGAGAAACGGAGACAAAAACATTCTTGAAAATGCCAAAGAGGCTCTCGAGATCGGTGGCCTTGAGGTTATTGACAAGAAGGACGGCAACGATATCGGTACCCGTTTCTTCTATGGTAAGGGCGACAATCCCAACGGTAGGGCAATAGATATCAAAAACGCTATTATTGCCTACAAGGAAAAAGTCAATGCCATCTTCCAGGACACCAATATCACACGCGATACCGTTGATGTCAATTTCGGTATGAATGTGGAGGGTGAGTTCTGGAGTTCTCACGAAAAGAAAAACCTCAAATGGGAGGAATACAATTTCCGTGATGCTATCGCTATAGCCGATATGGTCTGTCTCTCACGTATGAAATCTGAATTGATGAATGCTGAGTATGACGCCATCAAGAAACTCTTTGGCTTGATAGGCAAGGAGGACTTCAAGTTCGACCAGGTAACAGCTATCTGCCGTCCCAAGTCAAGTTATGTTGTCCAAGGCGGCAAATATGAGATGAAAGTCAACGTCGGTGCTTACGACTCCAAGCGTGAGTTCCGTGCTATCATCAACGGAACCGAATACAAGAGTGGTGTCGACGGTTCGATTACCTATACTGCTGGCGCTGGTGCTCCCGGCGAGAAAAAGATTCACGGTACTGTCTATATGGTCAAGGATGGTGTCGAGGAGGCTTATCCTTTTGATGAAAGCTATTTTGTGGCTGCTCCTGTGGCTGTTATCGAGCTGTCCAAGATGAATGTAGTCTATGCAGGTATTGAGAATCCTGTTTCAATAGGTGTCCCTGGCGTGGCTTCCAAAGATGTCACTGCCACTATCACTACGGGCAATGGTACTATTACACGTTCACAGGGTGATGGCAACTATATTATCAAGCCTACCAAGATCGGTAAGATGCGTATCAAAGTTACTGCCAAGATTGACGGACAGGTTAAGGATATGGGTGAGAAAGAATATCGTATCAAACGTATTCCTGCACCAGTGCTTAAACTCGGTAGCTTCAAGAATAACGACAACGCAACTAAACAGGAAATTCTTGCCAACCCGAAACTCCGTGCGGTTCTTGAGGACTTTGACTTCCAGATTCCTGCACCGAAAATCAATTCGTTCTATTTCTCATCGAGCGGCGGTCTTGACATTCAGGGTGGCGGCAATGAGTTGAATCCCGAAATGAAAGCACGTCTCAACAACCTTAGAAGAGGTCAGAAGTTCTATATTGAGGGTGTGAAGGTTAACACTCCTGACGGACAGACACATACGCTTTCGATGGGTATCAGACTGAAATAATCTTATAAAAACATAATACAATGAAGAAACTGTTGTTTTTTTTAGGAATGTTCATCTTTGCCAGTGGGCTCAGTGTCTCCTATGCACAGAGCATTATTGACGACGAGGGTGACCATAATTACAACGATTTTTACAAGAAAGACCAGGTTCAGGGCCGCGAAGCCATACCTTATGCATACCTTCGTGAGTCGGATGTTGTCTGGGAACATCTGGTGTGGAGAACAATTGATTTCCGCGAGAAATTCAACCAGTTCTTCTATTTCCCGACAGATCCCAGCAAGGATACTCAAGGACGTGTCAATCTCGTAAACGTTATAATGAAAGCTCTCGAAAAGGAGCAGATTACGGCTTATGAGACCGATGACATGGTCAAGGTAAAAACCTATCAGGAACTTATGGCATCACTTCTCAGGGTAGACTCTGTGTATGTGCCTGAATATGATGAATACGACGATGAAATTGGCGGTCATTATGTTCTTACCACCGAGGAGTTTGAACCAGAAAACGTGTATTCCGTCTATCTCAAGGAAGCCTGGTATATCGACAAACAGGATACCCGTCAGAAGGTACGCATCCTCTCGCTCTGCGTTGTCTACAACAGATGCAAGACTCGTGACGATAATGAGCGCACATGCGATCCTACACCTCTCTTCTGGATTCCTATGAACGATATGCGTGTTCGTAATGTCTTGGTTAAAAATCTTGTCTATGACGAGCGTAATTCCCATGCTGAGCGTTCTTACGACGATATCTTCATCGATCGCTATTTCGACAGTTTCTGCTATCGTGAGAGCAATGTTATGAACCGTCCTATCTCGGCTTACCTCACCGGTACCGACGCTATCCTTGAGTCGCAGGCTATCGAGGACGAGATTTGGAACATTGAGTCTGATATGTGGGAATATTAAAATGTTGAAAGTTGATAGTTGGATTTTTTAGTTCGACTGGCAACAATTTCAAATAGGTCAATATGAAGGAGAGTTAAGGATTGTTGCGATTCTTAACTCTCTTTGTTATTGTATCACGGGATTATTTCAATGTTCAGCCTAATAAAACACCATATTGCGTTACTGTTTATGCTCATTCCAGCCATGCTCCCGGCACAGACTATAGAGGGAGGGGCTGAATATTACTATGAGCGTCACACTGCACAGGAAAGGGAGGCTTCAGCAATGCCGTTCATTAGGGAGAGCGATGTGGTGTGGGAGCAAACGGTGTGGCGTACTATTGATTTCCGCGAAAAATTCAACCATTTTTTTTATTTTCCCATAGAACGGGAAGGCTTTGCCGGCAGACGCAATTTTGCCTATCTTATCTGGGATGCTGTCGTTTCGGGTGACATTCCCGAGATATATTCGGATGACGAACTGAAGATACCTCTTGACAGGGAATTGTTTTTGGCTCAGTTCCAGAAGCCGGACACGATAGTTCTGGAAATTGTCGATGACGATGAAAACTATGAGTATAAGACCGTTCTAGTCCCTAAGGAGTTCAACTCGGAGGAGATGCTTCAGTTGCGTATCAAGGAGGCGTGGTATATAGACAAGCAGGTTACGGAACAGAATGTCCGAATCCTCTCGCTATGTCTGACAAAGGAACATTACAAGGAGCACGATGGTGATTACGATTATTTGGGTACTGTGGAACTATTTTGGATTCCTATGTTGTCGCCGCATGTACGTCGTTTATTGGTGCGTAACGAGGCTACATGGCAGCAGAACATAGCACATCAGCCTACATGGGAATATATCTTCGTTAACAGGATGTTCAATAGTTTCATCACTCGAATTTCTAATGTCTACAACCGTACAATACTTGATTACCTTACCGGACAGGAGGCGATATGGGAGTCGGAGCGGATAGAATCAGAACTGTTGGATATCAGTCAAGATATGTGGGAGTACTAAATTTGTTTTTTATGCGAAAGGTGTTTCTTTATATATTTTTTGTATGTATTTTGGGGATGGCGACGAATGCATATTCCCAACCGAGGAGTGCGTATATAGGCTTCTCATTTTTGTATGACTGGCAGATGGATAAAGGCGGTATAGGTGATTTTAGAAAGGCAAGCAGTGTCGGTATGAGTGTGCTTTTGGATTGTCAGATAACAAGCAGTCTTGCATATCGTCTGTATGCTATAGTTCCAGGCTTTTTTTCGGGAGACGGTTACGACCGTCGTGGTCTGGCCGGATTTGATATTAAGTACAATTTAATAAATGCAATTAACGGCTATAGCAGCCCGGGAAACATTTACCCATTGTTTGGTGCCGGTATAGCTATGGGGGTCAATGGATCAGATGTTTTGTCAGCTTTCCTGCGTGGCGGTATAGGTTATAATCAGCAAATTACGCGTCATCTGAATGTTTTTGGAGAATATACAGTTACATTCTGTCAAGGTTTCTCCTCGACAGGAGGGGTGGGATTGATGATACGGCTGTAAAGAGATACTCCTATTATTCCAAGTCTTCTTTCGCGGAAACCGAGTAGCGTCGCCATTTGTCAAGGACTGCAGCGAAATCGTCCGGCATGGCTGATTCGAAATGCATCTGCTTATGGTTCGAGGGGTGTTCGAAGCCGAGAATGAAAGCGTGGAGAGCCTGACGTGGCATCAGCTGGAAACAGTTGTTTACGAATTGTCTGTACTTGGAGAAAGTGGTGCCTTTCAGAATCTGGTCACCACCATAGGCGGCGTCGTTGAATAGGGGATGGCCTATATGTTTCATGTGGGCGCGAATTTGGTGAGTGCGTCCGGTTTCGAGAATGCATTCTATGAGAGTGACATATCCAAAGCGTTCCACAACGTTCCAGTGGGTCACTGCATGTTTTCCGATCTCAGGATCGTTGTATACCGCCATAACACGGCGGTCTTTGACAGAGCGTGCCAGATTGCCGTCGACGGTACCTTTCTCTTCGGGGAAGTCACCCCACACCAATGCTTTATATTTGCGTTCTATGGTATGGTCGAAAAACTGTTTTGCCAAAAAGACCTGAGCCTCCTCGTTCTTGGCTATAAGTAGCAATCCAGAAGTGTCTTTGTCTATGCGGTGAACGAGATAAGGCGTGACGGGATTGCCGTCTTTGCCTTTCTTGCCGTCAAAATAGTAGGCCAGTGCGTTGAGCAGTGTGCCGTTAAAGTTGCCGTACCCTGGATGAACAACGAGGCCTGCCTGCTTGTCGACCACAAGTACGTCGTCATCTTCATATACGATGGTGAACGGAATGTTCTCCGGAGTAATCTCGATCTCTCGTGGCGGTGTGGGGAGCAGGACACTGATGACATCAAGAGGCTTTATCTTGTAGCTCGATTTTTCCGGTTTCGAATTGACAAGGATGCATTTGGCTTTGGCAGCAGCTTGTATTTTGGTGCGAGACACCCCTTCGATACGCATCTGAAGGTATTTGTCCATGCGCATCATCTCTTGGCCTTTGTCTACGGTAAAACGATGGTTTTCGTAGAGCTCCAGCTCTTGGCTTTCTTCGTTCTCTGTGTTCATCGGCTGATAATAAGTTTCTTTGTTGCCTTTATGCCAGTGGCAGTATCTGTTATGCGTATAAGGTATATCCCCGCTGAGAGTCCGTCAAGACAGATAGTCGATGAGAATTCTTTTTGCCATATTTTGTGTCCGCGGATATCGAACAGCTCTATGGTCGAAGGCTTGCCTTTTGCAAATCCGATATTCACATAACTGTTGGCGGGATTAGGATAAAGCGTGAAATCTGGTGATGTCGCGTCTATTGGCTCTAAGGATACCAGAGCTGAAACACCAAAGGCGGGACGCATCATTATTGCTCCGCTCAAAATGCTTTGCAACCATTCGTTGCCGGTGCGGTAGTAGGTATGGCTGCGAGCATCGTTATTGCGGTCAAATCCGATATTGATGAAGCTGTTGGAAAACTGTTCAATACCGATGAAAACGGTATCGCTGACAACGATAGGTGTCGTTAGTCGATAGCGGTGAAAACGGTTCATGCCATCGAATTCGGGGGTGTTTCTGGTGGCATCGCTGTAAAGTTGGTTGGAAGGTTTGCCATTTAGGCAATTCCAAACGCATATTCTGAACTGTATATCTTCATTTTCGCCGTTTCGGGTGCGGTTAAAGAATAGGTCCAAGGCAGTGAGTGTGTCCGATTGTCGCAGGTCATATCTGCATGCCATCCAGAGATGGTTGCCTGAAGAGGTAAGCCCATAGCCGTTTTCCGGTGTGCCGTCATCTAAAGCGTAGTAGTCTGAAAAACGCTGGGTGAAGACAACGGTGTCGTTTCCACTACGATTGTCTCCGCTCACACCTTCGCGGACCACATGAATAATCTTGTATTCGGATTGGTTGTCGGAGGCGGGGAAGGAAAAGTTGACAGGAGGACTGCTATGAACCGGCATGGTTTGGTAGTTTCCATTCGGGAAGAAGGCGGGTATGTTCTCATATCCACCGTCATAGCTTGCAATGTTTGTTCCACTCTCGTCCAGGATGGTGTAGCTGTATGTAGAGGCAAGTGTCTGGTTGTATCGGTTTACTATCGACATTTGCAGTTCGGAAGCCATATCGGAAGGCTGATACTGACGTGCAGGCATGGACTGGTAATCCTTGAGCATGGAGGGCGCTTTTTCGGCAAAGGCTACATCGCGGAAGATAGAGTCCGAGGCGGTGCGGTTTAGGTCTATATAGATGTAGTCTATGTTCCATTGGTCGCAGTTTCCGGCGATACCGCTTTTGGGGTTTGAGTCAAGACTGGCGTAGTTGCGGAAACGGAACTGGAAAGACTTGTTAAAGTAAATCGGGTCGTCTATCTTTATATTTACGAACCGCCATGGCCAGTGGCTTTGTATGCCGGTGGTGTCGGCGTTGAAACCACCGGTAGCCCAGACTTTGTTCCATTCCTCCCCGTTGTAGAATTCAAGGAAAAGGGAGTCCTGGGTTGAAGGTGCATCGCCAATCAGTTCCCATGCATTGCCATACCATCCTCCAGGCAGATAGAAAAAACTGAAGTAAATGGAGTCGGAAGGGTTCAGTTTGCGTTGGTAGGTGCCTGTTAGCGAGTCGAGTCTGATGATTTGTGAAGCCAGAGTGTCTGCCATGAAGAGGTTTGTAGAGGCTTGCGGATACAGATCTCCGTATTCATTGAGAGCGTCAAGGGTTACTATGCCTACCGTAGGTGCTTGTGGTGCGTAGCTTTTGTTGACAAATGCCTGGAAGGTAAGCCATCTCTTTCTGTCTGGCGCACCCTCATATTCTGCGAAATCGTCAAAGAATGGCAGCTCAAGAATCAGCGTATCGGAAGATTTGTGAGTTATGATGCGGGACGATGAGGAGAGTGGTGCAAGTATCTCCTGACTTTCAAGGCGGGAGGGTACCGCTGTCGCGATGCAAAGCAGGGCGACAAGGGAAAGTCTTGACACTATATTATTGCTAAGCTTTGTCATCGCTTATCAAAAATCTTTTAAATTAGTTTCGTGGTACGAGTTTTCCTCGTCGTCTACAGGTTCATAAAGAGCACGAATTGAATCCTCTAATTGTTTCTTTTTCATTCGTTCGAGTTCTTCCATGGCGACTACAGACTTGTCGCAATACCATAGTTCGACATAGCTTCCAAAACTGGCGCCGGAACGGCCACTGTATTCTGGTGATTGTTTATAGACTATGGCATGGCTCATGTCTGTAATTTCTTCGTAGTGTTCTGCACCCACGTTGAGTGATGCCGAAAGGATGACGCTGCGTGCCTTGCTTGGAGACATGCCAACCAGATAAGGCACTATTGACTCTGCCTTGCCGTTCCCGTTGCCAACCACAAGATCAACCATGGCGCCTTTGTCGAGTCTGCGCCCAGGGGCAACGGTGCGGCCTCTGAACTTCTGTTCGAGAACGACATGGTGTGGATTGTCGACAAATGTCAAGCGTCCTCCGTGTAGACCGACATTCTCAAGTTGCGATATGGCATGACGCACACTCAGCGAGCGCAAATCCGGCACTATTGCGTTGTCGGGGACATAGGATGTGACGGTTAGGTATATCTTGCGCCCGGTCTTGATCATTGCTCCTGAGTCGGGATCCTGTCGTAAGATATAGCCTCCCTTTTGTCCTTGCTTGTACACGGAGTCGATGATAACCCATTGCAGATTTAGTTCTTCGTTGGCTATGCTGTCTAAATCATCGAAATACATGCCCACAACATACGGTGTCTTGTATTCTTGTCCGACACGTCCATAGTGTTTAAGAACAATGAAAGTTATGACGACGATGATAAAGGATGCTGCGATAGATATCAGTGCATGTATGATCCATTTGTGCTTGTTTAAAAAACCTTGTTTGCTCATGGGTTGTGGTATAATTGAGAAAAACTATCTATTTTCAATGACTTCGCCTATCAGGGTTGCTGCCGTGCATCGCAGCACACGCACTTTGGCATATTGGCCGGGTTTCAGATTTCCGCGGTCGAAGACTATGACTTTGTTCTGGCTGTTGCGGCCGAAAAGCTGTTTGTCGGATCGGTGCGATACTCCCTCAATAAGAACCTCGTACTCTTTTCCAATCTCTCTCTGGTTGTTTTCCAGAGCAATTTGTCCCTGCAGGGCAATAATCTCTTCCAATCTTCTTGTCTTGATATCGTCGGGCACGTCGTCTTGCAAATGTTTGGCTGCGTATGTATCGGGACGCATAGAGAATTTGAACATATAGGCGTAGTCATAGCGTACGCGTCGGAACATGTTCAGGGTTTCAGTGTGGTCTTTTTCTGTTTCTGTACAAAATCCGGCAATGACGTCGGTGGTGATGCTGCATGTGGGCAGATAGTGCCGTATGGCGTCGATGCGGTCAAGGTACCATTGCGGTGTGTAGCGGCGATTCATAAGTTTAAGGATGCGTTCGCTGCCAGACTGTACGGGGAGGTGTATGCATTTGCAGATATTGTCGTGGCGAGCCATCACTTGAAGCAGTTCGTCGCTGAGGTCTTTAGGATGCGACGTCGCGAATCGGACGCGGAGCAGGGGGCTGATTGTTGCGACCATTTCCATGAGTTGAGGAAAACCTACTTCGGCTTTGTGGCTTTCTGTGTCAACATTCCATCTGTAGCTGTTGACGTTCTGGCCCAGAAGAGTAACCTCACGGTAGCCTTTCTCGAAGAGCTCGCGGGCTTCGCGTACGATGGACTGTGGGTCGCGGCTTCGTTCGCGTCCGCGTGTGTAAGGTACCACGCAGTAGGCGCAATAGTTCTGGCATCCGCGCATAATACTTATGTAGGCGGAAATGCCGTTGGTGTCGTAACGTACAGGGTCGATGTCGGCGTATGTTTCGCTGTCGCTGAGCAGTGTTTCGGCCAGCTTTTCTCCGTCGTGGATATGTTCCAGCATGTATGGTAGTTGGCGGTAGGCGTCAGGTCCGACAATAAAACTCACATTCTCCTCCTCGTCCATGAGTTTCTGTTTCAGCCGTTCTGCCATACAACCAAGGATACCTATGCGAACCCATGCACGTTGGCGTTGCAGGGATTTGAGTTCCTTTAGGCGTTTGCGTATACGCTGTTCCGCATTGTCGCGAATGGCACAGGTGTTGATTAGTATATAGTCGGCCTCTCCGCACTCTTTGCAGAGGGTATAACCCTCCTTTGTGAGGATTGCACCGACAATTTCGCTGTCAGCGAAGTTCATCTGGCAGCCGTAAGTTTCTATGTATACTTTGGTTCTCAATGGTTTGTGATGGTTGAAAAGAGGATTGTCCAAACTGCAAAGTTACGTTTTTTTCCACAAACCGGAAGGACTAATCTTTCTGTCAGAACATTTCAGCCACTACTGCATGTTTTGTTTTTTTCTTTACGCGGTAGACAAGTCCGTCAACCTCGATGCGAGAGGGAGGTACTTCTCCTTCGTCGAGAAGGTAGATGATGTAGCGGTGCAGGCCGTCTTTGCTCTGAGTATAGCGTATGCGTCCCTGGGCATAGGGTTTCAGAGGGCGTGTGTTGTAGATGGCGTTGCCGTTGGCTTTCATCCATTCTCCAATTTCTTCCATGCGTTGCAGACAGGGCTCCGGTATCTCACCGTTGGCATCCGGGCCGACGTTGAGAAGCAGGTTTCCGCCTTTGGCTACAATGTCGCAAAGCATGTGAATAAGGGTATTTGTTGATTTGTAATTGTCGTTGTATACATACGACCAGCTGTCCCCCATCGTCATGCAGGTCTCCCAAGGGTAGGGGAGAGGTTCGTCGGGGATTTGTTTTTCAGGGGTACGGTAGTTCTCGTATTTGCCTCCCACGCTACGATCGACAATCAGCAGGTCGGGGTTGTTCTCGCGTGCCATCTTTGCAATGCGTGGCATGTTGATGTCCTGAATCTGACCGCTGCATCCCAGCCATGGGCGAGTCTCGTCGTTGACGCTCCATTCGGGACGGATCCATCCTCCGTCGAGCCAGAGTATGTCGATGTCACCGTAGTTATGGGTGAGTTCGCGAATTTGGTTATAGGTGAAGTCGCAATATTTACGCCAGCGGTCAGGTTTTTCGGAAATGTTGTAGTTGACGTTGCGGTCGGGGGTGGCCCATTCTGGAGCCCAGTAGTCGGGACAGTGCCAGTCGGGCTTGGAGAAATAGAAACCAATCCACATGTTCTGTTCGCGGAAAGCGTTGGTCAGGGCAAGTGTGATGTCACTATATTTGTTTTTGAAGAATGGACAGCTGCTGTGAGCCGACGTATAGGTTGTCTCGTCTGAGGCGTACATGCAGAAGCCGTCATGATGCTTGGTGGTGAAGACCATATATTTCATGCCGGCATTTGCCGCCGCCCGTGCCCATTTTTCAGGATTGAACCTCTTGGGGTTGAAGGTTTTGTTTAGGGCCTGGTATTGTCGTTTGTATTCATCGTAAGGTGCGTCTTTGCGGTCTATCCATGGCTCGCTGCAGATGCTCCACGACTCTACTGTGGCCCATTGTGAGTATATGCCCCAATGTACCATAAAACCGAATTTCAGGTCTTGCCATTCGTCCAAGCGGTTCAATATGACAGGGTCGGTCTCGTCGAGCTGTTCGTCTCTATAGTCGCGTAGCGGCATTGTCTGCTCTTTTTCTTGTGCCTCTGCGTGATTGAAAAACAGGGGTATAAACAATAATAATAGTGCGATTATTTTCATGGATGGATGGTGTTTCTTTGCCAGGCTTGTCGTTTGAAATAGACAGGTCGCCGCATAGCGACGACCTGTCTATTGAAATCTACTTGGATGGATATTATTCAAAAGAGGCAATAGCCTTTTTGATCAGTTCCATAGCTTCACGCAGCTGCTCTTCGGTGATGACAAGAGGAGGAGCGAAGCGGATGATGTGCTGGTGTGTCGGTTTTGCCAGAACACCCATATCGCGCATCTTCAGGCAGACATCCCAAGCCTCTTTGCCGTTGTGAGGCTTTATGATGATGGCGTTGAGCAGACCTTTTCCGCGAACCTTCTCAATCATTGGGCTGTTGAATTTGCTCATCTCTTCGCGGAAGATTTTACCTAAGCGGTCGGCGTTCTCCATCAGGTGTTCGTCTTTGATAACCTGGAGAGCGGCGATACTGACCTTGGCAGCGATGGGATTGCCGCCGAATGTCGAGCCGTGCTCGCCGGGTTTGATGTTCAGCATGATGTCGTCGTCGGCGAGAACACAGCTTACGGGAACAACACCGCCACCAAGGGCTTTGCCGAGTATGAGGATGTCGGGACGTACGCCTTCGTGGTCGCAGGCCAGCATCTTGCCGGTACGTGCGATACCGCACTGAACTTCGTCAGCCATGAAAAGCACGTTGTATTTGTGGCAGATGTCATAGCATTTCTTTAGATAGCCCTCGTCCGGGACATAGACTCCGGCCTCACCCTGGATGGGTTCAACGAGGAAACCGGCAATCTTGTCTCCATGCTCTTTGAGAACTTTCTCAAGGGCGTCTGGATCGTTGTAAGGGATACGCATGAAACCTGGGGTCATGGGACCGTAGTTGGCGTAGCTCTCGGGATCGTTGCTCATGGTAATGATGGTGATGGTACGACCGTGGAAGTTGCCTTCGCAGCAGACAATCATTACCTCGTCGTTCTTGATGCCTTTTTTCACGACACCCCAACGGCGGGCAAGCTTCAGGGCGGTCTCGTCGGCTTCGGCACCGCTGTTCATAGGCAGCACTTTCTCATAGCCGAAATATTCGGTGACATACTTCTCCCATTCGCCGAGGCAGTTGTTGTAGAAAGCGCGGCTGCTGAGGGTCAGTTCGTGAGCCTGGTCGCAGAGAGCCTTGACAATCTTCGGGTGGCAGTGACCTTGGTTGACGGCTGAGTAGGCTGAGAGAAAGTCGAAATATCTTTTACCTTCGCAGTCCCATACAAAAGCACCTTCGCCTTTGGCAAGAACTACGGGTAGCGGATGATAGTTATGGGCGCCGTATTTGGCTTCCATTTCCATGAATTGTTCTGATTTTGTCATAGTTATGTTGTGTTTTATTGTGATATAATGATTTCTTTATTGAAGTGCAAATGTACGCATTTTTTTTGAATGTCTGCAGATTTTTTCTCAAAACACACTATTTTGTGTAATAACAGCGTTATCAATATGAATGATGGACGAAAAGAATGTCATATTACAGGTGCGTGACCTGACTGTCGCTTTCGACGAACATACAGTTGTCGACAAAGTTCGCTACACGTTGAAGCGAGGCCGGACTCTCGGCATTGTGGGTGAGTCGGGCTCTGGCAAGTCGGTCAGTTCCTTGGCTTTGCTGGGGCTGCTCCCTAAAAATGCCTCTGTCAGCGGTAGTGCTCTGTTGAATGGTACTGAGTTGTTGGGTCTTGACGAGAAAGGCTTTCGTGAAATCAGAGGCAAGTGTATCTCGATGATTTTTCAGGAACCGATGACTTCCCTTAACCCTGTGCAGAAATGCGGAGCCCAGGTGGTGGAGATGCTTCGTCTTCATGAAAAAGTCAAATATGAAGAGGCACGCCAACGGGCCTTGCGTCTCTTTGAAGGGGTGATGCTCCCCAGGCCGGAAAAAATCTTCGATAGCTACCCGCACGAGATCAGCGGAGGTCAAAAACAGCGCGTGATGATAGCTATGGCTTTGATTTGCAATCCGGATATACTGATTGCCGATGAACCGACAACGGCGCTTGACGTGACTGTGCAGAAAACCATCCTCGACCTTTTGCGTCATCTCCAGCAAAAACATAGCATCTCCGTCATTTTCATCTCTCACGACCTTGGTGTCATAGCGCAGATTGCAGACGAAATCATGGTGATGTACCGAGGTGTGGTGGTGGAACAGGGGGTGGCAAAAGACATTTTGTATCATCCGTCACATCCGTATACTTGTGGGCTTCTGGCATGCCGTCCGCCGCTTGACAGCCGTCCGCGCCGTCTTCCTACGGTCGAACAGTTCCTGAACCCACAGCAGCATACTTCCAACCATGGTTCGCAAGATATCGATCGCAGCCCCGCAATCGAGGAACGGCAGCCTCTCTTAATGGTCCGCGACCTCAACGTCTCGTATCCTCTGAAAAAAAACTTTTTCGGGCGTACTTTGAAGAGTCTCAAAGCCGTCAACGGTATCAGCTTTGATGTCTACAGGGGAGAGACTCTTGGGCTTGTCGGAGAATCTGGTTGTGGCAAGACCACCCTTGGCAGAGCGCTGCTGCGACTGGTGGATTCGGCGTCGGGAAGCATAACGTATAATGGGCAACGTCTGGACTGTATGTCGCGAAAAGAATTGCGTAAGTTGCGATCCCGTATACAGATAATATTCCAAGACCCATATTCCTCTCTGAACCCGCGTATGACTGCAGGCCAGACAATAATGGAGCCGCTCCAAACCCATTCCATTGTCACGAGCCACTCCGAACGCAGGAAAAAGGCCCTCGAGCTGATGGATAGTGTAGGCCTTCGAGCCGAATGGATTGACCGTTATCCGCATGAATTTTCCGGTGGCCAGCGTCAACGTATCTGCATTGCCCGCGCCCTTGCCCTCAATCCGGAACTCGTGGTGTGCGACGAGTCGGTGTCGGCCCTTGACGTGTCTGTTCAGGCACAGGTGCTTAACCTCCTTAATGATTTAAAGGAGCAGTTTGGCTATACATATATTTTCATATCGCACGACCTCTCCGTGGTGCATTATCTCTCTGACAGGATTATGGTCATGCAGGAAGGCCGAATAGTGGAGTTGGCCGATGCCGACAGCCTCTACAGCAACCCTGAAACCCCGTATACAAAAAAACTTCTGGAGGCGATACCCCGTATATAAAAAAAACATCCAAATGGATGTTTTTATGCTGTTGTCAAGCCAGGCTGTTTGTGTGGCTGATGAATTATTATTTCTTCTTTTTTGCAAGCATTTCTTTTGCCTCAACGGTCATTGTGGTGTGTGGCACCACAAGCAGCCTCTCCTTTGGAATGAGCTTGCCGGTTACTTTGCAAATGCCGTATGTTTTGTTCTCGATACGAATCAGTGCAGCCTCGAGGTCTTTGATGAATTTTTGCTGTCGTGCGGCAAGTTTGGAGTTTTCCTCTTTGGACAGGACATTGTTGCCCTCTTCGAGTGCTTTGAATGTCGGTGATGTGTCGGTGACATCGTTGCCTTCATTTGCGACGGCGGCATTCAGCAGTTCGAGGTTCTTTTTGGCTTCTTCTATTTTACCAAGTATTATCTCCTTAAATTCCTGTAGCTCTTCAGAATCGTAATATTTTTTCTCTGGGGTTTGATCGTTTGTAGCCATAACTCGTAATGTTTTGATGATGCAAAGGTACGTACTTTTTTTTTTAGAGGGGAAAAAGTAACTAACAATATTTGTTGATATTTTATAAGTAGAGGTCTATTAGGCCGTTAGGTGCCTCGATGTAAATTGTTTTTTCTTCGCGATCAACTTTTTTTATCACTTGGTCGATGATAGGAACGAGGATTTCTTTCTCATTTTTCATAATTTGGAAGAGGGCCTGTGCCGGATAGTCGATAACCGAAGCTATGGTTCCTATGTCGCCTTTTTCGCTGTCTATAACGCTCCAACCGATAATCTCATGGTAGTAGAATTTGTTTCCTGTGAGTTTGGGGAGCATCTCCAAGGGTAGGAATAGGTTGCATCCTACAAGTGCGAGAGCCTGTTCTGCGGAGATATCTTCGAAGCGTACAATGGCCTTGTTGCCGTTGATGTTTATCTCTTTGATAAAATAGGGGACAAGGTTTCCTTTTACCTCGACGAAAACGGCATCAAGAGAGGCGTAGTCTTCCGGAGTGTCAACATCCAGAAAGAAGATCACTTGTCCTTTGAAACCGAACGATTTGGTTATCTTGCCCAGCTGGTAGCATTGTTCTTGGGTCATGATGGTAGGATTTGTTGTAAAAAAAGGACACACATCGCTGTATGTCCTTTTTGTCTTTTGTTTCGAAGTTGTTTATGCTTCGGTGTTCTCAGCGGGAGCCTCGGTGGCTTCGCCTTCAGCGGTAGCTTCGGCCTCTGCGCGAGCAGCAGCTTCAGCCTCGGCGGCAGCGCGACGTTTGGCTTCGATAGCGGCAGCTTTAGCCTCGTTGGCTTTTTTCTCGGCATCAAGACGGCTCTTGGCTTCGTTGCGGGCATTGTTTGCAATTTCGCTCTTGGCGTTGGCAATCTTGGCCTCTTTTGCTTGCTTCCACTCGTTGAATTTCACGTCGGCCTGCTCCTGGCTGATAGCACCTTTTTCGACACCAATCTGAAGGTGACGTTTCAAAAGGACACCCTTGTAGGAGAGGATGCGACGGCATGTGGGACTCGGCTGAGCACCCTTCTTAATCCACTCGCAGGCGCTCTCTTCGTTGAGGACGATCTCTGCGGGGTTTGTCATCGGATTGTAAGTGCCTAACTTCTCGATAAATCTTCCGTCACGAGGTGCACGACCATCCGCTACGACGATGTGATAAAAAGGCTGATTCTTTTTACCATGACGTTGTAATCTAATTCTTGCAGGCATAATTAATTGTTTTTTAGTTTTTTAATTAAAAAAATGATTTTTCTTTGAGAATGCAAAAGTACAACTATTTTTTATACTGACAAATTTTTTTGTATTTTTGTACTTTATTTCCACTATGGTCAACGTCCGTAACATAAATAATATCATTGCTATAGAAGGCGAATCGTTGGTTACTGTCGGCATGTTCGACGGTGTCCATGCGGGTCACAGGCACCTTTTGCGACGTATGATTGAGCTCTCGTTACAATACGGACTGACGCCATATGTTGTCACTTTCTCACGCCATCCGAGGCAGGTGTTGGACATGGAGTATATTCCGCGAATGCTTTCAACTACTGCCGAACGTATTGAAAAAATAGCACAATGCGGTGTGGAAAACATTATTCTGTTGGATTTTGACAAGAATACTGCCTCGATGTCGGCTTGTGAATTTGCGTCCGGTGTGCTGTGTGAAAAACTTAATATGAAAGGTCTCCTGCTTGGCTATGACAACATGTTCGGCAACAGGGCCAGAAACGATTTCGGCCATCTTCAGGAATTGGCAGAAGAGAAGGGCTTTCAGATTTTTACTGACGATGCGGTATGCATAGGCGATGTTGAGGTAAGCTCCACAAAAATACGACACTGTCTTGAAAACGGGGACATGGCTGTGGCTGCAAAGATGTTGGGTGCGAACTATTCTGTCGACGGCGTCGTCGTCCATGGCCGTCATGTGGGCACAACCCTCGGATTTCCTACCGCAAATGTCATGGTTGAGGATTCTGACAAAATTCTGCCCAAGCCAGGAGTGTATGCGCTAATGGTACACTTCGACAGTGACACATACCCAGCCATGGCCAACCTTGGCAGCCAGCCCACTTTCCGTCAAAACAATCCCGTTTTGGAGGTACATCTACTTGGTTTCAACGGTGACCTCTACGGAAAGGGAATGCGTGTCGAATTTGTAACGAGACTCCGCGATATCGAAGCTTTCGACACTCCTCAGATGCTTGTCGAACAGTTAAAGCGTGACAGGGAACAGGTGTCCCTAATAATGAATACACTAAAGAGATGAAAAAGACGCTGATAGTGCTTATGATGCTTGCTGTCGCACTGGGAGCGGCGGCACAGCGCGACAAGGTGTACAAGTCGTTGAAGGATGTTCGCAATCCTGACTCGGTATATGTGCTTCGCCTTAATTATAAACGGTTGCGGCAGATACCGCCTAAAATTTTTTCCATGCGAAATCTGCGAACCCTTGACTTGGGACGTAACTTCATTGACAGTATTCCACCCGAAATCGCCCAGCTCACCAATCTGGAAAATCTCGACATCCGTCGCAACAAGCTCCGCTCAATACCTCCCGAACTTGGAGAATTGAGAAACCTCAAATATCTGAATCTGAGCCGCAATCCCATATTGGAACTCCCCGATGCCATGTCCGCTCTGACAAATCTGGAAGAGTTGATTCTATGGTGCACCGGTGTAATCTCTTTCCCTCCATCTTTCGTAGCTCTCAACTATTCGCTGAAACTAATAGACTTGCGTGTATGTCCTCTAAGTTGGGACGACCAACAGGCAATAGAAGAACTCCTCCCGTCGCCCCGCAAACGATGGGACTATGTGTGCAACTGCCAATGAGAAAAGAAAAATTAAACATTGCACTGTACCAGCAGGATATTGTGTGGGAAGACCCTGAGGTCAACTACAGGAAGGTGGAAGAGGCTTTTGCTTCTGCTGTCGGTGACAGTCCTATAGACATCCTTGTTGTTCCGGAAACATTCAATACTGGCTTTGGTGACCATATGGCGCGTCAGGCCGAGGAGCCTTGTGGCCCCACGTTCGAATTCGCATTGTCTATGGCTAAGCGATATGATGCCTTGTTTGTCGGCACGTGGACGGTCAAGGTCGGCGGTGTCGTGTATAACCGGATGTATCTGGTGCGTCCGGATGGTGGTTTCGATGTGTACGACAAGGCTCACACGTTTCGCATGAGCAGTGAAGCTTCCCAGATAGGCAGGGGCAGGCACCGCGTCACCGTCGAATGGCGGGGATGGCGTATCAAGCCTGCCGTATGCTACGACTTGCGTTTTCCGCTCTGGCTGCGTAATACCGCAGACTGGAATTACGACATTCTGTTGGTCTGTGCCAACTGGCCCGGGTCACGTTATGAGGCCTGGCGCACATTGCTTCGTGCCCGAGCAATAGAGAACCTCTCGTATGCCATAGGCTGCAACCGTGTAGGACGCGACAGTACCGGTATTGACTATGCTGGCTGCTCCGCCATTGTTGATTATAAAGGTTTGGCCTTGTGTGAGTTGCCTCCGTCGCTCGATTCAACCAATTCTCTCGACCGCATTATTACCGCCGAGCTCGATATTACGCGTCTCGCTACTTTCCGTTCCCACTGGCCGTTTAATCTGGATTTCGACAGCTATAATCTGGCTTGAACGTCTTTTTTTTAATTGAAGATAACAAAATGGAATCAAAACTCTCTTTTGACAAAATACGTGACCTTATTGCTGCTGAAACGACCAACCGGCTTGCTGCCCGCATGGTGGAGGAAATGGCTTTTTCCAACAACGCAGAGCGTGTTGAACGTCAGCTGCGTCAGACTGAGGAGTTTCGGAACATTTTGTTGATGGAGAACAGCTTTCCGTCGCAGGACTATATCGATCTTACTGAAGAACTGGTTCGTCTGAAGGTTGCCAACACCATAATAGACCCGGAAGCTTTGGTTGATTTCAAAGTCTCCCTGATGACCATTGGAGGCTGCCTGAAATTCCTGCTTGCCGATGGCGGCGAGAAGTACCCGATGCTTTATGAACTTGCCCGAAGGGTGGAACTTGACGCGAATATCCTCAAGAGACTCAACAAAATTGTCAACGACAAAGGTGAAATCTTCGACGATGCCTCGCCGGCGTTGTTAGAGATACGCCGTCAGATGCTCCGCAAGCGAGGAGAGGTGGACACCCAGATAGGTCGCTCGTTGGCACGTGCCAAACGGGAAGGCTGGGCACCGGAAAACGCCGAGGTGACTATCCGTAACGGGAGACTAGTAATACCAATGCTCGACACCCACCGCCGTAAAATGAAAGGACTTATCCATGACGAGTCTGCGACGCGGCAGACAGCATATCTGGAACCTACCGAAGTGGTGGAGCTGAACAACGACCTTCGAGAACTTGAATTTGCGGAGCGGCACGAAATCCAGAAGATTCTTTTGGCATTTACCGACTATGTCCGTCCTCAGATAGAAACCCTTGAGCGAGCCTACTGGTTTCTTGCCAGAATAGATTTTATCAGGGCAAAGGCTCGTTTTGCTCTCGAAATCGGTGGAGTGATGCCCATAGTCAATGACCGTCCCATGATAGGCTGGCTCGATGCACGCCACCCGCTGCTCTACCTCAACCACCGTAGCCAGAACAAGGAGGTGGTGCCATTCAGCATTACCCTGGGCAGTGGCGCCAATGAAGCCTCACCTTCAACAATACTGATAATCTCAGGCCCTAATGCCGGAGGAAAATCGGTTTGCCTTAAAGCTGTAGGGTTGATACAATACATGCTTCAATGCGGTCTGCTTGTTCCCTGCCGCGAAACATCGGAATTTGGGATTTTCGACCGTGTCTTTATTGACATTGGAGACCAACAGTCGCTGGAGGATGACTTAAGTACCTACTCGTCACATCTCCAGAATATGAAGCAACTTTTGTCTGTTGCCGATGGCAAGACACTGTTTCTGCTCGACGAGCTTGGCGGCGGCACTGAACCTCGTTCGGGTTGTGCCATTGCTGAGGCGGTGTTGGAGGAGCTCTACAGGAGAGGCTCGTTTGGTGTTGTCACCACCCACTTCGCTGACCTCAAAATGCTCGCCGACCGTTACGACGGAATCAAGAATGGCGCGATGCTTTTCGATACGGAACGTATGACGCCGCTTTACCGACTTTCCATTGGTCTCCCTGGCAGTTCGTTTGCTTTTGAGATTGCCACCAAAACAGGCTTTCCGCTCGATGTCCTCGAGGCTGCCGAGAGCAAGGTTGGAAGTGAGATGCTCAATTTCGAACACCAGCTGCAGCAGATAGAGCTGGACAAGCAAGAGATAGCACGGCAGCGTACCGAGTTGCAGGTGTCGGACAATTTCCTCAACGAGGTGATTGCCAAATATCAGAGTCTGACAGAAAAACTGGAGAGCAAGAAATACGAAATTCTCAGCGAAGCACGCCAGCAGGCCAAACAGATAATCAGCGATGCCAACCGCACTGTGGAGCGCACTATTGCCGACATCAAGAAATCCAATGCCGAGCGCGAGCAGACCCAGCAAGCCCGTGAACGTATGCGTCAGGATGCAGAGGAGTTGGAACGTCAGCAGCGCAAACACGAAGAGAAACACCGCCGTCAACGCGACGAGAACAAGATAGCAGTCGCCAGTGATGAAAGCGATGAACAGAAGAAGAAAGAACGTCTCACGGAACTTGAGATTGCTGACGGGCCATTGCAAGTGGGCGATATTGTGCGCATAGATCAAGGCGACACCTACGGTCAGCTGGTGGAGCTAAAAGGGAAAAAGGCCATAGTGGAAAGCAACAGTCTGCGTATGACCATAGCTACTGACCGTCTGCAGCGTACCCGTAAAAAAGTTATACCTGTAGAACGGAACCGGCAGCAGGGTAACCGTTTCCAGTCCTTTTATGACGACATCAACGAAAAACGCAAATATTTCAATCCAACCCTTGACCTACGCGGCCACCGTGCCGAAGAGGCGCTGGACGAGCTTCAGCATTTCCTTGACGACGCTCAACTCTTGAGCGAGAAAGATCTTCGTATCCTTCATGGAAAGGGTTACGGCATACTGAAGACTATTATCAGGCAGCGTTTGATGTCCATTCCAGAGGTCCAGTCGTTCCAATCCGCCCCTGTCGAACTTGGTGGCGACGGAATAACCATTGTTCGGATGAAATGACAAAAACCGGATCATATGCAATAATTGTTGAAAAAAGCCGTTATTATAACGGTTAAAGATAGAGAAGTTAAAGGAATTTTGTATGGAGTTAAGGGGAGTTACGTATTGGTTAAAGGTTCACGGTTAAAGGGAGTTAGTGTGGAGTTAAGAGGAGTTAAAGGACAAATGATTTTGCTTGGATTGTATTGTCCCTTTAACTTCCAGCGCGAAGCGCGATAACTTCCCTTAACTTCTTTGACTTCCCATCAATAACGGTTAACGTTTAAAGACGTTTGAAGTATGATGTTGTAAAGGTTAAAGATTGTTTTTTGCTCATTATAAATAAATTATTTTGCAACTTATTAGTTTAAAGGTTATTCGATTAATTTGATAAAAACATGAAAAAGTTATTCTTGCCTATAATCGCCGCCGTGCTTCTTTTCTCCGGATGTCAGGAGAGATCACGTGTTCTGACCTCATATTATAAGGTTAACAGCAATGACTGGTCTGTGTTTTCCACTATGAATTCCGACAGCACCTATACTGTGCAATATGTCTATTCGTCGTGGGAAAACTTCGACATTACACCAGAAGTTATTGAAGGAGGTGTCGTTCTGGTATACTATATCGATGAAGACGGACGCGACAACATCCTGCCATACACGCTCTACTATCTTGACGACAACGGTGTTCCCTTTCAGGAACGTTTTGAGTATGATATCGAGCCGGGAATAATAACTTTCAAATTCAAAGACACCGATTTCCAGACCTTGGAATCGCTGGCTAATATAGGTACCAAGTATTTTAAGGTCAGTGTGATATTATAGTTCCACTTACGCCGATGTTTTCCCTTTGTGAAAGGATAATAGGAGTATGAAGATATACCTGACGAGGCATGGGGAGACAATATGGAACCAGAAAAATTTGGTTCAGGGTTTGACGGATATTCCGTTAAATGATGAAGGAGTCAGACAGGCGGAGCTACTGGCCCAAAAGCTGGCCGACGTTCACTTGGATGTGGTCTATACTTCCCAGCTTCAAAGAGCCGCCATTACTGGAAGAATTGTTGCAAGCTCACACAAGGATTGCCGTCTATGTGTATGCGAATGTCTGAATGAGATGAACTTTGGCAAGTATGAAGGAATGTATCGTTTCGACGAGGAATACCAGAAGGCGAAGCGACAGTTTTTCAGACGATACGAAGGCGGCGAGTCCTACATGGATGTAGCCGCAAGGGTATATCCCTTTATTGAGCGAATGAAGGAGAGGCGAGAGGATGCGTTGGTTGTTGCACATAACGGCATCTGTCGTGTCTTTTCCAATTATTTCGAGTGTATGGATAATGAAGAATTTGCAGCTTTCGCTTTAGGAAACTGCGAAATAAAGGTTTTCGAGATATAGTGTTTGTAAATCAAAGCTTCGATTCTTCCTGCTCCATGTTGGCGGAAGAGTCGTGTCTGAATATCTTGTAGCCAATCATAGCTATGGTTATCGACATCAGAGGCGATATGATGTTGAAGAAGCAATACGGAATGTAGTCTAATGTAGGTACTTTTAGCACCATGGACTGCGTCATGCCGCATGTGTTCCAGGGTATCAGTACCGAAGTTACGGTGGCGGAGTCCTCTGTTGAGCGGCTCAGCAGGCGACCTTCGAATCCTTTGTCGCGATAGAGTTTCTTGTAGATGTTGCCTGTGAGCACTATGCTCAGATATTGGTCACCTGTGGCCATGTTGGCGAAGAGGCCTGTACCCACCGTGGTTGTCACCAGTGAGCGGCGTCCGCTGATGCCGCGGGCGAGGGCTGACGTGAGGCTCTGCATCATGCCGCCTCCTGTCAACGCACCACCGAAAGTGGAGGCGCAGAAGATAAGGAAGACGGTGCTCAGCATTCCTTTCATGCCTCGAGTCTGCACAAGTTCCGAAAGAACCGCATTGCCGGTATCGATAGATGTGTCGCTATAGAAAGTCATCATCATACCGCGGAACATGTTGCCGTTGCCGATTCCCGCCACTATCTCAGGCTGGACAAACAGCATGACGCCGCCTGCAGAAAGAGCAGAGAGGAAGAGGATTATGGCGGCGGGAAGTCTCAGGGCGATAAGTACACCGGTAAATACAGGTACAAACAGCAGCCATGGGCTGATGCAGAAGGTACTCTGTAGTCCGTCGGCGAACGACTCTGTCTGCGGGATGCCGGTTGTGGTGTGTGACAGGCTTGCCGCAAGGAAGATAATCAGTGCTATTGTGAACGACGGTATCGTTGTTATAAGCATGTAGCGGATATGTTTGAAGAGAGGCACCTCGCCAACCGAAGAGGCAAGCACTGTTGTGTCTGATAGAGGTGATATCTTGTCTCCGAAGTAAGCTCCTGAAATAATGGCACCGGCTGTCCACCCCACGGCGTAGCCATGTGCGGTGCCTATGCCGATGAGGGCTATGCCTACCGTGGCCACTGTGGTCCATGAGCTGCCGGTGACCAGTGACACCAGTGCACAGATGAGGCAGGCGAAGAATAGGAACAGCGAAGGAGTAAGGATTTGCATTCCATAGTATATCATCGTAGGCACCACTCCGCTAATCATCCAGCTGCCGGATATTGCACCGATGAGGAAAAGGATTAGTACTGCAGGGCCTATGGTTTTGATATTGTCGCCGATGGCGTTGTTGATATTCTTCCATGATACTTTATAGAAAATCATGGATATGGCAGCGGCTACCCCTGCCACAAAGAGGAGCACAGTTTGGCTTGCGCCGTCGATGGCGTCGGATCCGAACTGGCGAATGACAAGCACCTGCAGAGCCACAAGCACAAGGAAAGGAATGAGTGCGATGGTCCAATGGATTTTTGGCAGGGCGGTAGGCGATGATTCTCTCATATTAAGACCGTTTGCATCATGCGTTTATAATGGGCGGCTTTCTCCTTGAAGGGCATGGGGTATGCGCGTGAGGAGGAGGGCATACGCCATAGGCGTAGTTGGCGACCGTTGATGGTAAATTCGTTGTATTCACCCATCTTTGGAACTTTGACACCATAGTCTTCGGTCAGTACCGAGAAACTCTTTTGACCGGTGCAGACAATATCGTTGCATTGTGGAATAATGGCGAGCAGCGATGCGATATCGGTTTTCTCTACGATGAGGAGATCCTTGTCCGATGCATTGCCGTTCAGCCTTTGTACTGCTGTGGCGGTGTCGAAGATGGCAATTCCACGTTCCTTGAGGAGAGCCTTTAATTCTTCCATTTTGAACGAACGGTTCACCTTATCCACCAGCCGCTGGCTGTCATTGAAGAACACCTCCCCGAAGATTTCCCACATCATGTTGGATCTGTTGGGATAGAAGAATTCCATACACCACCGCTTCCTTGGAGGAGGGAAGCTGCCGAGCATCAGGAGTTTTGCATTGCTCGGCAAAAACGGTTTTAAAGGATGCTTCTCAACAGGGACTGTGTCGTGCATTTTATTGTTGCATGTATATTCAGGTGGTTACCAAATTGAATTAGGGTCTGGAACTTGCTTGAAGGTTATGGGTTGGTCGTGTATTGGGAAAAATATTTTAGGGTTGCAGCCCCTGACGATTGTTACCTCTTTAATCCATAGACCGCCTCGCAGGTCTATTATTTCCAGTTTGGTGTTTTTGCTCAAATCTATAGACTCGTTTGGGGTGTTCCCAATTGACAATTCAATTAGATTGGGGAAATATTTCAGGAACGAGTAGTCGGAAATGATATTTTTGCGTCCGCCGTAATTGAGATTAAGTTTTGTTGTTTTTTTTGCCTCGGCGAAACTGACTTTGCCATCTTCGTTCAAATCGCAATGGGTGAAGCACCTTGAGAAAATATTGTCTGAGGAGATTACAATAAAAATGGAGTCTTTGGTCTCGGCGGTGTTATTGTCTGTGTTTTGTGCCATCGACAGAATGGGAAGAATGACGATGGCGGCTAAAAGAACAATACGATTCATATCATTATGGTTTTTGTTTGTTGTTAATCGTCATCCACCACGCCTGAGCCATCGCATTCTGGGCATTTCCAGTCGGTGTATCCTTTTCCGCCACACGATAGGCAAGCCACAAGTCCCGATGCCCCGCAACTTGGGCAGGGTGTTATTTTTGTGCCCTTGCAGCTTTCGCATTGGATTTCTCCTGAGCCTTTGCAGTTTGAGCATTCTTCCTCTCCGAAGTATCCCCGTCCTGCACAGCTGTTGCATCTAAAACTACCACCACCTTGGCAATAGGTGCAACGAATCTCGCATTTGCCATAGCACAGCTGGCATTCACGGTTGCCGTTGTCGCAAAAGCTGCAGTCAATCTGAATTCTGCCGTTCCCTTTACAATTGGGACACTCCCTGCCGTGCAGTGTTGAGTGTGTATGATTTTCTGTCAAGACGGCGTTTTTAGCCGTTGATGCGGTTTGCCTATTGACGGTAAACGATGTAAGGCACACGATGGCCGCTGAAAAAATGAATAGTTTCAATGCTTTAGGTTTCATTTTTGTCAGTTGTTATTGTTCGAAACGAGGAGAATTATTATTTTATCCCGAAAAGGTTTTTAATCAGATATAGAAATGCGGATTGATTGAACATACCGTTAATGTTTATCACTATCTTTGTTTTGCCGAAGAGTTTTTTCTCGTCAGTTTTTTGTTTGATTATTAATTGTCCGTTGTCGAACTTGTAATCAAATCCCAACTTCATGTCTATTTGTTTATCCCCGAGGGATAATGTGTCTTGTGTGACAATGATCGCATCCCCGAATTCCGATGTCAGGAAAACCGCTTTGCCTTCTTGGTTAAATTGTATGATAGTTTGTTCGAGATTTCTTTTGCCCCATTGTAGATTAATGAAATACATGCCAAGCATGGTTGCGGTTTCAAATTGTATTGGATCGTTTAATTGGCTTTTATGTAATCCGTTTTTATTGAAAAAGACCCTTTGGTTGTTGCTCATTATTTTTAGGGTACAATTAGTGCAGTTGTATACACCATTGGTATATTGTTTTGTAGAACTAAGATTAATACCAAACACATCCGAATAGTTGATTGTCTCTTTGTTGATTACGCTGCCGTTGCTCGATTGCACCAACCATAGGAAGCCATCTTTGTACAAAAAAACAGAAATGCGTTTTTTTATTTTTATTCTATAAAAGTCCACTATCAGCATTATCAAAAAGACAGCGCCAATAATTATTGTTAAGAAAATTAATAGCTCCGATTTTGTGAACACATTGATGATGGCAAGCAGTGCTGTGATGCATCCCAGAATGATTGTGAATAATTGTATCTTGTAGTTGATGTGTGTGTCGGTAAATCCGTTGACGAATTCACCTAAGCCACATTCGGGTATATTGTCTGTCGCCGGGTTTACAGCAAGAATCTCATATTTTGTTTTTTTTGCCATAAGATATGTGTTATGTGAAAAAAATAATTTGTAGATACGATGTTATTGGTTTTGTTTATAATGTTTTATGTGTATAATTGCGTCATGTAATCCTAATGCAAATATACATAATAAGTGATGAATAAAAAAATAGTTGTAAGCGTTCGCAACTAATTCAAAACAATCGTAAACCTTTAATCGCAATACTCCAAATCGCCTGAATGGAGGGCTTCTATAGAGAAGCTCAGGTCGGCGTGCTTGCCCCAAATGAGGTTGCCATAACGGATAGTGAACAAGAGATTGACGTTTAAATCACATTCATCTGTTACTTCTTTACAATCGTCTTCACTCCATATTTGTCTTTGGTGCGCACCACGAGGAGGTATTGTCCAGCCGCAAGCGTGCTGAGGTCGATTTCGGACACCTGATTCTCGCACTTGCTATTCCACAAGGCTTTGCCGTTTACGTCGCAGATTGTCACTTCGAACGGATCCTGCTGGTTCATCTGTATTGTCAGCTGTCCGGTTGTGGGGTTGGGCGACACGGTGAACTCCAAAGTGCCGACATTGTCGATGCCGACTTGTGTACAGACGGTTATGGTGTCGCTCCAGGGGCTGTGAGGTCGCCTGTTGCCGTCGCACAGGGCACGGACACGAAAAAGGTGGCACCCGTCGTCAGGCAGGGTAACGTCCAACGTGGTGTCGGATGTCTCGACGATGGTGGCGTTGTCCCAACTGCCCGTTTCGGGAATATAGGCAAGTTCATAGCCAGGATGACTGGCAGAACTGCTCCAGGAGAGGGTGACCGTATGACCAGCAGTCCCGTCGCTCCACAGCGAATCCACAGGGGAGCAGGGTTTCGGACGATGCAGGTCCAATGCCGAATCGTAGAAGAATGTCATAACGGAGGCTTCTTGATAGTTCCCTATGAAGATGCTGTCATAAACTCGTGGTTCATCGCCGATTTCTCCTCTGAAAACCCACCCGTGATCGTTTACATACATATTTTTGCATATGGCTATGGAGTTATAACGTATTGGCGACGAACGAATCACCTCTTTGGTGTACTTGTTAATCTTGCATAATGCTGTTTCTTTTATTGCGTGGTTAAACCCGAAATCCACATTTAACAGCAAATCGTCACCGAAAACTGCCAAAGAGTTATGAGATACATTGCAGTCATTTACCGTATCCACAACGTAATAGTCGACAGGCGAGCCGGTATTGCGGTTATATGAGACAACCAAACAATAACTATGCGCATCGAATGACCCTTGCGG
>JAGCUU010000013.1 GCA_017962665.1 Bacteroidales bacterium | reverse complement strand
GATAAAAAGATCACGGATGTTGAAGAAGCCGATGACAGCCTTGCCGAGGGCTGGATTTATTCCGCAGAAGAAGAGGGTGTCGCCGAAGATGACCATGTCGTTGACGTAGCAGTTCGTGACGGCGACCTCCTGAGTGGCGGTATATGCCGGCGAGGAATAGACGAACGAGGCGTCACCGTCATAGGTGGATATGCAAGTGACAGTGTGGGGATAGCTGTGCTCCTCGATTAGCACTTTCCTTGCATTGTCCGAATGGTTCTCGGTCTGGAACAGGCTTGTCTGCCCGAATGCCGTCATGCCAACAATCAGACATGCCAGCAATAGATAATAGTGTTTTTTCATAAATATAAAATTAATTGTTAAACGAATAATATTGTTTTATATCTTATACAATAATAATTAAGTAATGCGACAGGAATATATTACTACTTGATTGCGGTGCAGATATATTTTCCTGTTTCATCATCAAATTCGATGTTTACTTCGTAACCTTCTCTACCTTTCTTTTCAGCCCACTCGTAAGCTTCGTCGGAACTTGTAGTTGTGAAGGTCAACACCTCTTTGGCAGAAGCTGTCAGAGAAGAAGTTTTTTCGTTGCGAAAGCTAACTCGATGACCCTCTTCGGCCAAGGCAATCATGTGTTTTACAAAGTCATGCCAGGCCTCATTTCCAAAAAGGGTAAGACGGTATGTTATGCCGTCAACAGAATAATGTACCGTATACACAATGTTGTCTCTCACGACAATAGATGTGTCATTCGCAACATCTTCCTTTTGACAGCTTATAACCATGGTTCCAATCACTAAAATTATTGATAATGTTGTAAATATTTTATTCATCTTTTTTTATTTTTTGTATTATTTACTGATTTGTCAAAAATGTGATAGAATACTGCATGCACTTCACTATCGTTTTTTATGTGAAATATGCAAATCTTTTTTTTAATAAATGAGATAGATCTTATCGCGTCTTCATCCTCGTTATATTCATTTGATGGTAATAGTGTTTTTTTATTAATTAATCTTGAAAATAACATCTCTTTTCCCTCGTTAATCTTTCTTTGGGAACGAGGGTCTAATTGGGGAATATAAAAGTCTTCACATAATTTCTTCCATCCATTTGAGTCTTTGGCTTCCAAAAGAGTTACATCTACAAAGACAGTGTCATTGACACGGAAATCCTTAATAAAAGAAACATCAATACCCTCAACATTTTCATAACGAGTGTACAATTCACTGACTTCATCACGAGGAACAATATACTTCCTCCTAATGACGAAGCCGAGAATTATGGTTTCGATTACAGCCAGAATGACTATAATCAGCCAAAAACGTTTTTTGTTAAAAGGTTGTTTCATTTATGATTAGTGAAATAGAGGATAGTATTGCATATCGTATCATTGTTGTTGTCAGAGGTTGTTAGGATTTTGGAGTGGTTGTGTGGGGCTGCAAAAGTCTTGTCGGCGTTTATGGCAATTAAAAGGAACAGGCATATTGCGATGGCATAGGATGGTAGGCGAAGGGTGACAAATTCCAATCGTCTGTAGCCCAAGTAAGAGGTGCTGTAACTGTTGTGCAGGACAAACCCCAGCCACCGTTGACGGCGGCGGGAGAGACGGTTCAGACGCTCAGCATAACGGGCCATGCGGTAGGGACGGTGGCGAAGACGGTGCGTCTGCCACATAAGCCACAGGCTACGGGCAGCACGCAAGGCTACCACAGCATCGGCGACGGCAAGGATGAGGACAGCGACATTGAGGGGTGTGAGTCCTTCCGCAGCGGTGTGCCACAGGATGCTTGCCGCCAAGGTGAGGACAAAGAGGCAAAAAATGAGCAGATAGCCGTCGGCCTGACGGCGGAGCTGGAACTGCGAGAGACGGTTGTTGCTAATCAGTTCATGGATCTTTTCTTGGGAGAAGGGAGGTATTTCTTTCATTTGTTGATGAGTAGTGATGAATAATCTTTAATCTTTCTGCCTGCTCTGCAGGCCTGCGAGCCCGAAGAGCAAAACGTTAAACTTTAACTTTTACTATATTTGGCTATTTTTTATTAGTCTTTTCAGTTTGGATAATAGTCGTGACATACGTTTTCGCACGTTCGCCTCTGTTATGCCTTCCATTTCGGCAATAGTACTATAGGCATGATCATTTAGGTAGTGTTCAAGCAATTTACGTTCGCGACTGTTCAATTGTTCTGTGAGTTCATCGAGATGATTCCAGTCGCTATTGTCTTCATTGTTGACGATAATCTCTGTGCCGTATAGGTTAGTGGCACCCGTGGGGTGCGTGGAATTGTCCTGTGTTTCGTATTCAATAGACTGGAAATTTTTTTGCTTCGGATTGAAAAGGTAATGTATGGCAGCATGGTATGATATTTGGTATATCCATGTCGACTCTGCGCTGTCGCCACGGAAACGGCTGAGACCATAACGACTGTATTCTGTCCATATCGCCAAGGTGCACTCCTGTCGCAGTTCTTCGAAATAGAATGGATTATCATTACAGAACCTTATACAGACTCTGTTGATAGTATCATTGTTGCGTTTCAGCAATTCGACGAATTCTATTTCTTGTTGCTCTGTAGGCATCTGGATATTTTAGATCTAATTCATATGCATGGATTTATATATAGATTATCTTGTCCATTACATGCATTATTATAATTGACTATCCCGAAAGAACCGAAAATATATGTCTCACTCGCTAAAACGTTTTTCCATTGCAAAAAAATGCGGAATAGCGAAAATATTCGAAAATATTTTTCGCACCTTTTTGTTTTTTTCTCACTTTTTCGCATTTATAATAGACTTTCGGATTTATGTGGATAACCATTTTATTTTATTTAAGTTCCGCAAGTTACAAAATATTTTTATTAAGTCGCCAGCGGCGAGAAATCTTACAAATTTGAAAAAAAATATTCAATAATTTCTCTTTACGCATCACGAATCACACATCATACATCAAATATCCTACATCAAACCTCTTTAACCTTTACTACAAATTAGAGAAAAAAAAATTGAATTGTGTGACAAATGATGGAAATTTAACAAAATTTAACTTTTATTAACCGTTAACCTTTACAAAAAATCAAACTGTAAAGATGTAGTTAATTAAACATTTTTTTGCTCAAAGATGTGAAAAAAAATAAATGTTTTAAGTATATTTGCATTTTGGCAATAAAGAGGATTTTACGCTATTGCTCTTATTTTCAGGATTTAATCATAAAAACATTGTTTTTGAACTTTCATGAACGACCCTATTTTCAACCTGACACATGGTCTTTATGTCCTTACAAGCAGGCTTGGTGAAAAAGACAACGGTTGCATTATTGATGCGGTAATGCAAATGACGGCCATGCCTCAACGTATCGCCATTGGGGTGCAGAAACGCAACCTCACCAACGGCATCATTCAGGCTTCGCGCATCTTCAACCTCAGCATTCTTACCGAGGAAACGCCGCAGTCTGTATTTCAGCATTTCGGAATGCAGAGCGGTCGTGATGTGAACAAGTTTGAGAAATGTGATGCTGTCAAGCGTAGTGCAAACGGATTATACTACATCCCGAAGTACACAAATGCATTCTTAAGTTGCAAGGTGGAACAGTCTATCGACATGGACACTCATACGCTGTTTATTGCCTCTGTCACAGAGAGCCAAATCCTCGGTGATGTGCAAGGCATGACCTATAACAACTATCGTAAGAACATAAAAAAGTAAAACCTTTTAATCTCAAATATTATGCTTAACAAAAAAGTTTCAGACTTGCTAAATGAGCAAATCAACAAAGAGTTATATTCTGCATACCTCTATCTTGACATGAACAACTATTTCGACAAACGAGGCCTCGCCGGCTTTGCCAACTGGTACATGATTCAAGCACAGGAGGAGCGCGATCATGCAATGCTTATCTACAAGTATATGCAGAACAACGACTGCCCCATAAAGCTGAATGCCATCGCCATGCCTGACAAGGTTTTCAAGAAAGACATGGATGTATTGAAGGCAGGATTGGAGCACGAAGAGTATGTCACCGCCAGCATCCACACCATCTATGATGCCGCTTACAAGGTGAAGGATTTCCGTACCATGCAGTTCCTCGACTGGTTCGTCAAGGAGCAGGGCGAAGAGGAGACCAATGCCCGTGACCTCATCACCAAGATGGAACTCTTCGGCAGCGACCCCAAGAGCCTCTACATGCTCAACCAGGAGCTCGCCGCCCGCACCTACAGCGCCCCCAGCCTGGTGCTCGACTAAAATGCAATTTGGTTTTATTAATCCTTAAAACATAATAATATTATGAGCAAAAAATTCATCTGCCCCGTGTGTGGTTACGTCTACGAGGGCGACGAGATGCCTGAGAAATGCCCCATCTGTGGCAAACCTATGCAAGAAGTTGTTGAAGACACCAAAACTTGGGCTGCTGAACATATAGTTGGAGTGGCTCAGGGTGCTCCAGAGGATATCATGATGGACCTTCGCGCCAATTTCGAAGGTGAATGCAAAGAGGTCGGCATGTACCTTGCCATGGCCCGCGTAGCTCACCGTGAAGGCTATCCCGAGATTGGTCTCTACTGGGAGAAAGCTGCCTTCGAGGAGGCTGAGCACGCAGCCAAGTTCGCTGAATTGCTGGGTGAAGTACTGACCGACAGTACTGCCAAGAACCTCAAGATGCGCGTCGACGCCGAGTATGGTGCCACAGCAGGCAAGACCGACCTCGCTAAACGCGCCAAGGCTCTAAATCTCGACGCAATCCATGACACCGTCCATGAGATGGCCCGTGACGAAGCCCGCCACGGCAAAGCTCTTGAAGGTCTCCTGAAACGCTATTTCGAGAAATAAAGGTACAAATAACTTATTGGCTCTTCTCTCCGAAGAGCACCACAATGAAAAAACCGAGGTTGAATTAGAAGCCTCGGTTTTTTTATCGGAGCAGGGTGACGGTACCGCTGGCGCGTCTGTCGATTTGGGGAGCGTCGGCGGTGCGGTAGATGAGATGCCAGACGTAGCTGTCCTGCTTGCAGGTGATGCCACGGTAAGTGCCGTCCCAGCCGTCGCGGTAGTCGTTCTTGTGGCAGACCAGCAATCCCTGACGGTTGTAGACAAAGAGTTCGCCGCTAATGATGCCCTCTCCAACAGGGGCGAAGAGACGGTTGGTCTCCTCGTCGGGAGTGAACGTGTTAGGCACCCAGAGGCTTATCCTCATTACAGGTATCACGACGATGGCGGTGTCGAGACAAATACCGTAGCCCGACACAAGCATCAGGATGACACTGTCCTTGTCGGATGTGACAAGATAATGCAGGTGCTGCTCTGTGCCGACCAGTTCGCCGTCGACATACCACCTCCTTTCCGTTGCGCCTTCAGAGAGGTCAAAGGCATCGAAGGCAGGATGTTCCGTTGTCACCATAGGCGGAATGACCTGCATTTGTGCCGTGGTTCCATGTGGCGGAGTGAGCAGCAATGACGTCTCCGAGGGGCAGTCATACGTGGAGTCGTGAGCCACGGTAACTGTGTATTGTGTTGGCTCCATGGGCGATACGACAATGATCCGATTCGACCGTTGTCCGTCCAAATCAGGGTCGACAGGTACTGAAGACCACAATAAGTACATGCCGTCCCCTTCAACAGATAGCCTGTACTCATCGCAGCCTCCAATAACAGAAATAGACACCTCTGGCTGTTGTGCGGCAGTGAGATGCAAGGTGGCTACAGTGTCGCATCCGTTCACACCGTACAATGTGTCGACGTAATCGCCAGACCCGTAGTATTGTTTGCCGTGCCACCAGTATGCTGTATTCGGGCAGAAGGTGTCGAAAACCTCGTAATATGGGAAATCCACAACAGAGAGTTCCAGCACTGTAAGGCTGTCACATCCAAAATGGTCATGGGAAGTCAACGTGTATACACCTGCCGAGTCCAGATCCCTGTTTCCGAACCTGTATACCGAACCATGACAAATAGTTGCAATTATAGTGTCGGTTGAGAACCTTACATTGACGAAAGCCGTCATGGTGTCACACACGTCGCCAAGCACTGCGTCGACTCGATACCGACCTGTCTGTGTGAAGGCATATTGGAACAGGGTGTCGCCATAATGCACCTGATCGTTGTCGACAAGCCATTCAATATTCTCTATCTCGGAGGCACCCTCAAAACGGAACAGAGCCGTGTCGCCAAGACAGGCAGTGACAGTACCCGGATTAAAGGTCACATCAACATCGTTGACAAACAGATGTCGGGTAAGGTCACGTGTCGCCATGCCAGCAATGTAGGCGTACGTTTCTGCATCGCCGAGACCGTAAAAATGAGCTACAAACTGTCCGTGGCTGTTCGACAGGATATGTGAGCCAGGCGAAACCTCCAGCTGCGCATAACTGTACTCGTAGTAGATGGTATCCACCGAGGTATGGTCTGCGCTCCATCCTATTCTTCGTATCATTGGCGAGAAGGCGACGCCTATAGGCTGCCCGTCGAGCATCATATAAGACGTGTCCTCGGTCAGCACAGCGATGTTGACGTAGTGCAGCCAGCTGACATCCGTGGAGAAGGCATGGAAACGAGTGCTATAGACACCTTGCTCGACAGGTGGGATGGTTACCGCCGAAGGGTCACCGAAATGAGTAAGACTCATTGTGTCGTAGACGGCATACCCATAATCAAAACCGCCCTTCATATAGAGGCAGACATACGCAGGCTGTGAAGTCTCGATGATGTGCGCGGAAGAACTCGAAATCTCAAATTCATAAGTTTCACCTTCGTTGAGTACTATCGCTTCTTCATCATCCAGCTTGACGAAGCCATAATCCGACATGGTGACCAGCACCTTGTCGCCCTGCAGACGCGGAGCTGTGGGGACAACAACGAAGCGACGGCCCCAGAAGCGCGACGGAACCGTCTGCTCATATAGGTGGTCGCAGGTCCCGTTATCGAAAGGAACATTCAAGCATGTCCCACCCTGGAACATGGCGAAGGGTTTTCCATTGGATGTTACACGCATACCCGAGAAGCTCTGGAGTGAAAGAGCCTGCAATGTGAACGTCTGTCCACGCTGAAGAGTCTGAGTGATGACAGTGCCAGCAGGACCATAATATATGCCACGGTCACATATCATTGTCATAGTCAAGATGGTGCTGTCCTCTGTGGCGACAAAACCAATTTGTGCACCATTAAAGCGTTGAAACCCACTTGAAACCCCACTTTGATATGTCTGAGCCATATAAGTGGTATCGAGTACCTCTGTCGGTAGTATCGTTGCAATATCGTAAGAGTGCATTGCATAGTTTGAAGCATAAAGAGCGATATCGTTTGTCGCGGTAACGTGAAGCCCCTGATTGGTGGCATAGCGACCCAGCGTGTATCCATAGTTTGGAACTGGTATCACAGCCTCGCCTGAAGAGGTGATTGTCACCGTTGTGTCCCATCCTGTTCTCGGGTTCTCGACAACGACCGTAGTACCAGGTTCTGCTGCGGCAATAAGCGAAAAATCCCACGTCATCGGTTGCCACTCCCCATCAACTTCAACAAGTAAATCAATACCATTTTGCAGGAACATAAGCCAGAAATCGCGACCCTGCGTGCTGCCCGAAGGACACTGGGCAGGCACTTTAGCAACAAAGCCGGCAAGGGCAAAGAAGCAGAGCAGCAGATAAACTGGCCTTTTCATCAAAGAGTTTTTTATTATATAGTGTACTGTTGGAGGCAAAAAAGTTGACAGAATAACTAAAATAGCTAAAAAAAACTTGCCACATTATGCGGCAAGCTTTTTCGTTATTGTCTGTTCTCCGCTGAGGGAGAGCACTGCAATGCTTAGTCTATCGGGGTGGCAGTGGCACTGTCGTGGATGTCGCGAAGGGCTCTTTGGATGCGCTTGAGGGCGACGACGGCAACAATGCGGTCGATACCGTTGGCAAGAATGCCAATACCCAACAAGATTCCCATGAAGGTGCCCACACCGGATGGATTGTGGAGCGCGATGACGCCAAGGCCCAAGCTCAAGAGACCCAAAAGCATCATTATCCACCAGCCGTCGTAACCCGACTTCTTGTAGTCGAACGAAAGGACAGCCAGCGAGATTCCCTCAAAAATAACCCACATCACGAAGACGATGATGAGCGAGTCGACAGCAACAACACCTTTACAGAGGAAAAGTAGACCGACAATGATTTGGAATACAGCCAAGAGTGTTGTGGAGCCGGCGTTGGGAAGGAACCTCTGCGCACGAAGTCCGAAGAGAAGTCCGAAGATGCCTGTGAGGAGTATCAGTAAGCCAACAAGCCATGATGCGGCAACAAGAGCCTCACCCGGATTGCAGATGCAAACCACACCCAGCACGATGAGCAGCAAGGCAGTGAGGATTAGGTAGATATTAACACGTTTCATAATAGTTTTGTTGTACGTTTTACGTTGTCTGTTAAGGGTGTCTGTCTCCAGTCTGCGGAAATAGTCTATTAGGTTGTTTGTCGCAGCAGTTATTCCCTGACATTCATTGATTAAATACTCAACTTCCTGCTTTGTACAATACCTGATATCTGGCTCTCCTCCATATCGCCAAATCTTCAAAAGTAGCCATACCCAACAACGTAAAACGTTAAACCGAATAATTATCCTTCAATCTCCTTGCGGACTTTCTTGAAGGCCTCGATGCATTTGTCAAGATGCTCGTGTTCGTGGGCAGCGCTGATCTGAACGCGAATACGGGCCTGTCCCTTCGGTACGACGGGATAGTAGAAGCCGGTGACGAAGATGCCCTCTTCCTGCATCTTGGCAGCGTATTTCTGGCTCTTGGCAGCATCGTAGATCATGACGGCGCAGATGGCGCTCTCCGACGGTTTGCAGTCGAATCCTTCTTCCTTCATGCGGCGGAGGAAGTAGTCGGTGTTCTCATGCAGCTTGTCCTGAAGGGCGTTGGTCTCGCTCATCATCTCGAACATGCGGATACCTGCAGCGACCAGGCCGGGAGCCATGGAGTTGCTGAACAGGTAGGGACGGCTGCGCTGACGCAGCATGTCGATGATTTCTTTCTTACCGGTGGTGAAACCGCCCATGGCACCGCCGAAGGCTTTTCCTAATGTGCCGGTGAGGATTTCAATCTTGCCACGCAGGTTG
>JAGCUU010000012.1 GCA_017962665.1 Bacteroidales bacterium | reverse complement strand
ATTGTTGCAGGTTGCATCGACGGAGAAAACGCCACCTTCCTCAAAATAGGCAGTGAAAGTAGTGTCGCTTAGGAGAAACACCTGACGAGGGTTGTCGGTGACACTGTCGTTCCAGTGGCTAAACCGATATCCGGGTTTGGGGTGAGCACCTATTTGGTACCAGGTGCTGTCAGGCAGGTAACCTCCGCCAGATGTTGTACCGATGCTGTCCGTAGAGGGAATAACATCTAAATTATATCCTGATAATATGGGTAAAAATTGACCATACTCATTATCGAACATAACACGGTATTGCCATATGCTATCGTTATCATATTGCTTGTAATACACTTTATACTTTTTCTCGCATTTATTTCTGGGAACAGGTTGTAATGAATAGTATACAATTGGTAGATGATTGTAAGCATATTGGTTCCATTCTTCAATGAATGTACTCCTGCTACTGTTTGTACTTCCAACATAAAAGACTGAGTCAACAGATACAGGATTATTGAAAATGGCTTCGTATAAATAGCAAAATACATATCTTGGATGATTTATGGTGTCTATCCTATTACAGGATTCACATAAGGTGGGTAGTCTTAATATTTTGGGAGTTACAGTATCCCATCTTACTGAGGATAGTAATCGTATACTGTCGGTACTATGTGCATCATATTGATATATCATTGCGTATTCTGGAGCCCTTAGTGTATCGTATACTAATCCAAAATCTTCATAAAAATGATTTGCATAGATTCTGTTTATTGAAAGCATTATTGCCACTCCTTGGATTTTTATAGGGTGGTCTGTGTAGTTTTCTTTAATATATTTACCAACTACAGTCATTTTAAATGGTTCGAATCTGGAGCTGTCTTTACTATAGAACCAGTCACATTCGTCGTACCATTCTGAGTAATGGTATCTGCAGTTTCGTCCTGTAATTGTGTCAAGGTTTGGATAATATTGTCCATGAATGAATCCAAAAACATTCATAAATAATAATATAATGAATATCTTTTTCATATATGATTATATATGGTAAAGGTTAAATTGTAGCTAATTATTTTATTCTAAGATGTTATATTTTCTTACGAGCGGAAAGATTAATGGCTGCGGATTAATAATTACTATAATTCATCAAAATAATCAGGACTGTTGTTGCTGTTTCGACTCGTGAACTTGATGAGCATATTTTTTTTCAGTGCTTAATGACCATCTGAACAGTTGATTATCTTCTGAACACTATGTGATTCAAAATTAATATTGTCAAAAGCTGCATCTTCTACATAATAGATACTATACAATCCTCCATATTCCATGACAGGTTCAATTGTTGTTGGTAATGGTCTCCATTCGCCATGGCTGGCTTTCATACAACTATATTTTGTCCATAAACCTAAGGGGTCATGAATATTAAATTGTCGAAGTTCCATTATTCTATTGTCGGATCTATCAATTCCACCTACCGCGAGATCAAGTTGTTGGCTCAAATATTGGAAGGGTGCGATCGAATAAAGGTCGTATTGGTCATTGTAAAGAACAGTGTCATAGTATGTGGTTCCTATGCCCCAATAGGGAAATCTTAGCAGAGACCTAGAAGAATCGCTTTCAAAAAGCATTGTCATCCTTGTAGTGGTCATCATCGGAAAGTTGAATTCGACCTCTTTAATACGTCTGCTTTTTTCGGCACCTGTAGAGTATTGTATTCTAGATGTAGCATTTCCGACATTATCAATACGATACAATATTGGTTGTCCGTCTATCCAATTAATTCTCTTACCCAAGTAAGAAACCACAACTCCGTCGTCAATGTGTGTTGCACTCAAAACAATAGGATTAACTCCATCAAAACATAGTGCATATGAATATGTTGCATCATAGGTGTCATAATTATATACTCCTATGTTATGTCCGTAGAAATTCATAGCAGTCCCGTATCGCAATCCAAATAATTGTTGATATCTAATATTATAGTTTGGATTGTTGTATCGTGAAACAGTCACTACTTTATCATAAGTGTGAGTTATATCCATTAGAACCTCATCTTCAGCACTTGTTTTTATTATTCGACAATAATAGTTGGTTCCTCCCGAGTTTACTTCAACGATACATCTGGCTCCTCCCGATGTTAGGGTGCCGAGTGACGTTACACCACCAGGGTATACAACGATTCGTTCTAGGCTTTGAGTTCCAGGGATTGCCATAATGCCATACTCCCCGTTGCCATTAATTACATCATCCATATTAAACCGTCCAATAAAACCATCATATCGTTTTTGATAAAAGGCTAATCCCTCAAATGTGTACATTAATTCCCCGTATTCTGTCCATCGACTGCCACAAAAATAACAATCATGTCCAATAATACGCATATCCTTAATAATATATCCGGTTCTATACTCGACAACGCCACCTTCATAAATTTCATTTAGATTAAACCACTTTTGTATGGAATTATAATCTACCATAAAGCAGTTCTTGGTTGTATTGGGAGAAAATGATTTTACAAAATATTCACGTGTCTGATTGACACGTATCAGCACACTGTCGCTAGTATGAGATGAACTGTAATCATTAATCCAACTATACATCTGACTCAATCCAAGCAGAGGTAAAGATAAGAAAATGAGTAATATAAATGCTTTGTTTTTCCTCATAGGTATAAATGATTGGTAAATTTTTCTACATTTTTTTTATAGTCATTTATTATGGCTTTTTTGTTGCGTGAAAATGAAAAAAATGTAAAAATTATTTTTTTACTATTTTCTTGATGGTTGGCTTTTCGTTGTTGACAATAATGCGCACGAAAAATACTCCTTTTGATAGTCCGCTTACTTCGAGGATTTTCGCACATTCATTCATGCAGTTCATTTTTTCGCTCATCATCTCTCGTCCATTTATGTCCACGATGGTTATTTGGACTTCCCCGCTAACGTCGTTCAGGGCTATTGTGATAGCATTGGTGGTCGGATTTGGGTAAATTTGTATACTCATTCTGTCGTTTTTGGTATTGATGACAGATGTTTTCAAGGTGGAAAAGTCAATTTTTTCAGACCATAGACCAGATACTCCGGTTTCGCAGATGGCACGTACATATAGTGAGTAATCATGGTTTGGTTTTAGGTTCTGCAAAGTTGCAAAGTTGCTGTCTACTACCACAGAGAATCCTTCGCCTTGGTTGAAGTTGCGGTCACCATATTGGACTTCATATTTTGGGGCTCCGTTGTCGTTCCAGCTTACCGATGCCAGGGTGGTGGTGACGGTATCTATGGTTATTCCAGAAACTTTTCCGCATGTCACTGTGTAGAACTGAATGGTGTCGCTATACTCCGATTCAGTAATGTTGTCGCACACAGACTTTACTGCGGCATAGTAGGCGGTGTTTGCGCTGAGTTCGGTAACTGTGAATGGATTGGAGTCGGCCGTATATTCATGGTCAAAGGATGTATTCCATACGTGGATGCTCCATTGACTCTGTGTGGTGTAGGCATCCCAGCAGAGTACAGTGTTGGTATGACCGACCTCTATTGGGTGGAGGTTGGTTGGAATAAAGCAAGGCGCTTTTTTTGTTGTGAAGTTTATCACTGCCCAGTTACTGAAGGAGGTGTCACCATCGGTCATGCATACGGAACGGACGCGGAACATGTAGGTGGTGTTGGCAATAAGCCCTGAAATATTATAGTTGCTGACATTGCCAATATCAATTTCTGAGGACCATGTGGAGTCAACGGCATTCTTGTAAGATATTTCAAAACTCTCGGCACTGGCAAGCCAGTTGATTGTAACAGAGTTGTATGTTGGATTTGTTGTGTTAAGTTCTTGGGGTTTTGGACAATTAGGATTAGAGCAGCTTAAGAAGTATATGTCTCCGACATAATATGATATAGTTCCTCCGGTAATGGCTGCGTAGTCGTATGGTGCGCTGTCACGAAAACTGTAGCGTGTTTTCACAGAACTATGTCTATGAGAGCCGAATTTGGCGCTGGAGGATGAGTGGGCTCCATTGTTGCGGATGACAGAGACGAGTATATTGCTGTGGCCGTCCCATGAGAATGGCTTGTCGAACCTGTGTATTTGTAATCCTTCCGTAGAGCAGTCGTAATTAAAGTTTGCGCTATCAATAACTTTAACAAAAACATGTGTATTACTGTCAGGATGTATATAGCCCAGTGTAAGGTTGGATTCAGGTACATTGGCGAGATAAACAGTAATATTCTCAAACATATCAGATGCAATAGAGTTTTCCAATGATAATCCTTTAGTGTAGAATGCCATGGCTGATATCTCGTTATCATTGAGGTGGTTTAGATAATCTGAACCTACAATAGTTTGTACATAGCTGTAGTTGTATACACTGTATCCTATTGGCGAGAAGGATGTTTCGTTGGAATATAGTGATGAATCATAGTTGAATACTGTGGTATTGGTGTCATTGCATAAATTTGTCGTGAAGGTAACGGTGTCGCTGGTTATGCTGGTGTCGTTGCTGCAGATTCTTCGTACCCATAATAAATATCGAGTAAAATAATCAAGGTTTGTCAGTAATATACTGTTGGTGTTGGTTTGAACAATGGTACGTGAGTTTTCATTAAAGTAAGGGTGATAAATGACTTCGTAGTCGATTGAGTCGGGGCCATTCCAGGAGATGCTTACAGAGTGGGAACCAATAGAGTTGACAATGGGTTCGGCAGGTCTCGGACAAGAGGCGTAGTCGATACTGATATTGTCAATTGCAGCTGGTTCAGGGTATGAATTATTTGAGTTGACCATGTTATGCCAGAAGAAGACCAAGCGGTGGACTCCGTGGATGTTATCTATGGATGCTGAATATCTTTTCCAGATGGTATCGCGTTTTATAGTGAAAATAGGATTAATAGTGTTTATATTACCCCAAGGAGATGTTTCGGGAAGGTTTGATGGAGCTACGGAAAGTGAAGGGTCAACCAGTAATACTCGTAGACCAATGCTTTCGTTTCCTAATAGACCGCCTGCGCGAGCGTCGAAATGAACTATGAAGCTGCTGTCAATTGGACCGAAGTTGATATCTCTATAAATGGCAGCATTTAGTATGCTGGATTGGAAATATGGCCGGTAGGTCATGCCAGAGTCTACAGAGACATACATGCTATAAAAACTATTGTTTTCGTTTGAGTAGGTGGCAGATCCACGGTACCATTGTTTTGTAGAGTCATTGCTGCAGTTCTGCCAATTCTGCCATTCGTAGTCATCCTCGAAATTGTAAAGATAGGGGATGGTAGCTGTCCCTTGGCTGGTGTTGAAGATGCAGGCGTGTCGGCTGTAGTCGCCAGTATCGTAAGGACTACAAACAGCTTTTACATAGTATTCGCCATGAAATGAGGTGGGTAGGTTTGTTAATGTGAATGGGTTGCTGTTGGTTGCAACTATAGTACCTGTACCAGGGGTAAACCCGATTGGGCCATATTCTATCAACCAATGCGAGGCGTTGGCACGGTCATTCCAAGCCAGGTCAATAGAGTTTGGTGTGGCGTTGTAAGCCGACAGGCTGTCAGGACGTTGGCAGGATGGTATTATTTCAAGAGACAGGTCGTCGATATATGGAAAGCTGGAGCCGTTAGGGTTGGCCTTGGACATGAAAACAATATATCGGCCAGTGTCGGAATAATTGTTTAAGCTGATTTCATGTTCTTCCCATTCTCCGTTGTTTGTTATTACGGTGTCAATCCAGATTGCGTTGTCGATATCGTCGGGGGTTGTCATAACACCGATAGCTACATTGTGTTGCAAGTTGTCGGAACTGCCATAAATGTAGAATGCCAGTTGAGTTTGGTTAACAGTTGCGACATTGGGATCAAGCTCTGGTAGTGAGAACCATGTACGGGCATTATTGCCAGAGGCATACAGGTAAATGGAACCGGTGCTGCCGTTGTGGCTGAATGAAGAAATGAGTGGATAATAGTAAGATGTGCTTGATGTGGTGCCATATCTCCAGCAGTTGGGAGCATGGACAGAGCTGCCGATACCCCAGTTATCAAAGCTTTCGCTGAATGGAAGGTTTTCAATCATTCCGCAGGCAGTACTGAAAGTATAGGTGTAAGACCAGTTGCTGCTATCGCCAAATCCGCAGACGCTGCGGACATAGACATCAAAAAAAGTGCTGTTTGCAAGATTGGTCAAATGTAGAGAGGTATCATTTACGGCGATGGTGGTTCCGTATCCATGAGAGAATCCTCTGGGACCGTATTCAACAATATAACTGTCGGCAGTGGTGCCGTGCCAGCTAATATCAGCTGAAGTTTGAGTGATGTTATCGGATGACACAGACGTGGGGTGTGCACAGGGGTTAATATATCTAACTTCGATATTGTCGAGATAGATGTCTTGATAGCTGTCGTTGCTCACACTGAAAGCGATGTATCCATCTGTTTGACCTGAGAAAGAGACCTCGAAGGGGATCCATTGATTGTATATGGCAGGAATATTTGATACAGTATGGAATGTGTTGTAGTTCTCGGCATCTGTCATGACTCCAACTTTGAAGAAATGACTGTTGTTGCTGTATGAGTCAAGGTTTATGAACCCGGTGACGACGAGGGTGTCGACAGGGGCTTCCATTTTGGGCAGGGCGAGATATGTGTAGGTGTCGTTGCTGCAGTGAAAGCGCATAGACAATCCGTCACCCATTATGTTGGATGTGGTCACGTAAGGGTAATAGTAGTAGGTGCTACCCTTGAACCAACAGTTTGGGGCAGGACCTGTGTTGTTTGCTTCCCAGGACGAGAAGTCCTCGACGAAAGGAATGGATTCTCCGTAGCAGTCTGTACGTATGGTGCGTACAGTGGCGAAAGTGTCGGTACCGCACAGATGAAAAACGCGGAATTGATATTTTGTGTTAGGGGTCAGTCCTGTAAATGTATGGCTGTTAAGAGATGTGGCTGTGTAATCTACGGACCAGGTATTGTCGTTTTCAGCTTTGTGTTCGACAGTCCAACTGGTATCGGTTGCGCCCGGAGCCCACATAAGACTGACGGAAGTGGCGCTTTTGTCGGTGACAACACAGATAGGAGCGACACATGTGGCATTGTTGTCGCACGGAGTGCCGGAAAGGATAATGTTGTTGCGAATGCTGAGAGCGGTGCCAACACCTGATCCAAGAGGGATAGGCGTGTTTGGATGGGAAATATACATGGAAGCACCGTGAGGAGCATTATGGATATAACTATAGTTGTATAAGGCGGCGGAACCAGTAATGTCGCGAAATACGACGAGCAGGTTGTCGTTACCATTATACTTGAAAGGTGTTGTCAGGTTGAAGGTGGTCCACTGGTTGGCAGTCATGGATACAGTTCCTCCGTCGAAGACACGTGTGAGGTCTGTGGGGTGGAGAAATGACCCTGCAGTATCGACATTTACGTGGCCCATATATATTTCAAAGTTTCTTTGTTGTGCCACGTAGTACATCATTATTGAGATATGTTCAATTTGACCGCTATGCCCTATTTCATTAGATGTAAATATCTGCTGTGACAAACTGTACCCGTGGTAAGTGTAGCAGGGCAAGTAGTTGCTAAAACCTGTTGCAGAGCCAATGGTGTCGCTGAAAGACATGGTTGTATCCACATAGAGGCAACTTAAGTCGACTGTAGTGAAAGTGGCAGTAGCAGGTAATACATCGCCTTCATTGCAGACGGGGATGACAGTAACACAATATTCGGTGTTGGGCTCTAGTCCAACAATCATGGCATATTGTTCGGAGACAGTATGATTGATTGTGGTAGTATATGCTGTGTCGTGGATAGTAACGATGTAGTTGTTGGGTGTTGGAAGGTTCTCGTTATTGTTATTCCAAAATATAAAGGCAGATGATGATGAGACTTCAGAAATGGCAATGTCATTGACTTCTAGGCAAGAGGGTATATCTTCGCAGGTTACATGGATGACAAATCCATCTTTAGTTGTGGAATTATCAGAATGGAATTGAAGGGTTATAGGACCACCATGTGTTGTGATTGTGTTTAAAGAGGTGTTGTCATTTTGAATTTCAGCTAAGAGAGTGCCGTTGGCAGAGACGCCATCATAGATGCGGAGGTAGTCACAACAGGATTCAATAGATCCGTGTCCCCAGAATTTGAAGCGTTTGGTTTCGTTGATTGGATATAGAGTGAGTGTGTAGTCGCTATTATTAAGATAATCACCATATCTACCTCCGTTGTCATAGATTATGGCGTCACATATAGACATGACACTGTCACCTGTTACACCCATAATGATAGCTCCGGTAGCGAAATTGACAGGACCAGACCAGTCACTGTAACCAATACCGCAATCGGTGCGGACATAAGCCTCATATTCATGACCAAGGTTTAAATTCTCTATATATCCAAAGGATGTGTTACCAACCAATACGATGTTATCATGGACGGTGTCTGGGTCGAATCCTGGGATACCATAGACAATCACAAAACTGGAGGAAGTGCTATTAGAATTCCAAGATATCATGACGCTGTCATTATTTACAATATTTGCATTTATGTTCGTTGGCTGGAAGCATTCAGGGGCATGTGACAGTATAACATTGTCGATATTGCAACTATAGTGTCCATTCATAGGATTGCCGTATGTGTATAGAAAACCTATCCGTTTCCCGGTAAGATTGCGGTCGATGATATAGACAAAAACATTTTCTGCTTGTTCTTGCGATGTAGCAGTAGGGTCAATGATGGCAACAGTGTCGAAGTTACTAATGCCGTCATAGTATGAGGAATCAAAGATGGCGACAATCAATTGGCTGTCGTATCCATAATCGTGCCATACATCGAATCTGAGCTCCATTTCGGAGTCTCCGATGCTTTCGCCAATTTCAGGTAACATGGCATAGCTGTAATTATTGGGGTTACTGCTATACAGGTTCATGCAGAGGTATCTGTTGGCCATATCAATAACATATGGATAGTATTGGGATAGGCTATCGCTATAGTACACTGACCAGCATGGATCAAAAAGATTGTTGAGTCCGGTGATGCAGTTGTTAAAGTTCTGAGAGAATGGTAAAGTGTTGAGAGTTGAGCAGAGTGTACGGAATGTTGCGCTTGTCCATGAACTACTATCGTCATCGTTACATACGGCACGCACATAGACTGTATGGTTTGTATTAGAGGTCAGACCATAAATATGGCAGGAATTGGTCGTGACAAACAGCGTGGTATCTTCGAGCAATACTTGCCAAGCTGATTCATTGCCTTCAGGGTTCCAGAAAATGAAAACGCTGTTTTCGGTAATGGAGTCGAATGCCATCCATGAAGGACTATGACATGTTGGACAGATGGGTTCAAAGGTGATGATAGTCTCACCATTGGTGTAGTTATTGCCTTGACCTGAGATAACTATGTCGTCATTACCATTGAAGACGGTAAACAAAGCCTCTTCTGGAAATTGTCCGGCATTCCAAACAAGTTGCACAGAGTCTCCGGAACAGATATTGATAGTGGAGGTAGAGTATGAGCCATAGTATAAAGAAAACGTGCCGCGGAGTATAGTGTTTTGGTATACCGAGATAGAATTGCCGTTCCATCCATCGCCATTAATGTCACTGCCAGAAAAGGAGATGGGACATTCTAATTCATCTAGGGGGCATTGTGCCTGCATCGCTCCAGATAATAAAAGTGCAGCGACAAATAATATTTTTTGTATTTTTTTTGACATAATCATTCGCAATGGACAAAGCAAAAAAAATGCTTCACACCTATATAGTCAAAATTTATGGCTTTTTTGTTGCGTGAAAATGAAAAAAAATTTCACAAGCTTCATCATGGGAGGATTATAGGGATTATTGTAATCCCGAAGCCGCCTTTTTTAAATGTTGCTGTTTTTCAGGAGCTGCTCAAGCGCTTCGGCAGAGGTGTTATATGCTGCTATCTTCAGTTGTGCACGGCTATAAAAAGGGACGCGTTCTTCCAACTGCCGGGTGACAAACCTCCGTTTTTCCTCCATGTCCATACCTTTCATCGACGGACGTCCTTTACGGGCATGTGCAATGCGGTTCATGATGTCGTCGACACTCATCTCCAAGTATATCGCTGTACCATGTTCAAGAATGAAACGGATGTTTTCGTCATTGCATGCAAGGCCACCTCCAGTTGCAACGACAACATCGTCAAGATCTGCTGTGTCACGAAGTGTCTCTGATTCTATAATGCGGAAAGCCTTCTCTCCATAACGGCTGAAAAACAGTGGTATGGTGGTATGGTAGCGAAGCTCAATGGCTTTGTCGGTGTCAAAATAGCGGTATCCTAACTTCTCGGCAAGTTGTCTGCCCATGGTTGTCTTTCCGCTATAGCTGTAGCCAATAAGGTAGATTCGCATAATAGATATTTTTGGGGTTGTTCGGATTGGATGTGGTCTATTTGTAAATTTTCCAGCTCTTCTCGCAGCTGTTACCTACGGCATCAGTAACACGAAATGTTATCTGGTTGATACCTTTTCTCAGTCTGGAAACAGGTACATTTAGTGAAGAACTCTTTCCGTCGTGCTCTGCCACAGTCCATTCTCCGTTGATGTAGCAGTCGTAACTTGCCACACCGGAGAGGTTGTCGTCGATTCTTACACGAATGGTTTCCCCTTTCATGCTTTTGCCGTCGACAAAATTGATGGGCTTTACGGTAGGTGCAACGGTGTCCATTCTCACAGCAAAGCCTCCGAAAGAGCGGCTTGTAGCTGTCAGCCATCCTTTCTCCTCGCGTGTGGAGCAGGCACTTACATTCTTGCCGTTGATACAGACCACTATCAATTTGTCTCTCCATTTTGTTGGTATACCCGAAGGAATCAATAGTTTGACGGTGATGCTGTTATGTGGGGGGAGTGGGTTTCGCTTGAGTCCGATGCGATGCTGCGGTGTGAGACTTGCAGGGTCGGGAAAGGTACTGTATGTCAGTCTGTCATTGTCGTAAATGCTGTATGGGTCTATGTCTACGCAGAAGCCCTCGCGTACCATATTGAAACTTTTGTAGTATGCTATAGGTATCCCATCTGCAAGTATGTTGTCCATGCGGTTGCTTGTGGGAGGGAGTAGGGCGGAGGTGTCGGACTGTATTTTTATGGTACGCCTGGTGGTGTTGCCTTTGTGGTCGCTGACTCGGTATTCGAGGGTGTGGGTTTTGTTGTCGTCGAACTTGATATACCCGTTGTCGCGGTAGGCAATGCTGAAGTTGTTGCGGTCGCCACGAAGGGTACGGCTGACAATATAGTATTCGCGGGTGCGTTGGTATTGGGGATAGTCGATGATGGCGTTGACGGCCCGTGTCTCCTCGAACATGAAGGTGTGTACATGATAACGGTGCAGCAGCTCGCCGTCGACATAGAGCTCGATTTTCTCTACCCCGTTTTTGGCTGTTGAGCCTTGCTCCATTCCGTCGAAGGTATAGATGCCGCAGTAGAAGCGTCCCGCTATGCGTACAGGCTCGTTATTCTGGAGTTTCAACTCCCTGTTCTTGCCGTTGATGGAGGTGCGGCTGTCGGCAGGATAAAGCTTGATTCCTGCAATTGTGGGTGCTATGGGGTCGTTGTAGCTTAGTCCGAAATAGAGGGGGTTGATGGTTTGGTCGTTTTCGGCAAGACGTATTTCGTAGTGCAGATGCGGCCCTGCAGAGCCTCCAGTGTTGCCTGTAAGGGCGACCAACTCGCCTTTCTTTACCGGTATGGAGTCTTTGGGGAGGTCAATGTCGAAGGCGTAAACGTGGTTCTGGTATTGGTAGTCGTTCACGAACTGTGCCGTCTTGCCGCAGAAAGCGCTAAGGTGCATGTAAACGGTGCGATAACCGTTAGGGTGAGTTATATAAAGTACTTTTCCTCCACCCCAGGCGGAGATATTGATACGACTTACGTAGCCATCGGCGGGAGCATAAACTCGTTCGCCCTCTTTCCCGTCTGTGCGTAGGTCGATGCCGGAGTGGAAATGGTTGGAACGTATTTCGGCAAATCCGCCCGCCATGGAGAGTGGCAGACGTATAGGCATGGTTGACAAGTCGATATTGGTTTGTTGCGCGGGCAGATGCAGGAAAGCCAACAGAAGCAGGAGCAGTGTCAAGTACTTGTTCATCGTGGTTGAGGAGTTGGTCTTATAGGGTCATCAGTTCGCGTGCAGTCTGTATTGCCGCTGCCGATGGTGGGTCGGTGGAGAGCATTACGGCCACTTCGGTCACTCTTTCTTCTTCGGAGAGGGGCTTGATTTTGGAAGCAGTCCTTCCGTCTTCGTCGCCTTTGTATACCTTGAAATGCTGGGAGGCCCGTGCCGCTATTTGGGGAAGGTGGGTGATGGCTATCACCTGCATATCTTCGGCCATGCGCTGCATTATGCGGCCAACCTTTATTGAAATGTCGCCAGAGATACCTGTGTCTATTTCGTCGAAGATGACAGTCGGCAGCAGCGCTGCGCGTGCGGTCAGCGATTTTATGGCCAACATCAGTCGTGACATTTCTCCGCCGGAGGCTATTTTTGACAGCTCACGGAGCTGGCTGCCCTTGTTGGCATTGAAGAGCAGTGACACGTGGTTGTTGCCGGAGACTGTATATTCGGAAGTGGTTGACACCGATGCCTTGAGGGTCGCATCGGCCATGCCTAAGTCGGCGAAAAGTGGAGATATCTGTTTTTCGAGCGATTCTGCAGCTTGCTGGCGTTGAACGGTCAGCATCTCAGCCTTTTTCTGTAAAGCTTTGTAGGCTACGTCGACGGCTTCCATCACTTCGTGGATGCGTTGATCGCTGGAATTGATAGACTGCAGACGTGCATCCAGGCTCTCCTGTATTTCGAGAAGTTGTGCTATACTGTCGACGCCATGTTTTTTCTGTAGCTTGTAAATCAATCCTAAACGGTCGTCGACCTCTTGTTGCCTTTCAGGAGAGTATACAATGTTTTCGCCTGCCGTCTCAAGTGTCGAGACAATATCGGATAGCTCGATCAGTGACGAGTCGAGTCGGTCGTAAAGGGATTTTAGCGGAAGCTCTTTGCTGTCTCCGAGGCTGGCGATTTTGCCCAGCAGCGATTTGCAGGCGTTGAGACGAGTAAGTGCACAATCCTCCTCGCCGTCGCATAATCCCACGACCTGTCCCAGAGTCTGCTTTATTCCTTCGGCATTGGCGAGAAGAGAAGACTCTTGTTCCAGATCCTCCTGTTCACCGTCGGAGAGTTTGGCGGCAACGAGTTCGTCGAATAGGAATTTGTTGTAGTCATAGTCTTTGCGGTTCTGCTGCTCGTCTGCGTTGAGTCTTTCCAGTTCGTGTTTTAAATCTATGTATTTGCGGTACAGGAAATGGTATTCTTCGAGAGTCTGCTTGTTGGCAGCGATGCTGTCGAGCAGGGAAATCTGGAATCCGCTATCGCCAAGCAGGAGTGTGGCATGCTGTGAATGGATGTCAATCAGCTGTTCTCCAAGCTGGCGAAGGAATGAAACACCTACGGGGGTGTCGTCGACGAAAGCCCGTGATTTGCCAGAAGGTAGGATTTCACGTCGGATAATCACCAGACCGTCTTCGCTGTAGTCGACATCGTTTTCAGAGAAGAGATGACGAATATTAAGATTCTTGGTGTCGAAATGTGCCTCCACCACGCATTTCCTATCCTGGTCGAAAAGTACCTTGACGTCGGCACGTTGGCCCAGCAGCAAAGCCAGAGCGCCAAGGAGTATTGACTTGCCGGCGCCTGTCTCGCCGGTGATGGTTACGAAACCGCCGTTGAAGTTAATGTCGCTTTGGCGAATAAGGGCGTAGTTCTCTATGTGTAAATGACTGAGCATCGAAATTGGAATGACGTGATATCTATAGTAGTATTGGTGCTATGCGTTTCAGGGCTGCGTAGAGGGCGTCGACTTCCTCGATGGTATTGTATACAGCGAAAGAGGCGCGGACAGTGCCAGGTATGCCGTATTTATCCATGATGGGTTGTGTGCAGTGGTGCCCTGTCCGTACGGCGATGCCGAGCTTGTCGAGCAGTGTGCCTGTGTCGTAAGGGTGGGCGTTGCCGATGAGGAAAGAGATGACCGAGGTCTTGTCGGGTGCTGTGCCGAACAGCCTGATGCCGTCAATTGTGAGCAACCGGCTTGTGGCATAATCGGTAAGTTCCTTCTCGTGAGCTGCGATGTTGTCGATGCCTGTCTGAAGCATGAAGTCAATTGCCGCTTTTAGAGCCAGTACGTCGCCGACAGAGGGAGTGCCGGCCTCGAATTTGAATGGAAGCTCGTTGTAGGTGGTCTGTTCGAAGGTGACTTCCTTGATCATCTCCCCGCCGCCTTGATAGGGGGGCATTTTTTCGAGCAGCTCTTCGCGTCCGTACATGACACCGACACCCATGGGTCCGTACATCTTGTGTCCCGAAAAACAATAGAAATCGCAGCCGAGTGCTTGAACGTCGACCTTCATATGGGAGATGGCCTGTGCGCCGTCGACAAGGACAGGAATGTTGCGGCTATGTGCAATGGTGACGATGTCGGCTATAGGGTTGATGGTGCCGAGGGTGTTGCTGACGTGGTTGACGGCGACTATGCGTGTGTGCTCGTTGAGTAATCCCGGCAGTGCCTCAATGTCCAGTACACCTTGGTCGTTGAAAGGTATGGTACGCAGTGTGGCGCCATGGCGTTGGCAGGCGAGCTGCCAGGGTACGATGTTGCTGTGGTGTTCCATGGCGGAAATGACCACCTCGTCGCCTTCGTGAAGGAAAGCCTGACCAAAGGATGCTGCCACGAGGTTGATACTTTCTGTTGTGCCTCGGGTGAATATGATTTCGTGGCTATGGCGGGCATTGACGAACGACTGTACGGCAATGCGGGTCTCCTCATATTTTTCGGTGGCCTGTGCCGCCAGATAGTGTGCGCCACGGTGTATGTTGCTGTTCAGGGTGGTGTAGTAGCGGCATAGTTCGTCAATGACAGCCTGTGGCTTCTGTGTTGTTGCTGCGTTGTCGAAATAGACGAGTGGCTTGCCGTAGACCTGCTGGTTCAGTATAGGAAAGAGGGATCGTATGTTGTCGGTGTTCATGGCACTTGGTTTTTGTACTTGATAAACGAGAAAATGATATAACCTATGAGTAGCAGTAGTCCGATATAGAATGCTATGCTGCACCCTGTCTTGGGCAGCGGACGCTCCTTGCGGAGAAAAAGTCTTTTCCAGTCGAAGTTGTTGTCGGAACTCATTGGGGCTGATTGGATTTGTTTTTGCGGTTGCGGCGTATGGCACGTAATATCAGCCATACACATGCGACGGCAAACAAAATGATGATGATTTTTGAGAGCATACCGCTGTACTTGTAGATGAAGTCCATGCCTCCAGCTTTCACTGCCAGGAATCCAAGTAGTCCGAGGACGCAGTTCCATATTGCAGCTCCGAGGAAAGTGTAAAATGAAAATGTGCCGATGTTCATTTTTGACAGTCCTGCGGGAATGGAGATGAGCTGTCGGATTACAGGAATAAGACGGCCTATAAAGGTACTCACTACGCCGTGGTCGTTGAAATATTTTTCGGCGCGCTCCATTTTCTCACCCGAGAGCCGCAGCATGTGACCGAGTTTGCTGTCGACGAATTTGTAGATGATGGGGCGCCCCAGCCAGCGAGACAGGAAATAGTTGATATAGGCTCCCAGCAGTGCGCCGAGAGTGCCTACCAGGACGATGAGCCATATCTTCATGTCGTTTGGTGTCGCAGGATCGGCTGCAACCATTACGGCGGGTGGTATTACTATTTCAGAGGGGAATGGGATGAAAGAACTCTCAACTGTCATAAGTATAGCTACAGCCCCGTAACTGACATTCTTGCCGTACCATTGGACCACCTTGGCCACCCAGCCGTGGTAATGGGTGTCGGCAGTGGTGATCTCCTGTTCTATGATGTCGCCTTCAGCATTGTGGCCTGCGGCGGAAAGAGGGTTGGCGTTGTAGTCGTTTTCGGCAATTTCGTCGCCAGTCATCTCGCAGGCAATAAATTCAGCTTCCTCGTTTTCAAATGCCATAATTGTGTCTATGCTTTGAGCGAAGAGTGGCAATGAGAAAAGACACATTGAGAGGATTATAAGGATTTTTTTCATGCGTGGATGGAATTTAAATTAGTGAATAGTGATAGAACACGAATTACACGAATAGCACGAATTATTTTTTACATCATACATCATACATCTTTAACCTTTACAAGGATGTTCAGGGGTTATTATTTGGAGTGTATGATGTTCATTACCTCGAAGTCGTTGCCCAGCTCGGGACAGTAGTCTATAAGCTCACGTCCTCCGTCAGGGTTGTCGTAGATGCAGGCTCTTACAGCATTGTATAGCATGTTGCGGCGATTGGTCAAATAATAGCATTTCGCAAGACGTTTGTAGTATTCGCTGACCATCTCGCAGTCAGGCAGTCCACGGGTCAGTCCATCTATGGCGTCGTCGTACAGTCCTTGGGACATCTTGTAGTCGGCGAAAGCGAGCCATCCCTGTTCAAAGTCGGTATAGTAAGGAATAGCACATTCGAAGAAGCGGTCGGCATTTTCGAAATCGCCGCTGTCGGCGTAAATCAATGCCAGTGTGGTAAGGTAGAGAGGTGACTCAGGGTCGATTTTCAGTGCATGTTTGGCGGCGTCGATGGCGGCGTCGAAAACCATCATCATGCTGTAGCATGTTGACATGGAATGCCATGCTTCGGCATAATAGGGATCCATCTTTACAGCCTTGTCGTAGTAGAGGTTGGCGGTGACGAGGTTGCCGCGCTCTCTGAAAATCTCGGCGATGCGGAACATGACGAGGGCTTGGTCCTGCGTGTGCTTGCTTGCATCGTGTAGGGTGGCCACGGCTTTGTCGAATTCACCTAAAGCATACAGACATGAAGCCATCTGCATATAGGCGTAGTAGAAGTCGGAGTCTATGGTAATGGCATATTGGTAGGCATCGATGGCTTTTTCGTACAGCCCCGCAGCTATATAGGCCTCGCCCAGACAGAACCATCCTACCTTGGAATAGGGATGCTCCTCGACGAACCTCAGATAGTAGTGTATCCATTTGTCTATCATTCCGTCATCCTCGTAGCAGTTGGCAAGTTCGTAGAGTGAATGTTCGTCTTCAGAATTGATGCGCAGAGCCTTGCGGTAGTAGTTGCGAGCCTCGGTACGCTGGTCCATTTTTACATACTCGTCGGCGATGTTGCTGTAGATGATGCCTAATTCGTGGCCGTCGACAGCGGCCTTGTGGTAATATTGTATAGCTTTGCGTGGCTGCTCGAGGGCGCTGTAGACGACGCCGAGGGCATAAAGAACGTCGGTGTCGTCTGGCTGCACGCGCTCAAGTTGTTTGAGCATGGAGTGTGCCTCCTTGTATCGTTCCTTGAAACAGAGCAGATGTACCTTTCGCAGTTGGATTTCAGTGGAGGTAGGGAAGAGCTGCTCGCCGTAACGCACCGATTTCTCCAGCATGTCACCGTCGGCAGTTTCAAGGTAGAAGTCGATAATTGTCTCGAGTTGGTCGACATCGAAATAGAGGCTGTCGCCGCGTCTCTCCATAGCCTCGAAATCAAGCACCAGTTGCTTGACATCGTTCTCGAAGTTTTTAAACCTGTCTATGTTATCTTTATGCATATACAATAAAATGATTGCCACTGACTTGTGCTTTATGACAGCAGTGACATCATTTTACAAAAATACATATTATTTTATTAAATAGTGCAGTTTGCTTTTGTATGTTTTCCGCAAGGTTTTAAACAGCAGGCCGAGTCTTTGGAAACTCACATTAAGTGCGGGAAAAAGATTCTCTTGACGCTCTCGTTTCCTTAGAGAAGAGCTCTCACCGCCAGTTCGTAGCCTTTGAGCCCCATACCGCAAATTAATCCTTTGCATGCGCTGGTTATGAGGGAGTGGTGGCGATATTCCTCGCGTGCGAAGATGTTGCTCAGGTGAACCTCTATTTTGTGTGCAGGTACAGCAAGCAGTGTGTCGCGCAGGGATATGCTGGTATGGCTATATCCACCCATGTTTACAATGAGGCCGTCGGCTTCGAATCCTGCACGTTGAATTTCATTTATGAGTTCTCCCTCCACGTTGCTTTGGTAATAGCTTATCTCGACATCCGGAAATGTGGCACGCAGGGTGTTGAGGCAATCTTCCATTGTGGTGGTGCCGTAGACCTCGGGTTCGCGTCTGCCGGTGAGGTTGAGGTTAGGACCGTTAATGATTTCTATATGTTTCATGATGTAAGATGTAAGATGTGAGATGTCTTTAAACCATAAATTATATTTGTGTAATTGCTCATTATATTTTATCATATTCAAAGGTATTGCCTCATCAAGTTCGGCAGGCATACCACGCAGCCTGTGGCACGTGTTCAAAAACCTTTAACCCTTTTAACTTTAACCTTTACTTGATTTGATGACCGTTTATTCATCTTTTCAGCAGTCTGGAGGTGATCTGTTTTCCAGAGGAGGTAACGAGGGTGAGCAGGTAGTTCGCCGAGGGGAGCGTCGTGAAGTCTATTGTGTAAAGGCCTTCGTCCTGCTTAGAGACGGCCACATCGTGCCGCCGTCCCGCCATGTCGGTGAGAAACGCCGAGACAAGTGGTTCGCCTCCGTCGTAGCGTACCGACACGCGCTGCGAGCATGGGTTGGGATAGACCGTGACGACAGGCTCCCCGTCATGCACCAGCATGTGGATGTCCTCGCGGCAGTCGTTGCACCCACGATAAGGGTGCATAAACGCCGTGTCGACATACTTTGCGATATAGGACTGGCTCGCTCCTGTGGGATAAACCGTCATGTCTCCGAAACGGGCACCTCCCGACGCCAGCATTCCGGTCAGGTATAGTATGCTGTCGTGCATGCATACAGAACTCGCCTGGTTATTTACCCCGCTGGTTCCATAATCCACAAATAAAAGTTCGTTGCCGTCATAGTCCCACACCGCGAACCCCATTCCATATTCAGCAGGATTGTACATCTCGAATATGCTGTCTGCAAAGTTAATGTACCACCTGTATCTCAACTGTGATATCAAGCGATTGTTATTGGCAACAATTCCTCTTGAAGATGGGTTTATTACATCAGAAGGGGGTCTCAAATTACACAATAACAGTTTTCCATCATCAAGTCTAATCTTTATGATTAAATACCCTTTCCTGTCAATCATTGCAGAGTCAAAATAATATATGTTATTTGTTGTTTTACCATATGTAACCGAACCAATCAGGAACATATTGTCGCTCTCGTCGAATTGGAATGAATACAAATAGTTATTATATGTATTTGTAGAATCAGTTTCTTGCCTACAAAATTGCTTTATATATACAGGATTAAGGGCGGTGTCATATTTTATTAGAAAAGCCTGGCCTTTGTCTCTATTGGAAAAATGCAGACGCATGGAACTGTCTGAGCCTCCGATATACAAGTCATTCTCTTCTCCAAATTCTTTTTCTGGCGAAAAAAGATTGTAAGAGCAATATCCTATCAGATACATATTTCCAGAGTGATCAATTTTGGTGTCTATTATTTCGCATGTTAATGTTGTGTCCAGATGCTCAGGGGTCGGTTCCAGCAAAAACTGGCTTGCCAGAAGCTTTTCAAAATGCGGTGAGAATTTTAGCAATTGGAAATTGTGACGATGATTGGACGGCCTGTTTTCCGGTAGCTGCATGTCTAAATTTCTTTTCCCGTCAATCTTGAAACGCAATCCTCCCACATATTCGGTATCGCTAATATTAATTTCATAACTGACAGAATCAATCCAGAGAGATAAAAATATGTTCATGTCGTTTATCATATAAATATTGCCGTCATCGTCCACCGCAAAAGGACAGGCGGTATTAGAAAACGCACCGAGTGGTTCGCATTCATTCTGGGGGTTGAGTGGGTTGCCGTCGTAATCAAGGAACCATGACGAAATCCAATGGTTCTCTATGACATTGCCGTCCATGTCCAAGACAAAAAAAGCAGCTGGATTTGACGCACCACAAAATCTGTTATAGTCATACAATGTGTCATTTTTATAGATAATATACTTCGCGTAGACCATATTGTAGTCGCCTGCATGTACCAATTCCAACAAGGTATCCAGATAGTAAATGTATTTAAAGTCATCTCTTGCAAGACTGAGACGAGGAACAAAACAGGCTATGGCGGAATCTCCCAATAGCTGTATTCTCCCACCACTTACATGGCAAGAATTGTTTTCATGAATATTCCTGCACCATAGCAGCTCCCCGCTGCTTGACATTTTTCCAACAACTGTATTGACCGTGTTCCAATGAGGGCCATAAGGCGTAAATGACAGGAAAGGGTTACCATGGAAACCTGCATCTGATGAACAGTTACCTATAAAATAGATATTACCTTCGCTGTCAACGACGGATCGTCCTATCGTGTTTGTTTTAGTTGAGTTAAACGCTTCGCTGCCATAGTAGTTTTCAACCCAGTCAAAGTATTGGGAATAGGAGAGTTTTGGCAATAACAGCAAAAATAACAGTATGCTAAATAATGGGATTTTAGTCTTCATAACCTCTCTCCCTTCTATTTCTTGATAAGTTTCAAATAGTTAACCTTGAGAGGACTGTCGCTGACTGATGTTGCCACTCTGACAATGTAGGCTCCTGTTTGCAGCCCAACTGGATGCACCTGTGACGGTCCATGTCCATGACACCACGGGGTCGTGGCCTGTATTGGTCAGTGCAGAGTAAACCACGGTATTGCCCTTGCAGGCGATGATATCCCCCTCGTTCTCCTCAAAGGGATTAGGCTTCTCCATGGTGACAACACACCGGGACTCGAAATTCCCGGTGATGTTGACAATGCAGCTGTTCTGTGCCTGTATGGGACAAAGGGAAGCAAGTAATGAAAACAATGTCAGCGTGCTGACTGTAAAAAAAGATAGTCTTTTTTTCATAGTTTAAAATTAGGTTTATTATACAAAACTATATAATTTATTATGAAATATTTGCAGTGGTATAACGCATTATTAGCAACTTTTTTTTCACTTTGCAAATTTAATGAATATTTTTGTTTTTTCTCAAAATAGGTTTTAAAAACATAGCCTCGTTGATACGTAGCAGACGTATCCAGGGCTATATCAATCAGGTGTGGTTAACGCTCAACTGTTGCACTGAGCTCTTTCGGAATGATGTATGACGTGGAATGTATTATTTATTATTGTAAAAAAAAAAGCCGTTCGCAGGGAACGGCTTTTTATGAGTGGGAATAAATCTAACGATTAGATGATACCCTGAGCAACCATAGCTTTGGCAACGCGCATGAAACCGGCGATGTTGGCACCCTTCACATAGTTGATGGTACCGTCTTTCTCCTTGCCGTGCTCAACGCACATGTCATAGATATTGTTCATGATGGTGTGGAGGTTCTTGTCGACCTCTTCGGCAGTCCAGTTGCGGTGCTCAGCGTTCTGGCAGATTTCGAGACCAGAGGTGGCAACACCACCGGCGTTGACAGCCTTACCAGGACCGAAGGGCACTTTAGCCTTCTGGATGGCGGCGATAGCGGCGGGCTGGCAACCCATGTTGGAAACCTCGGCAACATATTTCACACCGTTCTTGAGAAGCATCTTGGCATCCTTCTCATCCAGCTCGTTCTGGAAGGCGCAAGGCATAGCGATGTCGCACTTCACGCTCCAAGCCTTCTTGCCGGCAGTGAATTTGCAGAGTTTCGGGAATTTCTTGGCCATATCCTCAACTTTGTTGCGGTTGCTGGCGCGCATGTCGAGCATATAGTCGATCATCTTCTTGTTGATACCGTCGGGGATCTCGCAGACACCGTCGGGGCCGCTGATAGCGACAACCTTGGCACCAAGTTCGGTGGCCTTGATGGCAGCACCCCAAGCAACGTTGCCGAAGCCAGAGAGAGCAATTCTCTTGCCCTTCATGGTATCCTTCTGCTCTTTTACCATGCGCTCGACATAGTAGACAGCGCCGAAGCCGGTAGCCTCAGGACGGATGAGGGAACCACCCCAGCCGTAGCTTTTGCCGGTCAGAGCACCAGTGGAGTGCTCGCGGGCGAGTTTTTTGTACATACCGTACATGTAACCGATTTCGCGGCCACCAACGCCTACGTCACCAGCGGGGCTATCCTGGTCAGGACCGATGTTGCGCCACAACTCATACACGAAGGCCTGGCAGAAACGCATGATTTCAGCGTCGCTCTTTCCAACGGGATCGAAGTCGGCACCACCCTTACCACCGCCGAGAGGCAGCATGGTGAGGCTGTTCTTGAAAATCTGCTCGAAGCCGAAGAATTTCAGCATGGACTCGTTAACCTTCGGGTGGAAGCGGAGACCGCCTTTGTAGGCACCGAGGGCGGCGTTGTACTGCACACGGTAGCCGAGGTTTACTTGGGTCTTACCCTTATCGTCAACCCACACCACGCGGAATTTGAAGATACGGTCGGGCTCTACAATGCGCTCGACGATCTTGTTAGCCTCGAATTCGGGGTGTTTGTTGTATTCTTCCTCGATGGTTTCCAGCACCTCGCGGACAGCCTGCAAGTACTCGTTTTCGCCCGGATGTTTGGCTTCCAGGTTAGCCATAATTTCGTTTACTTTCATGATATTTAATAATTTAAATAAAAATTTTGTTTTGAATTGTGACAACAAATGTACTACAATTTCCTAAAACTGAAAAATTTTTTGGGGATTATTTTTAATAATACAACTAAAATGTTGTATTACAACATGTGTTAAATGGTGTGAATTGATCTTTGATTGGAAAAAAGATGACTAAAGTAATCATGTATTGTTGGAGCGGAGCCTGTTTTACGGAATGTAGGTCAGGAGTGGCACTGGTGAACAAAGTCCGAGAGGCGCTGCTTGACATAGTCACGTTCCTCCATGAACGACATGTGCGACACTCCGTCGAGAAGCAATACCTCGCTACGGTGCGGGATTGTGGCCTGTGAGAGGCCTACCTCTATGGGGATGCGTTTGTCGTTTTTGCCATAGACAAACAGTACTGGCACCTGCAGGTTGGCCAGTGTTTGGATGCGTGAGGTGCGCAGCTTCATTCCGCGTTGTGCTGCAAGGATGCCGGCCTCGCGGGTTTCGAGACATTGGTCGCGCAGTTCCTTGATGTCGCTGGCAAGGTATTCGCGTTTGGACTCATCGAAGAGATTGGTGATAAAGTCAACTATGAAGCTGGCGCGGTTGATATGAACCTGACGGCATACCTCGTCGCGTTGGCGGCGTTTTGTCTCGTCGTCGGCCATGGCGTGGGAGTGCAGGAGTGCCAGTCCATTGAGCATATAGTTGTAATGAGAGGCGAAAGCCAACGCCACATATCCTCCAAGAGAATGGCCTGCCATAGTACATCGCTCCACGCCGGCCTCGTCGAGGACGGCTTTGACAGCGTTGGCCATAAAGTCCATAGTGTGTACATCGTAGAATGTAGAGCTGTATCCGTGTCCGGGGAGGTCGATGGCAATTACGCGCATGTGGCGCATATAAGACAGAGTGAACGAACTCCATACGTCCAGACTTTGCAGAAAACCATGTAGCAGAACCAGAGTCTCGGCATTTTCGCGACCCTCGTCGCGATAGTGTAACTCACGGTTTTCAAACATAATAACCTTATGTTTCTCCATGTTGTGCGACAATTGTAAATCGGGTGCAAAAATACCACCTTTTTCTCTGTTGCAAGGCTTGGTTACAAAAAAGAAATCCGCAAGCGATTGTTAATAAGTATTGGAAGGAGAACGGCGCTCAATCCTGTCTGGTGAATTTTGCTGAAACGGAAGTCTGGGCTTGTCCTTTTTTCGTCATACTGTTGCCGTAAGGGGAGACGACGATACGGTCGCTGTCCACCCCTCGTATGACGAGATGCCTCTTGACTTCAGTTCCACGTGACTGTGAGAGATTATAGCAGAATGTGTCGTCGATTCCTCCAACATGGATGGATAGTTCTACGACAAGTTTCGGATGTCTTCTCAAAAAATCTGCCAGCTGGTCGAGCTCCATTTTGGAGCAAGAAACCAGATGCTCCTTGTTGTTTTCGAATATGATGCCGTGAAGCACCAGAGGCTTGTCTTGTCCGGAGAGTGCAAGTAGATTTGTCTCGTCGTAAGCAACGGGGGTTACTGCGGTATTATTGGATGGCGAGAATGGGACTGCCGGTATAAACAGTCCGTTGCATATGGCATAGAGCATGTAGTCGCGGTCAGAATAAAACGAGCTAAGCCATGTGGACTGTCGTTCGATAGACAATTCTTTGACAATGCTTTTAAAGGAGGATAGGTCGATGATCTCCACAGAAAGTCCTACCTCTTCGGTGTTAATGCTGATCGACTTGAAATTTTCGTTTATAGTGTGGAAAGCAGCAGTATGGTAGCAGCCGTAGTGTCCTTCGTAGTTGCTTCCGAAAGTAAGATGTTTGCCGTCGTTGGAGAAGGTGATGCTGTTTTCGTTGAAACCGGTGTTGATTTCTTTGCCGTAGTTGGTGGGGGTGGCCCAATGACACCAGTCGTCTGTATTGTCGCGGGTTGTGTAGTATATATCGCCATATCCGAGACCGCCTCGCCCGTCGGTGATGAAATAAAGGGTTTTGAGGTCGCTGCTTATGGCAGGACTGCACTCCATATAGGGGCTGTTGACGTTAATGCCGAGGTTTATCGGCTTACCCCATCCTTTTTTTGTGAGAGGTATGTAATAGATGTCGGAGGCCAGTGCCGTATCGCCATGAAAATAGCTGCGTGAAGGTTGGAGATTGTGTCCGCCGGGACGGTCGGAGGCGATGAGGATGCCGCTGCTGTCAGGAAGCATGAAAGCGTCAAAGTCGTTAAAAGAGCTGTTGACCGGCTCGGGCAGAGTCTCTGTCACTACCCATCCGTTCTCGCCTCTTTCGGCAACAAGGATGTCCCCGTTTTTGCCGAGAAGCATCTTGTTTCCATTATCGAAGAAGTTGAAGATTTTCAAGTCCTTGTTTTCGACGTTGGAGAAAGTTATGTTGCCTGTCCCACGCCATACTGACCCTTTCTTGCCTGCACTTTTCTGGGCGCTCTGTATACATTCATGTCCTTCCACGTCGCGGTTATAGAATAGCGTTGTTCCGTCAGGGTGGATGACTGGATGCATGAGATTGTAAGCGGGGTGCACATCAATGGCCGTTGACAGTTTAGGGTTGGGTTGCCTATTGATGACAGAACGCAGCTCAGAGACTTCGTCCACACAGTTGTCCTCGAAGCTGAGAGAGAAATAATTGATGCGTTCGGAAGCTTTGTTCCATTGTTTTGCCGCAATATATTGTTGCAAGGTGCGCTGAAGAGCCACGAACGATTCCTTTTTTCCTGTCAGGTGGTATATCTTCGATGCCCAGTCGCGGAATTCTTTTTCCGCAAAAGGTATGTTGATGTTGATGGAATCGATTTTTGTTGCAGAAACAAGTGCGTCCTGAACGGCCATTTTGTATGGGAAATCCGGGTATTTGACAGCAAAGATGGAGACGGGGGAGAGGTTGCCCTCTTCGGTGTGCCATTTGAAATAGTCGAGGAAGATTTCGTTGTAGTCCACGTCAAGTTGGAATTCGTTCATGTAGATGTCAAGGGCTTCCATGTTGCGTTCCTCGCGGATAAGGCGTTTCAGTTCGTTGAGAGCGTTTTCGGCTATGGGATTGTCGGGATTGTTGAGGGCGAAATCGGCATATTGGCGAGGATCTGTAAGGGTTTCGAAATCTTCTCGCAGTATTTCGTCCATACGTTCAAGGATAAGAGAATATTCGTCGCTTCCCGGATATTTGGCCATGAAGGTCTTGTAGGCTTGTCGTGAGGGGTTTGCGACAAGAGCTGTGTATGCTATGGAACTTTTCTTGCGGTCGGCCACATTCTTTACTGCCTCGATGTCGAGGTAGCCTGTAAGTATGGAGTCCACTTCGTCTTCGCTGTCGGCGTTGTCAATAAGTGATGACGCCAGCCGTGCCATCTGCCGTCCGGCCTCCTCGCCTTCTTCCGTAGAGCCGTAGCTGTCTATGAAAGTCTTGTATGCCGCCAGAGTGTTCTTCTGAAGTGCGTGTTTGTATCGCAGATCCATGCGTTTTCTCTCAATCACACGTTGTGTGCGCGGGTCGTTTTTGAATGTTGCGGTGTAGCTGTCAAGCGTTGCGTCGGAGACATCCTCCTGCCGGTCTAGCCATTGACGGGCGGAGATGGCCATGTTTATGCGTGCCCTGCGGACATCGGCAACGGATATTTTCTTTTTTACCAACCGTTTGGCCTCTTTGTAGCGGTCCCTGTCCTCAAGAATCTCAATGTAGTTGTTTTCCGCCTCGGTGATGTATCGCATGGCTGTAGGGTAGTCGAGCATGGGATTGAGGGTGTCCGAGTAGAAATTTGCCATCTCCAGCAGGTTTACGACATCGTTTGGCGCTTTTACGTAAGCTTTGTAAACTTTGTTGTAAAGGCTTGTATAGTCCTTGTCGTTCTGCTGGGCTTGCAAGAGTGTCGTGGCGGCAAGGGCAATGAGGAGCAGGAGGATTTTTTTAGTCAGTGGGATTCCGTTGACCTTCATAAGCGTGTTCACTTTTTGACGGTGTTGAGAATTGACATGAATTCTTTGTCAAATTTGTCGTAAGTGCCTCGTGATGTCTCGAGGCGTATCTCTATCGCAGTGGTTCTGTCTTTAATATAAACCATTCGGAATTGGTATTCCTTGTTGTCGCCATCGTCGGCATAGATGCCTTGGTAGCCTAATCCGTCGAGGAAAGGGTATTCGCCCAAGGATTCAAACGGTTGGGTCGTGAAGCGCTGATAGGCGAGATCGAATACCGAACCCTGGAAGTTTTTACGCACATAGATGCGCATGAACGGGATAACGGTGTCGCCGTTGTCCACCACATTTTCTTTTGAATAGGAATAGAGATAGACTACGGTGTTGTTGTTGATTTTGTTGGTCTCTAAGTATTTCCATCCTCCGTTGGGGAAAGAAAAGCTAACCTTTGTCTCTGGAATCTTGATTTGTGCCGATGCTGCTATCGTGATGGCAAGCATAATGAGCAGTGGCAATCTTTTCAATGCTTTCATTTCGGTCGTCTGTTTTTGCAGATAACGCCGATGGCGGTTTTTTATTGTATCAGGGAGTCGTAGAATTGCGTCAGGCATGTAGTGATGGCCTGGTTGCTGTACTGTTTTTTTACAAGTGCTCTGGCGTTGTCGCCTATACGTCGGAGTAGTTCTTTGTCAAGGGTACACCGTTTCAGCTGTGTCATGAATTCCTCAGGCGTGTTGGCTATAAGTAGGTTCTCTCCGTCGGAGTATTGGATGCCGGATGCTCCTATGTTGGTGGTTACCACTGTTTTGCCTAGGGCCATGGCTTCGATGATTTTTATTCGCATTCCGCCGCCGGCACGCAGGGGTACGATGTTGATTTGTTTGGAGAGCATGAAATCTGTTGCGTTCGGTACTTCGCCGACAACGTTAACTCCGTCGATATTGGCGTTAAGCAGGTCGTCGGGCATCTTGCGCCCTGCGAGGAAAAGTTTCAGGTTCGGCAGATCGTGATGTACAGCAGGCCATACGTCGTGCAGGAACCATCGTATTCCGTCGGCGTTGGGTTGCCAGTCCATCGAGCCGATATGGAACAATGTGTTTTCCTCGGCTTCGAAGTTGTCGTATATGGGTGTATCGATTCCGAACGGTATTACCGTGACAGGTTTCCTGCATCCGAGGCGTTTGAATGTCTCTGCATCGTCGTCCGTTATGCATGCTATGCCGTCGAAACGGTTTATTTGGTCGAGTTCGTAGGCGCGTAGAGCAAGTGCCAGATGTTTCAAATAGTGGCGTTTCAGTTTCTTCTTCTCGGTATCGGCCAGTTGTCGCCAGATGCGGTGTTCGACGTTGTGAGTCCGAAGTACGACGCGGGCGGTGCTATACTTTCGTATGGTGGGGAGGTATGGTGCGAGAAAAATACTTTCCACATGGACAATGTCGTATTCGTCCGCCTGCAGTATTTCAGACAGTTTGTTGTTGAAATCCTTGCTGATGAATCGTTTGATATTGTATGACTCGCCGCATAGCATAGCTATGGCGGCGTCTATGGGTTTGACGGAGAGATCGATATAAACCGATTCAAACGCTGTTTCCCGTTCGTATTCAGACCCTGCTACAGACGAGCTGACCCTGTGTTTGTCGCTGCATACAGAAAGCACCTTTACCTTGTGGCCGTTGGATAGGAGCCCTCGGGTAATGCTGTTCATTGCCAGAGTACCGCCGTCAACGGGAGGGAAAGGTGGCTTATAGCAGAGCTGGAGTATCTTCATGCAGTTGTTACTCTTCAGGGAGAGCCTTGAAGCCCAGACCCATTATTTCGGAACTTTCGATGACGTTGACGAAAGCGTTGGGGTCGAGATGGCGAAGGTTGGCTTTAAGCTTGACGAGGTCGGTACGGTCAAGGGTGACATAAATCATTTTGCGTTCCTGACCTTGATAGAGGCCGAGACCGGGGAAGCAAGTACCTCCACGTTTGAGTTCGTTGAGGATGAAGTTTTTGACTTCGTCGATGCGGTCGGTGACGATGAAAACGGTCTTGTATGTGGTAAAACCTTCGACGATGAGGTCGATAATCTTGCTTTCTATATAGATGAGGATGATGGAGTATATAGGTAGACGGATGTTGCCTATAATCAATGTGGTGAGGGAGATGCAGCTGTCGACTATCAGTACGAGGACGCCAAGAGAAATCTTGGTGTATTTGTGGATGATCATGCTGATGATGTCGCTTCCTCCCGAGGTTGCGCCGGCGCGGAAGATTACACCGATGGCAACACCGTAGATGATACCGGCGACGACAGTGTTGAGGAAGAAGTCGGGGATGAAGTATTTCTCGATGTCACCATCCATATAGGAAAGGAAGCTGGTAAGGGCTTCCTTGCTCCCATAAATACCGTCATGGATGAGAGGAGCATATCCGTAGTAAGTTTCGAGGAAGTAGGTGAATATGGGAATAAGTACAACTGAAACGATGGTCTTGGCACCGAAGCGTGGTCCGAGAATCCAGGTGCCTATCAGCAATAGAGGTATGTCCATGCATACGCCGGCAACGGAGATTTTCCATCCCCAAAGGGCGTTGAAGACGTTGGCAAGACCGTAGACACCGCCAGGGGCAAGGTGGTAGGGGTTGACAAACATGACATCGCCGACAGCGAAGAGCAGACTGCCTAAAGCTACAAGCGCATAGGCTTTAATCTCATCTTTTAGACTTACTTTTTTTGTTGTACTCATCGTTAGCTATTTGTAAAATAGTGTATTAATATAATGTGTTTTTGAATTATTGATTTGCAAATTTACATATTTTTTACGATTATTGTAAAAATAGACATACGAGCAATAAAACTGTCATGGCTGCGTTGTAGCTGTTGTTTATATCTAATTGCGATCATGTACAGAAAGTTTTGCTTGATATTGGTTCCTGTCCTGTTCTCGCTGCTTGTGGGATGCAAGAGCGATTTCCATTATGCCAATTCTTTTATTCGCAAATTTGAGCGGGGAAAAGAGACCGCAACGGAAAAGATATATGTCACTTTGCCCAAGACGGTTATACACACAAACAGTTCACTTGACAATTTGGCAGGCTTCCTGTTGATGGATGAGAGTGAGCAAGATTCGGTGATAGCGTCGAAAACGCAGATTCTGGACAAAATAGACGACAGTATTTTCCTTGAGCAGTTCAATGACGTTTTTCTCTTTACGTTAAGCCGTTTACGGGTGCCGGTGGTATTGGTGGAAGATGTGTCGCTGTTGCCCAAGTCTGATGACCAACATTTTGTCGTCAATATAGTGCAATTTGAGGCGGAGGAATATATGGAGCCCTGCGTCAGTCAGTTCCATACACGTAAGGGGATGGAATACAGGTACGACTATTTTCTGCGACATTTTGCCACCAACGTATGGCTCCGTTTCGACGGCGGCGACAGCGCCGAAGTTTTTTTCCTGGGCGACGAGGTCGCCGAGCAATTCCATGGAACAGTGACCTCGATGAAGGACAACAAGGCGAATTTGATGACCCGCTTCGAGCACATCAATACCAACGATGCATACCTGATGGCGCGCAGGATGGGTTACCAGTGTGCCACGCTGTTCATAGAGAAGATACTTACGGAATATGTATGTCGTACAAAGGGTAGCACGAATTCATATTTCTATTTCGATGCGTCTTCAGGAAGTATAGATCAGGTAGTGCCCTACGAAGAGGGAGCCAAATACACGTTCGAGAAGCTCTGAAAAGACAAGCGGCAGCCGAATCGGCTGCCGCTTGTAATATACAATGATAATGAAACATTAAAGAGTTAGTGGCGCACCACTAATTTTTGGGTATTGTCGCCTATACGGAGCATGTAGATGCCATTGGCAATACGTGATGTGCCAATCTGGAACTGGTTTGTTCCCGGCTCCAAGGTTCTGCTATAGACCAGACGACCGGTCATGTCGAACATCTCGACACTGACAACGCTGGCATGATCGTCGCAGTTGACGATAGCGTACTCATTGGCAGGGTTAGGATATATCTTTACAACGCTTTCCTCTATGGCGTCAAAACCTTCGCCGGCTTGGTTGAGTACGGCAACGCCGTCGAGGTCGAATCCGGCGCTGTAGCTATTGTTCGGGAATGGGTCGTTGATGATGTGGCCGAATGCATCGTATGTGCCATACTGCGGGTCGATGCTTCCGACTACGTCAACGATACGCACGTGGGTGATGTTGTTGATATCGATTCCTGTGCTGTCAGCTAGTTCGGCGAGATCGAATGGTGTGCCGTAGCCGACGCGGTATTTGCCAGCAAGGTTGTTTATGAAGGTGGGGTCAACGGAACCGTTGCCGCCAATCTGTGCGTTGGTCTGGGTAAGAGATGTCGCAGGGAATCTGACAAAGTTGATGCCGTCAGAGCTAACCTCAACAAAGGCAAGTTCAAGGAAGCTGTCGTTGAAGGAGTTTTCATAAACGGCAAAGTCAAATCCATCACCGTTCTTGATGGGCTTGGCAAAAGTAAGTGTGGCGCTTCCACCATCGCCAAGGCTGACGACATCCGTGGTGCTCGTTGTGGCCGGTCCAACGGCATCGCTCTCGGAGCCGAAAGTTACCAGCGGAGCATCGGGATCGCTGAGATTTTGAGAACCTCTGACAATGGTACATCCAGTAGCCCAGGCTTTTATTCTGCTGTCGTTGTATGCGATAGCTGTGCAGCCTTCGCTTCCTACAGCACCACAGAAAGGTCCGACCTCTGGATCGTTGTTGGGATTGCTGACAGGGGTGATGGCGTAAGGCCAAACATAGGTGTAGTCCCAGTAAGCATAGCCACCGCCGTAGTCAACCCATGTACTGTCGGTAATCACAGCGACAGCGAGATCGCCCCATTTGTAGAAGTCGCCGTCATGAAGGATGTCGCCCATGCCCATTCCGCCAATGTGGTTGAGCAGGCTCCACCAGTAGTTGCCAGGGGTGACGCCGAGAGAAAGGTTGTCGACGTTGTAGTTGATGTCGTCGATGCCCCATGAGCCTGTGACATAGCTGAATCTTGGGTCGGCATTTGCGATGTCGGCCATCATGGTTGACACCGAGGTGTTTTCACCGCTGAAGCGATAGCCCCAGGCGAGAGCGGTGTCGGCCCAGTTGACAGCGAGAACGACTTGGTTGTTGCCCTCACCCACCCAGTAGAGGATATTGTCTGCTGCTATCTCTGCATCAGTGATTTCGGGGACGCTGACGGGGGTGATATCGTAAGGCCAAATATATGTGTAGTCCCAATAGGCATAGCCACCGCCGTAGTCAACCCATGTACTGTCGGTAATCACAGCGACAGCGAGGTCTCCCCATTTGTAGAAGTCACCGTCATGCAGCATGTCGCCCATGCCCATGCCACCGACGTGGTTGAGCAGGCTCCACCAGTAGTTGCCTGGGGTGACGCCGAGGGTGGTGCTGCCAGCTGTGAAGTTGATGTCGTCGATGCCCCATGAGCCTGTAACATAGCTGAAACGCGGATCTGCGGCAGCGATATCGGACATCATTGTCGACACTGAGGTGCTTTCTCCGCTGAAGCGGTAGCCCCAGGCGAGAGCGGTGTCGGCCCAGTTGACGGCGAGAACGACTTGATTGTTGCCTTCACCTACCCAGTAAACGATGTTGCTGGCGTCGATAGAAGCATCTTCAGGAGCGCTGGGGTTGGGGTCAGTGGCGGCGGTAGCGGTTGTCATTGACCACATGCAGCTGCTGCTCATCTCGATAACATCATTGTTGTTTACGGGTTGGTTCGGCCAAGCGTTTGGAGCCCAGTTGCCGTTAAGGTAGTAGCACCATCCATTCGTGCTTGACTGAGGGTTTACCGTGCCGTCGTTGTACGACATGTTGGTCATCAGGGAGCCAGACAATGTGTAGCTGAAGCGACTGTCATAAGCGGCGATGCTGTCCAACAGGCTTGTGGCCATGGCGTTGCCATTCCAGCGCACACCCCATGCCAAGGCTATGTTGCTGCCGTTGGTATTGTCGTCCCATGCCAGAATGACCACGGCTTGGTTTGAGCCTTGTCCTGTCCAGAACTGGATGTCTGAGGCGGGGAAGGTGATTGTTTTAGCACCGCTTTTGCCTGCGTTTTTGTGGAGCGCGTTGTTGCCCTGCTCCTGGGCGCATAGTCCGCTTGCAAGCAGCAGGACCATGCCGATAGATAATAAATTTTTTAGCATAGTATAGAACTATTTAATTTAATTGCCATGCCATTGCGGAATGGCGGGTTAATAAATAGCTTTCTACTAAAACAGTGGGAAAAACGGGAGTGGGCTATCTGATAGTTTTTTCCCGTCATGGTCGTCAGCATGCATATTGACGGCCTTTTTTCCTGCTTTTTCCTCGAAAGCGCAAAAAACTCGGTTTGGCAGGTCTTCTGGCTCTGTTCTCCGCGGTCACTGCCTTCCCATACGGCTATAACGTCGCACAGTGGCATAGGACGGACTGCGGTGTGTAGAACTTACAGCAGCGGGACTGCTCGGGATTTCCACCCGATTCCCTTTTGATGCATCGAATTGTATTATCGTGTTTTATGGCGGTAATTACATTTCTTCTCTGCAACCAAACCGGATGCAAAAGTACATATATTTTCCGAAATACAGAGAAAAATATTAGAGTATGTATTTCACCTCTTTCATGTCGCAGCATATTTCTTTGCCGTCGGATGATGTGAGCTGCAGATGGCCGAAACGGTCCACGCCGGTTATTGTGGCTTCGATTTTTATTCCAAGGTATTCATACGAGGCTTGAATACCTTTACGAAAGAGGCGTGAAAGGTAAAGATGCCGTATCTCGTCGTGGTCTTCTTTTAGCAGTTGATAGTATTTGTCGATGGATGAGAGTACTGCTTTGAGAATGTTGTCAATGTTGAAATCATTGCCGCTTAATGCTTTTAGCGAGGTTGGGTTCGGCAGCCATTCAGGAAAGTTTGTCTGGTTGACATTAAGTCCTATGCCACAAATGGATTGTGTGATATGGCTGTCATGGATTCTGTTTGTGGTCAGGATGCCACAAATCTTTCGTTCTCCCACATAAATGTCATTAGGCCATTTGATGTCGACGCTGTAGTCTGATAGTAGGCTGGCGACGGCGTCGGCTGTCGCAACTGCAAGCATCATTGTGAGTAGATATTGTTCGGATGCCAGCAGAAAAGATGGTTTGAGGATGATGCTGAATGTTAGGTTTTTGTATGGTTCGCTCACCCATACATTGCCCTGTTGTCCGATACCGGCCGTCTGGCAGCAGGCACATACAACCATAAACTCCTCGACTGTTTTGGGGTCGAGGAGTTTACAGTAGTTGTTGGTGGAGTCTAACGTGTCGAAATAATGGATGGTCACAGTGCAAAAGGTGTCAGACCGTCATGATTTCTTTTTCCTTGGCTGCATAAATCTTGTCGCATTCGCCAATAAACTTGTCGGTAATTTCCTGTATTTCTTTCTCCACTTGTTTCACTTCGTCTTCGGGTACCGATTTGTCTTTGAGTTTTTTTACTTTGTCCATTACGTTGCGACGGGCGTTGCGGATATTGACTTTGCTGTTCTCTACTTCAGTTTTTGCCGATTTGGAGAGCTCTTTGCGGCGTTCCTCGGTGAGGGGAGGTACGACGATGCGGAGTATGTCGCCTTCGTGGCGAGGGGTGAATCCAAGATTGGCGTCAAGGATAGCCTTGTTGATGGCACCGATAATGGATTTGTCCCATGGCTGGATGATGATGTTTCTTGGGTCGGGCGTGCTGATGTTGGCAGCCTGGCTCAGATCGGTAGGTGCGCCGTAGTAGTCGATTTTCACTCCGTCGAGCATTGCAGGGTTGGCTTTTCCTGCACGGATTTTTGTCAGTTCTTTTTCAAGAAAGCTGATAGCTGTCTGCATGCTTTGTTTAGCTTCTTCGATACAAGCTTTCGATAAATCGTTCATGGTATGTATGTTTTATTGTTTTTTTAGATGGATAAAACAGGTGAGTTATTGGTTGATGACGAGAGTGCCTATCTCCTCGCCGGAAACCACTTTCAAGAGATTGCCTTTTTTGTTCATGTCGAAAACATAGATGGGCAGATTGTTCTCCTCGCATAGTGCGAAGGCTGTGAGATCCATGATTTTCAGTTTCTTGTTAAGAGCATCTTGAAAAGAGAGGGTTTTGTATTTTGTTGCAGTTGGATCTTTTTCAGGGTCAGCGGTGTAGACTCCATCCACGCGTGTACCTTTGAGTATGGCGTCGGCCTGGATTTCGACGGCACGGAGTGCCGAGGCCGTGTCGGTAGTGAAGAAGGGGTTGCCGCTGCCGCCTCCAATGATAACAACTTTTCCTTCCTGCATGGCTTGTATGGCGCGCCTGCGGCTCATTTCCTTGCATATAGGCTCGATGGCAAGTCCGCTTAGTAGTTCGGTACGAAGCCCTTGTTTCTCGAGTTCAGCCTGCAGAGCCATGCTGTTGATGAGAGTGGCGAGCATACCCATGTAGTCGCCTTGGACACGATCCATGCCTTTTGCGGCGCCACTGAGGCCACGGAAGATGTTGCCGCCGCCTATAACAATGGCAATCTCGACATGGCTGTCCACGGCCTGTTTAACATCGGAGGCATATTGCTCAAGCATAGACGGATCGATGCCATAGCTTTGTTTTCCCATAAGAGATTCTCCGCTAAGTTTCAATAGGACTCGATTGTATTTCATTGAATGGTGGTTTTTAAGTTTGATGTTTTTTGTAACATAAATATTTGATACAATATTCTGAATATTATATAAATAATATTATTTTGCATCAATTGTTTGATGCAACGAAATTAAGAAAAAAAATGTATTTGTGGGCGAAAAACTATTTTTTCTTTCAGTATTCACCAGTTATGGCGAGGGATATGACGCTGATTTTAATACCTTTTGTCTCTTTCATGGCATTCCAGCATGCTTCGGTTGTGGAACCTGTAGTGATTACGTCATCCACGAGAAGGACGTGCTTGTTCTCGAAGACGCTTTCGTCGAGGAGATGGAATACATTGTGCATGTTTTCAATTCGTTCTTCTCTGTTTTTACGGGTTTGGGTTTCGGTATGTTTGGTACGTATGAGGTTATCTCTGTTTATTGGTCGCGGGAAGGTTTGTGCAATACCTTGGCATATAAGAAAGCTTTGGTTGTATCCGCGTTTGCGGAGTTTCTTTCTGTGCAGCGGTACAGGGACAATGATGTCTACGCTGTCGAACCTGTCGGATTCTGCCAGCCGCATGCCCAGCTGTCTTCCCATGGAAACGGCAAGTTCGGTATTACCATAGTATTTTATCTGGTGGAGTATTTTTTGTGCCATGCTGTTTTCGGAAAAGACAAGCAGGGCGGTAGAGGCCACTATCGGGATGCGCCCCATCAGGCGTTTCTCAACAATATTACTATCCCCTTTGGCAGATAGGGATTCGGGAAGATTGAGCAGGCAGTGTGTGCATATTTGTTTCTCCGTACCCACAAGTGGATTTCCGCAGATGCAGCATACCCTGGGGAAAAACAGTTCAATGAAATCACGCAGAAAACTCATAGGAACAAGCAGCTGTCACCGTAGCTAAGGAAACGGAACCCGTTGTCGAGAGCATATCGGTAGCATTCTTTCCAAGAATCCCCGATAAGTGCCGACACGAGCAGCAGTAGTGTGCTTTTGGGTTGATGGAAATTGGTTATCAGCCCACTGATAACATGGTATTTGTAACCTGGTGCAATGAGCAGTTGTGTGTCGCCGTCGAGATGCTCGATTCCTTGACGGTCCATCCAGTTGATGACGTTGTGGTATGATTGTTCGGCGCTTATGCTCAGACTTTCGAGCTCGTAAGGCTCCCACTGCAGTACGTGCATAGCCTCGAGACGGGGATTGTTTTCTAACCGCACGCCGAACCAGTAGACAGATTCCAGTGTCCTTACTGTCGTTGTGCCAACGGGGATGATGGGTTTGCCAAGCTGGTCAATAATATGTTGGAGATTGGTACGGCTGATTTGCACTTTTTCCACATGCATCTCGTGTTCGCCTATAGTGTCTGAAGATACAGGTTTGAAGGTGCCTGCGCCGACATGCAGAGTGATATATTCTGTCTTGAAGCCGTGGTTATGCAGTTTGTCGAGAAGATTGTCGGTGAAATGCAGTCCCGCTGTAGGTGCTGCTACCGAGCCTTCATGTAGGGCGTAAACGGTTTGATAGCGTTCTTTGTCGCTCTCTTCGGCATCGCGGTGCAGATATGGTGGGAGGGGGATGACACCTGCCTGTCCAATCACTTCGGCAAAGCTGACGCCGCCATTCCATTCAAAGTTTACCAGCCAGGCGTTGCCTTTTGCCTCATGCCGAGTGGCATTGAGGGTAATATCATTTCCGTTGCAGGTAAAAGAGCGGCCTAATGTACCCTCTTTCCATTTCTTGTTGTTGCCGATAAAGCAAAGCCAGGAGCATCGTTCACGTTGCTCGAAGGATTGGCTTACGGCCATCAGGTGAGGCTCGAGACAGAATATTTCGATTACTGACCCTGTAGGTTTGCGGAAAAAGAGGCGTGCATGGATGACTTTGGTGTTGTTGAACAGCAGCATGGCCCCTTCTGGCAGCAACTCAGGCAGGTGGAAGAACTGCGACTCTCCGATGACGCCATCGCGGTACACGAGCAGTTTCGACTGGTCACGCATGGCCAGAGGGAACTTGGCTATTCGTTCGTCGGGCAATGGATAGTCGTAGTCGGCAATGGCTATGTCGCGTGGATTATTGGGCATTTTCTTTTTTCTGAGTTATTAGCGACAGCAATATATACCAGATGATGAAGAGGGGAAGGAACAGAAAGTCGAGTGAGGCGATTATTCCTATTATCGCGATGACTCCACAGCCAATGAGAAAGGTGTACTGCACAACGTTTGTTTTCCATGAAAGGTCTTTGAAATTGACTTTCAAAGAAAACATCGGCACTTCGTTCACCATCATGATACCGGTGGCGACGGATAACAGGGCAATGGAAATGGTTATCCAAATATGGTCGGTGACAAATGCCGCATCTGTTCCAAATCCAACCCAAATCAATGCATTGGCGGGAGTTGGAAGCCCTATAAAACTATGGGTTTGTCGTGTGTCGAGATTGAATTTCGCAAGTCTGTATGCAGAGAAGAGGGGCGTGAACAATCCGACCCATTTCAGCCACGGAACAAGACTGCTGGCGAGCAACTCAAACAGGATTACTCCTGGAGCCACACCGCTTGTGACGACATCGGCCAGGGAGTCAAGCTCTTTCCCGAGAGGTGAACTGACGCCAAGAAGACGTGCAGCCATCCCGTCAAAAAAGTCGAAAAAGATTCCGAGGCAGATGAAAAGAGCTGCCAAGATGAGGTGCCCTTGTGCTGCATAGATACAAGAAAACACTCCGCAAAGCAGGTTGCAGAGTGTTATTAGGTTTGGAATTTGTCGTTTCATAATGGGATGCTTACCACAGCTTGACTATCAGTTTGAACTCTTCGTCATCCCAATATGCTTTGAATTCAACATCAACTGCGGCACGCTCCTTGTAGTTGTATTCTTCGTCGCAGGCAACTTTAAGGTTTTTCAGGCTGTTGACCTTGTCGCCGAGGCGTGCGTAGGCAACGGCGCGGAGGTAGTATACGTCGGCGTTCTGGTCGAGGCAGCAATCCAAAGTGCGTATGCTGTTGCTGGTCTCGCCATTCATGAGTTGGGCAAAAGCGAGATTGAAGCTGCAGGTGTTGCCTTTGAGTTGTTTTTGTGCATCTTTATAATTGCCTTTCTTCAAGTTGAGGATGGGCAGGTTGGTCTCTGCGTCAGTGCTTCCTTGGCGTTCAGCCTCTTCGAAATAGTATTTTGCAAGAGCATAGTCTTTCTGCGCCAAGCAGAGCAGACCGGTGTTGTTCAGTACATCGGGATTGTGGGGGTTAAGCTGGCGAGCCATATTGAGGTATCTCTCCGCCTCTTTGAAGTCTCCAAGGTAGAAAGATACAGCTCCAGCGTTGTTCCATGCAGCCCATTCGGCGCTATGGTTTTCTGTTGCCCACTTGTAGTATCTGAGCTTGGTCTCGTAGTTGTAGTTGATATAGGCGGCGTACATGAGCTCGTCGAAAGTGAGTTTTGCAGGGTTGAGGGTGGCTTGCTTTGCCAGTTCGGGGTCGGTTTTGCGGGCCTCGGAGTAATATAGTGCGATTTGTGCGCGACGCAGGTTCGGGAAGATTTCGGTGTTGAGCTGTGTGTATGTCTCAGCCATGTTTTTGATCATTTGCTCGCGCTTAATAAGGTTCTGCTGCGTTTCAACGATGTTGACGATTGCGTGCTTGTCCTGGATGTCGGATTCCTCAACCATGATGATGAAATGGACCCAGTCTTCGCCTGCAGCACGGGTGGAAACCACGATTTGTTTCTGCAGTTCGTATTTGTAGTGGTCGACTTCGTAGGCGGGAACCTCTTTGCGCTTTGCCATAGTGTTGAGTACGTCGTCCAGAACGCGTTTTATCTGTGTTGTTGCAACCTCGGCACGGTTTTTGCTGACACCGACATTGTTGGTCTCTTCACCTTCGGGAGATGCCCATCCTGTTATGGTGATTTGTTTCGGAAGACCGTTCTCAAGCATAATCCTGCGAAGTTCTTCAAGCTGGAATTTTGTATTGAAAGTACGGTTCATATGGAAGTTCCAATCAAGGGTGGAGAGTCCGTTCGGGAAGTAGATGTCGGCGGTTTCTACAACGCCTTGCGTTTTGTTGTAGTTGATGGGCGATATGGAAATGTTGCCACGAATGTTGACCCAGGAGGAGGTGTTGTTTACACCGTCGGAGATGAGTACGTTCGGGAAGGTGACTGTCTTGTATTGTATTTCGTCTGCGAATTTGGCTTCATCGTCGGTGGTCGAAGCGGTATATGCCACTGGAGCAAGTGTGACACGACCGGTCTCCATTCCGGGCTTGAAGTCCAACTCGTCAGTGTAGGTGAATCTGCCGCCATTTTCAAAGTTGATTGTGATGCCTTCACCGTTGACATTCTCCCCTTTAAGGGTGATCGGGTCAAGTGGGACTGAACCGCCTTCCCATGTGAAGATAGGCTGAATGAATACGGCGGCTTTCTTGTCGAAATATTTCTCCGGTATAGATCCGACAAACTTGACTACGACTTTGTCGTCGCGTGTCTCCACGGGATTGGGAGTGGCCTGATAGCGCACTTTCTTGCTGTTGCTTTTCATTTGCGATAACCCATTGCAACTTGCCAGAAGGAGAGTCATTAGAATGACGGAAAAAACAGTTTTTTTCATATACTTTATTAGAAAATATTTATATATGTGTGTCGTAAATGATTAATAATAAATTATGTACGGTATTGGGGCTACCGTATAGTTCAATTTGCAAATGTATGTATTTTTTTTCAAACAGAGCTGTTTTTCGCACTTTTATTTTTTATTGCAGGGCAAATAAGGCTGTATGGGCAATACCCGCAAGCTTTTTTTGATGGAGTTGGGTCGAATGGGACATTCGGGTCGATGATTTGTTTTGCAAGGGTAGTTAGAATCGTTTCAAACCTGTTTATATCGTTAGAGTTTAGCACCATCTCACCGTGCCATGATGCAGGTGTGAAACCGTTGTCGAGTGAACGCAGAGGAAATATTCCCGAGATAAAATCTCCGTTATAGTTGTTTGCTCGGCAGTACATCCATGCATAGGTCATCACCTGAAACCATTTGTCAGGATAGTCGGTTACAGGTGGTTCCGATTCTTTCGACGGGTCATTGCTGACTTTGAGATCGTCACTTGTCACTTCTCCCGATTTATAGTCGGTTATTCGCAGTTGGCCGTTGTAACAGTCTATTCTGTCAGAGATGCCTTGTATGTTGACGGGAAAGCCGCAATCGATGTCTTTTTGTGGAAGTGTGACTTTGAGCGGCTGTTCAAGTGTGATAATCTGGATGGTGTTCCCCGACTCCAACAATTTGATTTCTTGTTTTAAAAAATGCGTTATTTGCATTTTTGCCACTTCGCAGTAAAGCTTGTTTTTGCCTTCGTTTTTTCTTCCTTTTAATATCTTTTGGCTGAAAGTGTTTTCTATGATTGTGTCGATGTTTGTAAGTGCGGACGAGAGGGTTTTGATGTTTGTTTTTTTGTTTTTGTCAATACTGTATATGTTGTTTAGAACCAGATGTATGAGTGTTCCAAGTTCGTTGTTCTCTATATCCTCGTTCAGGTTCTCCTGCTTATGTGCTCCGAGCAGGTCTTCGTAGTAGAATTTTAGCGGACAGTTGCGGTAGTTGTTGAGTGCAGAGGGAGAGAATCCTTTTTTCGCGACTTCCTGTATTCGTTGTAAGTAGTTTGGAACATGATTGTTAGGGGCAATGTTGATAGTCGGAGTCTGGCTAGATACGGGCGAAACCACATGCTCGTGTATTTTGATGTTGGGGCAGCGTATTGCCAGTTCGTTTTTTATTTGCAGGATGTATCTGCTTGGTTCTCCTTTGTCGACGCCATCGGAGTGGGAGCTGTATAGAAGCCAAACCTCGTCGGCTCTTTGTATAAGACGGTAGAAGTTGTAGGCATAAACAGCGTCATTTTCCCTGTGCGTGGGTAGTGAAAAACTGGTTTTCAGTGCAAAGGGAATCAGTGAATTGTTTTTCCGGCCTGCTGGGAGAATCTCTTCGTTGAGGGAGAGAATCATCAATCTGCTAAAGTCGAGGTTTCTCGTCTCGAGCATACCGAGAATCTGTAATCCATGCAGGGGTTTCCCGTATAGCGCGACAGTGCGACGTGAAGCGAGGCGTTTATATATCTTTTGCAGTGTTTCTGTTTTTTGCAGGATGTTGTAGGTCGATTGGAGCTCTTCGAGATAGTCGATGATTTGTAACAGGCAAGCGAGGGCTTCCTTTTCGCGAACATTGTCTTGAAGGGTGTCGTTCGATGTCAGAGTCTCGACAAGTTGGCGTATTATGGCGAGAGTCTGCCCTGCGTCGGGCGTGGGGGTGGAGAAAAGGAACAAGGCTTTGTCACAGCCCGGTATTCCTTCAGTTAGTCTTTCGATGTCGGATGGTGTGGCATAGATTGTTTTTTCTTCGTTGATGCGATGTGTTATGATTGAGTGGAGGTCGGATGAGCCTGTGAGTAGTGCGATAATGGGATCTGAGAGGATTGCTGTTATGTCAGCGTGGTAGAAACGTCCGTTTCTGCTGTTGCAACAGAGGTTTAGTAGTTTTGTGCAGAGGTTGTTGGTGTTGGAAAGGATATAAGGAAAACCCATGGTGATGTTTGTCTCCCCGACATTTGGTGGCAGGGAGTTGAGCATTGGCATGAGTAGGTCTTCGTCGGCAAGTACAATGGCAGTTTTTGCATTGTCGTTTGTGAGATTGGATGCGATGATTTTGCCAGCTGTCTTGGTTTGCAAAACTTCCTCGGGACAATCGATGATATGGATGTTTTTTTCCTTCTTTTCGAATTCCTTGTAAAAAGGACCTATATTATTGTATTTTTCGGCGTTTTTGCGTAGAAACAGTCCTGCTTCCTGCCTTGTGTCGGAGAAATAATAGTCGTCGCCGTCGCAGATAAGTCGTCCAAGACCTCGTTGTACGCAGCAGTCAATGATTTTTTCTTCGCTTTTGGACAGGGCGTTGAAGCCGACAAAGTAAATATATCCTTGTTTTTCCGGTGGGAAAAGTGAGCCGATGAGCGAGTCAATGTTATCGGCAACATGACGGTAGGCCATACCGCTGTAGGCCATTCCCTTTTCCTTCAATCGGGAACGAAGCCCGTTGTAGTATATTTGGAGGGAACGGTAGAAGTTAAGGTATTGCTCCTGAAACTTGGTTGGTTTTGTTCCGGAGATATCCCATTCTCCCAGCTCTTTGAGATCGTGCAAATTGTTGAAGAGTTTAACGGCGTCGACCCTGTAGAGGTCTATCTCGGAGAAGTCAGTAAGCATTATCTCTCCGAAAGACATGAATTCCTCAAAAGTTTCGAACTTATGTTCGGTGTTTCCAAGCGAACGATGGATGTCATACAGTTCGAAAAGTAGAAACTCGTGCGGTACAATCCGTAGTCCTCCAAGTCTTGCGACAAGATCGTCTATGCCGATGATTTCGGGAAGGAAGAATACTTTTTTTTCGGGTTTTTCGAGGGATTGCAACTCATGCTGAAGGAAAAGACCTGCGCGCCGGTTGTTGAATACAACGATAGTGTCGCCTGGTTTATTGCGTTTGGAATCAATACGTTCGTCGTATATTAATTGTGCGACGTTATGGATAAATGAAGGCATGAAAACCGAGATAAAAAAATGTGAACAAAAAACATGTAAATAACGGAATGGAACTATGAATTATTATGCAAAGACACTTTTTTTGCGATACCGGAGGAAGCCTGTTGCGAATGGAATAAAAACATGCAAAAAAATGTAGTTGAAAAAAATAAAAAAAATTTTGCCATATATAATAAATTCAGTATTTTTGCAGTTCAACATAACCCAGGTCTGTTTTGATGGATAGGGGTGTATGTGTTTGTGTTTAAGTATTTTTGGAATAGAATAAATAATATATTCATAAATAAAACATAACAAAATGCGGATGAAATTCAGATTCCTATTGCCAGTTGTAGCAATGATGCTGTTGACAGTTTCATGCCGCCAGCATCGCGACATCGCATACGTGAAAGATGCCGCGCGTGACTCGGCTGTTGTTATCGAGGGAGAATTCTCGAAAGGTATTCAGGCTAATGACATTCTCTACATCTATGTTGAGAGCCAGACGCCACAAGCTACGGTGCCTTTTAATCAGGAAACCAACAAAATAGCTGTAAGTAACGGTACGGTTATGAACCCTGGTTCGGGGGCGGTTCAGGGCTATCTTGTCAACCAGGACGGATATATCATCTTTCCTGTTTTAGGAAAAGTTAAGGTTCTTGGATTGACACATAACGAGTTGGCCAAGTTGATAGAGGAGCGCTTGAAAGCCGATGGTCATGTGATAGATCCTGTCGTGACGGTTAAGTTGATGAATTTCCGCGTGTGTGTGCTTGGAGATGTTTCACGTCCAGGCCAGCTGGTCGTGCAGGGAGAGCGACTCACTATCTTTGAGGCTTTGAGTATGGTCGGCGATTTGAAGATTACCGGTCAGCGAGAAAATGTGACTGTCATACGTGAAGAGAATGGCAGGCGCATAATTGGCACATTGAATCTCGCGTCAAAAGATGTCTTTAACTCCCCATATTACTATCTGCATCAGAATGATGTGGTGTATGTCGAACCCAACAAGAAGACCCGCCGCAATGCCGACCGCGATCCGATTGTGATGACGTATATCTCGAGCGGTTTGTCGGTGATTTCGGTGCTGTCGTCAATGTTCTACTACTGGACGTTGAGCAAGTACTATAACAACAGATAATTGCAACATTCATAATTGAAAAACAGTAAAATCTATGGATAACAATCAATTATTGAACCAATCGCAGAATCCTGCACAGGAGAACGAGAATACCATCTCGATAAAAGACTTGATTTTCATTGTCCTGAGCAATTGGTATTGGTTTGTCATTTCGGCATTTGTCTGCCTGGTGATAGCTGCATTCGTTTACAAGTCAAAACCCAAGTCGTTTGCCGCCAGTGGTCAAATCTTGCTCCGCGACGAGGGCGGCAGCAAGGGCTATAAAGGGCAGAACATGGATGCTATTTTCGCAAATATGGGCTTTAATAATTCAGGCTTGTCTCTTGAGAACGAGGTGTATATTATTAAATCCACACCTTTGTTGATGAAGACTGCCGAGCGTCTTGGATTAAATAGCTGGTGTGTACGCAACAATATGTTCAAGAAGGTTAGCTATTATAAAGACAGCCCGATGCGTTTGACAGTTTACAACAAGCAGGTGGACAGCATCAAACTCGCCATGACGATGGAGGTGACCCCGATAGATGACAACAGCTTCAATTACAAGTTAATCTCCATTAATGGCCACAAAGTCAAAGGAGAAAAGAAAAAAGCTGGCTTTAATCAGATTATCAATATCAACGAATATGCCGGTTTCTCCATCGAAAAAATGGAGGCTTTCAACAAGCAGAGAGACCTTGAGGTGACTTTCACGATGGGCTATTCTCCGTTGTACGACGTCGCCCGCGGTATGAGATCTCGTCTGGATGTGTCCAGGGCCGACAAGATGGCATCGATTCTGAATATTGGATACAGGGATGCTAATGCATTGAGAACCGTTCAGGTTATTGACACTCTCATCGCAGTCTATAATGAGGATGCCATAAACGACAAGAATATTGTCGCCGAAAAGACAGAAAAGTTTATTGATGATCGTATCGCTCTTATCTTTAATGAACTGAGCTCTGTCGACGCACGTATTGAAAGTCTTCAGAAAAGTGCCAATGTGACCGACCTTTCAGCAGCTAGCGGAACGGTGTTGCAGTCCGGAATGCGCTATGCCGACGAGGTTGCATCGCTCGAGGTTGAGTTGGCCGCAATAAAAATGGTCCAAGAGCATGTCAGCAACCACGAAAATGACAATGCTCTCATTCCGTCGCTGATAATCAGCGACCCCAGTGTCACTAACTTGATATCTGTTTATAACAGTCAGTTGCTGAGCTACCAGAAGTTGGTTCAGGGTGCAGGTCCAAACCATCCGAACGTTATTAACAGCGCCAAGGAGCTTCAGAACACCCGTGAGGCTATTCAGGCTTCAATCAACAACCTTATAAACTCAATCAATGTCAAGCTTTCAGGTGCAAAGCGTCAGGAACAGATGATGCAGAAACGTATCAACCAGATGCCTACCACCAGCAAGGCAGTCACCGAGGTCGGACGTGAACAGAAAATCAAGGAGGAGCTGTATCTCTACCTGCTCAGCAAGCGTGAGGAAAATGCTCTGACTCTTGCCGCTACAGTACCAAATGCCAAAGTCGTTGAAAGCGCCACACAGTCAGGAGTGAAACCAAGTCTGATGATGTTTGCCCTTGTAGGCCTTATTCTCGGTCTTGGTATTCCCGCTGCGATAATGTTCCTTGTGTCGTTCTTCAATACCAAGTTACGCGGCAAACCGGATGTCGAGAAAGCTATGAGTATTCCTGTCCTCGCTGAGATCCCATCCAAGCCGGAGGGCCGTCAGAAGGACGAGGTGCTGGTAACAGCCAACGGTACAGACACAGTGACAGAGGCATTCAGAATATTGCACTCGAACATACCGTTCTTCTTGAACGATGTAGACAAAAAGGTGATACAGACGGTGTCGACAATTCCTGGTGAAGGTAAATCCTTCGTCAGTATCAACCTGGCTCTGTCATTGGCATACACGGGCAAAAAGACAATCCTTTTGGACCTCGACCTGCGTAAACGTAGCACGTCGAAGACCATAGACCGTCATAATCACATGGGTATTATCCACTACCTGCTTGGCAAAGAGGAGAATATTGATAATATTATCACCAAAAGCGATTCGTCAGAGAATCTCGACTATATAGTGTGCGAGAAAACACCTCCTAACGCCACCCAGCTGCTGATGAACGGCAAATTTGAAAAGTTGGTGGAATACCTGCGTGAACGCTATGACTATATCATCCTTGACTCCACTCCTGCACAGATTGTGGCAGACTCAGCTATTGTCAACCGTTCGGCAGACTTGACCATGTACATTATGCGTGTGGGCTACCTCAGCAAGGGTGCATTCCAGTTCATTCAGGAGCTCAGTGACAAGCAGAAATTCAAAAACATGGCAATTGTTCTCACCGATACTCCTCTGGTTAAGAAACGTTATGGCGGCTATGGTTACGGCTATGGTTACGGCTATGGTTATGGCTATGGTTATGGCTACGGATATGGCTACGGATATGGCTATGGTTCGTCCTATGGCGAAGACACGGAAAAGAATAACGATAAATAGTTTGTAGTTTTGAAAGGTATTGTCCTTGCAGGCGGGTCTGGGACCCGCCTTTATCCTATAACTAAAGGCGTGAGCAAACAGCTTCTGCCGATATACGACAAGCCGATGGTCTATTATCCGATTTCGGCCTTGATGCTTGCCGGTATACGTGACATCTTGATAATCTCCACCCCTTACGATTTGCCGGCTTTCAGGCGCTTGCTGGGTGACGGAAGTGATTACGGTGTACGTTTTTCGTATGCAGAGCAACCCTCTCCCGACGGACTTGCCCAAGCTTTCATAATCGGGGAGGATTTTATCGGTGACGATGCAGTGTGTTTGGTGCTTGGGGACAACATATTCCAAGGCAACGGCTTCGTCCGTCTTCTTCGTGAAGCGGTACGCAGTGCCGAGGAAGAAAGCAAAGCAACGGTGTTTGGATACTGGGTCGCGGATCCTGAACGTTACGGGGTGGCCGAATTCGATAATGCCGGTAATGTGCTTAGCATAGAGGAAAAGCCGAAGTGTCCTAAATCCAACTATGCAGTGGTAGGCTTGTATTTCTATCCTAACAAGGTGGTACGTGTCGCCAAGAGCATACGCCCCTCGTCTCGAGGCGAGTTGGAGATAACAAGTGTGAACCAGTCTTTTCTTGAAGATGGTGAGTTGAAGGTGCAGCTTCTGGGACGTGGATTCGCATGGCTGGATACCGGAACGCACGACTCGTTGTCGGAGGCATCCACTTTTATTGAGGTTATTGAAAAAAGACAAGGATTGAAAATAGCTTGTCTTGAGAGTATCGCATTCGAGAAAGGGTGGATAGGAAAAGAAGAGCTGCGACGTATAGCGGAGCCTATGGCCAAAAACCAATATGGACAATATTTACTTTCACTGATAAAATAAAAAACAAGTAGATAATCTTTATGCAAATAATAAAGACAGAGATTCCTGGTGTATTGATTGTGGAACCGACAGTTTTCGGCGACGAGAGAGGCTACTTCTTCGAGAGCTTCAACGAGAGGGAGTTTAAGGAGAAAACAGGTTTCAAGGTGCATTTTGTGCAGGACAACGAATCTCGTTCATGCTATGGCGTGGTGCGCGGTCTGCATTTCCAGAAACCACCATTTGCCCAGAGCAAGTTGGTCAGGGTTATTGAGGGAGAGGTGCTTGATGTCGCCGTCGACATACGACCCAATTCGGAAACTTTCGGAAAATATGTGGCTGTACGTCTTACGGCAGAGAGTCACCGTCAATTTTTTATACCCAAAGGATTCGCACATGGTTTCGCCGTGTTGAGTGAATCGGTTGTGTTTCAATACAAGTGTGACGCTTTCTATAATCCGGCCAGTGAAGGTGCCATTGCGTGGAACGATCCTGACTTGAATATAGATTGGCATCTGCCTGCCGACAAGGTTATTTTGTCGGAAAAGGACAAGAATCACCCATTTTTGAAGGAAATAGGAGGAGCACGCCAATGAATGTCTTGGTGACAGGGGCAAATGGACAGTTGGGCAGCCACATAAGACTGTTGAGCGGCGAGTCACAGCACAGGTATTTTTTTACCGATGTAGAGGAACTGGATATCTCACGCCGTGATGCGGTACTCAACTTCGTACTTACCAACAGCATCAATGTTGTTGTCAACTGTGCCGCCTACACCAATGTGGACCGCGCCGAGGATGATGAGTCTTCAGCTGAAACGGTCAATAGTACTGCTGTACGTCATCTGGCCGACGCGATGAAGGTCAGTGGAGGCACATTGATACATATCTCTACAGACTATGTTTTTGGCGGCGGTAACTATAATACTCCCTGTCGTGAGGATGCACAACTTAATCCGACGGGAGCATATGGAAGAACAAAGATGCACGGTGAACAATCCATTGCAGAGGTCGGATGCCGATATGTCCTAATCCGTACGGGTTGGCTGTACAGCGAATTTGGTACTAATTTTGTCCGAACAATGCTTCGCCTGATGACGGAGAGGGTCTTACTCAATGTGGTTTTTGATCAGGTGGGGACACCGACATACGCTGGCGATTTGGCGCGAGTCATATTCGATATGGTTGAGAATGAAAGCTATCGTGGCAAAGAAGGTGTCTATCATTATAGTAACGAAGGCGTTTGCAGCTGGTATGACTTCGCTTTGGAGATTGCTCGACAGGCGGGTGTGGAAAAATGCATTATAAGGCCATGTCATAGTGATGAATTTCCAAGCAAAGTGAATCGTCCGCCATATTCAGTGCTTGACAAGACAAAAATCAAAGAGACGTTTGGAATTGAAATTCCCCATTGGACCGTTTCACTTGGCAAATGTCTGAAACAAATAAACAGTTGAAAAAACTCAAACCGTTTAACAGGAAAGATCATTAAACCTTATATATTATGAACATTATCATCACCGGCGGAGCCGGATTTATTGGAACCCATGTTGTAAAACTATTTGTCAACAAATACCCGGATTATCATATCTTCAATGTTGACAAACTGACTTATGCCGGCAATTTGGCTAATTTGAAAGATATAGAGAACAAACCGAATTACACTTTCGTGAAAGCTGATATATGCGACTTTGACACAATTTATTCTCTGATGCAGAGGGAGAAAATTGACGGGGTTATCCATTTGGCCGCAGAAAGTCATGTGGACCGCAGTATCAAGGACCCGTTTACCTTTGCAAAAACAAATGTGATGGGTACTCTATCGATGCTCCAGGCAGCCAAACTCTATTGGGAGAGCTTGCCGGAAAAATACAAAGGGAAACGTTTCTACCACATTTCCACTGACGAAGTGTATGGTGCTCTTGAAATGACTCACCCCGAGGGAATCGAGCCTCCATTCACAACAAAGGCAAGCAGTGGCGAACATCACATGGCCTATGGTGAAAAATTCTTTACCGAGGATTTGAAATATATGCCTCATAGCCCCTATTCGGCTTCAAAGGCCTCTAGTGACCATTTTGTCCGTGCATTCCATGACACATACGGAATGCCTACCGTGGTGACAAACTGCTCAAACAACTATGGTCCTTACCAGTTTCCTGAGAAACTGATACCTCTGTTCATCAACAATATCCGTCACCGCAAACCTTTGCCTGTCTATGGTAAAGGCGAGAATGTACGCGATTGGCTTTATGTGGAGGATCATGCCAGAGCCATCGACCTGATTTTCCATCAGGGCAAAATTGCCGACACATATAATATCGGTGGTTTTAACGAGTGGAAGAATATTGACATTATCAAGGTACTCATCAATACCGTAGACCGTCTGCTCGGTCGTCCCGAGGGAGCGGACATGGATCTGATCACCTATGTTACCGACCGTGCTGGCCATGATATGCGCTATGCTATCGACAGCAGCAAGCTGCAGCGCGAACTCGGATGGGAACCGAGTCTACAGTTCGAAGAGGGTATAGAGAAAACAGTTCGCTGGTATCTGGACAATCAGGAATGGATGGACAACATCACGAGTGGAGAATACGAGAAATACTACGAGTCGATGTACGGTAATCGTTGATGGTTTATTATTACAAATTGAATGGTTTTTCCTTTGTAATGTCGATTGAGATTGATTCATTATGAGTATTAATCTACTTTACGGGTTTGCTTTTTTGATTCCTTTTATGATTATGCCTATGGTACTGCCTATGGTTGTACTTATGGCTCAACGTAAAAAGCTGACAGACTCTCCGAATGCAAGAAAGTTCCAGAGTATGCCGGTGGCGGTGATGGGAGGCATGGTGATTATTCTACTGATAAGCATAAGCTTTTTGGTAATGAACGTCTTTTATGATTTGACAACTCTTCTCCCCGCCTTTTGCGTCATGACCATACTTTTTGTTTTTGGAATGCTTGACGACATTATACTCTTGAGTTGGCAATTTAAGTTGATTTTGCAGGTGTTTTCTGTATTGTTGCTGTTCTTTGGCGGCAATTACGGTTTAAATTCCCTTTTTGGTCTTTTCGGAATATACACTCTGCCTTTAGGCGTTGCGCTTGTACTTACATTGTTCATCGGCATTATGCTGCTCAATGCTGTTAATTTCGTTGACGGCATCGACGGACTTGCTTCAGGACTTGGTATACTGGTTGCTTTTGTTATGGGCTATTGGAATAGCCGTCACGGCTTTGTTGCGCAAGCCATCACCTCATACACAATGGTGGGCGTAATGAGTTCTTTCTTTATTTTCAATGTTTTCTCTCAACGATACAAGATGTATATGGGTGACTCGGGATCGCTGGTCCTGGGACTTTTTATTTATTGCTCGGCATGTCCCGATCCTTTCGGTTCGGCTATGGGAGGTTTTCTGGCCGACAACTATTTCATCAGCTTCATGCTCTCACTGCTCTCCGCAATGGTTTTTGACCTTGTCAGAGTCGCTCTCGTGCGAGTATTGAAACGCAAATCTCCTTTCCATCCTGACCGTTCACATCTGCACCATGTGTTTGTCGATGCCGGAATGAGTCATTTTCTCGCCACGGTTCTAATTATGTTGTTGAATTCTTTAGTGATACTTGTGTGGTATATTACATCATCCGCAGGAATGCAGGTAGGTCTGCAGTTCTTTGTCGTCATCGCGGCAGGAATTGTCTTTCTGTGGATGCCATATTTCTTGATAGCCAATGCACGTGACAAGAGGTCGAGAAGATATACTGTTTTCTCGATACGATGTGTCCGTGTAAGCAAAAAAATTGATATATTTTACTATTTTATGAGGCGTTTGATAGACGGACGCCGTAGAACGACATAATAACTGGTCAAATGAAGAATTTTGCTATCATTGGGGTTGGAGGCTATGTGGCTCCCCGTCATCTGAAGGCTATCAAGGAGACAGGGAACCGGCTTCTGTCTGCCTATGACCGCAGTGATAGTGTCGGAATCCTTGACAGTTATTTCCCTGATGCGGCATTCTTTACAGAACAGGAGCTTTTCGATCGCCATAACAGCCTGTTAAAGGGAAGGGGCGAGGCTCTGGATTATATTTCTGTCTGTACGCCAAACTATCTGCACGATGCCCATACCAGATATGGATTGCGTCTTGGTGCAGATGTCATTTGCGAAAAGCCAGTGGTCCTTAATCCGTGGAACATTGACGGACTGGAGCGTGTGGAACGGGAGACGGGACATAAGGCTTACACTATATTGCAGCTTCGACTGCATCCCTCCGTTGTTGCATTGCGCAAAAAAATCATGAATGGCCAAAAGGACAGGATTTACGATGTGGATCTGACCTATATCACATCACGCGGCAACTGGTACTTTGCTTCGTGGAAGGGCGACGCACGCAAAAGTGGCGGAGTTGCAACAAATATCGGAGTGCATTTCTATGATATGTTGACATGGATTTTCGGTCCTGTGAGCAGGAATGTCGTACATGTCGCCTCGCATGACCGTGTCGCCGGTTTTTTGCAGTTGCAGCAAGCCAGAGTACGGTATTTTCTCAGTATCAATGCGGACAATCTGCCGCAGGAGGCACGTCAGCGTGGATTGAGGACATATAGGACTATTCATGTAGACGGCGTGGAGTTTGAATTCAGTGAAGGATTTACGGAACTGCATACGCGTAGCTATGAGGAGATACTCGCCGGACGCGGTTTCTCGATTTCCGAAGCTCGCGAAAGCATCCAGATAGTACACGATATCCGCAACGCACAACCAATAGGGTTGCAGGGTGACTACCACCCATTGGCTTCATTGGAATTGACACCTCATCCGTTTGGATGGACGAATTGAGAACAAGTAAGTATGAGCAAAGAACCTTACATACATGAGAGTAGCTATATCGACAATGATGTTGTCATTGGCGAAGGCACCAAGATATGGCATTTCTGTCATATCCAGAGCGGCGCCAGGATAGGTGCGAACTGCTCTCTGGGACAGAACGTCAATATAGGCAACAACGTGGTTGTTGGCAACGGTGTACGTATACAAAATAATGTGTCGGTTTATGAAGGTGTCGAGATAGAGGATGAGGTTTTCCTGGGTCCAAGTTGTGTCTTTACTAATGTGACTCTGCCCCGTGCAGCTTTTCCTGTGCATGGAAAATATGAGCATACTCGCGTTTGCAAAGGGTCATCGTTAGGAGCTAATTGTACAGTGGTGTGCGGACACACCATAGGACGCTATGCTATGGTCGCCGCAGGCGCTGTAGTCACAAAAGATGTACCTGATTACACTCTCGTTGCCGGTGTGCCAGCAAGGGTGATAGGCAGAGTCAACGAGAAAGGCGAGATAGTGGAAAGGTTTAACAATATATAATGTTATGAGATTTCGCGATCTGGAAAGACAATATGCGGCTATGAAGCATGAGATGGATGAGGCACTGATTGGCGTGGCCTCTTCCGGTGCTTATATCATGGCTCCCCAGATTGTGGAATTGGAGAAGAAGTTGGCAGATTATGTTGGAGTAAGGCATTGTGTGTCATGTGCAAACGGTACTGATGCAATTTATATGGCTCTCCTCGCCCTGGAAATAGGCTCTGGTGACGCTGTTTTTGTGCCAGATTTTACCTTTTTCGCTACAGCAGAGGCTGTGGCTCGCACAGGGGCAACACCTGTTTTTGTTGATGTCAAGTCTTCAACCTTTAATATTGACTCTTCCGATTTTGAGGAAAAGATTTGTTCCGTAGAGCGTCGTGGCGGCTTGCGGCCTAAAGCGGTCATAGCCGTGGATCTGTTCGGCTTGCCAGCCGAATATGACATGATTAGAGATATTTGTACGAAATATAATCTGCGTTTGGTTGAGGACGCCGCACAAGGTTTTGGAGGTGCAATTGGCTCGAAAAAGGCATGCTCCTTTGGGGATATCGGCACCACCTCGTTCTTTCCGGCAAAACCATTGGGCTGCTATGGCGACGGCGGGGCTATGTTTACGGATGATGACAAAATCGCCCAGTTGTTGCGTTCGTTGCGAGAGCATGGCAAAGGAGAAAACAAATATGACAATGTTCGTATAGGTTTGAACTCACGCCTTGACTCGATTCAAGCTGCGATACTTTTGGTCAAGTTGCGCCATTTTGACAAGGAACTTACCGCTGTTAATCACGTGGCTGATTGTTATAACAGTTTGCTTCGAGGAAAAGCTACCATTCCGCAGATTCAGCCCCCGTTCACCTCTTCATGGGCACAATATACTCTCGTTCTGGAAGATCGCGATAGTGTTCGGTCTCGTTTACACGATGCCGGGATTCCTACTGCGGTGTACTATCCACGAACTATGAGCAGGCAGAAGGCCTTTGAGCCTTACAAACATCTGCAGCAGCCTTGTATTGTTGCTGAATCTATTGTAAATAATGTGCTTTCTTTGCCGATGCATCCGTATCTTACAGATGATGAGATAGAAAAAATTGCTTCGCTGGTATGAATGAAATGAGCAACATAGAAGTGTGTGTCGTCGGCCTTGGATATGTGGGCTTGCCGCTGGCATGCCTTTTTTCCAAGCACTATGACACTGTTGGCTACGATTGCAACTCGCAGCGTATTGACGATTTGCGTCGTGGCAAAGACAGTACATGCGAAGTTGTGGGACATGGTTTGGAGGATGCCCTTGGGAATGGCCTTATGTTTACTTCCGACATCTCGGTATTGGCAGAGAACCGCAACAACAGGAAGAGGGTATTCATTGTCGCTGTCCCGACTCCGGTGGACGAAAACATGCATCCTGATCTTGTCCCTCTGTCCGAGGCAAGCCGTACCGTAGGAGGTGTGTTGGGGAATGGTGATGTTGTGGTATATGAATCCACAGTATATCCAGGCGTTACCGAGGAGGTCTGCGTGCCGATACTTGCGGAGACCTCGGGATTGGTATACAACAATGGTTTTTATGTTGGTTATAGTCCGGAACGTGTCAACCCTGGAGACAAAGAACATGCAATAGAGACCATTTGCAAGGTTACGTCGGGCTCTACGCCGGAAACGGCCGATTTCGTTGATGCATTATATTCAAGTGTGTTAGTGGGCGGCACCCACCGCGCCCCTTCGATACGTGTCGCGGAAGCTTCCAAAATTGTCGAGAACTGCCAGCGTGACGTCAATATCGCATTCGTGAATGAGTTGGCCAAGATTTTTGCCGCTATGGGATTGGACACAGGCGACATCCTTGATGCTGCAGCCAGCAAATGGAATTTCATCAGGATGAAACCCGGTTTGGTCGGAGGACATTGCATTGGAGTGGATCCCTATTATATGATAGAGAAAGCCCAGGTTTACGGTGTATTTCCTCGCGTAATGTATAGTGCCCGCAGACTCAATGACGGAATGGGCGCCTATGTGGCGGGAAGGCTCATTCATCTGATGAATCTCGCTGGCAGGCCCGTAAAAGATGCCAGTTTATTAATACTCGGCTTTACCTTTAAGGAAAACTGTCCCGACATCCGCAATACAAAGGTGGCGGATGTTTACAACACCCTTTCGGAATACACCGGCAATATCACAGTGTACGACCCGTGGGCAGACCCCGAAAAGGTTTACAAGGAGTATGGTGTGGTAATCAATAATTCAAAGTCGGCAATAATAGACAAAGAATACGATGCCGCCATCCTCGCTGTTGCACACTGTCAGTTTGCCGATATTAATATCAGGGATCTGGTTCCGCGTCCTGGGATAGTGTACGATGTAAAAGGATTCCTGCCTCGCAGTGATGTCGATGGAAGATTATAATATAAAGTAATACATATATAGTTCGTTAATCATTAAAAAATATAATAATGTTTCGAAAACTGTTTTATAATTTAGTCAAGAAATATCGTCATTCAACAGTGCCCGGATGGGTTATGCTGATGATAGATATCATGATGTTTTTGTTTGCGTTTGTTATCGCAGAACTGTTTTCATGGCGCATTAGCGAGCATTTTACTTGGAATGCTCTATGGATTAACATGTGCATCTGTCTTTCTGTCTCGCTGGTCTTTTTCTATATCTTCAAGACATACAGGAGTATTGTGCGTCACATGGGACTGAATGACATATTCAGGATTCTTGTCGCCTGCGTTTTTATGGCACTTTCATGCGGTTTGCTGAATTATTTGAACAACAGGTTTATGCTGTTTCCTACCAGGGGCAATATTATTCCGTCATATCGTATGGTGATGTCGATGTACACTCTGTTGGCATTGTTTATGCTCTTGGGAAGATTTATGGTGCTGTATGTCTACAACCAGTACTTTAAACGCCACAGGCGTGAGGTGAATGTGGTCATTTACGGTGCTGGAGCAGCGGGTGTGATAGCGAACAACGCCTTGAAACAGGATCTCCATTTTGAATATAAAGTCATTGCCTTTATCGATGATGATAAGTCAAAGGTAAACCAGCATCTCGACAGTGTGCCGGTGCTTCGAGCACGCGATGTTCTTACTCCCAAGTTTGTGAAGGCTAAGAATATAAGTCAGATTATCATCGCCATCCCGACGATTCGCTTGATGCATAAACAGGCTATCACAAACAGGGCTCTGGACCTCGGTCTTACCGTCAAGGCGGTACCTCACATCTCTTTGTGGATGAACGGTACGTTTACTTCAACTCAGATTCAGGATATTAAAATCGAGGATCTTTTGGAACGTGAACCTATAAAAATTGACAATATCAATGTGGTGCGTGAAGTGCTTGACAAGACTGTTCTTGTTACCGGTGCCGCAGGTTCTATAGGCAGCGAGATCTGTCGCCAACTGCTTCAGTACAAGCCTAAAAAGATAATAATGCTCGACCAGGCGGAGTCTCCGTTATACGATCTCCAGTTTGAACTACGCAACAATGAACCATATAAGAAATATGTTGATTCTATGGTCTTTGTTATTGCCAGTGTGAAGGATCAGGCTCGTATGGAAGAGGTCTTTGAGAACTATCGTCCTAACCTGGTATATCATGCTGCAGCCTACAAACATGTGCCGTTTATGGAGGAGAATCCTTACGAGGCTATATATGTTAATGTCTTTGGTACCAAGAACGTGGCTGATCTTGCCATTAAATACGGCGCGGAAAAATTTGTCATGATATCGACAGACAAGGCTGTTAACCCAACCAATGTTATGGGTGCAACCAAACGAATGGCAGAGATATATATCCAGAGCCGCTCCACAGAACGTACCCATTTTGTCACTACTCGTTTCGGTAACGTCCTCGGATCTAACGGCAGTGTCATACCGCTATTTAAGAAACAGCTCGCCGCTGGTGGTCCGCTAACAGTCACTCACAAGGATATCATACGTTACTTTATGACTATTCCGGAAGCCTGCAACTTGGTGCTTGAGGCTGGTGCAATGGGAGAAGGTGGCGACATCTTTGTCTTTGATATGGGAAAACCTGTCAAAATCTATGACTTGGCAAAGAAGATGATTCAGCTCTCGGGTTTGAAAGGTATTGAGATTAAGGAGATAGGCCTTCGTCCTGGCGAGAAATTGTATGAAGAGCTCCTTGCCACAAAGGAAAACAATATTCCTACATACCATCCAAAGATTCTTCGCGCCGAGGTGCGCCGTTACCCCCTTGAGGATATAGATCGCGAGTATGGCGAATTGCAGGATATTATGTATACTCTCGACGACCGTCAGATTGTTGCCAAGATGAAGTCCATTGTGCCGGAGTTTATCAGTAACAATTCGGTTTACTGCGAGTTGGACAATAAAAATAAAAATTGATTTATGTCCTTTAAACTGTTTGACGAATGAAAGTTGCATTGATTTCAGGTATTACTGGCCAGGATGGTTCTTTCCTTGCCGAATTTCTTCTAGACAAAGGTTATGAGGTACACGGTCTTTTGCGTCGCTCTTCCTCTTTCAATACCGGACGTATAGAACATCTGTATCTTGACGAATGGGTTCGTGACATGCGCAAGAAACGCATTGTCGACCTTCATTATGCCGATATGACGGACTCGTCGTCTCTGATAAGGGTTCTGCAGGAAGTGCATCCCGACGAGATATACAACCTTGCCGCACAAAGTCATGTGAAGGTCAGCTTCGATGTTCCTGAGTATACGGCAGAGGTGGACGCTGTGGGATGTCTTCGCCTGCTTGAGGCTGTACGTATTCTCGGCATGACCGACAAATGTCGTATATATCAAGCATCTACCTCTGAACTATATGGTAAGGTTCAGGAAATACCGCAAAATGAGAACACTCCGTTTTATCCTCGTTCTCCATACGGCGTTGCAAAACAGTATGGTTTCTGGATTGTGAAGAACTATAGGGAGTCATACGGTATGTATGCGGTAAATGGTATTCTTTTCAACCATGAGAGTGAACGTCGTGGAGAGAATTTTGTCACACGCAAGATAACTCTGGCCGTCGCCAGAATTGTCAACGGGCATCAGGACTGTCTCTATCTTGGCAACTTGGATTCTTTGCGCGACTGGGGCTATGCCAAGGACTATATCGAATGTATGTGGCTTATGCTCCAGCAGGACAAGCCAGAGGACTTTGTTATTGCCACCGGAGAGAACCACTCAGTTCGTGAATTTGTCACACTGGCTTTTAAATATGCCGGTATTGAGCTGAAATGGAGAGGTAAGGGTGTAGAAGAAGAGGGCGTAGATGTAGCAACAGGACGCGTGCTTGTGGCTGTCGATCCTCGTTTCTTCCGCCCTGCCGAGGTTGACCAACTGCTCGGCGATCCCACAAAAGCACGCACAATGTTGGGATGGAATCCGAAGAAAACGTCGTTTGAAGAATTGGTGCGGATAATGGTGGAGAGTGACATGAAAAATAATAACAAAAGAAACCAATAATTCTTTTGGCTTTGAACAGGGATACAAAAATATATGTTGCGGGTCATCATGGCCTTGTTGGTTCGGCGATATGGAGAAGCCTTGAACAAAAAGGATATGTCAACCTTGTCGGACGTTCACATTCAGAGTTGGATTTGATGGACCCTCTCGCAGTTAAGGATTTTTTTGACAGCGAAAAGCCAGAAGTGGTCATACTTGCCGCAGCCCTTGTGGGTGGCATCATGGCCAACTCTACTCGCCCAGCCGACTTTATCTTCCAAAATCTGCAGATTCAGCAGGATGTTATTGGCGAGGCGTTCCGTCATGAAGTGAAAAAACTGCTTTTCCTCGGCAGTACATGCATTTATCCTCGTTTGGCAGCTCAGCCTATGAGCGAGGAATGCCTCCTTACTTCCGCTCTTGAACCTACCAATGAACCGTATGCTTTATCCAAGATTGCCGGTCTTAAGATGTGCGAGGCCTTTAACCGCCAGTACGCTACCAACTATATTGCAGTAATGCCGACAAACCTGTACGGTCCTAATGATAATTTCGACCTGATAGGCTCGCATGTCCTTCCTGCCATTGTGCGTAAAGTGCATCTTGCCAAATGTATAATGGAAGGCGATGATGAAGCTCTTCTACGCGATATTGCGCATAGACCCTTGAAAGATAATGTGTCAGCCACTTCCTCCGAGGCAGATGTGAAATCAATACTTGCCTCACGTTATTCGATATTTGATTCTCATTTGTCGTTGTGGGGTAGCGGTACGCCATTGCGTGAGTTCCTTTGGAGCGAGGATATGGCCGATGCATGTGTCTATATGCTTGAACATGTGGATGTCGATGGTGGCGACCTGTTGTCCGACACAGGTGTCCGTATTTCAAATTGCTCTTTTGTTAACGTGGGCACGGGTATAGAGCATACTATTGGCCAAGTTGCAAGGATGGTGGCCGATGTTGTTGGATATCGTGGCGAAATACGGTTTGATGCCTCTAAGCCTGACGGCACTCCTCGCAAATTGACAAACCCTTCTCGTCTGCATGCCTTGGGATGGCGTCATAAAATAGAGCTGGAAGATGGTATCCGCCAGCTCTATAAATGGTATCTTGAAAACTGAGTTTTTCTTTTGTTAGTTAGCTATTTGCTATTCATTACCTCCTCAATCTCCGAGACGGTCTTCGGAATTGGCTTGCCGAGCACACGGCATCCGCTTTCAGTGACGAGTACGTCGTCCTCAATACGGATTCCTCCAAAATCTTTCCATTTTTCCAACTCGTCAAAGTTAATGTAGTCTTTGTTCGTCCCCTGTGCATGCCATTGGTCGATAAGTGCAGGAATGAAATAGCAACCGGGTTCGTCGGTGATGACAAATCCAGGCTGCAGTTTTCTGCCACAGCGTAGGCTTCCAAGACCAAATTGGTCGCTTGGACGAGTCTCGTCGTCATAACCAACATTTATTTGGCCATAGTTTTCCATGTCATGAACGTCAAGACCCATCATGTGCCCGAGACCGTGTGGCATGAGAAGGCTGTGTGCGCCATTTTCGACAATATCGTCAAGGTTGCCTTTCAGAATACCTAACTCTTTGTACCCCTGTGCGAGTATGCGGCTGGCAGCGGTATGGACCTCTTGGTAGGTGATTCCCGGACGGGTTACTCTGATTGCTTCCATATTGGCGGCAAGTACAATCTCATAAATGGCCTTCTGACGTTCGTTGAAATGTCCTCCAACGGGCACAGAGCGGGTGATGTCGCTGCAATAGTTCATGGCCGTCTCGCAGCCGGCATCCATCACCAGCATGCGACCTTCGGTAAGCATGTTGTTGTGTCCATGATTATGAAGCGTCTCGCCATGGATGGTCATAATTACTGGGAAACTGACGGGGCCGTTGCCTTTCCACGCCTCGCCTTGCATAAAACCGGCCAGTTCGTACTCGTAACGTCCGGGCATTGCCATCTTCATAGCTCCTACATGCATATTGTAGGCTGTGGCAATGGCTCTCTCAATCTCTGCTATCTCTTCGTCGCTCTTGATGCTGCGTTGCTTGACACATGCTTTGATGAGATCCATGGATGCGTAGCGAGTCACTGCACTATAGTGAATACCGAGCAGTTTGCTTATCTGACGTGTGATGTCGGCGCGGTAAGGAGGGAGATAATGTATCTTCCTTGCTTCGCCGATTGTCTTTGTACATAGTGTTTTGAGCGCTTTCAAGTCACCGCTGTTTTCAACACCCACACTTGCGGCCAAATCCTTGACACTGGGAAGCGGACCTGTCCAGATGATGTCGTCGATGTCGTAGTCGTTGGCGAAAACATAGTCTTTCCCGTTGTCGCAATCAAGTACGCCTACAAGGTCTTCGCGCTGAAGTCCGAAGAAGTAAAGGAAAGTGCTGTCCTGACGGAACCAGTAGGTGTTGTCTGGATAGTTGCAAGGGGCTTCATGGTTGCCCAAAATGATGATGATGCCGTGTCCGATGTCCTTGCGGAGTTGCTCGCGGCGCTGAATATAGGTTTCTTTCTTGAACATATTGATAGTTTTTAATATTATATACCATATATGAACAACCAACGATGGAAACCGTTTTTTATTGCTTTAAAAAATTAATTTTCAATTTTTCATTGGCATTTGGCTTTTTGTTAGTATCTTTGCATCCCCAAAAAATATTTAAACAGAATAATAATGAACACAAATAGCTATAAATTAAACCCTAACAGACTTGTCGCTTTCCTACAGAAGCCTGCAAGCCAGTTTACCCGTGATGATATGATGCGTGTCATCGAGGAGTTTGGAATTGAGATGGTCAACTTCCGCTATATGGCCAACGATGGTCGACTGAAGACCCTCAACTTCGTTGTTAACAGCTATGACCATATCCGTGACGTGCTGACATCTGGTGAACGTGTCGATGGCTCGAGCCTGTTCCCCTTCCTTGAGGCTGGCAGCTCGGACCTGTATGTGATACCGCGTTTCCGTACGGCGTTCATCAACCCCTTTGCCGACATACCCACACTGGACATATTGTGCAACTTTTACACCAAGGACGGAGAGCCCTTCGAGATGGCTCCAGAATATACTCTGCACAAGGCAGGAGAGGCTTTCCGCAAGGCTACCGACGGTATGGAATTTGAGGTTATGGGAGAGTTGGAGTACTATGCTATAGCCCCCAAAGAAGACTCATATCTGCCCGCCGACCAGCGCGGCTATCATGCTTCGCGTCCATTCTGCAAATTTGAGGATTACCGTATCGAGGCGATGAAACTCATTGCCGAGAGCGGCGGACTTATCAAATATGGCCACAGCGAGGTGGGAAATTTCACGGTTGGCGACACCATGTATGAGCAGAATGAGATTGAATTTCTGCCGACATACCTTGAAGATGCCGCCGACCAACTGGTGATTGCAAAATGGATTATGCGCTCGTTGGCATACCAGTATGGCATCACCGTCACCTTTGCCCCGAAAATCACTGTTGGCAAGGCCGGTAGCGGTATGCACATTCACACACGCGTCAGCAAGGACGGCAAGAATATGTATGTCGGCGAGAATGGTTTGAGTGAGATTGCCCACAAGACCATTGCCGGCATTCTGAGCCTTGCTGGTTCGCTGACTGCTTTCGGCGACACCAACCCGACGAGCTATTTCCGTCTTGTGCCTCACCAGGAGGCTCCGACCAACATCTGTTGGGGCGATCGCAACCGCAGCGCCATGGTTCGCGTTCCATTGGGATGGACCAGGGGCAGCGGCAATATGATGGCTCACTGCAACCCGTTGGAGTCGAAAGAAGAGGTGGATTTCAGCCACAAACAGACAATAGAACTGCGTACTCCTGACGGTAGTGCCAACGTATACCTGCTTTTGGCCGGTATGACGGTAGCCGCACGTCATGGTTTTGAAATGGAGAACGCAGTGCAGTATGCCCGGGATCGCTATGTTAGCGTTAATATTTTTGAGCATGAAGATGTGCTGAGTCGACTCGATGTGCTGCCGGACAGCTGTGCAGCCAGCGCCGACCTGCTTGAGCGCGACCGTGCTGTCTATGAGGAGCAGGGAGTCTTCGCTCCGCAACTCATCGACGGCATCATCAAAGATTTACGCTCATACAATGACCGCAACTTGCGCGCTGAAATAGGCAACGATCCAAATAAGATTCTTGAACTGGTTAAGACTTTCATCCATTGCGGATAATTTTTTTTGAAACATAATAATTTATTTAAACCTTCGTTATAAAGTTGAATCCTATTTATTAATCAAAATAATAAAAAAATGAAAAAGTTTATTTTTGCAACTCTGATGACCTTCATTATGGTAGGCTTCGTTTCCTGCTCGAAGGACAAACTTGAAGGTACCACCTGGAAGGCAACCATCACAGAAACTGAGGATGATTTCACATTTTCAATGGATCTTACCATCGCTTTCACCAGCGACAAGGAAGGTACGATGACAATGTCGGCTATGGGCTACACCGAATCGGAGAAATTCACTTACACCTTCGACGGCGAGAAGGGTGTTATGACCGGCGTTACTCCTGATGAGGATACTGGTGAACTCATATCGACTGAATTCACTGTCGACGGCGATGAACTGACGATTACAGAAGAAGGCCAAACGGTTGTGTTCAAGAAACAATAACAACAGTTTGTCGGAAAACAAAAATGTGACAAGCTCCGGCCGTCTGGCCGGAGCTATTTTTTGACAGTATGGCTTACTTTCTTAATAAAAAACGTGTAGGTTTTCCTGATCCTCGTCTCTCCGATGCCGACGGTCTGTTGGCTATTGGCGGAAGCTTTGAGCCCGAATGGCTGCTCAATGCCTATTGTTTGGGTATTTTCCCATGGTTTGATGACGTGGCGGGTAATCCATACTGGTTCTCGCCTGATCCGCGAATGGTTTTGTTCCCTACTGAGTTTCGCTGCTCAAAAAGCTTGCAGCGCATTCTGAAATCGCACCGTTTTGAAGTCCGTATCGACACTGCTTTCAGACAGGTAATAGAAAACTGCTCTTCGGTAAAAAGAGATGAGAGCTGCGGTGAAAGCTGGATTACAGGTAATTTTATTGAATCATATTGCAGACTTCATGAACTTGGGTTTGCGCATTCTTTTGAAACTTTTTTGGAAGGTCGTCTTGTTGGAGGTCTGTATGGGGTAAGTATAAGTGATTATTTTTGTGGTGAGTCAATGTTCCACATCGTTACAGATGCATCCAAAGTAGCCTTCGCCAGGATGGTGGAATTTGCGTTGCTGCATAATTTTAGGTTCGTTGATGCTCAGATGTATACACCCCATCTTGCATCACTGGGCGCAAAGGAAATACCGCGTGGCGATTTTTTGGAAATGCTTGCAGATCAGGATTTGAAACGAAGCTACATCGGCAAATGGAAAACCAACACGGTGGTTTTGCTTCTCGGAGGGAATCAGGGTGATAGAGTGGAACTGCTTATGCGTGCATTGTCGGCGATAGCAAAACGCATAGGGACGGTGTCCCAGATATCTCCTATGTTCGAAACTGCGCCGTGGGGTTTTGAATCTGATAGCAAATTCCTGAATCAGGCAGTGGTTGTTGACACTGACCTCTCTGCCGATGAGGTACTGGGCTGTGCTTTGGAAATTGAAAAGGAATTGGGACGTTGTCGCAGCGACATGGACGGTCAACGCTATTCATCTCGTCCAATGGATATAGACTTGATTTTTTACAATAGTGCAATAGTGGAAACGCCTCATCTTCAACTGCCACATCCTCGTATGCATCTACGTCGTTTTGTTTTGGAACCACTTTCAAGAATATTACCAGACTTTATTCATCCTAAATTACATAAAACAATAAAACAATTATTGCTTGAGTGTGATGACAAAGGTGAGGTAGAAATATATTTTTAGATTGTAATTGGTTGTTATATTGTGTTTTGTAAAAATGGCAAGAAAAATATTTTGCTGTATAAAAAAAATGTAGTACTTTTGCACTCCATTTTGTGGAAAAAAGATGTTTGTAACAAACTGAAAATCTAAATATCAAAATATTAAAAAATGTACGCAATAGTTGAAATCGCAGGAAAGCAATTCAAGGTCGCTCAAGATCAGAAGATTTTCGTCAACCGCCTTCAGAATGAGGAAGGTAGCGAGGTTTCTTTTGACACCGTGATGCTTAAAGACAATGATGGTAACATTACTGTTGGCCAGCCCTATATCAGTGGCGCTAACGTAAAGGCTACCGTGGTGAAACATCTGAAAGGTAAGAAGGTTCTCGTCTTCAAGAAAATCCGTCGTAAAGGTTATCAGAAGATGAACGGCCATCGTGATTATCTTACTCAGATTAAAATCAACAGCATCAACTAATTTTTGTCTAACCTTTTAAATTGTATATATTATGGCTCACAAAAAAGGTGTCGGTAGTTCTAGCAACGGTCGTGAATCCGAAAGCAAACGTTTGGGTGTTAAGATCTTCGGTGGTCAACCCTGTGTAGCTGGAAATATTATCATTCGTCAGCGTGGTACAGTTCACAATCCTGGACGTAATGTGGGAATGGGTAAGGATCATACTCTTTATGCCCTCTGCGACGGTGTCGTGAAGTTCCACAAAGGACGTGAAGACCGTTCTTATGTTTCTGTTGTACCTAACGCAGAATAATACAAAATACAACAGCGAATATTAAAATTTAAGGCGACCCAAAGGTCGCCTTTTTTTGTTTTCTTCTTTTGGAATTTATTGTTCTTGCATGCGAAGACTTTCACCGTGTATTTTTTCGGTGATTTCCTTTATGAATTGTTCGTCAAGACCCATTGTGCGGGCTGCCGCCATCTGACGTTCCAAAACTTGCTGCCAGCGCTGAGGCTGGAATATGGGCATGTTGTACTCGTGTTTTATGTCGCCAATGTCTTTTGACAACTGCATCCTCTGACTAAGCAACCGCAGTATCTCTGCGTCAATGACGTCGAGTTGTTCGCGCAGACGGTTGAGATCGGTTGGAGCAGGTTCGTCGTATGTGCGTTTTTTCAGTCCGTCAAGAAGGTTGATTAATTCGTTGGGCGTGATTTGTTGCTGACTGTCGGTTAATGCGTTGGCGGGGTCTGGGTGGCATTCGATAATAAGGCCGTCAAAGTGTAGGTCAAGAGCCATCTGGGATATTGGAGCAACAAGGCTGCGTCTTCCTCCTATGTGGCTGGGGTCGCACAACAACGGCATCATGGGTAGACGTCTCTTCAGTTCAATAGGGATTTCCCATAATGGATTGTTGCGGTAACCAAAATTGTTGTAGGTCGAAAAACCACGGTGAACGGCGGCAATGTTGCTAATCCCAGACTGTTGTATGCGTTCTATGGCACCAATCCACAGCTCAACGTCGGGGGTGATGGGGTTTTTTACCATCACGGCAAGTTCACTGCCTTTTAGTGCTTCGGCGAGCTCGCTTACTAGAAACGGATTGACGGTGGTACGGGCACCAATCCATACGGCATCGATTCCATATTGTAAACAGAGCTCGATATGTTCGGGGCGTGCCACTTCACAACAAAATGGTACGGAAGGAAAGTTTTGCTTTATTGTTTCAATCCACCGCAATGCCGGCTCTCCAACGCCTTCGAATCCACCTGGGCGTGTTCGGGGCTTCCAAACACCACATCGAATCATGGAGACACGGTCGTCTTTTGCAATCTGTTCGATGGTTGTTCGTAGCTGATTTTCGTTTTCAGCGCTGCAAGGACCTGCAATTATTATAGGTTTATTGTTGATAATTAGCGTGTTGTTCATTATTGTGTATCGCTAAATGATAATACAAAGATAACTTTTTTCCATGTAATGAAAGGAATTGAGTAGTCGCGTAAGTTCTCTCCAAGATTAAGAACCATAGGCAATATTATTTTTATATAGACGTTAATACTGAAAATCGGGCAATTTATACGACAATTATTAAGAGTGACACGAAATGAAAATTAAGTTTTTAAAGCTAAAGAACTGGCTGCTTCTCAGTGCTATGAGTCTGTTGGGCCTCTCTGCATGCAACTGTCATAAAAACGTGGTGCCTTCGGAACCGGAAAAGACAAAGGACTCCACATTGTTAGATAGAAATCGTGTCGTTCCGATGTACGGTGTTCCTGTAAGTAAATACAGGAATGAAACTATTGACACCGTAGTGCAAAAACCTAAACCGAGAGAGCCACAAGTGACGGTCTATGGAGTGCCTACTGTCGATTTCGCAGTCAAGGGAAAGGTCGTCAACGCCAAAGGTAAACCGGTGAAGGGACTTCAGGTGATGTTGATAAACAGTGAGATTGATTTCGATAATTTGCCTGACACTCCTCATTGGAAAGAACGTCTCAAGCTTATTTCCGATACTACTGACAATGAGGGTGCTTTTGAAGTCCGCACAAGCGACCGGCCTTGGGAAACTATCCGTGTCATGGTGCGAGACATAGATGGCAAGCAGAATGGTAGTTATGAGGACCAGCTGATAGAGGTGGATTTCGGTGAGCCTAAAAAAGGTAACAAACCTGTTTCTGCATGGCACTTGGGCGAAAGAAATGCAGAAGTGACTGTGAAAATGTCGAAAAAAGAAATGAATAATAAGCCGTTGTTGAGCAGGCGACAACGATTTGCCTTGAGCTTGCATAGACGCATACGTAATAACGCGTCTAAAATCCATGAGCTGAACAACCTGTTTTGGGAATGTACGCTGCGCTGTAATATGAATTGCCGCCATTGCGGCAGTGACTGCAAACAGGCTCCGGCAGTACCCGATATGCCTGCAAAGGTTTTTTTTAAGGCCATTGACGACATCGCTCCTCATGTGAACCCTCATAAAACATTCATAACGTTCACGGGTGGAGAGGCGTTGGTCCGCAACGACATTGAGGAGGTTGGTCTTGAACTATACCGCCGCGGATTTCCTTGGGGTATAGTCACAAATGGTCTTCTCCTTGACGAGCGTCGTCTCGACAGTCTGTTGAGTGCGGGCATGCATTCTGTCACTGTCTCTTTCGATGGATTCGAGGAGGAGCATAATTGGATAAGGAGAAACAATCGTAGTTTTGAATGTGCTGACAAAGCAATAAAAATGTTGGTCAATACTCCCGACTTGGTCTGGGATATTGTAACATGTGTGAATCCACGCAACTATGACAGATTGGAGGAGTTTAAGGAATATCTGATATCGATTGGCGTCAGCAACTGGAGGCTGTTCTCGATTTTTCCTATGGGGCGTGCCGCTGAAAATCCGGAACTGCAGTTGAGTGACGAACTATTTCGAGGACTGTTTGAATTTATCAAGAAAACACGGGGGGAATGCCGCATCCATGCCAGTTATGGATGTGAGGGTTTTCTGGGTCCATACGAGGGTGATGTGCGCGACTATTATTTCCACTGCCGTGCAGGTGTCAATGTGGCATCGGTGCTATGCGACGGCTCCATTTCAGGCTGTACCTCAATACGCTCCAATTTCCATCAGGGCAATATCTACAAAGACAACCTTTGGGATGTGTGGCAGAACCGCTTTGAAAAATACCGTGATCGCAGTTGGGCGAAGAAAGGGCAGTGTTCCGACTGTGACCTATGGAAATACTGTGAAGGCAACGGCATGCATCTCTACGACGACAACGAAGAATTGCTGTTCTGTCACTATCACAGACTGTTCGACAACATTTAAATACTATTATTATGAAAAAACTATTGAGTTTATTGCTGCTTTTTTCGGCCATACCTTTGTTTTTCTCTTGCGAAAAGAATAATCTCAAGGGAACAGAGTGGGTGAATGTTGAAGGTGAACAGACTCTGTCATTCAAAACAGGCGTCGGCGGATATTACAGTTATATTGCTTATGCAGGTATCACAGGAGAGAGGACCCAATGCGTGTCGGAGTTTACCTACCGATACGATGGAGAGTCGGAGGGTGAGATTCATGTCCGTGATTTTGTGTCGGGATGTGTCGTATCGTCACCCATATTGGCCTTTACGGTATCAGGAGGTGAATTATATTTGAAGAATGGTGACAAAGATATCGTCTTTGTCAGGAAATAGAGTGATTATTTGATGATTATTTCGTCTGTAAAGAGATAACTCGGCTGTCCTGGGGCAGGATGCCATTCAGGCAGCGGACCGGGGTTGTGGACTACAACACGGAGGTAGCGTGTTGTTACACCCTTAAAGATTGGCACGGTACAGGTGCGTAACCGCATACCCGTCTCGCGAGCTGGGAAGTTGAAGCCTGGCCAGTTCACTTGTATGGTCCAGCTCTCGCCATCATCCGATACTAGCAACACAATGTCCCAAGGGGCAAGTATCCAGTCGAAGGTGTTCTGCATGAAGCGCATATTCAATTCATGAACTTCCGTCGGCTTGCCGAAGTCGATAGTAGCATCAATACTGTCGCCCCAGTAGCCCTGCCAATGACCGTCGGCGTAGGTGGTGTTGCTGCCGAGTTGTCCGTCGATGAGTGCGTCGTTACCGCCACCCGAGTATATTGCCTTATAGTCGCTATACTTGGTGTTGAGGGTAATCTTGGCTCCCATACCGAGGTGGCTCAACAGGTATTGCTCGGTGACAACACCTTCGCCGTACTCGTTATAGGTGATGGTCTTGATGGTGGCAGAACGCTCCAGAGGGAATGGACCTTCATATCTGGTCGAAGACGAGGTTGGTTCGGAACCGTCGAGGGTGTAGTAGATGGGGCGGTCGTTGTAGAGGGTTCGTAGTTTCACTATCGGTATTGTGTTGGCCGAATTGTCAATTGTCAATTTTGAATTATCAATTTTCATAAACACATACCTGTCGAGCTCCAACACCTCGCGAGCGAGGGCATCGTAGCGATTCATGACGATGTAGCGTTCGTAGTCACCGTTCTCCTGGTCCCAAAGGCGAAGGTACTCGCGCTTGAGGTCGAAGAGGGTCTTGAGGTAGTCCTCAGCGTAGGCTTTGCAGTCGGAGTACATCATCGGTTCCTCCAGCGCGGAATGGATTGCATTTCGCAGATGAGCCTTTTCGGCTGTGGCATATATGCGCAAAAGTGCGTAGTGTGCATGAGGATTTTCGGCTGAGTCGATATGTGTTTTATCAAGCAAATGGAGAACCTGTTCCACGCGCTCACCCATGGTTGCCCCTGTGTTGTCAGGGTTGAAATTGAGCAGCGGTTCCATCAGGGCGGCGGAGGTATACCAATTGCCGACGGAGGGTTCGTACATCAAGGCTCCTACAGCATAGAGGTCTTTCACTTTGCCAGTGTCGCCATAGAACAATCTTTCAAAATTCTCATTGAACTGCGCTTCGCGCTGGCGGAGTTCCTCGGGGTCGTCGGTCTTGAGGGGGTTCCAGGCCATCTCGGCGGCCCAGTACTGGGCATGCCAGCTGTTGTCGAAGAGAGCTTCACCATTGTCGTCCCAGCAGGTAAGCATGGCACCCTCGGCTCCGTCGCGGTGGCCGTCACGGAAGAGGTTGGCGATGTTCTTGATATAACGTTGCGGCGTGGAGGTCATTGTGGCGCTATGTCCCGTGGAAGCGGCCACCCAGAAGGGATTACCCTGCTCCTTGAAGGGTTTTATCAGGTGCGTGAAGCTATCGATTGGCTCGTATGCCCACATGATATAAATCATATCCTTTGGTAGTTGCTTCATCATCTCGGGATTCTTCGCCACGATGTCGCCCCACATGGCCACTTGCGGATGGTACGCAGGCGTCCCGCCTGCAGTTTTAACCATTTTATAACAGCGGTTGATAAAGTCAACATACACTTGGTCGGCGCCAAGGCTATCCACTAGTTTCTTGGCCCGTCCTGTGCCAAGTTGCTCTGTCTCGTCGCAGTTGATGATGAAGAAGGGCGAGTTGGAAATACGCTGATAGGCGGCCTCGATGCGCTTGCGCAGGAAGTCGTAGGTAGCCTCGACCGAGGGGTCGAAGTTGGTGCGGCTGTCCATCATATATTGATAGAATGGGATGCGGAGGGTCTTCTCGGCGTGGGCGAAGAGCTGAAGATTGATGACCTCGTCGGGGTGCGGTGCACACTTGGCGGCGTAGGCGGGTGCCAAGTCGGGGAACTCAGGCTGGTAGAGCGTGTGTTCGGTATAGTAGTTGCAGAAGTTGTACTTCAGTGCGTGTAGCCGCTGCCATTGCTTCTCGCGGAAAGCCTGGTGCGGCACAGGGCCACGGCTGATATCATCCATCCAGCCACGCCAGCGGTAGGCAGGCCAGTCGAGAATGGTACAGCAGGGGAGGGTGTCGTCATAGATGAGTTTCAGCTGTTCCAGTGTCATCAGGGCATACTGTTTTCCCTTGCCCCCCTCATAGTAGATGGTTATCTTGCGCGGTTCGATGGTGAGGCGGTAGGCCTGTTCCCAATTGCCGTCGAAATGCGGTACCTGTTCACCCCGTCCCCATTTCGTTGCGTGATATTTCACTTTGGCTTTCCTCGCCACACACACCTTTCCGCCCGCATCCATTTCCACCTTTTGCGGTGTGGGTAGCAGACCCAAATTAACAATTTTTTCCTCTCCGCGAGGACGCGACTGTCCAAAGGCCGCCATGCTCATGGTCAGCAGCATTATGACGACAATCCGTTTCATATCAATTATTCTATTATTATTTGATTGTTTTGGCTACAAATCCTCCGCCAGGAGCTAGGTGGACAGTGAGTTGCGAGGTCTTGAGTGTCTGATGTTTATAGTCGCTGCCTTTGCGGTGGGCGTTGGCGCCGTCGCTATAGAGCTCAATGTTGGTAGCGTTGATACCCATCTGGTTAAGATTTATATCTATATCGCGAGGAGTCCAGTTGGTAATGCCACCGATATACCAGATATCGCCTTTGCGGCGTGCGGTGACGATGTATTCACCCACCTCGCCCTGCAGCACGCGTGTCTCGTCCCATGCGGTGGGTATCTCGGCCACGAAGCGCGTGTAGTCGGGCTCTTTCTCATAGTTGGTGGGCGAGTCGCACAGCATATTGAGTGGCGACTCCAGCACTACGTAGAGTGCCAACTGATGGCAACGTGTACCTTGGCTCATCGGCTCGCTCCAACAGGGATGGTAGCACCCCTTGGCGGCGTTGTGCATGGCTCCCTGGGTGTAGTCCATCGGGCCGGCGGCCTGACGGATGAAGGGTATCTCGCAATCATATTTCATCTGATCCACTTTCGATGGTGCCCATTTCATCTGCTCCAAGCCGAAGACACCCTCAAAATTCAGCACATTAGGGTAGGTGCGGTTTAATCCTGCAGGCTTGAAAGCCCCGTGGAAGTCGACCACCAGATGGTATTTGGCGCACATCTCCGCCGTGCGGCGGTAGAAGTCGGTCACCAGTTGGTCGTCGCGGTCCATAAAGTCGATCTTGAAGCCTTTGACCCCCATCGCACTGTAGTGCTGACAAACATGCTCCATATCGCGGTCGAAAGCATAATAGCCAGCCCATAGGATGATGCCGACATTGCGCTCTTTGGCGTAGTTCACCAGCATGGGTAGGTCTATCTCCGGTACCACTTGGAAGAGGTCGGCCTTCTTGTTGACAGCCCAGCCTTCATCAAGGATGACATACTCAATACCGTATTTGGAGGCGAAGTCGATGTAGTGCTTGTAAGTGTCGTTGTTCACACCCGCTACGAAGTCCACTCCGCCGATATTCCAATTATTCCACCAATCCCACGCCACCTTGCCGGGCTTAATCCAGCTGATATCTTGTACTCTCGAAGGCTCTGCCAATAGGTGGCTCATATTGTTCATCGCAACCTCTGTGGCCGTACCCACCATCATGATGCGCCACGGGAAGTTCTTCGTTTTGTCCATATTGGCAATGCCGTAAAGCTCGCGCTCCTTCACCAGCAGCTGAAGGTTGTTATGGCCACCCTGCTCCACACGCCGGGGTAGCGGGGCATGGTCGCCAATCAGGATTCCGTTAGACCCCGTGCCTCGCAGATAAAGACCTGGATAGTCGCACAATGACGATTCTGTAATGCAGACCTTCATACCGTTGTCGCAATGTACCATCAGTGGCAGGAAGCAAAGCCTCCGTGGGTCGAGCTGCGAAAGTGGAAGGGTGACATACTGATTCTCAAACGATGAATTATACTGAGAAGCACGGTTGGTTGAATCAAAGTTTGTGACGTATGGTACCGTGGCATTCCAATCGCGCTCAAATATATATTGCACTTCCTCGTGGGTGACCTGACACGGAACGCTCTCCCAAACATAACGATAGGCCACGCCCTCATTATAAACACGGAAAACAACAGAAAAGCCTTCATGCATCTTTAATGTAAGCTCATTGCAGTGGTCGCGCATCGTGGCCTGTCGCGTGAATGGTGATGCAACGGTTTCGTCGATGTTGCGTTGCGTGGCGCGCTTCACCGTCATTACGTTTACCTCGCCCTTTGACGACGAGCAATAGAGGCCAAGCCGCGACGGCAGCATCAGCCGCTCACCATTGTATTCAAGATCATATGTCAAACTGAAATCTTGGGCGACAATGTGCGTCACCAGCCTTCCGTCCGGCGAAGACAATATGTATTCATGTTTCTTGGCCACTGCATGGAAAGTCAGCGCCAGTGCCATCACTAGGAAAACAATATTTTTCATCGCTGTTGTTATTTCAGGCAGGCGAGGTAGCAGTGAATGGTCTCTTCAATGCCTAAGTAGAGAGCGTCTGAGATGAGGGCGTGGCCGATGCTCACCTCGTCGCACCATGGTATCTGCTGGTGGAAATAGTCGAGGTTCTCCAGAGAGAGGTCGTGGCCGGCGTTGAGGCCGAGACCACAGTCGCGAGCCACACGGGCAGCCTCCACAAAGGGAGCGATAGCCTCCTCGCGTCCACCGGCATAGTGGCTGGCGTAGCTCTCGGTGTACAGTTCCACACGGTTGGTGCCTGTCTTGGCAGCCATCTCTATCATCTTTGGGTTGGCGTCGATGAAGATACTAACACGGATGCCGCAGGCCTTGAACTCCTTTACAACATCCTTCAGATAGTCCTGGTTCTTGACGGTATCCCAACCTGCATTGGAGGTCAGCACTCCTTCGGCGTCGGGAACCAGCGTCACCTGTGCGGGCTTGATTTCCTTCACCAGGTCGATGAAACCGTAGGGACGGCTCTTCGAAATACCTTTCGGATTTCCTTCGATATTATACTCTACGCCGATAAGCGGCTTGATGGCCAGTGCGTCGGCATAGCGGATATGGCGCTCGTCGGGACGCGGGTGAACTGTTATTCCTTGTGCGCCAAAACGTTCGCAGTCCACGGCAAATTTTAACACGTCAGGGGTGTTGCCACCACGCGCATTGCGTATGGTGGCAACCTTGTTGATATTCACACTGAGCTTTGTCATAACGAAAACTCTTTCTTTATTTCATCTACCATGTCGAGTTTCTCCCAGCCGAAGAACTGCACTTTCTTTTTGTGCTCGTTGCCAGCGGCATCGAATACGATTACATTCTTCTCTTTTGGGTCACGCCCCATATGGCCATAAGCTGCGGTCGGACGGTAGATGGGATTCTTTAAACCGAAATGCTCTATTATTGCGAAAGGCCGTAGGTCGAAAAGTTTTTTTATTCGTTTGGCGATCTCGCCGTCGGTCAGCTTGACTTTGGCAGTGCCGTAGGTGTTCACATAGAATCCGACAGGTTCTGCCACGCCAATGGCGTAAGCTACCTGCACCAGTACTTCGTCGCAGAGGCCTGTGGCTACCATGTTCTTGGCAATGTGACGTGTTGCGTAGGCTGCAGAACGATCCACCTTTGATGGGTCTTTGCCACTGAAGGCTCCACCACCATGGGCTCCGCGGCCACCGTATGTGTCGACGATGATTTTGCGACCTGTGAGGCCTGTGTCGCCGTGAGGACCGCCGATGACGAACTTGCCGGTGGGGTTGACGTACAGTTTGTAGTCCTGCCTGGCGAAGAGGGCGCGATTCTTGGCGTTAATGCGTTTGAGTACACGTGGTATCAGTATCTCGCGTACGTCTTTCTCGATTTGTTTGAGCATGCGATGTTCGGTGTCGAACTCGTCATGTTGGGTGGATATGACAATTGTGTCGACACGTAACGGCTTGCCATTGTCGTTATATTCGATAGTTATTTGGCTCTTGGCATCGGGACGCAGGTATGTCATCTCTTTGCCTTCTTTGCGTATACGGGTGAGTTCCTGCAGGAAGATATGTGCCAAAGTGATAGGCAGTGGCATATATTCGCGTGTCTCGTTGCAGGCGTAGCCGAACATCATGCCCTGATCGCCGGCTCCCTGCTCCTCCTCGTTTTTGCGACTAACGCCTTGGTTGATGTCGCCACTCTGTCCATGTATGGTGGAAAGCACGGCACAGGATTCGGATTCGAACTTGTACTCTCCTTTTGTATAGCCGATTTCCTTTATTACGTCGCGGACGGTCTCTTGAATGTCAACCCATCCGTTGCAGGTCACTTCGCCGCTGACGACGGCCAGGCCGGTGGTGACGAGCGTCTCGCAAGCCACGTGGCTTTCCGGGTCGCGACGAAGAAATTCGTCCAATAATGCATCTGAAATCTGGTCGGCTACTTTGTCTGGATGACCTTCGCTAACCGATTCACTCGTGAAGAAATAACTCATTTTGTTACATTTTTTAATTAATAAATAATTTTATTAATGTAACAGATTTGAGAATGAAAGTGCTGTAGAATATTGCTTTAGCATTTTTTACAGTGGTTGCAATCATTACAAATCTATCCACATTTCGGAATGCAAAGTTACATCTATTTTTTGAATATTTCAAAGTTGTATGCAAAAAAAAAGTCCTCTGTAAGGAGGACTCTTTATGAATGTTTTTTATGTTTTAATTGAACATCAATCTATAAATGAATTCCTGTACATCGTACATGTCTGTCGTTGGCTCGAATCGTTTTACCACTTTGCCATTCTTGTCAATGACGAATTTGGTAAAGTTCCATTGGATATCGGAATTATCGGCACCTTCATAACCCTTCTGGGCTTTCAGCCATGTGAACAGGGGCAATGCATTTTCGCCGTTTACATCAATTTTCTTGAATTGAGGAAATGTGATGTTGAACTGTTGAGTGCAGAAATTATGTATCTCTGCATCGCTTCCGGGGGCCTGCTCTCCGAATTGGTTGCATGGAAAATCGAGAATAACGAATCCTTCATCCATGAATTTGTTGTACATGTGCTGCATTTCTGCATACTGTTTTGTGAATCCGCACTGCGTGGCAGTGTTGACAATCAGAAGGTATTTGCCTTTGAATTCGCTTAATTTTACATCTTTTCCGTTCTGGTCTTTAACGGTGAAGTCGTAGATACTTGTCTGTGCAATAGCGCCAAAAAACATGCCTATGGCGCAGAATAATGTGATTATTTTTTTCATTTTTGTTTTGTTCTTTATTATGTCTTTCAAACGGAAGATTTGCAATTATATTGTATGTATTATTAAAAAAATAATTCTGTATTCATCGTGTTCCTTTTATAAGTGCGGGATAATATGTGTTAATACATGCTTAATAACTGATAATTAGTTAAATATACGTATTTTGTTGTTTTTTTGTTTTTTTTCGTTTGATTTTATTGAATGAAGTGTCATATTTTGGCTATTTTTTTGAATTAATAATGCGCTTCTTTTTCTTTTTTGAAAAATATTTTGATATATAAATAAGTGGTGTACAGTGATTTGATGTGGTGATATAGAAAAAAGCGAAAAAAAATTTTGGTAGAAATGAAAATGGTTGTATTTTTGCACTCGCTTTTGCCGGAAAAGAGGGGTGTT
>JAGCUU010000011.1 GCA_017962665.1 Bacteroidales bacterium | reverse complement strand
GCTTCTTTCCATTCGGGCTATAAGCCATTAATAATTTCTACTATTGTAGATAAGTATAAAAAAAATCAGTTTTATAAGAGGCTATAAGCCATTAATAATTTCTACTATTGTAGATTATTACCGATTCTATGAAAGCTAAGGTGGCTATAAGCCATTAATAATTTCTACTATTGTAGATTATAGAATCGTTGCAAGCAAGGCAAAAAAGGCTATAAGCCATTAATAATTTCTACTATTGTAGATCTATATCCTTCAGGTGGCGGTACAATGGGCTATAAGCCATTAATAATTTCTACTATTGTAGATCCTGCTTACAATTAGTAAACAAACAAAGGCTATAAGCCATTAATAATTTCTACTATTGTAGATCTCAGTACGCTGGACGGGTTCAATCTGGGCTATAAGCCATTAATAATTTCTACTATTGTAGATTACTTTTTAAAAGTGAAGAACATAAGGTCGGCTATAAGCCATTAATAATTTCTACTATTGTAGATTACCGTTGTACCTTTGTACTGATGGACGGCTATAAGCCATTAATAATTTCTACTATTGTAGATCCAACCACAAAATAGGAGGTCTGATAGGCTATAAGCCATTAATAATTTCTACTATTGTAGATAGCATTATTCGCTGTGGCTGCTTCTCAGGGCTATAAGCCATTAATAATTTCTACTATTGTAGATACACTGCACCCGAAGAAACGCTATCTGGGCTATAAGCCATTAATAATTTCTACTATTGTAGATAGATGTTGTAAAATGATGTATTTTATGGGCTATAAGCCATTAATAATTTCTACTATTGTAGATCCAATTTTCACATTTTGACGGGCAATTGGGCTATAAGCCATTAATAATTTCTACTATTGTAGATCAGCAAAAGCGCATATCCTCTGCCCATGGCTATAAGCCATTAATAATTTCTACTATTGTAGATTAGCTTCCCGTCAACGAACCACCTAAGGGCAATAAGCCACAAATAATTTCTACTATTATTGTAGGTATAATATTTTTAACATTTGCCCGTTATGGTGGCTATAAGCCAAAATTTTTCTACTATTGTAGATTAATGTCAAAATATAAAACAATGAAAAAACTATTTATTCTATCGTTTCTCTGTTTTCTGCTATTGTTGTCAGATTCTTTGGCTGCACAGGATTTGACGCATTACAAACGTGTGCTAAAAGAATTGGCGTCGCCCAAATACCAGGGACGCGGCTATGCGAAAAACGGTGCCAACAAGGCAGGAAAATACCTCCAAAAGGAGTATAAGAAAGCGGGTGTCGACGAGGTGACGCTACAGCCGTTTAAATTGGATATCAATACCTTCGCAGGTAAGATGGAAATGACGGTTGACGGTCGTAAAATGACGGCGGGCGTCGACTTCTCAATGCGAGAGTATTCGCCTGGCGTAAAAGGTACATACAAACTTTATTATGTAGACACGCTGAACTTCGATGCGGAGAAGATGTATGTCGACTTGGCAAAGCCCGAGAACAAGGACTGTTTTGTAGTGTGCGACTTCTGGTTTGCATACAAGCATCACAAAGATTTCAAGAAATTGCAAGTCGGTGACGGATGTACAAACGCGGGTATGATACAGACTTGGGAACCGTTGTTGAAGTTCTACAAAGCATACGGAGAGAAGGTGATGGGCAAGCCAATAATATGGGCAACGACGGACTTTCCGAAGGGTGCCCAAAGTATCACAGTCAATATTGAAAACAAGTTCCTTGAGGGCTATGAGTGCTTTAACGTTATAGCCAAAGTAGAGGGCCGCAGGCATGACAGCTGCATCGTTTTCACAGCACACTACGACCATCTAGGCAACCTCGGCAAGAACGTCTATTACGCGGGAGCCAACGATAATGCCTCCGGCACGGCCGCAATAGTTACCCTTGCGTCATACTATGCAAAGAACCGGCCTGAGTACGATATGTATTTCATCTCTTTTTCAGGTGAGGATGCTGGTTTGCGTGGATCGGAGTACTATGCCGAGCACCCCATTGTGCCGCTCAGCCAGATCAAGTATCTGCTGAATATTGATATGATTGGCGATAACAATCCCGTGCAGTACTGCGAGGTGAGCGACGAGGGAATGCGAGGTTTCGCCCTTTTCGAAAAGATAAACAACGAAAACCGCAACTTTAAGGCTCTCAACCGCGGCGAGTTGGCAGGCAACAGCGACCACTATCCATTTGCCCAGCGTCGTGTGCCATGCATCTTCTTTGAGAACGAAGAGGGCGACGCCTTCAAGTACTATCACACCACCCTCGACAACTATGAGCACGCCCTATTCGACACCTATGAGCCGCTGTTCAGGCTGGTGACAGAGTTTGTCAGACAATATTGATCCTTTGTGTCGCAACCAAAGGTAAGCCAAACGCAGGTGCTTTTCAAAATATGAATATCGAAGAAACTCACATGTTGGAATTCCATGCTGAAATCCTGCAAAACGAGGAAATGGATGCCGCATACGTGGAGGTGCCGTTCGACATAAAAACCATCTTTGGCAAAGGCCGCCTGTCGGTGCACGCCACCTTCGACGGTGTACCCTACGACGGCCAAATCGTGAAGATGGGCACGCCGTGCTATATCATCGGGGTAAGGAAGGATATCCGCAAAAAGATCGGAAAAATCTTCGGTGACCAAGTGCATGTCACCTTTTGCGAACGGGATAAATAAACAAAACCAATAGTACAGATGAAAGGTATTTTTAATATACGTCAGGCACAGCCTGGCGAAGAAGGTCTGGTGCTTGAATTCATCAAGCGGCTTGCCGAGTATGAGAAATGTTCCTCCGAGGTTGTGGCCGACGAAGCCACGCTGCACCAATCCCTCTTTGTGGAGCGTTCCGCCGAGGTGGTGTTTGTCGAGGAGGACGGCGTGGTGATAGGTTTCGCCCTCTTCTTCCACAACTTCTCCACCTTCGTGGGACGCAAGGGACTTTACCTCGAAGACCTCTTCATCATCCCTGAGAAGCGCGGCAGAGGTTACGGAAAAGCCTTGCTGAAATACCTGGCCAACCTCGCCGTGGAACGCAACTGCGGACGCATGGAGTGGATATGTCTCGACTGGAACAAGCAAGCCCTTAAGGTATATCGCTCCATCGGAGCCATCCCCATGGAAGAATGGACGGTGCAGAGGCTGGACGAAGAGTCCCTGAAAAAATTTGCACAATCATGAATAATAACAAGAACTCTTTATACATGAAATTATCTGAATTGTTTAGAAGGTTTTCGTTTCGGAAAAGACAAAAAGAATCAATGTCGAGCCATGAAAATCAATATCATTGTGTAGGATTTGATCTACCGACGGCCGGTGAGGCTTATGAACATTTTCATGGATTGCTGGATGAGGTTTGCGATTATGGTGATATGTGCAATGGGAAGTGTCTTCACACGTGGGATGATGGCGGAAGGAAACTATACCGTTGCCGTAAATGTGGCGGACTGGTACTGGTGCAAAACAGCGAATATCATGGTTTGGAAAATGATGATTACTACACCGATTATTTCCCTGTCGATTCGGCTCAAGAGGCAAAGCAATTGAATGAGCTTTATGGAGGTTTTGCTATAGAAACAGAATGGAAGGGACGTAAAATTTTTGTTTCTAATGGGAAAGTATCTCCTAAGTATAAGTGAAGCTTGACTGTTGGAAATGGAAACAATCTACATAGCGTTTGCGCCTTTGCAAGGATATACCGATGCCGTCTATCGCAGGGCTCATTATAGGTGTTTCGGTGGAGTGGATGAATATTATACCCCCTTTGTTCGTCAGGAAGACGGGGCACCGAGAATTAAGGATTTACGTGATATTGACATAGAACGAAACGAGGGTATTCCTACGGTGCCGCAGGTGATAGCAAAAGATGTGGATGAGTTTGCTCGCTTGTGCGATGCTTTGCAAGAACTTGGTTGGAAACGTATTGACCTCAATATGGGTTGCCCGTTTCCCATGCAGGTGAAGGCTGGACGCGGTAGCGGACTTCTGCAATATCCCGACAGGGTTGAGGCAATTGCCTGTGAAATGCAACGACGGCCAGATGTGTGTTTTTCCATCAAGATGCGGCTCGGACAGACGAACCCCGAGGAAGGAATGACGCTTTTGCCTATCATCAATGAGATGCCGCTGACTCATGTCACGCTACATCCACGTCTTGGAAAGCAACAATATAAAGGAGCGGTTGACATGGATTCATTCATCATCTTCAACGAAAAATGCCGACATCCGATGGTCTATAATGGCGACATTACAGAAGTAAAGGCAACCGCCATTCCCAAGGACGTTAAAGGTATAATGATCGGACGTGGGCTTTTGGCGAAGCCATGGCTGCTCTCGGATAAGGATCCTAAATCGGCGTTACAGGATATGCATGCGGAAATATATCGCTATGCTTTGAAGAATCTCTGCGGCGACAGCCAAATACTGTCCAGAATGCATGCTTTCTGGGAATATATGAACGTTAGCCTCGAAAAGAAACAATACAAAGCTGTCATGAAGAGCACAACGCTTCTCCGCTATGACGAGGCAGTAGCACATTGTTTGTCGATGTTGCACGTTGAATGATTGTCTTGGAGAACTGTTTTCTGATTTATTTTTCCTTTTTTTTCTGAAATTGCCCCTTTGATTCAAAAAAATAAGCGGTAATTCTTGTTTTTTTAGATAAGAATTACTAATTTTGTCATGCATAATGCAGATGTGTTTTTATTTGTATTTTATTAATCCATAGTATACTATCTCATGTATAAAATCGAAAAACATCCTATTCTCGACATTCCTCGGACAGAGATTGTGGAATTTCTTTTCAACGGCGTGAAAGTGCAGGGCCGCAAGGGCTATACTATTGCCGCCGCTCTTCATCAGGCAGGATATCCGGTTCATAGCCACAGTATTGACGGCAAACCCCGCAGTCTTGAATGTGGCATCGGTAAATGTGGAGCTTGTGAAATGCTCGTCGATGGCAAAATCCGTCGTATATGCATAACCCTTGTGGACAATGTCCGTGAGGTCTGTGAGTTGCAGAAAGAATATATGCCTGATGCTGTTCCGGCAACAAACCGTACCGTGAAGATATACAAGACCCAGGTGGCTATTGTAGGTGCCGGTCCCGCTGGTCTTGCATGCCGCGAACAGCTCAATGCCTTTGGTATAGATAACATAGTCATCGACAATAATGCCCGTATAGGTGGACAGTTCAATATGCAGACTCACCAGTTCTTCTTCTTCGAGAAGGAGCGTCGCTTTGGCGGCATGCGTGGATTTGACATAGCCAAAACCCTTGCCGGTGACAACCATGAGGGTATACTTCTTAACTCCACCGTCTGGGATATCCTTGAGGGACGCCGTATCGCCATAAAGAATACCGAAACACAGGATGTAGCATACGTTGACGCCGACCATCTCGTTGTTGCTACAGGTGCTGTGCCGTTTATGCCTACCTTTGAGAATGACGATGTTCCTGGAGTTTATACAGCTGCTGTATTTCAAAAGATGATGAATCAGGAGCACACTCTTCTTGGTCGCAACGTCCTTACCGTCGGTGCTGGCAATATCGGGTATCTTACCTCCTATCAAGGAATGCAGGCAGGCGCCAATATCCGTGCAATAATCGAGGCCATGCCTCGTGAGGGCGGTTTCCCTGTTCAGGCCAACCGTGTCCGGCGACTTGGCATCCCCATCATGACAGGCTATACGCTTGTGCGTGCCATTCCTAACGAAGACCGCACTGCTATTACGGGTGCAGTCATCGCTAAATGTGAGAACTTTAAGGCTATACCAGGCACCGAACAGGTCATAGATGGTATCGATATTATCAATATTTGTACTGGTCTTGTTCCAGACAGCCAGCTCCTTGTCAAGGGTCGCGAGGTCTTTGGCCTCAACACTTACGGTGTTGGCGACGCTGTACGTATCGGCGAGGGTACAAGTGCTGTCCTTCGCGGCCGTCAGGCAGCATACGATGTGGCACAAAATATGGGTGTCCGATTCAACTATGACGACTACCTCGAGATATCCCGCCAGTATATCGATTCACAGCAACATCCGATCCGCATTCTCGATAAACCGAATCTCCCGACACAGGAACGCATGAAGATTAAACCGTTCATACAGATGGACTGTCTCTACGGTTTTGCTTGCAATCCTTGCTCCTTCGCCTGTCCTCAGGGTGCGATAACCAAACCTACCACCTCAAGTACCCCTACGGTTGACTATGACAAGTGTATAGGATGTATGGAATGTGTCTATCAGTGCCCTGGTCTCGCCATCTTTGGCTATAATACCGAGAAACAGTGGTGCTTCCTTCCTATTGAATACCATATCGACGAGGGTGCAGAGGTCTTCTTGGTTGACAACAATGGAGCCAAGATAGGTGAGGGCACCGTCGAAAAAGTGCTCATCAAGCCTAACAAAACTAATGTCGCTCGCGTCAAAGTCGCTTCGGTCAGCGGTGCAATCACCGACATCAAAGGTTTCATAGCCAAAGACCGCTATCCTGAACCATTAAACATTAAAAAATCTTCTGACAATTCGGACACTCAGACTTATGTCTGCCATTGCGAAGATGTGAAACTTGAGGATATTCTCGCTGTTATAGGCGACCGCAAGTATATCTCGGTTGACGAATTGAAGCATATCACCCGCATGGGTATGGGCCCCTGCCGAGGAAAACGCTGCATCCCTCGTGCCCGTCAAATACTGCGTAACTATGGCATCGAGGTTGTCGGCGACGCCACTCCGCGAGCACCTCTCTCTGCTCCAGTAACGCTCGGCGATGTCTACAGCGAGGGCACTCAGTTTAAATTTGAAATCAAAGAGTCTAAATACCGCACTGAAGAGGTACGCGTACTGATAGCCGGTGGCGGTATTGCCGGTAGCGGACTGTTCCGCTATTTCTCCGAGGCAGGCATGAAACCTGTGCTTATCAACTGGAGCCGCGGTGCTTCGTGGCGTAACATAGGCGGTGGCCGTCCTGCATTTTCCAATCCCGATATTGCCGATATCGCCACACACAGCCACGAAATTTTTAAGGAAATACAGAAAGTCCATAACATTAACTATAAGCCTACACGCTATGTGAACCTGGTACACGATGATGCCACTTACCGTGCATTAGACGCATCAAGAGCATGGAGCGACGCCTATATGGTTGATCGCAAGGATTTCAAGAAGGAGATATCTCCGCTCTGGGATGATTCGAAGACTACCTATTCCCATGCTCTCATCACTCGCGACTGCTGGCAGGCCACGCCGGGTCGTGTAATCGACTATATTCGCGGTATTGGCATCTCGTTGGGTGGTCGTGTATATGAGGACTGCGAGTTGCTAAATGTTGCACGTTGTGGGGATCGTTATCATGCTCTGGTGCGTAACCATCAGGGTGAGTATATCGAGTATCGTTGCGAGCATTTTGTCAACTCTATGGGTTGGGGTGCCGAGCGTTTCACCGACATGCTTGGCATCGACACGGGCCTCTATCCTGTAAAGCACCAGGCCTTCATAACTCGCCGTCTGCCTATGATGGGTGTCAGAGGAGACTCGCTTGACATGATTATCGACCGTCGTCATTATAAGGGTTTCTCAGCTGTCTACGGCCAGCAATTCCTACACACCGGCCAAATCATCGGTTGTGCTTCGCCCGATACTGACGCCTATGAGACTCGCCAGAACATCAAGTACAACAGCAAGGAGTTCCTGGAAATTGTCTCCGAGGTCTTCGCTGAATGGATTCCAAATCTCCGCGAGGTGGGCTTCCATGCAGTTTGGGCAGGACGCTATACCGAACCGCGCTATATTGTCGACCCATCTGTCGGACTCCTCACAGGACTTCGCGGACATGGTTTCATGCTCGGCCAGTACCTTGCGAAGCTCTATGTTGAGAAATACCTTGGACATCCGGTACCCTCCTATATGGACGACTTGGCTCTTTCAGGCAAGGGTTTATCAGAAAATGCATTCAAATAATTAATGTCAAAGTAAAAAACTCATTTTATGCAAAAAATAATCAACATCACAAATCGTCTTCTTTTGGCTGCAATGGCAGTGGCTTTGTTCTCATGTGGTTCAAAGTCCGAGAATGGATATACAATCAAGGGAACAGTCCCTGCAGAGGTTTCTGCAGAATGGATGTATCTCTATTCCGTTGATAGCGGAATGCCTGTCGCTGTCGACTCTGTACGTATTGTCAAGAACTCTTTTACATTCAAAGGCGTTGCCGATTCAGTGAATTACTATGTCCTGCATCCAGGTACTTTTGAAGATTATCCGGCTGTAGGTTGGAATGTCATTCTGGAACCTGGAGATATCGTTGCAGACACCATGGGTGGCTCCTGTTCTGGTACTCCTCTAAACGACGCTCTCAAAACTTGGATGACAGATATCGAAATGGCACAAACTCCTGAAGTTCTCCCGGAAATTTTCGCTTCGTACTGGGATACGCACTCATCGGATTTTCTCGGTGCTTTTATGCTAAGCAACATGTCGCCCTATATGCGTTATGACTTGGTAGACTCGCTTGCACGTCAGATACCCGATGAGGTCTCTAACCGAGCCATCTTCAAGCCATTCTTCGATAGACTCAAGGCCTTTGGTCTTTTCCAGCCAGGCAATCCGTTTACCGATGTCCAGTTTACCACTCTTGACGGCAATCCAGTGTCTCTCTCCGATTATGTTGGCAAGGGAGATTACGTTCTTGTTGATTTCTGGGCTTCATGGTGCGGCCCGTGCCGTCAGGCAACTCCACAGGTGCAGACTATTGCTGCAAAGTTTAAGAAACTCAAAGTTTTGGTTGTCGCTATCAACGACAAGCCAGAGGATTCTCGCAAGGCTATCGCTGACCTTAAAATCAAATGGCCTGTCGTTAGCGACAGCGAAGGTGCAGCTCCTCAAACCTACGGTTTCAACGCGATTCCTTTCATGATGCTATTCTCCCCCGATGGCATTATTCTTGCCCGCGACTTTACCGACTCAGCCCTTGAGGAAATACTGAATGAAAATTTGAAGTGATTTTGAGTTTTCCCCATTATTAAAATTAAAACTTTATTACTATGAAAAAATTATTATTTCTTTTGTTTTGTCTGACAGCTCTCATGTCGGAAAAGGCTGTTGCCGATGTTGGCGATACATTGTCGTATTGTGGTAATAGCACTCTGCAAACCCGTATTGGCGTAAATAATACCACAACTACCATCTATTGGGGTATTATGCTCCCGTCAACCCAGTTGACTGGACGTGATTCGGTGTTGAGTGTGTTGGTTTATGTGGCTTCTGCAGATACCGGCAACTATACGGTCACGCTCTATCAGGGTGGAACCTCAGCCCCGCAAACGCAAATCTGCACCCAGACGTACCATATAGGTTCTTCGTTGGCCGGAGGGTATGTCAGTTGTGCATTCACTAACCCGGTTGCCATAGTAGATAATCAGAACCTGTGGGTCATCGTTTCGAACACCGATGTGCTGTATCCTGCAGCGGCTTGCACCTATACTGGTGACGCCAACAGCAACTATCTGTCAACTGACGGAAGCAACTGGGTACACGCCACCTCGGATGTGGGACTTCCGCAGAGCTATTCGTGGCTCATAAAATGTGTTACCCACGCCTCGGCGAATGCCGCCCCTACTGTTGTCGCCAACGGCCCGACGATGGCTGCCGTAGGCGAACAACTCACCTTCACGGCTATGTCCAGCACCGGTACAACAGTTAGCTGGCAACTTAACGGCGGTACCCCCTCGACAGCTACAGGAAATACGGCTACTGCCACCTGGAGCACCCCCGGCACCTATAACGTCATCGCCACCGCCACCAATGCAAATGGCACATCGCACGACACAGTTGTACTCCATGTGTTTGATTGTCCCGAAATAACAGCGTTCCCTTACACGATGGGCTTCGAAAGTACCGATCCTGTGGCTTGCTGGACATTTCTCGATGAAGACGAGGACGGCTATACGTGGGATCCTAATGTCTTTTCTATTTCCGACCAGGCACACACCGGTTCGGGATGCATAGGTTCGGCTTCTTATATCAATAATGTCGGTCCTCTTTCACCTGACAACTGGCTGATCTCACCGCAGATTTACCTGCCGCAGGATAATGGATTCACCCTTTCGTTCTATGTTGGTGCTGTTGATCAGAATTACTTCGCCGAGCATTTTGGCGTTTATATCTCCACTACGGGAATGGATCCGTCAAATTTCACTCTTTTGGAACAGTACACGCTGACCTCTACTACCTGGACGCAAAAAACCATAAACCTTGATGCCTATGCCGGACAGCACGTCTATATTGCCTTCCGCCATTATGGCGTCACCGATGAATATTGGATGAAACTGGATGACATTACAATAACTATGCAGCAGCCGAGCACCTATAGCGTCTCGTTCGTATGCGAAGGCAACTTCGCCGGCATTGTCAGTACATCTGCATCGGACAACAACTCTCTCTGCGGACAGCAAGTTAATCTCAGTTCAGATCATACCACCAATATCTACATCACTTGCCAAAAGTTTGAATATTATCTTGACGCTCTCTACGTTAACGGTGTGAATTGTATGGCTGACGTGCAACTGAACTCTGGTGATATAGAGGATGTCTATGTATATGCATTCCAGCCTGTAGAGTCTTCAACCATACGTGCAGTCTTTGCAGGAAGGGAGTTTACCATTACTGTTTCCGCCAATCCGCAAGAGGGTGGCACCGTGACAGGTGGTGGCACATATCACAATCTTGACACTGCCAGGCTCGAGGCCCATCCCAACACGGGCTATGTGTTTACAAAATGGCTTGACGGTAACACCAGCAATCCGCGTTATGTGGTTGTAAGCGCTAACACTACATATACAGCCATCTTCCAGCAGACGAGTGGTGTTGCAACGATTGACGACCAGTCAGCGACTTTTAGTGTCTATCCCAACCCTGCCACTAACGTGGTTTCTATAGATCTGAGTCATGTCGACATCTCTCGTGTTTCGGCTTCGACCTTGAATGTTTCCATCGTAGACATTAGTGGACGTACCTGCTACACGGGTGTTGTCACGGTTGACGATAATGGAAATGCTGTCTGTCGTCTCGATGTGTCTCATTTGCCACAGGGCTCATATTATGTGCGGGTTCAGGCCGATGGTATCGACCTTGTCCGCAAACTGGTCAAAAACTAATTGTATTACAATGCATAAAAAAAAGCATCCCGATCGGGATGCTTTTTTTTATGTATAGGTAGCTTTTTAGCAGTTTTCCAGTTCGGCGAGGTGTTTGTTGACCTCTCCGATGGATTCTTTAACGAAGTATTTGCAGCTCTTCATAAAGCGTTCATCTCTCTGGCTGTCGAGCAGAAGCAGATAACCCATAATGATATTGCTAAGTACCTCGGTCAGAGCTCTTGTCTGGTGCTCAAAACGCTCACTGGTAGTGCATTCAGCTGCTGCAAGTTCATAGAGTTTCTTGTAGCTTTCTGTGGCTTTGCGCAAGGTCTCCATACAATGACGCATCTCGTCGGTGATTCCTTCGAATGCAGCGGCTTTGGCGTCATAGCTTTCTATCTGTTTCAGATAGGCACCGCTGGCGATGCCCTTCATGGCGGCAACTACCTGAAGCTGGCTGGTACCTTCATAGATGCTCAGGATTCGGGCGTCGCGATAGAGGCGTTCGCAAGCATATTCTTTCATGAATCCGCTGCCGCCATGTACCTGGATGCAGTCGTATGCGCATTTGTTGGCGAACTCGCTGGCGTTTAGTTTTACGAGGGGTGTCAGTATGTCAGCAATGCGTGATGCCGGCTTCGAGCTGGCACTGAGGTCCACATAGCGGGCGGTCTCGTACATAAGGCTTCTGGCGCCGTCTGTACGTGCTCTCATTTGGTACAGAAGGTCCTGCACTGCGACGAATTTGTCTATTGTGTGTCCGAACTGTTCCCGGCTTGCCGCATAGGCTTCGGCTTCCCGGCAGGCTGCTTCGCACAGGCCGATGCTCTGCGCTCCCACACCAAGGCGTGCCCCGTTCATGAGAGACATGACATATTTGATAAGACCAAGTCGCCTTTCACCTACAATCTGGGCAGGAGCGTTGGTGAATTGAAGTTCTGCTGTAGGGCTGCCTTTGATGCCCATCTTGTTTTCTATACGGCGAACGGTCATGCCTCCGTCTGCCTTGTCGAACACAAAGTAGCTCAAACCTCGACCGTCATTGGTGCCCTCTTCGCTGCGGGCAAGCACTAAATGTAGATCTGCGTCGCCATTGGTAATGAATCTCTTGACTCCGTTAAGTCTCCAGCATTTGCCAGCTTCGTCCCAGGTGGCTTTCAGGCGTACCGACTGCAGGTCGCTTCCTGCATCTGGTTCGGTAAGGTCCATAGAGCAGGTGGCTCCCTTGTAGATACGGGGCAGATATTTGTCTTTCAGTTCTTCGCTGGCAAATTGTTGTATTGTCTCGGCACAGTCTTGCAGGCCCCAGATTGTGGCGAAGCCTACATCGGCACGTGCTATCATTTCAGCGGCCATGACCTCCACCACACGGGGGAAGTTCAGTCCGTTGTATTTTCTTTCCAATGCCATGCCGTACAATCCTGACTGGATTAATGCGTCGAGGTTTTTTCGTGTTCCAGGTGCATATTCCACATGTCCGTTGGTCAGAGAGGGGCCTACATGGTCCACCTCTTCGGCGTTGGGGGCAATCACATCACCTGTGATGTCGCCAAGCAGTCGCATCACTGTGTCATACTGCTCTACGGCTTCTTCTGCATTTGCCGGTGCCTCGGGGTGAGTGCCATATTCGGCGTAGTTTTTCTCTTTCACCGCCACCACCTGGTCCATATCGGGATGATGGAGGTAGAAACTAAGATTTTCGTTATCTGTATAAAAATTCATCTCGTTCGAATTAGATTCTAAGTACAAAATTATTTCAAGTTGTTCTTATAGCAGGCCATAAACTGCGGGATTACCGTCATTTCGTCGCCGATGATAGTGTAGTCGGCGATGGCGTTGATTGGAGCGTCGGGGTCTGTATTGATGCTGATAATCTTGGCGCTCTGTTCCATGCCGGCGCGATGCTGTACAGCCCCGCTGATGCCACATGCTATGTAGAGTTTGGGTCTCACTGTCACACCGGTCTGTCCAATCTGGCGTTCGCCTTCGGCGAAGCCGGCATCAACAGCTGCACGGGTAGCTCCCACGCTGCCGCCTATCAGATGTGCAAACTTGTGAAGCAGTTCGAAATTCTCCTTGCTGCCCATGCCATAACCTCCGGCGACAATAATCTGTGCTCCTTTGATGTCTATTTTTTGCTCTTCTATTTCACGGCTCAGTATCTCGACAGCTTTGTCGGCTTTGTCAAGCGAGGCGTCGATGTCAACAGGAATGATGGTACCTTTGTATCCGGCATCCAGTATTTCTTTTTTCATTACGCCTTCGCGCACTGTGGCCATCTGGGGACGTGTCTCGGGACAGACGATGGTGGCGATAATGTTGCCTCCGAAGGCAGGACGTATCTGCAGAAGGATGTTGTCGTAAGTCTTTTTGGTTTTGACATCTTCGTGCGATCCTATCTCCAGAGATGTGCAATCTGCTGTCAGTCCGCAACGGAGATACGATGCAATTCTCGGTGCCAGGTCACGGCCAACGCTTGATGCTCCAAAGAGTACGATCTGCGGCTCTTGGTTTTCGATAAGTTTCGACAGCACGTCGAAGTGGGGGAGTGTGCGGTACGGAGACAGCCTTTTGTCATCAGCTACAAACACTTCGTCGACTCCATAGGGATATAGCGACTCGGCTGCAGCCTTTACACTGCTGCCCAGCACTGCTGCCTGCAGCTTACAGTTCAGCTGTGTGGCAAGCTGACGTCCCTTGGTGCACAGTTCCAAGCTGATGTCGGCTATCGTGTTTTTCTCCGATAGCTCACAATATACTAAAACATTATTTTTGCTCATCTCAATTTTCAATTATCAATTATCAAAGAATATGCTCTTTAATCAGTGTCGCACTCAATTCGTTAAGGGCGGCCTCTGTGGGTTCAAGTACTACCGATTCTTTGTGTGCAAGCACAACGTTCTCGATTTTTTTGACTTTGGTAGGAGACCCTTTCAGTCCAAGTCTGTCGAGGTCTGCGTCGATGCAGTCGGCATTTATCATCTTTATCTCCTCTTTGGCTTGGCGTATCAGCCTGTGGGCGTTGGGGAAGCGGCAGTCTTCGCCTGCCGATGTAACGGTAACCAGCACTGGGAGTGTGGCTTTTACCACTTCGGTACCGCGCTCCAAGCGTCTGCGTATAGTTATTGCCTTTGAGTCAACAGCGATTAACTCTTCGGCATAGGTTATCTGAGGTATTTCCAGCTTTTCTGCGACCTGGGGTCCTACTTGGGCGGTGTCGCCGTCGATGGCCTGTCGGCCACCGAAGATGATGTCGACTTTGCCAAGCTGTTTGACAGCCTGTGAGATGGCGTAGCTTGTCGCCAAGGTGTCAGCACCGGCAAAACGGGCATCGCTAAGTACAAAACCGTCGTCAGCTCCGCGCGATTTGGCGTCTTTGATAATCTCGGCTGCACGGGGAGGACCCATGGTTACCACTGTTACGTTGGCATCGGTCATGCTGTCTTTTACGCGCAAAGCCATCTCCAATGCTTTCAGGTCTTCGGGGTTGAATACGGTAGGCAGTGCGGCACGGTTCACGGTACCGTCTGCATTCATGGCGTCGGCTCCGACATTATGTGTGTCGGGTACCTGCTTCGCCAATACTACTATCTTGAATGACATATTGCTCTTCTTTGTTTTTTTGTGGCTGCATTCTGCAGCTTTGGGTTGATTATTTTCCTTTCACGTATTCGATAATGTCTCCTACGGTCTTGATGTTTTCTGAAGCCTCCTCGGGAATGCTGATATTGAATTTTTGCTCTATTGACATTATAAGTTCCACGCTGTCAAGTGAGTCGGCTCCAAGGTCGTTGACAAGGCTCTTTTCGGGAGTTATCTCTGATGCAGCCACTCCAAGTCGTTCTTCGATGACGGCAATGATTTCTTCGGTCAGCTGTTCTTTTGTTAACTCGTTGATGTTCATGTATATTAAGCTTGTGTTGTTTTGTTTGATTGCAAAGTAATTAATTGATTGCCAAACCGCCATCGCAGCTTATAACCTGTCCGGTGACGTATGCAGCCAAGTCGCTGGCAAGGAAAAGCGAAACATGGGCTACGTCAGTGTCCAGACCTCCACGGCGCAGAGGTATCTTGGTCATCCAGTCTTTGCGTACATCTTCGGGCAACTGCTGTGTCATGGGAGTTTCAATAAATCCCGGGGCAACGGCGTTGCAGCGGATATTCCTTGAACCAAGTTCTTTGGCGATGGAACGGGTGAATCCGATGATTCCGGCTTTTGATGCGGAATAGTTGCACTGTCCAGCGTTTCCGTTCAGTCCGACGATGGAGCTGATGTTTATTATTGAACCTGATCTCTGTTTCATCATCATTGGGGCGAAAGCTTTGGTGTAGTTGAATACCGAGCGGAGATTGACATCCATAATCAGGTTCCAGTCTTCAACACTCATCCTCAGTATGAGGTTGTCTTTAGTGATGCCGGCATTGTTGACAAGAATGTCGAGGCGTCCGTAGTTGTCGGCAACCCATTTAGCCACATCCTGGGCTTGGGCATTGTCGGCAGCGTTGCTGGCCAGAAAGTCGGCACGTACACCTTTGGCTCTCAGTTCGGCAAGCAAAGACTCGCTGTTCTCGTTTTCTTTCAGGTCGGTGAAAATTATGTTTGCTCCCTCCTCGGCAAATAGCAGGGCGTGGCTGCGACCGATGCCTCTCGAGGCTCCTGTTATTAAGGCGGTCTTGTTCTCTAAAAGTTTCATATTAATTCTATTGTTTTGTTTCAATTACTATTTTTTATCTGCCAGCATGAATATCAGGCTACCCTTGGCGCAGAGCTTGCCGTCTACTTTGGCCTCTGCGTCTACAAAGAAGGTCAGGCCGCGTTTGGCGCTGATTTTTCCAGTGACGATGATGTCGTCGCCTGGACGTACCTGGTTTTTGAAACGGACATTGTCCATTCCGGCATAGAATGTTAGTCTTCCAGGCAGCTCGTTAAGCATCAGTGTACAGCTGCATTGTCCCATTATCTCGCAAAGTATAACTCCAGGCACCACGGGGTAGTCCGGGAAATGTCCTTGCAGGAAAAATTCGTCGCCTCTCACATGGTAGTGACCTATTGCAGTGTCGCCTTCCATCCTTACATCGTCGACAAGCAGCATAGGCTCGCGGTGGGGCAGGTAGTTTTTTATCTCTTCTCTGTTCATATTCATCGATGATTTTAGTTTGCTTTTTATGTTACTTTTTTTAGATTTTTCTTAGTGCTACGCAAGCGTTCTGGCCGCCGAAACCGAAGGAGTTGCTGATGGTCATGTCGGCATTGAAGTCGCGTGCGGTATGTGGCGTATAGTCAAGGTCGCATTCTGGGTCTGGCTCGTCCAAGTGTATCGTCGGGGCGACCTTGCCGCTTTGCAGGGTTTTGGCACAGATGACCATCTCTATGGCTCCAGTTGCGCCAAGCATGTGTCCCATCATGGATTTTGTGCTGCTTATGACGGCTTTGCGGGCTTCCTCCTCTCCCATAGCCTGTTTGATGGCAAGCGTCTCGGTTTTGTCATTTAGAGGTGTGCCTGTTCCGTGAGCGTTGATATAAACTTTCTCGCCAGCTTTGTAGCCTGATTCTTCCAGAGCCCAGCGTATGCAGTTCGTGGCGCATTTTGCATCGGCACGAGGGGCTGTGTAGTGGAAAGCGTCGCAGCTGTTGCCGTAGCCAGTCACCTCGGCATAGATATGGGCGCCTCTTTTCTTGGCAACCTCATAGTCTTCAAGTATCATGACACCGGCACCTTCGCCCATGACGAAGCCTTTCCTCCTCATGTCAAACGGCAGGGATGCCGCCATGGGATCGGCGCTTGTCGACAGAGCTTTGCTGTTGGCAAATCCTGCTATGGATATTTCGGTGATAGCAGCTTCTGCTCCTCCTGTAATCATGGCGTCGGCTCTGCCTTCGCGTATCATCCTGTATGCTTCTCCCACACTGTGGGTTCCTGTGGCACAGGCTGTTACTACTGGCAGGTTCGGCCCTTCGGCGTGGAACATGATGGCTGTGTTGCCCGAAGCAATATTTGCAATCATTTCAGGGATGAAGAGCGGTGAAACGCGGCGTGGGCCGTTTTCAAGCATCGATGTGTGCTCGCGGCAGAATGTCTGTATTCCGCCGATACCTGATCCTATTGCGCAGCCGAAACGGCTCGAATCCACGTCTTTTCCTACCTCAAGGCCGCTGTCTTGCATTGCTTGCGAAGCTGCAGCGAGAGCATAGAGTGCATAGCGATCGTTGTGACGTATCATGGCTTTGTCGATGCCATATTCTTCGGGTGCGAAATCTTTTACTTCTGCGGCGACTTTCACCGTAAGGTTATCTGTATTTAGCGATTTGATGAAGTCAATTGCACATGTGCCCTTCAGCAATTCGTCCCACATGGTATTCACATTGTTGCCCAGCGGCGAAATGCATCCAAGTCCGGTAATAACAACTCTTTTCATATCGTTTATTGTTTTCGTGTTTAAGTTATAGGGTTATTTTAGGTTAACAATTATTCATTTGCGGTATCTTTGTACTTTATCTCGCTCCATTTCATCAATGCGGCTCCAGTAACAAATCCTCCTCCGAAGGCACTGAGAAGCAGAGTCATGCCATCTTTTAATTTTCCTTCTCTTGACAACTCGTCAATCAGTATTCCTATGCTTGCGGACGAGGTGTTGCCGTAGTTCTGCAGGTTGGTCGGAAATTTTTCTTTTGGCTGCTCCAGATGTTCGCGGATGGAGTCGATGATTCGCAGGTTGGCCTGGTGCAGCAGATAAAGGTCGATGTCGTCGCCTTTCAGTCTGTTGTGCTCCAGCACAGTGTCGACGTCTTTGATACAGGCTCTTACGGCGAGTTTGAAGACTTCCCTTCCCTGCATCACCAACGGCATGGTCTTTTCTTCCACACGGTCGAACGGGGTTGTTTCCAATGAACGTTTGTAGTATAGCACGTCGGTATGGGTGTCGCCGGTTAGTCGGAAATCCTTGAATCCTTCGCCCTCTGTAACCATCAGCGCCGAGGCTCCGTCGCCAAACAGCACCGAAGTCTCTCTCTCGTGCCAGTTGCAGAATCTTGAAGGTTCTTCGGCGGCAACAATCAAAATGTTCTTTGCTCTTCCGGTTTTTATGAATGAGTCGGCAATGTCAAGCGAATAAATCAGTCCTGCGCAGGCTCCGTTCAGGTCAAAGCAGGGGCAGCAGCAGCCCAGAGGGGCCAATAAAATGCTGCCCAATGAGGGAGATACGTAGCTGTTGGCCACGTTAGAGCAGATTAGATAATCAATCTCTTCGGGGGCGATTCCCGATGATTCTATTGCTGCTTGCGCTGCGGTTATGGCTAATTCGCCCAGGGTCTCTTTGCTTAGCAGATGGCGGGTGTGAATGCCCGTCCTTGTTGTAATCCAACTGTCACTGGTGTCGAGAAAGCCTGCCAGCATGTCGTTGGTCACTACTTTCTCCGGAAGTGCACTACCTGTTCCAATTATTTTCATATTAATGTATTCTTTTTATATAATCTATACATATAGATTTTTCTGAATCGGGCTGCAAAGAAATAAAAAAAAACAAGAATATTTTTGTTAAAAACGATATTGAAGGCAATATGTGCGGTAAAAATGCGTTTCTTTGGGTAAAATATCTGTTTTTTGGGTGAAATACGTGAAATTTTTTTAACATTTGGCGATCGAATGACTACGAAAATACCAAAATTTTTAACGAATGCTAAGGGTATATGGCTTTTTTTATGTGCCACTATGCTCTTCGCTGTTATATTCGTACTCGTGTATCAGCCTGCCGGCTATATGAAGACTACTGAGGCTCTTGCTCATTGGAATAAGCATCTTTACACTGTAATTCAGTTTCTTGCCGGCTCCGCTATTCTTGCTACCAGTCGTTTCATATTCTTGCATTTCTACAGAAGACATTCCCTTGTTTTCCGCGACCTTGTTCTATGGGTTGTTGCTGAGTTTGTTGTTATCTCGCTGGCTCTTACCATGATAGCGTGGTTTCTAAATGCTGCCCCTGAACTTGATCTTAACGATCTTCTGCGTCGTGTATCATTTAATATTGCTTCAATTATTGTTATCCCGTATTCGCTTACTTATCTTGCTTTCACTCTCTTGGAACGAAAACACCAAATAGAGGCGCTCAATGATATTATTGACAAGCGCCATACCGCTGCCGTTGAATCCACAGAGAATCTTAACTTTTATGATCGCGGAGGTAAACTGGCTTTCTCTACCCGCCGTGTTAATGTCCTCTACATAGAGGCTGCTGACAATTATTCTAATATCCATTATATAAATGAAGAAAAGGAGGATACCTTTATTCTTCATAATTCTTTGAAAAATATTGACAATCCTGAGTTGTATCAGGGATTGCTACGCTGTCATAGAAGCTATATGGTCAATACTGATAATGTCAAGCTGCTTCGTAAGGAAAAGGACGGTCTTCTCATTGAACTGTCGCAGGGTGCCCGGCCTATTCCGGTCTCCCGCACCTATAATGACAATGTAGTACGGTTCTTTGCGGGTTCGGCATCTGTCTAGTTGATCAAAGCATTAAGAAAAGTTTAAGGTTTATTCGCTTTATATTTTTTGTTATGAAACGATGTATAATTATCTTTTTGTGCGTTTTGTCCTTCTCTATTTCACATGCACAGAAAGACCAGGATTCAGACACTCTTGCAATCAATGGATTAAATTATACTGTGACTGTTGACCGTAATGTTCCTTCTGTGGTCTCGGTTTGGTTTCAACGTACTGGAAAACCGTCACCTTTTAATTTCTGGAGTTCCTCAAACAGCCGTGGACACATAGCCAAATTTGAAGTGCTTGACAATTCGCTGTATCTTCTTTCCGTTGAGGCAAAGCGTTACCGAACCCGTATGGGAAATCTATGGACGGAATCGGGAATAGACACCGTGGTGTCTCCGGACTATTTCTATATCAAGCCAATATATGAAGAACAACCAATTGGACAGGATTATGTTGTCTGCGACTGGTTCTCTGGCGTGCTCGAACTGACATTCCTTCCTGCCGACAAGAAACAGCAGCGTCTTGATGAGGCAAAGGGACATCGTTATTTACTGATAACAGATGGCAGAGTTGAGAAAAGTGTCTTTGTGTCAAACGAGGACAGGAATAGTATTGACAAGGGTGTCGACAACCACCGCTTGAAACCTTTATACGAGATACTTTCTGTTCGAAAACAGTCGATGGATTTCTATAATCGTTGTGCCTATGACCGCGAACGGGTGCTGTTTGGCACCCACGAGGGTCTATTTGAGCACCGTGCCAATTCGCTTACGTTGTTCACTCAGCGTTATGGAAACGATCCTAAAATGTGGGATTCAGACTGGATAGATGCTATTGGCAAAGGCGCTCCATTCGGTACGTGGCTTATCCGCAATGACTCGCTGCTTCTCGTTTCGGTTAATCTCCATAAGGGCGAAGATCCTTATCGTTATGATTCTGTTGCCCAGAATTTATTTGAAATAATGGCACCAGAATTGCCATATCTTGACGGCACTTTCCTCGCTGACTGGATTAGCGGCGACTATGTGGTCCATTACGGATTATGGCAGTCTAACAGTTTTGGCCTTCCAGACTATACCGTGTCCAAAACCCAGAAATTGCGTATAAAAAATGGCGTCATACTCTCCTCTTCGTTTTCGCCTTCAAGTTTTGATGAAGATTCCATGGCGCTTGCTGCATCGCATTTTCCCATCTGCAATGAGTCGTCAGTCTATTCGGTTGATGATCGCCAGCTGGCAGAGACTGTGGGTAACTTCCGCAAGCCAAAGGCCAATCCTGCCTATAAGGGTGAAAAAGGTTCTTTGCGGACATGGTTTCTTAACCATCCTCTCACTGACCAGCGTGCCCAGGATCGACTGTTTCGCGTTCGCATTGCCTTTATAGTGAACTGCAAAGGAGAGGCAGGGAATTGGCAAGTGATAAGTAAGGGGAAGGGAGAGCTGTTTGAGTTTGCCAATATGGTTATGGAGATAGTCAAGAAATTGCCACAGCGATGGACTCCGGCTACAGACAAAAAAGGTAATCCTGTGGACTGCTGGCAGATACTGGAATTTACTGTCAGTAACGGTTCTCTCACCAATGCCAACTACAAATGAAGCCGATAGTGATTTACACACGCCGTTTCCCGTCTCGCCGTTTCCATGCCATAACCCTATTCCCATTTGTGTTTCATAACGGCAAACCTCTCGACGAGAGTGAACTACGCCATGAGACCATCCATCTATGGCAGCAACTGGCATTGCTCCTTGTGGGTTTCTACATTGTATATGGTCTTTTTTGGCTAATAAATATTCTCCGGTACCATGACAGATTCCAGGCCTACATGGAAATTCCTTTCGAACGTTCCGCCTACGAATTGGAAAAAGAGACTACTCTAACTCCTGTAACCATGGCTTTTCATTGGGTACGTTGCATCATGTCCAGTCATTCATCTAATCTCTAAAACGTATGATATTGTTTTTCTCCGGTTGTGGTAACAGCCGTTTTGTCGCAGAGCAACTTGCCTCTTTGACAGGCGACAGTCTTTGCCAAATCAATCCTGCCGAGACTGAACCTTCTGTGTCATTGTCCGATGGTGAAGCGTTAGGTATCGTCTGTCCTGTATATGCTTGGGCAGTACCACGGTTGGTACGAGACTATATTGTGCGTCTCTCCGCCAAATGTAAACCGAGCTATTGTTATCTTGCATGCACCTGCGGCGACAATGTGGGACGTACTCCGGAAAAGTTGGAAAAGACGATGTGTTCAAAAGGGTGGCATCTCGATGCGGCATTCTCGTTTGTGATGCCGGAGACATATATCAATTTGCCAGGTTTCAGTCTTGATACACGGGAAAAGGAGAATGGAAAAATTGCTGCGGTTCGTCAAAGACTGCCCTATGTGGCAGAAAGAATCAAACAGCGAGCAAAAGTTATTGATGTTGTTCGTGGCAAAATGCCACGATTCAATACTTTCGTAATGAATGCATTGTTTTACGGCGCTGTTATCACTGACCGCAAGTTCCGTGTTACCGATGACTGCATATCATGCGGTCTTTGCGAGAAAGTGTGCCCTCTGCATAATGTAAAACTCGTCGACGGGCACCCCAAATGGTTTGGCAATTGCACCAACTGCATGGCCTGCTACCACCACTGCCCGAAGAATGCCATCCATTTCGGCAAGGCCACCATAGGCAAAGGCCAGTATGTTTTCCCTAATAAACCTTGATTTCGTCAATCATCAGCCACGCCTTCTCTCCTTTGTAGGTGTGCCAGTCGGGTAGGGTAGAGGGGGGGATGATGCGGATTCTCACTTTTTTGGAGAGGTTCTTATTTTCGTTTTCTTGGCCTTCAAGGGTTACAAAGCATCGAATAGGGGTCCGCTGAGTGAATATCACCCTTTGTCGTCCGTGCTTTTCGTCGATTATCGTATTTCTCTCACAGGCAACCCACCTGTTCAGGCTTGGCATCCAGACTTCCACTTGTTTGGGAGACAAAACCCAGTCGTCGGGGGCATGGCAAAAACTAATTGTGACATTTTTGCGGTTGTTCTTGCTCGTTTTTACTGTTAATTCCAGTGTATCGACGCCGCTCCAACCTATCCATTCTTCGCTGTAGTCGCCGGCCACGCCTCGTTTTCCATTGTAAAGTGCCTTTGGGAATCCATCACGATATTTTTCGGAAGGGGCGATTGATGAAATAATGCTTGCCACATTAATTTTTGTTTCCCAATTCGTCAAAGGCTCGTCAATAAGGTTGTTCCTACCGAAGACATCATCAATTGTTGTTGATGGTCCTAAAGTCCCATAGGTGGATGGTATAAAACTGAATCTGAATGTGTAAGTGCTGTCACCGCTCAAACGGTAAGGAGCGCGTACCCCAGGTCCGCAGGTGGCGGTGCCAAGACCTGCAATACGACTGTCAATGTTTAAGATGCAATACAAGCTGTCAGGCTTGGGCATTTTCCACCATCTGTCATTTGCAGCCATAATTGTGTCATCGTATTCGTATCGGTTGAAATTGAACAGTGTGCTGCCGTCAATACTTATCTGTAATGCACTGTTGTTGCCGCCCAGTTCCAATTGATAAGCCTCGTGGTTGCCCTCTTCCTGCGGTACTGCGTGGTGTTTTGCTAACTTTCTCCAATCGTCGGTGTGCCATATTCCAAGCCTTCCGGCTGTTCGGCGGTCAGGGTAGCGCTCGTTGTCATAGCCCCACCATGTCGTTTTTTCAAACTCTTTTGCCAGTTTCCCTTGCAGCCCTACTTTGGCGAAAGTCCTGAAGACACCTTCGCCCTGCACACGGAGACTGACCTGCATTGAACCGTCGTCAGCTATTTCAATGACTTCGCGTACAGGCATCATCCCGCCGTCTTCGGCTGTCAGCATAAGGTCTATTATCACTTTCGCCGCGGTATATTGTGTTGAATCACTGATGCGACCGTATGATTCTTTGTAAGTTTTCGCTTTTAGTCGTTGCAGGCCGTCCCATGCAGCGGCACCGTTGCGGTCGGCACAGTCGTTCTGTGTCGGCGCGCGCCATAGGTTCAGTCGTAGGTCTTTCAGTATCTCCTTGCCATGCCAAACATAGGATTTGATTGTGCCGCCATAACCAATCACTATCTCAAAGTTTTCGCCGGTAATTACCTGAGAACAACCTTTTCGTTCAGAGAATTTTATTTTCTTTTTGTTATGATAAGTGCTGTTTTTGCTATTTTTTTGTTTCTCTGGAAGTATTTCCTCTTTGTTCAAATCTCCATACACAACTTTTACCTCCTCCATGCAGGCGTAGGGGTTGCCGTAGGCATCGCAGATGCCGTTGGCACAGAAGTCGCCGTCATCACCTATGCCGGGCAAGCTGCCCAGGTCCCCACCCAAAGCAATCCTTGGATAACTCTCAACTGTCAAATTTAAACTATCAACTAATTCAATTCCTTGGTCCTGCCAGTCCCAGATGAATCCGCCTTGCAGGTAGGGATACTTGCAAATGGTGTCCCAGTAGTCGCTCAGACCGCCGAGACTGTTGCCCATGGCGTGGCAGTATTCCACCATGATGTAAGGTCGGATGTTCTGTTTAAGTGTTGAATTGTTTAATTGTTTAATTGAGTCCATGCGTCGTCCGTAGGAGGCGAGGTAGTCAACGCTGGGGTACATTATTCCGACGATGTCGGTGTTCCAGTCAATCTCGGCGCGCTCGTAGCTGACAGGTCGTGTCGGGTCGGTGTCTTTTGTCCTGCGATATGCCTCTTCAAAGCAGATGCCGTTTCCGCATTCGTTGCCCAACGACCAGACAATTACCGACGGATGGTTGCGGTCGCGCTGCACCATGTTGTTCACGCGGTACCATATAGGCTCTGTCCATTCGGGCTTTTTGGCAAGGCTGTTGGCTCCGTAGCCCTGGGCATGGCTCTCGTTGTTGGCTTCGTCCCAGACATATAGACCATAAATGTCGCACAGGTCATACCAGTATTCATCGTCGGGATAATGGCAGGTACGCACGGCGTTGATGTTGTTCTCTTTCATCAGCTTGATGTCGTGCTCCATCTGTTCGCGGCTGACTACGTGGCCTGTGAAGGCGTTGTGCTCGTGGCGGTTCACGCCTTTTATTGTCACCGGCTTGCCATTGACGCACAGCAGGCCGTCCTTAATCTCCACCGTGCGGAAGCCAATCTGTTTCTCAATCTCCTGCAAAACGTTGTCCTTGTCGTCAATCAGCCGTAGGCGAAGAGTGTAAAGGTTGGGAGTTTCGGCCGTCCAGGGTTTTACATCTTTAATTTTGCCTCCAAAGTGCGCCAATGAAATATTGTCGGTTAGTTCGAATAGTGGTTGCCGTTTTGTAATGCCCGCCTCGGGTATGGATGTTTCGATGAACAGTTCTTGGTATTCCGGATTTCGCAGAGTCCTGAAATAGATGTTGAGCATTCCTGTGGTATAGTCCGATGTGTCGAGCAATGCGTCTATGCGGTAGTAGTCTATGTGCACCTTGGGCAGACAGTACAGAGTTACATCGCGTGTGATTCCGCTCATACGCCACATGTCCTGGCATTCCAGATAGCTGCCGTTGCTCCAGCGGTGCAGGATAATGCAAATACGGTTGCTGCCAGTATGAAGATAATTGCTAACATTCCACTCCGCAGGTGTTTTTGAGTCTTCGCTGTAGCCCACAAATCTTCCGTTGACGTACAACTCCACTGCCGACGAGGCAGCGCCGATACGGAAATAGATGTTGCGTCCGTCCCATGTTTCGGGTATGAAAACATCCTTTGCATAAACTCCTGTTGGATTGTATCCTTTTGGAGCATGAGGGGGATTGGATGGGAACTCATTTCTTATGTTCACATACACTGGTATCCCATATCCTTGAAGCTCCAGATTGCCGGGCACCATAATGCTGTCCCAACGGACAAGGTCGTTGTCGGACATGAATGGCGCATGTGTTGTATCCATATCCGATGGCCTGTCATAATAGCGGAATGACCAGATGCCGTTGAGGTCCATTACCCACTGGCTGTCGGCTGGGATGATGTCGGCGTGAGGAGGTTCTTTACCGATTTCGTACACCCTAAGGTCGTCCCAAAATTGTTGCGCTTGCGCTATCCCAACCAATAGCGATGCCACAAGGAACAGTATCGTCTTTTTCATTGATTTTTCCTTCGTTCTTGAATTGCAAAAATACTACTTTTTTGACTTCTAATGGTTGTATGCGAAAAAAAACTTAATTTTGCATCTCGTATTTTATTCGTCCTGAATGGTTGATAATCCTGAAATACATGGTTTAGTAATAAGAACCACAGGTAGTTGGTATAATGTCCTGCTTCCTGACGGTACTGTTTTCCCTTGCCGTCTGAGGGGCAATTTCCGCATACGTGGCAGCAAGCAGACCAACCCTGTCGCTGTCGGCGACCGCGTTGTGTTTCAGATTCTCAGTGACGGTACGGGTTTTATCACCGAAATCGAAGAACGACACAATTGCATCATTCGTCGCGCCACCAAGCTCAGCAAGCAGACACACGTCATCGCGGCCAACATCGATTTGATGTGTATTGTTGCCACGCTTGGCCTGCCGCGCACTTCTACAGGTTTTATCGACCGTCTGTTGGTTACTGCCGAGGCGTATCATATTCCAGCAGTCATCGTCTTCAACAAGTGCGATTTGTATGACGATGAATTGTGGACTATTCACAATGAAATCAAGGCAATATATGAAGGTGCAGGCTATCCTGTCTTCGAGGTGTCTGCTTTGACGGGTCAGGGTGTTGAGACGATAAAAGAGCTGATAACAGGCAAGGTGACACTTTTCACAGGCCACAGCGGTGTTGGCAAATCTGCACTGCTTAACGCTATTGACCCATCGTTGCATCTCAAGGTTGGTGAAATCAGTGACTGGTCGCTCAAAGGCAAGCATACCACCACATTCGCCGAAATTTTTCCCATAAATCTTAACAATTCAACAACTCAACAGCTCAACAACTCAACATTCCTCATCGACACGCCAGGCATCAAGGAGTTCGGCATGGTCGATTTCACTCCAGAGGAACTCTCACATTTCTTCCCCGAGATGCGAAGCCGCCTTCATGACTGCCATTTTGCCAACTGCACCCACTGCCACGAGCCTGGATGTGCTGTTAAAGTAGCCGTGGAAAAAGGCGAAATAAGTCCTGAGCGTTATCAGAACTATTTGAATATTTTAGATTCAATTGAGTCGGACTACCCCCTACGTCGCTAATTATTATTACTCCCTGCTTTCCACATCTGCCAGCTGTTCCAGACGTTTTGGAAGACTGAGTAGAAGGCCATAAAGACCGAGGCCAGCGGTGTAAGGTAGAAGTTGGCCATCCAAATGCCCATAGCGGTGTTCTTCTGTCCGAGCAGTTGGCCACCGCTTATTTTGTCTCCATAGCGTCCGCCAAGCCAACGCCCGAAACCGAACTGCACGATGCAGAACAGCAGGGAGGCGACGCCTAACCAGATGATGCTGCTCCAGTTGCCCTCGCCGTGAAGGAAGATGAAGTCGATGGTCTGGCCAAGCGTGAACAACAAAGCCAGTGACCACAGATAAAAGGAGAGCCCTTTATAACGCTTGAGAAAATCGTTAGCCTTGGGCAACCACAGCTGCAAGGCAAATGCAATGAAGAAGGGCATTCCAATGACAGTACCCACACGTTTCAGAATCATCCAGAATGACTCCAGAAAAGGCATGTCTTGTTGGTTTCCGATAAAAGAGAAATAGATGGGTGCCACCACCGCCACCATAAGGTTGCCGATGATGGTGTAGGCTGTCACCGTCTCGCGGTTCGCACCGAGCATGCAGCTGATGACAGCCACCGATGATGCGACAGGGCACAGCACCCCTATCAGCACCCCTTCGGCAATGATACTGCCTGCTCCCAGCCATTTAAGTATCAGATATGAGCCAAGGCTGACGGTGATTTGGAACAGCATCAGCCAGATGTCGAGCCTGGACATTCGCAACTTCTTGATGTCCACAGCTGAGAAGGTGAGGAGCAGAATGGTGAAAATGATGTAGGGCACCATAAAACTGAACATTGCGCACCAACGGTGCAGCAAAAGACCCAGAACGATGGCCGCGGGCAGTATGTAACTTCTGTATTTTTGCATTTTTTGATGGCGATACAAGTGGCTCAAAAATCTGTCAACAATAATGTTATAATTCTTTCTGCCATTGCTCCAGCGTTGCAAAGATAATATAAATCACTGTATATGTCGCGGAAAATGTGTATTTTTGCAAATTATTTAAACTGCTAAAGAAATGTTGAGAGAAGAAACTGTTTTTGGACCCATATTCAGTCGCCGTCTTGGCACGTCACTTGGTATCAATTTGTTGCCTGAGAAAGGAAAAATCTGCAATTTTGACTGCATCTATTGTGAATGCGGTTGGAACCGCGACGGCCGCAACGACACCAAGCTGCCGTCTGCTGAAAAAGTACGTCATGACCTGAGCAATATGTTGCAGGATTTGGCAGGGGAAGGTACAAAGATTGACTCGATAACCTTCAGCGGCGACGGTGAGCCGACGCTGAATCCGGAATTTCCACAAATTATCGATGATACTCTTGAGCTGCGCGACAAGTTCGCTCCCAATGCCAAGGTCTCGGTGCTCTCCAACGCCACTCGTGTCCATGTTCCTGAAATCTTTGAAGCTCTTCGCAAGGTCGACAATCCGATAATGAAGATTGACGCGCCGACCAATGAGCTTGTCGCAAAAATCAATAATCCAGCTCCGGGTTATGATGTACGGCGTGTCGTCGAGGCTCTCAAGCAGTTCGATGGAGATTTCGTCCTTCAGTGGTGTCTTCTTCGCAGTCCCGATTTCGACTCTTCTTCGCCCGAAGTGGCAGGACCTATGCTCGATATAATACGCCAGCTTCATCCACGAGAGGTTATGGCCTACACCATCGACCGTCCTACTCCGGCACAGAATCTGTCAAAACTTTCTCCCGACGAGATGCATTCTATCCTCCAGCCTCTGATCGACGAAGGTTTCCAAGTTCAAATAAAAGGGTGAAAACAAACCAAGTATAACCTATAACCTTTACTAACAAAACCAAATAATTATGAAAATCAAGTCTGTATTGTTGTTTCTTATTGCTGTTTCCTTTGTTGTCGGTGTCTATGGATATCCGTCAAAGGGGAAGGTCTTGCACTATCAGTTCACAGAGCACAGGATTAATTTCGAGGGACGCACCAAAGCAGGAGACAGGGGGGTGATGCATTGCTACGACCTCAACAGCGGCAGGATGTGGAATATCGGAAACCCATGGAATAACAAGTACTCCGACGAAAAAGGTATGCCGCTCGACAGCAATTATATCTTCGATTTCGATATCTCAACCAAGGCTCTGGGCCCCAAGCAGACATATATATTTACCTTCAGGTGCCAGCGTCTCGATGAGGCTGAAGGTCCGTTTTGGTTCTGTAACCACAAGCAGGCTGCAACAAAAGGCTATTATCCTTTCCGTACAGAAGCGGACCATGCTATTATTCTCAAGGGGAAAAGCTCTCCCGACGACAACAATGTGTTATGCCAGTGGTATCGCGAGTGGGGCACGCCGGATACCTATTGTACTGTCATCATGCTTGTTGACCGTAATGACGGCAAGCATACTGTCTATATCAGCGACACGGGTTTCTATTACTACATAGATGAGGCCAAGGATGCAGAACTGGACCGCTTGGTGCTGCGACGTTTGGCAAAGGGGGGAATCCAGTCTGTCGTAATTTACAATCGTCACCTTGCCGTTGATGAACTTGAGCAAATGTTATGGGGCAACTATCATAAAAGTCATCTCTCCGATCCAGTCCCCATTGTCAACCAGGCAGAGAAAGGAGAGTTCGAAAAGAAGTATGGGCTCCGTGGCTGGACAGAAAGCTACCTTTTCCAGACATATCTGTGTCTCGGACTTGTAGCGCTAACCATAATCTTTAATTTGTTCTTCCGTAGGGGACCTTATGCCTACAGAGGCAAAGGTTGGGTCCTTCTGGTGATGCTAATCTCTTTTGTTGTTTGGCAGCTAATGTTAAAGCAACCTTTCGGAGGCATTCATGTTATGGAAATCACCTGTTTTGTCTCCTATATTCTGGTCTCCGTCGGTCCTGTCGGCGAGGGGTATGAAAAGAAAAGCAGTGACTCGTTTATTGTAGCTTTGCTTGTGGCTCTGGGCATGGTAGGGGCGTATGCCAGTTCGTTCTTGGGGAGTATGTTGATGGCTTTGGCGAGCGGTCCGTTGTTTAAGTCTGGCAAGGATGTGGTGATGAGAGATGGAAAGATTGTTTACATAGGCGAAAATGAGAGTGTTACTCCCGTTCTTGGCGGTGCTATTGCAACACTCATCGTTTATGCTGTAATAATCTTTACTATTGTTTGGACGATGTCCTCTATTGTTATCTCCGGTTCGTTTTTATTTGTCTGTATACGATTCCTTCGCAATTTTTCACGTGGTTGATTTATTATCAATTCTTTGGATGGTATATTGTAAAAATATTTGTTCATTCCGAAAATTAATCATAATTTTGCAAAATTGAATTCATTAAATTAATAACTAAACATAAAAGACATGTCAAAATTGCTTCTGCTGGGCGATGAGGCTATCGCTCAGGCTTTTATAGACGCTGGCGGTAGTGCTATCAACAGCTATCCCGGAACCCCTTCGACCCAGATTACAGAGTATGTGATGAAATCAAAACAGGCAAAAGAGCAGGGCGTTGTCGCCAATTGGTGTGCCAACGAAAAGACCGCTCTTGAGGCCTCTATCGGAGTTGCCTATGCTGGCAAACGTGCCATGACTTGCATGAAGCATGTCGGTCTGAATGTCTGCGGCGACCCATTTATGAATGCTGCCATTATCGGTACCAAGGGAGTTATCATCGTCGTCGCTGACGACCCCTCGATGTTCTCCTCCCAGGATGAACAGGACAGCCGTTATTATGGTCACTGGGCAATGATTCCCATGCTAGAACCGTCTAACCAGCAGGAAGCCTACGACATGGTTTTCTTCGGCTATGAACTTAGTGAGAAACTGGGTACTCCTGTTCTTTACCGTATTCCTACCCGTCTCGCCCACAGCCGTGCCGGTGTCGTACGTAAGCCTGTCCTGCCGCAGAATCCGTTGACCAGCCCCAGCGATCCCAAGAGCTTCGTGCTGCTTCCCGTCAACGCAAAACGCCTCTATCGCGACCTTATTGACAAACAGCCTGCCTTTACAAAGAGCAGCGAGGAAAGCGGTTTCAACCAGTATTTTGAAGGCACCGACAAGAGCCGCGGTATCATTACCACAGGTATAGCTTTCAACTATCTCCAAGAAAACTTCCCTGGCGGCAAATGCCCCTATCCGGTAGTTAAAATAACCCAATATCCGTTGCCGTTCAATATGCTGAACAAACTCTATGACGAATGTTCCGAGATATTGGTTCTTGAGGATGGTCAGCCCTTCGTGGAAGAGCATATCAAAGGTTTCCTTGGCAAAGGCAAGCCTGTCCATGGACGCATCGACGAGACTATCCGTCGCGACGGCGAACTCAATGCCGAAAAGGTGGCCAAGGCTCTCGGCCTCGATGTCCCCAACGGTCCCGCCGTTCCGGATGTCGTCACCAACCGTCCTCCTGCTCTCTGCGTAGGATGCCCGCATATCGACAGCTATGAGGCTGTTGTCGAGGTGATGAAGAAATACCCCAACGGACGTGTGTTCGGTGACATTGGATGCTACACCCTTGGCTTCAACATGGGTGCCATCAATACTACGGTCTGCATGGGTGCCTCGGTCACTATGGCCAAGGGAGCCTCCGAGATGGGCATATTCCCTGCCATCGGAGTTATCGGTGACGGCACATTTGGCCACTCGGGTATGACGGGTCTGCTCGACTGCGTCAATGAGAAAGCCAACGTCATCATCATGATTCTTGACAACGACATCACCGCTATGACTGGCGGTCAGCCCTCGAGTGCCAACCAGAAGCTCTTCAATATCTGCAAGGGCCTTGGCGTCGATCCCGACCATATCCGTACCATTGTCCCCCTTAAGAAGAACCACGACGAGTTCGTCAAGATTCTTGAAGAGGAAATAGCATACAATGGTGTCAGCGTTATAATCCCGCAGCGTGTCTGCATCGTTGAGAACAAGAAAAGAATTGCAGCAAATAAATAAAAAAGAACAGTTATGAAAAAAGACATCATATTATGTGGCGTAGGCGGTGACGGTATAGTCTCCGTGGCCAAGATTATCAGTGACGCTGCCCTCAATCTGGGTATGAACGTCAAGCAGAGTGAAATTCACGGTATGTCGCAGCGTGGCGGTTCGGTGTTCAGCCATCTCCGTGTCAGCAGTGAACCTATTTTCGCCGACGTCATCCCCGAAGGCAAGGCCGATATCATCCTGAGCTCCGAACCTATGGAGGCTCTGCGCTATCTGCCTTTCCTCGCCCCCGACGGCGTGGTAATCACCAATAGCGACCCGTTCATCAACATCACCAACTACCCCGATATTGAAAAGGTAAACGCAGAACTTGCCAAGCTGCCCAAATGCGTAAGCTTCAACGCCAACGCCATTGCCAAGGAACTCAACGCACGTGGCAATATGGTGTTGCTCGGTGCTGCCGCTCCCTATCTTGAGATCGCTTTCGATGAGCTGGAGAAGGCTATCAAGGCTATCTTCGGCCGCAAAGGCGACGCTGTTGTGGAGACCAACATCAAGGCTATCCGCGCCGGTCGCGACGCCAAATAAATAGGCTTCAGCCTAACAAATAAGAGGGTGTCTTTGTTTATGGGGACACCCTCTTTTTATTATGTAAAAATTAAACTTTACTATATGTCTTGCATATTTATCTAAACCTCAATTATTTTGTAAAAAATCCAAAATAATTTTCACCCCATGTAAACTTTCGCATCAAAAATTTGTTATTATATAAGTGAAGAGCTCTTCGTATGGAAGATAATGAGCGCCACCTATATGACAAATTCGACAGCCTGATTGCACGACACAGAGTCCTCATTGACCATCTCTGTATGCATCGTGCCTTAGGTGATGTTAACCGCTGTGCTGAACTGCGGCAGGATTGTTATATCTCCCTTTGGCACTATCTCCCGAAACTTCGCGAAGACGCTAACCAATTCCACGAGACCGCCTGGGTTGTCTGGCACTGCCGCAGCGTCTTCTCCCACCTCCGCTACCGCCGCCGCACACACCGCTTCCTGCCTCTTGACGAGAATATCGCCAACACGCTCGGCGAACCAGACGACAGCCACCTGCGCGACACTATCGATTCCCTTTCTACTTTTCTCACATCCCACGAGCAACGCGCCTTCTACCTCATGTCCGACGGCTATTCCGCCAAAGAAATAGCTCGCGAACTCGGCATCAAACATCGTAGCGCCGTCCTGCTACGCCACCGCATCATCGAGAAGTTGAAACATGCAATTGTAAACAACAAAAAGTATCCATCATGAACCATAGACAACCCCCTTCTCCCACGAAACTGCAGCCCATTACCCCAGAGGCGATGGTGCATATCTCCGACCTTGTCGAGCGTGACAATATCGACCTCCCCCAGCGTTGCGCCCGCTACCGCCGTCGTGCCAGCATCCGCCGCACCGCCCTGGCAGTTTGCTTCTTCTTCGGCTGCTGTATATCCTATACCTCAATCATATCAGCACCGTTGTACGACCAAATAACCACGTCAAGCGATGCTGGCAATCAGCATATTTGTGAAGCCATCCGCCTTTCAATCGAAAACGTCTCATGAAATATCGCAAGGACATATTGAGATTTTGGTTCGTATTCTGTGTCATTCTGGTGTTGGCATTGGGTGCTATCACTGTCGCATGCCGGTGGCATCGCATATTTCCTTCCGACGAGGTCAGCGACATATATTCGAAATATTCAGAGCGGGAAGACATTGATGCCTCTTATGTCAAAAAATTCCGTGTCAACGATACAGTTGTTGTCGATGTGACACTTTTGGAGGCAAAAGATACAAATGTGTGGGAAGAGTTGTGCAAGGATTTTAATATAGCGTCAATTTATGATTTCCCTGTTGATTTCAGAGAGAGTTTGACAGCATCAAACTCCTATTCTATACGTGTTATAATGAAAGATAGTACATACATCAATGGCAGAGTTGATTACAGAAGGAATGTAATTATCTATTCATACCATAAAATGTCAATGTGTATTTTTCATAATATTAGTGATAGTCAGTTTGATGCAATATTGATAAAAGCAACAAACGATATATCGGATTAATTTTTAAATTTTTTTAATATGAAGAAACAATACATTTCAATAAAATGTCCTTAAACATTAAACTATAACCTTTATAAAAATACATATCATGAAAAAAAACAATTATCTATTTCTGGCATGTCTGATCGTTGGCATGACGGCATTCGGGCAGACAAGCCTGTTCCAGACCGAGAACCATTCGGACAATGCAAGGAAAGTGCTCATCGAGGAGTACAGCTACCCCCACACCGTAACCTGCATATCCACCTATGACGGTGACGCCTCGTTCGTCTATTCCACGCCGGCATCGACCGCCACTCAGGAGGTCGCCGTCACGAACTGCTACGTCAACGACATGGTCATCTTCGGCGACACCCTCTTCTTCTGCGGAATAAATCCAGCCCTCGGCAAGGCTGTCATCGGCTTCTTCAACATCCGTGATCTTTTTATC
>JAGCUU010000010.1 GCA_017962665.1 Bacteroidales bacterium | reverse complement strand
GCTCCTCGACGGCCATGCCGTACATGACGTTGGTGCCGCCGGCACCGCCGTACTGCGTGGGGATGGGGATGCCCATCAGGCCGATCTTGGCCATCTTCTGAACGGTCTCCATGGGGAAACGCTCCTCCTCGTCGACTTCTGCGGCGAGGGGCTTGACCTCCTTCTCTGCAAACTCACGAATCATCTGCAGGAAGAGTTCTTCTTGTTTGGTGAAGCTAAAATCCATATTGTATTGTTATTATTTTCTAGTTAAACTAGTAGAACTAGTTGGACTAGTTGAACTAGTGATTTACTTTACTGCGATGGTTTCAATCTCGACGAGCACGCCCATGGGGAGTCCCTTCACGGCGAAGGCGGCACGGGCGGGGCAGTCAGTGTTGTAGTACTTGGCGTAGACCTCGTTCATGGGTTTGAAATACTCCATGTCGGCCAACAGGCAGGTGCTCTTCACAACATCCTGAAAGGTGTAGCCAGCCTCGTCGAGGATGGCCTTGATGTTCTGCATCACCTGTTCAGTCTGGGCTGTTATGCCTTCGGGCACAGTCTTGGTGGCGGGATTGATGGGAATCTGACCCGAGATGTAGAGCGTGTTGCCGGCTTGCACAGCCTGACTGTAGGGTCCGATGGCCGCAGGGGCATTGGGTGTGTTGATTATCTTCTTCATTTTAAACGTATTTATTTATTATTATTTACCTAATTGCATAAGAATGAATTTGCAAAATTAAGGATTTTTTTTGAATTTGAATGTTTTTTAGACATATTATTTTATGAATTCAATAAAAAAGTGTACATTTGCAAATCCAAATAAAGCTTTTTTTTATTACAAAATGCTCTTCCTATCTGTCACACAAAAATGTCCAAGTTACAAAAAAAAGAGCATAAAACATAATATAGCACAATGAATATTATTGGATTGATGTCTGGAACTTCGCTTGACGGTCTTGACGTCGCCTTATGCGAATTTAACGACGAAAGACATTTTCAACTCCTTGCCGCGGAGACATATCAATATCCAGCCTCATGGCAAGAACGTCTTGCATCACTACACAAGGCCTCAGCTGAAGATTATGTGCTTGCCGACGAAGAATTGGGACACTATTTTGGAGAAAAGGTAAACCAATTCCGAGAGAAATATCCTGAGCGGGTCGACTGCATAGCCTCTCATGGCCATACCGTGTTTCATCAACCCGACAGAGGATTCACTTCACAGATAGGCGACGGTAATGCCATACATGCCGTTACCGGAATACCTGTAGTATGCGATTTCCGACGTCTTGACGTGGCTCTTGGCGGACAAGGGGCACCTCTGGTGCCTATTGGAGACAAACTACTCTTCGGCGAATATGATTGCTGCATCAATCTTGGCGGCTTTGCTAATATATCGTATGAAAAAGACGGCCAACGTGTTGCATACGACATCTGTCCCTGCAATATGGCATTCAACCATCTTGCCGGCCTCATGGGAATGACCTACGACCGAGGAGGAGAAACGGCACGTAAGGGTGAGATCGTAACCCCGATGCTTGCAAAGCTGGAAACTCTTGAATACTACCACATACACGCGCCAAAAACCCTTGGCAAAGAATGGTTTGAACAACGTTTCCTTCCATGCCTCGTCCCCTACGCAAACCAAACGGTGTGCAACCTTATGCGAACCGTATCAGAACATGTCTCTATACGTCTGGCAGCTGCAGTAACACAGAGCGAAACAACCATTCACAAAGTGCTTGTTACCGGCGGTGGCGTTGGCAACCAGTTCCTGCTGGAACTATTCAAAGAAAAAATCGGGAACGTGGAGATAGACAGCACCGATTCAAGGCTTGCCGACTACAAGGAAGCTATTATTTTCGCACTTCTCGCATACCTTAGGCTAAACGGGAAGGACAACATCCTCGCATCAGTGACTGGAGCAAGTCGAGACAGTAGCGGCGGAGTAATCTGTGGATAAAAGACATTACAAGAATAGCTTTTGTGCGATACCGTCCGCATGGAGCAATCCTTTGGGTGTAGGGCGATAGCTGTCAGGCGTCTCCTCGATTAGTTCAGCTTTTTGAAACGGTTTTATAGCGCGTTCAAAATACTCTTCATAATCACAGAACCGTTCCGAAAGCATTTTCTTCGAGACACCATCTTTTGTACGCAGTGCCACCATCATGTACTCATTGAATGAGTCTTCATGGCTCAAAAGCTCTTTTTCAAAGGGAATCATCCCCTCCTTGGCACCCTCCACATAGCGTGTTACATCGGCAACATTCCAGCGACGGGAAATGCCATCGTACGAATGTGCCGCAGCCCCTATACCGATATATGGCGTGAGGTTCCAATAGCGACTGTTGTGCAGAGAGCGATAGCCCGACCTGCAGAAATTGGACACCTCATACTGCTCAAAGCCATGATCTTTGCACCACCGAATCATTAAGTCATACTGAGATGCCAATTCATCCTCGTCAGGCATGAAGCAACGCTTCATCTTCAACTGCTGTTCCAAAATGGTGCGTGGCTCAACGGTGTACTCGTAAAACGAGAGATGTTTCACCAGTCCATTTAGCGATTCGATACTGTCCAAGCTATGCTCTATATCAGCATAATGCTGACCAGGTAGTCCCATCATCAAATCAACCGAAATATTGTCGAATCCCGCCTCGGCAGCATCTTTGACCGCCAAAAAGGCTTGCTCCGAACTATGGACGCGATTGAGCATCCTGAGCATTTTGTCAGAGAACGATTGTACCCCTATGCTGATTCTGTTGAAAAAATTCAAACCGGCAAGTTCAAAAAGATACTTAGGGGTAAGGTTTTCTGGATTGGCCTCAATAGTCACTTCCTTGATTTCCGATAGATTATAATTGGAGCGAATTACATCGATAATCCTGGCAAGCTGCACAGGCGTGAGCAGTGAAGGGGTGCCACCCCCGAAATATATGGTGTGCAACGGTGCTGTGACCCTCCTGGATGCAAGTTCAAAACAAAGTGCATCGACATAACTGTCGCGCTCATGGTTGCATGCAACCGAATAGAAACCGCAGTATGAGCATTTACGATGACAATATGGAATATGGAGGTAGAGCAAAGGAGGTAAAGAGTTAAAGTCAATGGTCCTAGAGAGTCTAGAGAGACTAGAGAATCTAGAAATTCTAGAAATTTTCAGTTATTAAAATAAAAAAAACGACTTCGCTGGAAGTCGTCTGTTCTAGTAGCGGGGATGAGAATTGAACTCATGACCTCCGGGTTATGAATCCGACGCTCTAACCAACTGAGCTACCCCGCCAAATCGAAGTTTGAAATCGGGTGCAAAAGTACACATTTTTTAATATGTGACAAAATTTTTTTCAAAATAGTGTTATCTTTGTAACTTGAAATGTAGCACATACACTTGTGCAACAACCTAAACCACAAAATGCTATGCTGAGCGAACAAGACAAAAAAACTTATTCAAATTTTGAATATGACAGTGCGCTAAACGTGCAGGAAGGGGTAAAACAGCCAGAACAAATCAGCAATTTTTACCTCGAAAAAATGCGTCAAAAAAAAGCGTCAGAACCCTCTATCGCTCAACTTGTGGATGGTATCTTGCACGGTGACCGCGTGATGCTGTCGCGCGCCATCACTCTGGTCGAAAGTTCTCGTTTCGACCACCAACGCAAAGCACAGGAAATCATCGAACAATGTCTTCCATATTCGGGTAAATCCATCCGTCTAGGCATCACCGGGGTACCCGGTGCCGGCAAAAGCACCACCATTGAAGCTCTCGGCAAAATGCTGACCAACCTTGGCCACAAGCTTGCCGTCCTCGCCATAGACCCCAGCAGCGAACGTTCCAAAGGCAGTATACTTGGCGACAAAACCCGCATGGAGGAGCTCTCCACCGACCCCAACGCATTCATACGCCCTTCCCCTTCAGCAGGTTCTCTGGGGGGTGTGGCACGCAAGACACGCGAAATCATACTCCTCTGTGAAGCGGCAGGCTTCGACACAGTCATCGTGGAAACCGTTGGCGTTGGCCAGTCGGAAGTGGCAGCACACTCAATGGTAGACTTCTTCCTTTTACTGCAACTTGCCAACACAGGCGACGAGTTGCAAGGCATCAAACGCGGCATAATGGAGATGGCCGACATGATTGCCATAAACAAAAGCGACATTGACGAAGCCAAGGCAAAACTCGCCGCACAGCAGTTCCGCAATGCACTGCATCTCTTCCCAATGCCCGAATCAGGATGGACTGTGCCTGTGGTGCTCTGTTCAGCATACAGCAAAATGGGGCTGCAGGAGATATGGAACAATGTCACCGAATATGTGGCGTTTACCAAAAATAACGGCTACTTCTACCATAAACGCCAGCAGCAGAACCTACGCATCCTTGACGAGACCATAGAAAATGCATTGAGAGAACGATTCTACAGCAAACCCGGCATGGAGGAACGCATTGAGCAAGCTCGCAAAGATATTCTTGACAACAAAGTCAGTGCATATAACGCAGCAGAGAGACTGGTGGAAGAGAATTAACGATAAACAACTTTAGTTTTAATACAATTTCAAACATGTATAAGAAAATATTCATATCGTTGGCCATCATAGCTTTTGTGGCATCCTGCAACCGTCCTTACGATACGGTTTTTTCGACCTACAAAGACGGTTCTCCAAAACTTGTGTTCACTGTTATCGATGGCAAAGCCGGTGAGCTGACACGCGTAGGGGAAAAAATGTACTACGAGAATGGTACCCTTATGTATGAGAAGCATTTCAAGAACGACAATCCAACTGGAGAATGGAATTACTACTACGACAACGGCGTACTGCACGCCAGCGGCAACTTTGGCAAGAACGACTCCATTGGCAGCGACTGGCACATATATAACGATCAAGGCTGCGATTTCTTTCCAGGAAGCGACTCAATGAGAATTGCAGACTTTACCGCAGACCACCGCCCTCTATCCGTACTTTACTTTAAAGGCGACACAACCATGGTCTACCGTTTTAATGACAACTATACCGTCAATGCCCGAGGAATGCTTAAAAACGGACTACGGGAAGGCCGTTGGGAGTTCTTCTACGCCAACGGACAGAAAATGCTCGAAGCCCAATATACAATGGGCATGGAAAACGGTGCCTACAACTCATATAGGGACAACGGAATACCTTATTTCAGAGGATTCTATATCAATGGCAAACGTGCAAACATTTGGGAGTTCTATGACGAACAAGGCGAACTCGCTGGCCGACAAGACTTTGATGCACACTAAAGAGCTCCATCATGGACGTTTGCTTAACTCATCCCATATATAAGATAGTCGGTGCCGCCGCAGATGCCATGCAAATGGAGACATACGCAGTAGGCGGCGTGGTGCGCGATTATTTCCTGCAACGTCCATGTTCCGACATCGACATAGTGTGCGTGGGTAGCGGCATAAACCTCGCCGAAGAGGTGGCTCGCCTATTGGGTGAAAAAACAGGATTCGTTCCCGAAGTGCATATATACAAGAACTACGGTACTGCACAAATACACTGTCACGGACGTGATTTTGGAATGCCTGACAACGAGGTATTGGAACTGGAATTTGTAGGGGCGCGACGCGAATCGTACCATCGCGAAAGCCGCAACCCCATAGTGGAAGACGGCACACTGGAAGACGACCAGAACCGTCGCGACTTCACCGTCAATGCCATGGCTGTTTGCCTAAACGAGAATCGCTTCGGGGAGCTTGTGGACCCATTCGGCGGTATACGTGACCTTGCAGACGGTATACTCCGCACACCTCTTGACCCTAACGTCACCTTCAGCGACGACCCACTGCGAATGATGAGAGCCATTCGTTTTGCATCACAGCTCGGCTTCATTATTGACGACACCTGCTTCCAGGCAATATGCAACAATGCCGAACGCCTTGAGATTATATCTCAGGAACGCATAAGCACTGAGCTCAACAAAATACTCCTGTCACAACGCCCCTCCGTAGGACTCAAACTGCTCGAAAAGTCCGGACTGCTTCGCATTTTCTTCCCAGAATTGAATAACCTAAAAGGCGTAGAGACGATAGACGGTCGAGGACATAAAGACAACTTCTACCATACCCTCGAGGTCGTGGACAATGTGTCCCAAAAGAGCGACGATCTTTGGCTGCGTTGGGCCGCACTGCTCCACGACATAGGCAAGCCGGCGACAAAACGTTTCGATCCCAAAATAGGATGGACATTCCATGGCCATGAAGTGAAAGGATCGCAGATGGTAAAACGCATTTTTAAACGTCTGCGCCTACCACTTGGCGACAAGATGAAATATGTGGAAAAGCTGGTACTGCTGCATCTACGCCCTATCGTCATATCAGAGGATATTGTGACCGACTCTGCCGTACGGCGTCTGCTGTTCGAGGCAGGCGACGACATAGACGACCTGATGATACTCTGCGAAGCCGACATTACATCAAAAAAAGAGGAGAAAAAGAAACGCTTCCGCGACAACTACCAGCTTGTGCGCAAAAAACTTGTGGAGCTGGAGGAGAAGGACCGCATCCGCAACTTCCAACCACCTGTAAGCGGTCTGGATATTATGCAGACCTTTGGACTTGGTCCCTGCCACGAAATAGGTGTCATCAAGGATGCCATCAAAGATGCCATCCTCGACGGAACCATACCCAACGACCGTGAAGCCGCATGGCAGATGATGCTCCGTCTTGGCAAAGAGATGGGGTTAAAGGCAGAAAACATTTAGAACGCGTGTCATGAAAACACTTCATGTCATAGTCGGACCTACCGCAATAGGCAAAACCGCATTTGCCATACAGATGGCACAAAAACTTGACACAGAGATAATTTCTTGTGATTCACGCCAATTCTACAGTGAACTAAACATAGGTGTCGCACGCCCCTCCCCCGAGGAACTCGCCACCATACCACACCATTTCATCGCCTGTCGTTCTGCCAAGGAGCCTTATAATGCTTTCAACTACGGACATGAAGCCCTAACGTTGCTTGACACTCTGTTCCAAAGCCACGACGACGTCGTTGCTGTCGGAGGCTCTGGACTCTATGTCGATGCACTCTGTAGCGGCATCAACCTGCTTCCCGACCCGACACCTGAACTACGGGAATCGCTTAGCAACAAAATAGCCAATGGCGGACTGCCCGAACTGCTTGACGATCTGCGACGTCTCGACCCCGAATACTACGCCGTCGTCGACCACAGCAACCCTATGCGTATCCAACGTGCCCTCGAGACCATCTACACCTCTGGAACAACTTACAGCGAACTGATAAAAAAGCCACTGCCCAAGCGCAATTTCCAAATTGAGAAAATAGGGTTACGTACCGGACGCGACACCCTTCGTGAACGCATCTACAACCGTGTGGACAGCATGATGCAGCAAGGACTCCTCGACGAGGTATCATCGCTAACCCATCTGCGCCACATCAACACCCTCAACACTGTAGGTTACAAAGAACTCTTCGCCTATATTGACGGCAAGAACTCTCTTGAAGAGGCTGTCGCCGCCATAAAGAACAACACCTGGCACTATGCCAAGAAACAGATAACCTGGCTGAAACGCTATCCTGAAATCAAATGGATAGAAAAATAAAAACAAAAAGATTTCTATAAATAGACAAACCTTCACTTTTTTTTTGCAAGAAAAGAACAATAGTGCGTACTAATCTATTGTTTGTTATTTTGTCAAAAAGGGGATCTCGGTTCCCGTCGGACTCTTCTAACAAAGAATCCGCAAAAAACCGGGACTTCTGAAGAAAAAATACGATTCCTTGGTGGAAATTCGTTCTTCAGAAGCCCCTTTTTGTTTATATATCAAGTACGTAGACTACTGTACTGAAGTAAGACGTTCCAGCATCTTCCAAAAATCGGGGAACGATTTGGAAACACATTCTGGATTGGTTACTGTTATTGCAGGATTGATAACTTTCAGAACGCCAAAAGCCATAGCAATACGATGGTCGTCATGAGTATCTATCGGTTCGGCGGGATTAGTGTTTTCCTTGCTAAATGGTTCTCCTGCAGGGATAATCATGCATCCGTCAGCAACAGAGACCTCACGTCCCAGCACTTTCAACCCTGCGACTAAACTCTCAATCCTGTCGCTTTCTTTGTAACGCAGACAATCCACACCTTTGAGGTTGGCTTCAATGCCCAAGGCTGCACATGTGACGGAAACTGCAGGTACCAAATCCGGTGTTCCAGTAAAGTCCCACTCTAATTTTCCGCCCATCGATTTAGTGCGACACAACTCAACAGACTGCTCTCCCTGAGTGACCGTCAACCCAAGCGAGGAGTAGATATCTCGCACCACTTGGTCGCCTTGCAAGCTCTCACGCTGCAGTCCCGGCAATCTCACCGGAACGCCAGGCATTAACGATACCGCCTCAAAGAAATATGAGGCCGACGACCAGTCTTTTTCTATCGAAACAATATCGCACTGCGGAATGGAGTGCTCGACATAATAAGTAGGAGGATTACCCTTGAGCACACACTGCACCTTAGCCTGCTCCATCACCTTCAAAGTCATATCAATATAAGGTTCCGAAACAGGAGCTCCGATCAGTTCCACCATTCCACCCTGAGGCATGGTGGCGGCGGCCATAAGCAACGCCGATGCGAACTGGCTGGAGATACCACAGTCTATCTTGATACGGGGGGACGTAGGCACCATACCCTCTATCTTGACAGGAAGGAAACCCTCTTCACCCATACATTCTATAGAGCATCCCACAGCACGCAGAGCGTCAATAAGCTGTCCCATAGGACGACGACATAACTGCTCTGTACCTGTAAGCGTATGCGTTCCGGGGGTAATAGAGAGCAGGGCAAGGAGAAAACGTGCGACCGTGGCAGCATCGCGACAGTCAAAATTATGACGGCGGCTTGCCTTAAGTTGGTGCAACAGACGGCTAAGCTGCTGGGTATCGTTGGAAGATGAAATATTTTTTATTTTTATGCCGGTGCGCGACATATAGTCGAGCATAAGCCAACGGTTCGAGAGACTTTTTGAAGAAGGCAGCGTGATCTGTATCGTTTCCAATTCCATCTAAAATACTATATCTTAAATAATTACAAGAAAATATTTTCAATCTTTTCAATTTGCAAAAATACTAAAAAAGGAAAAACAACAACAAAAAAAGATGACACTATATACTCTTATTCCAAATCATATTCCTTAATTTTGCGGTAAAGGGTACGTTCTGATATTCCCAGCTCCTGGGCTGCAGGACGACGGCGTCCCAGGTGTTTTTCCAAAGCCTTGATTATAGCTTTTTTCTCGCGTTCTACAAGTGAAATAGGTTCGTTTTCAACCACTTCAGAGTCTTGAAACTCTTCCTCTTCGGGGGATGAATAACCCTGATGTTCCATACTTTGAATACCGCCATGGTGAGTGTCAAGCTGATAGTATTTGCCTGTATCAATATATGAGGGGGATACTGTATCGCCATTGTATGGAACTCCCTGACCAGCCAGTGATGTGATTATCTGTTTGAGGTTGTTTATTTCGGCACGCATCTCGTTTATCATCTGCCCCATGGATAGCGCCTTAAGCAGCAACTCCCTGTCGGTAATGACTCCGCCCTGCTGACTATCCTGTTGAAAAAGCACTGGCATATTCTCGTTAGGCACATAGTGGATGTAGTTCGATAGAATATTACGGTCTATCAAACGCTCAGTCTCCACGACAGCAATCTGCTCGGTCACATTTTTCAATTCACGCACATTGCCGTACCAAGGATAGTCACGCAGGTACTGCTTGCCATCATCGGTAAGCTGCAAAAGAGGCATGTGGTATCTTTCAGAAATATCGGAGGCGAACTTGCGGAACAGCATCACTATGTCATCTTTCCTTTCGCGCAGAGGAGGAATAACAATGGAAATCTGATTCAAACGATAGTAGAGATCTTCGCGGTAATGCCCTTTCTTTATTGCCGTCAACAAATCAACATTCGTCGCCGCAACCACTCGCACATTTATTTTGCGTGACGATGACGAGCCTACAGGGATAATCTCACCGTTCTCCAACACGCGTAACAACTTTACCTGCATAGCAAGAGGCAACTCGCCAACCTCGTCAAGGAAAATGGTGCCTCCGTCGGCTTCTTCAAAATAGCCTTTGCGGTCCTTCTCTGCTCCAGTGAAAGAACCTTTCACATGCCCGAACAGCTCACTTTCTATAGTGCCTTCAGGTATAGCACCGCAGTTCACCGATACCAACTTCTTGTGTTTACGCCCACTGTTGTCATGAATCATTCTGGCAAAGACCTCCTTGCCAACGCCGCTCTCACCAGTAACAAGAATACTCAATTCGGTGGGAGCCACCTGAATAGCCTTATTGATAGCCTGTATTAGCTTAGGGTCGTTACCAATAATGTCATATCTATTTTTTACCGTCTGGATATCCACAATAAAATCTAATTTATTAGTCTATAATCACTTTCATAATCTGTAGCAAAAGACCATACATCTCATGTTATCACCCTGTTCAAAGCACAGCCAAGTTTTTGCTTTATTTTAAGATAATTCATTTTCTGCGCCATCAGCATAAGTTTCTCCGTGTCGTCGGTCAGATAGGAAAACTGCCTGTCAATATCATTAATCTTTATCTCCAGTTTTTTCAATTTGAATGTCAGCAAAGACTCCTCGACATCTTTTCTCAGCCTCTCCTCTGGTTTGGGGACATAGATGTGTTTCTTTTCAGACCAGTTATCACTCACATGGTAGTCATCCATCATCATCGTTATTGCCGCCTCCCTCACACTCTTGTCCTCGTATTCCACGAAACGCTGGGGATTCACGTAAGTACCGCCGTTCTCAATTTGCCGCGCATATTCGTTAAAAATAGTCTGGCACACAGGATCCTCAAATGTAATCTGGTCAGCAAGCACGTCGTTCACAACAACCTGAGCAACAGTATATTCATTATTCTCTTTGTTTCCTGCATCGTCCTCTACCTCAAGAGAAATCAACTCGCTGCCATAGTTCAAAAGCAGTTTGACGATTTTCATTTCCTGGCTTTGTGCCGGATTCAAAGAAAATGGCGCCACATGTTCTCTTCGTGCCTCCTCTTCTAATGCCGTCTCCGACACACCTTCAACATTCTCTTTCAAATCCTTGTCATTAGGATCAGGCTTTTGATTGATGTTGTCATATAGTTTCCTATTCAAGGCCTTAGCCACTTCGTTCTGAAGAGTCTCCTCCGGCAAATGCAGTACCGAGGCACATTGTTTCACATATTCGGTACGTTCCAATAGGTCGCCAACCAACGCAATGGTACGTACTATTTCACTCAGTACTTCTGCCTTGCGGATAGGATCTCCCTTGATATCATCGGCCAATACTTTTGTCTTGAAGAGGACGAAATTAGTCTCATTCTCTTTCAGGTACTCCTGAAGCTTTGTCGAGCCATTTTTCTGGGCATAGCTGTCAGGATCCTCTCCTTCAGGGAAAAGCACCACACGTACATGCATTCCCTCTTCAAAGAGCATATTGACGGCACGGAAGGCTGCCTTGATGCCGGCATTGTCTCCGTCATAAAGTACCGTGACATTTTTTGTATACCTGCGTATAAGCTTCACCTGCTCGGTGGTCAACGACGTACCGCATGAGGCGACAGTATTCTCCACGCCCGACTGGTACATCGAAATCACATCGATATTACCCTCTACAAGATAGCATTTATCGGCTTTTGTTATAGCATTCTTGGCTTGGTACAGGCCATATAGGATATTACTTTTGTTGTATATCTCCGAGTCGGGGGAGTTGACATATTTCGCAGCCTGCTTTTCTTTTGACAGTATTCGTCCCGAAAAGCCCAACACTCGTCCACTGACACTGTAGATAGGGAACATCACACGTCCACGGAAACGATCGTAGCTTTTGCCGTCATCCTTGAAGATAGTCAAGCCTGTCTTCTGCAGTACATTGTCGCTGTAGCCATTTTTACGGGCATACGAGGTGAAATTATCCCATTGTTCCAGACAATATCCCAGACCGAAATCCTTGATAACCTTGTCTGTAAGCCCTCGGCTGTGGAAATAGCCCAAACCTATGGCACTCCCCATCTCGTCCTCATAAAGCAGCGATGAGAAATATTGCTGGGCAAACTCAGAGACATGGAACAAAGCATCGCGCTCGTTGTTTTTCTCTATCTGCTCCTCGCTCATTTTCTCCTCTTCCACCTCGACATTATACTTTTTCGCCAGCCAACGCAAAGCCTCGGGATAGGTGTAATGCTCATGTTTCATCAGAAAACCCACAGCGTTGCCACTCTCACCGCAGCCAAAGCACTTGTATATGCCTTTGGCAGGCGACACCGAGAACGATGGAGTCTTCTCGTTATGGAACGGACAGCAGCCGATGTAATTGGTTCCGCGCCTCTTCATAGTCACAAACTCACCAATCACCTCCTCGATACGTGTCGCATCCATAATGCGTTGTATGGTTTCCTGGTTTATCATAAGAATTTGCAAAAATACAAAAAAAAACGCTACTACGTATAATTAAAATTCTTTTATGTATATTTGCAATCATGAAACAAAAATCCATATTTCGGATTAAAATATTAATATTCACATTAATATTAATACCGCATTTCACATTGCAGGCTCGAAACGACCGCGATACTATTGGTGCGGGGGTAAGAATCCTATTCTCCGAAAACCTTGGACAATGGAATGAGCGCGTCCTTTTCCGTTCACAGATGCACGCCGCCACCCTCTTCGTGGAACGAGACTGTTTCACCTTCGTCATACAACACCCCGACAACGAGAACCTTCAACATCCACGACCACAAAAGAAACAGAACGTATCCCATTATAGGAGCCATGCCTACCGCATGCATTTCGAAGGTGGAAGCAGCGACCGTGTGGAGGGTCTCGAACGACAAACTGGATATGAGAATTATTTTCTGGGACGAGACCACTGGGCCAGCGGAGTAGGTGTATTCCAGTCGGTTTTTTACCACGACCTGTACGACGGCATCGACCTCAAGGTTTATACCGCCAGCAATGCCATGAAATACGACTTCATAGTACGGCAAGGAGGCAACCCCGACAATATAGCGATGCGCTATGAAGGTGTCGACGACTTGCGTATGCAAAACGGCAACCTGATAATCAAGACATCCGTTTCCGATATTGTGGAAATTCGGCCATTCGCCTACCAGATAATGGGCGACAGACAGATAGAGATACCTGCAAGATTCAGACTGAAAGGCGATCGTGTCACATTCGAACTGGGCGACTACGATACATCTTTGCCTCTAATAATAGACCCTTACCTTTACTTCTCTACCTACACCGGCTCGGTGGCAGACAACTGGGGCACCACAGGATGCTACGACTCCTATAAGAACACCTATACCTCGGGGCTTGTCTTCGGAAGCGGATATCCTATTTCCCTCGGTGCGTATGACGGCTCTTACAACGGAAATGCCGATATAGGAATATTCAAGTTCGACACCTCTGGAACTCAACGACTTTACGCCACCTACCTGGGAGGCAACAAAGCCGACATGCCACACAGCATGTTCGTCAACTCACTTGACGAACTTGTCATTTTCGGCACTACAGGTTCATCGGACTTTCCTGTAACACCTAACGCATACGACACATCCTTCAATGGCGGAACTGCCCTGCAGTACGAGCACAGCTCAACAATTAATTTTCCAAACGGTGTCGACATTTTTATATGCCGTTTCAGCAGCGACGGATCACAGCTGCAAGCCTCCACCTATGTTGGTGGCAGTGGCAACGACGGACTTAACTACCGCAACTCTTTTGACTACGACATCGTCATGATTGGCAACGACTCGCTCTATTTCAACTACGGCGACGGCGCACGAGGAGAAATCATCACCGACGACCTCAACAATATATATGTTGGTTCGACAACAGTATCAAACGATTTCCCCACAACCGCCAACTGCATACAGCCTACCAATCATGGACGACAGGACGGAGTGGTTTTCAAAATAGATTACAACCTCTCCAACATGATATGGAGCACCTATCTCGGTGGCCTTAAAGACGATGCTGTTTACTCCATCGACTGCGACAAGGACTACAACGTAGTGGTCACAGGAGGCACCAACTCCTACAACTTTCCAACCACGCAAGGTGCTTACCGTACCTACTACAACGGCGGTAGTGCCGATGCCTTTGTCGCCAAGATTTCCTATTACGGCAACACATTGATGAGCAGCACTCTCTTTGGATCGTCAACCTACGACCAGAGCTATTTTGTGCGCTGCGGCAAAAACAACGACGTCTTCATATTCGGACAGACCAAAGCCGCCGGAAGCACCCTGATACGCAACGCAAACTACAACACACCCAACAGCGGCCAGTTCCTCGCCCGATTCAAACCTAACCTCGACTCATTGGTATGGAGCACCGTGTTCGGCGATGGTTCTGGAACTCCCAATATCTCCCCAACCGCCTTCGCCGTAGATATATGTAACCGCATCTACCTAAGCGGATGGGGACGCATTTTCAGAGGATTGACATGGAACGGCGTCAACTATCCATGGAACACCGGAGGCACCATCGGCCTTAGCATCACATCCGACGCCTACCAATCCACCTCAGATGGTCAGGACTTCTATATCATGTCACTTGATATTGATGCCAACAACCTTGTATATGCCTCATTCTTCGGTGAGCTGCATTCCTCGTCGGGAGGCTACTACAGCGGAAGCGACCATGTGGACGGCGGCACCAGCCGCTTCGACCGTCTTGGCACACTATACCAGGCCGTATGCGCCAGCTGCAGCGAGAACGACGATTTTCCTGTCACCACAGGTGCCTGGAGCGAACACAACAACAGCAACAACTGCAACAATGCCATATTCCGCATCAACCTCACCGACGACTTTCCTGTTGCGGAATTCACTCAGCCACTGTCAGGATGTGCACCGCAACAGATCTCATTCCATAACACCGGACGCGGCGACAGCTACCTCTGGGATTTTGGCGACGGCACCACATCCATCGCAGAATCTCCGACACACACATATACCACTCCAGGATTCTACACCGTAACCCTCGTAGCCTTTATGCCTGCCGGATGCCGAAGCTCCGACACCATGAGCCATCAGATACTGGTTCTTGGACTCGGAAACTTCAATCTGGACACCTTGTACACCTGCCCGGGAACATCACTGCAGATCGGTCTCCGTCCCTCAAGCGGATGCAACTACAATTGGATACAAGGTTCTGTAAGCGACAGCACTATATCCAACCCGATGGTTAACCAGCCAGGCACCTATCGTCTTGTAATATCCAATGCCGAATGCTCAGACACCGTAACCCAAATTGTAGAAATCGGCGAGACTGCTGCACAGATTATCGGAGATTCAGTGACATGCTCCATTCCTTCCTCCCTGGACATCTACGCTGAAGGCAACAGCATCACTTACCAATGGTCGAGCAACCGTGACCTTACCGACACCCTCAACAGCGATATGAGCACTGGAAACTATAGTTTCGACCCTACAGGACAACAATGGCTTTACATGCATGTCGTTGATGATCGTGGATGCTATAAAACAGACAGCATCCATGTGAGACTCTACCGTGTGGTCGACAGCCTCATCATCACATCACCTATATGCCCGAACGACTGTATGGGAAGCGTCTGCGTCGTTCCCTCTGCCCTCGCCGTACCTCCATATCAGTACAATTGGAACAACGGATGGACCAACTCCGACTGCTTCCATCAGCTCTGCGAAGGCACCTACACAATGCTGTTCCGCGATGCTAACGGTTGCTTGGTAACAAACACATTCACAATCACAGATCCCGAGCCACCGACAATCGACGCCACCGTACAGCACATCCATTGCTTGGAGTCCTGCACAGGCACTATCACCGTAAATGTTACAGGCAACTCCACCTATTCGCGTCTATGGCTCGACGATAGCTCAACATCAGCCTCACGCATCGACCTCTGCGCCGGTGACTATATTCTGCAAGTCCGCGACAGCAATGGATGTATTTTCCACGACACCATCACCATTCTCGAAAATGTGGACATCAGCATCAGCATCAGCGACATAAAGAACAGTTGTCCCGACAATTGCAGCGGCTCAGCCACAGCAAGTGTTTCGGGCGGAGCTGCACCATACACCTTCCTGTGGAGTTCTGGCGAGGAGAGTCCAACGGCTCATCAACTATGCAACGGCATGGTATATGTCGTCGTCACCGACAGCTATGGATGCACGATTCAAGACAGCGTCATGATTGGCATCCAGAGTTCGTTTGCAAACATCAACGTCTGGGCCGATGACGAGTATGTATTCAGTCCCGGAAGCACCACCCTTCATGTCACCGAGATACCACAGGGCAACTATTGGTGGAGCCCGTCACAGCAAGTCAACAACCCATCATCGCCAAATCCAACGGCAACCCTTGAGGATACCACCACCTTCATCGTCACCGTCACTGACTCGATAGGTTGCGTATACACCGACTCTCTCCGTGTGGCTTGCGTCAACGTCAACTGTGGCAAGACAAACCTGTTTATTCCGAATGCCTTCACACCAAACAATGACGGCAAAAACGACCAGTTATGCTTCTCCGGAGAATGGATAACAGATTTCCATATCGTTATCTTTACACGCTGGGGGGAGAAAGTCTATGAAAGTGACGACATCACCAAATGCTGGGACGGACGTTTCCACGACAACTGGTGCATGCCTGGTGTTTACGTATATCATTGCAGCATCAAATGTGCCGACGGCCAAGTATCACAGTTTAAAGGCGATGTAACACTAATACGTTAATCCTATGGCCAAGAAAGAAAAAAAAGACCAATATATTATAGCTTATATCACCGATTTCGACAAAACAGAAACGGTACTTTCCTACGCCACTTTTCTGGCTTACACCTTGCAAAAAGGACTGATCATACTCCATATCTGCGACCCACGATACAGCAAGCTCTCCACCGAACAGGCCGAACAGTATCTTAAATCGTTACTCCCCTTAGGACATAAATACGCATCAGATGTAACGGCCACATACGCGGTCCTGAAAGGCAAAACAGCAGAAATCATCACCGCACTCCCGACACTGCTTGGAGCCGTCGCCATAGTCGCCCAGGTCGATGTAAAAGCCAAACGGAGCAACCCTCAGAACAGAAAAACGCTTTTGAAGAATTTTTCATCATGCAAGACCGCATTCCTTGTTGCCCAGGAACCACTCCGTGGCGATATCACCGACATATCCATGGCTGTAGATTTCAAAAAGGAGAGCAAGGATAAATTCATCTGGTCTAGCTACCTTCCACGCTTTGGCGGATGCAGGATGCATGTCTTGTACTACGACTACAAAGATGAGTTCCTAAAAAAGAAATGGTATGCCAATATGACTCAGCTGCACAAGCTCTACACTGAATTAGGCATAAGTTTCCAACCTCATATCATAGAGTCAAAATCGACCTTTCAGGACATCAACGCCCTGAGGTTCTCTGCCGACAATGACTTTGGCATGATGATTGCCGTGACCACCAAGGAAAAAGATGGACTGGAATTCTTTATTGGTGTGCAAGAGAACAGGACTATAGTCAACTCTTTCCGCATCCCAATCCTCTTCCTCAACCAGCGCGAAGACCTCTATGTCCTCTGCGACTGAATCAACTCCAATTAACCAAGAGCAAGTCACATTGTACAAAGAAAGCCACTACGGGGCAAAACAATGGGAAACAACGTTTGCTCATATTGAATAGACGACCAGGCCGACAAGGCCGGAGGCTGCGATCAAGATAATGGGACTGACACGATGACGATAGGATAGCCAGAAGACGGCAGCAAAGAGTACCATACTTACCACAAACTGGAGGTTAAACCCCGGAACGCCAAAACTCTCCTCGGTGAGCAACAATAACGCTGCTGCCGCAATTAGCCCCACGACAGTCACACGCAACACACGAAACATACCCTCCGTCACAGGATTGTCTTTGTGCTTTGACAGATAACGGAACACTATCAGCATTGCGACCACCGGCAGCAATATCACAGCAAACGATGCCAGTAACGACCCGACTACACCTTCCCACATCGGTAATCCATTGTTGACCACAGCAGTATAGCCTGCGTATGTAGCCGTATTGATTCCCATAGGTCCCGGCGTCATCTGGCTTATGGCGAGTATATCGGTAAACTCCTGTGCGCTCATCCAACCATGCTTCTCAACCACCTCATTCTGTATGAGTGCCACCATAGAGTAGCCCCCTCCAAAAGTGAAGATGCCTATCTTCAGAAAAGTCCAGAATATTTCGAGAAGTATCATTAATGAATTAACTTTGTTTTTTTGCAGTTATCCAACCATACAGAAGTCCGCCGCATATAGCCGCGAGTATCACCAATACCGGCGAGACACCCAAAAGCCATACCAATAACGCTGCGACGACAGGTATCCAGAAGTTGTTCCATGTCACTTTTGCCGACTTGGCCATACGGAACACCGGAGCAGCTATCAATGCCACCACGGCAGGTCTAAGTCCCATAAAGACACGCTCCACGATGACATTGTCACGAAAACAACGAAAAAAAACCGCCAACAGCAGTATCAACGCTATGGGCATCATGATGTTGCCCAAGACAGCACAAACAACCCCGCGCATCCCTCCCAGGCGCTTGCCAATACATGTTGCCATATTTACGGCAAAAACACCGGGCATAGCCTGCGAAAGCGAGAGGTAGTCCATAAAATCTTCACGGCTCAACCACTTTCGCCTATCCACCAACTCCTGCTCCATAAGAGGGATCATCACATAGCCGCCTCCTATAGTGAAGGCACCTATCTTCCAGAAACTGACAAACAACTGGGCGTACATAATGATAGAGTGGAGTAATTCCGTTTCTAAACTCTGTTTTTTTGATTAACGCCCCGAAATGCAATAAATTGCACTTTATTGAAAAAAATTTTGATAAATATCTTATTTCATGTATTTTTGCATTCTAATTTTTAGCACAAATATGATAACGAGATATCTGTTTTTCATAGTGTTTATCATTTTCATTGTGATTATGCTTGCCCTCGATTTGGGCGTATTTCACAAGAAAGACCATGTCATTGGCATAAAAGAGGCCGCTACATGGACTGGAATATGGGTTTTTCTTGCAATGGCTATGGCAGCCTTGCTTTTTTTCCATGCCGAATGGATTCACGGCATTGATGATATGGATGGTCTGTTGGCCTATGCGTCAAGCCAGCCTCAACTGTTAGCACAAATACAAGCCGCTGACGGATACGAGGCGGCACTCTCCATATATCGCAGCGAAGTAACAGAGCAATACCTCGCCGGTTACTTCCTCGAGGAATCGCTCTCTATCGACAACATCTTTGTGATGATCATGATTTTCGTCAGTTTCGGTATTGAAAAGAAATACTATCACCGAGTGCTTTTCTGGGGAGTCCTCGGCGCCATAATCATGCGTTTTATTTTCATCTTCGCTCTCGGTGCTCTGGTCACAAGACTGAGCTGGATACTCGCCATCTTCGGCGCCGTACTTATTTTCAGTGGAATCAAGATGTTCCGTGACAAAGGAAATGAAAAAATCGATACCGCGAACCACCCTATGGTTCGTTTTGCATCAAAACACTTCCGCGTCTCCCCCACCCTTGACGGACACAACTTCTTCACCTCCATTGATGGTAAACGCTTTATCACGCCTCTCTTTCTGGTACTGCTGGTAATAGAGTTCAGCGATGTTATTTTTGCCGTCGACTCAATTCCCGCCGTTTTCTCGGTAACAACAGACTCATACATAGTCTATTTCTCGAATATCTTTGCCATCATGGGACTCCGGTCCCTTTTCTTCCTGCTCAGCGACGTTACAGAAAAATTCTGGCTGCTGCGTTACGGACTCGGCACCCTGCTGACCTTTATCGGACTAAAAATGATTGCTGGAGAATTCTTCGGATTCCACATGAGCACCATGGCTTCACTCGCCGTAATCCTCGGCATCCTTTTCGGTAGCATTTTCCTCTCAATCGCATTCCCCAAAAAATCAAATACAGCAACTCTTTAATTTCCATAACCATACAAAACATTACCACTATGCCAATTCTCATAGACATTTCCACTGGATGGAAAACAGGAATCATGATTGCAGCCATGATTGTCGTTTTTTACTTTTTCCTAATCCGTCCCCAGTCACAAAAAGCAAAAGCCGAAGAGGCCTACCGTAAAAGCCTGGAGAAAGGCGACCGAGTCATGACCTCGGGCGGTATACACGCAACTATCGTCAGCGTCAAGGATAACTATGCACTTGTCGAGATTGCCAAAGATACACAAATCAAGGTGCGTCTCAACACCCTAACCAGAATCCCTGAACCAGACAGAAAGAATCTGTAAACAAGTACCTTAATCTTAAAAAATGCAAAAACTCGAAAAACCAAATTAGTTTTTCGAGTTTTTTGCATATCTTTGCAATCCACAAAAGAACATACTCTATTATAGAGTATATACAATAATAAATTATAATTCTGCAAAAAACGGAACATATTCCTCCTTCATTGCGACGATGATAAGCGAAGAAAACAAGAGAAAGATTGTGGAAACAGCCATCCAGTTGTTCAACACAAAGGGATGCAAGGCGGTAACAATGGACGACATCGCCTCTGCCATCCACATCTCAAAACGTACCCTATACGAAACCTTCGACAGCAAAGAGGCTCTACTCATGGAATGCCTTATCGAAGTCCACAAGAAAGTAGGTAAGGAAAAAATGGAAATCTACAAGAAAACCGATGAGCCTTTTCTGCTTACTTTATATATCATCCGTAGCACCACGAAACACAATCTCCGCTATTCGAGGATTCTAAACGATGCCGAGCAATTTCATCCAGAGCTTTCTCAGAAACTACTGAAAAACTTTAGCGAATTCTTCAAAAGTTCGCTTCAACAGCTTTTTTCAGAAGCCAAGGAGAATGGCGATTTACGCGAAGGCGTTGACATCAACTCAACAATAGACCTCATAGACCTATACGTTAGGAGTTGCAGCCACAACAGATGTCTCAACAACGGCGACATGCCTAAAATTCATGGCGAAACATGCTACACATATCTACGCGGTCTACTCTCACTCCCTGCCATCGAACGATACGATAAAAAGGAAAAGGAATTCAAAAAATTAATCATGATAAATGACAATCAATAATATGATGAGCTCTTTAAAATACTTTTTTTCAGCAGTGGCGCTATCAATGTTCTGCCTCTGCTTTTCCATTGCCGGTGCTCAACAGCCGACGACACTAAAACTATCGCTCGCCGATGCTCAACAATATGCGGTAGAGCACAACTACACCCTTAGTAACGCCTCTCTTGAAGTCAAGAAAGCCGAATACACCAAATGGCAGACACTCGCCTCCATGCTTCCTCAAGTCAAAGCGGGGTTCGACTATCAGAACATGTGCGGATATGAGATGGTTATGGGGGGCAGCAGTTATAGTTCCATGATTCCCGACACCATCCTTATCGGCGGTGTCCCCGTGCCTATCTCGATACCTTCGAGCGGCGAGGAAAGTAGCGGAGGAACAGTGATTCCCATGAATCCTAGCGGAACCTTCAGCATTACAGCCTCTGTAGCCGTGACAGGTGCACAGATTGTAGGAACCATCCTCAACAAGATAGCCAAGGATATGGTCGATATCAGCTACAAACAATCGGAGCAGACCATACGCTCACAGGTACGCAGCGTCTATGTATCAATCCTGGTCATGGAGGATATCGTAGGCCTGCTCGACTCCAGCCTCGCCAACATGGAGCGATTGGAGTATACCACCAAGCAAAGCGTATTGGCCGGTGCAGCAGAGCAGATTGCCGCCGACAAACTACATGTACAGGTCGCCTCTCTGCGTAACAGCATCAACGCTAACCGCCGTTCCCTGCAAATGCTATACAACTCTCTCATCCTGCAACTTGGCGCTGACGTAGAAAGCAAACTGGTCCTCACTACACCTCTCGACGACGTCCTCGACATCAACTATCTCGGCAATTTGGCACTGAAAGGATTCAACATCGAGAATAACTACAACTACCAGTTGTTACAACAGAATGAAAAGATAGCCAAACGCAATGTCACCATGGCCTGGATGGACTTCACCCCCACCCTTTCAGCCTACTATCAGTACAGTGCAAAAACCTATTTCGGCAAAGACCAAGGATTCAATATGACTCCTCCTAACATGATAGGTGCAAGTCTCTCTCTGCCTCTTTTCAGCAGCGGCGTGCGCTATGCAAAAATAAAGGCTGCACAGATCGACTACCAGGAGGTTCTCAACAGCAAGCAACAGGCTGAAGACGGTCTGCAGGTGCAGTACAACCAGTTACGCTATGACCTCGTCAACGCCATAGAGACCTACCAGATACAGAAAGACAACCTCGACGTGACTAAACGTGTTTTCGACAATACCGCCGAAAAATTCAAGTTCGGCCATGCCTCCAGCCTTGAGGTTACCAATGCCAGCACAGACATCATAACAGCACAGAGCAACTATATTCAGGCTGTGATGAGCGTTGTAAGCGCAGAAGTGGCTCTTGAAGACCTCCTCGGCAAATAATCCAATTTTCCACACTAAACAAAATACAACATTATAAAATGAAAAAGTTTTTCAGAATCGCCGTCATCTCTATCGCAGCAGCAGCCATAGCCGCCTGCGGTGGATCAAAGAAAGAAGAGAAAGCCGCCACCACCACAAAAAAAGAGGCTGAAAAAGTCAAAGTACAGGAACTCAAAAAACAACGCATAGCCAAACAGCTGGAACTCAGCACAACCTTAGAAGGCTATGAAACCATGAACATCTCGCCCAGCATTACCGGCCACATCGAGCATATCTATGTCGAGGTGGGGAGCCGCGTCAGCAAGGGTGCCATGCTTGTCCGCATGGACCAGACCCAACTCAACACCACCCGCATAAACCTCGCCAGCACCAAAACAGAGTTGGATCGTGTCACCGCACTAAAAGCCTCTGGCAGCATCAGCGAACAAGTCTACGACCAAACCAAGGCTGGTTACGACCAGCTGGTAGAGAGCGAACGCTTTCAAGAGGAAAACACCTTTGTCAAAGCACAGTTCAGTGGAGTTATCAGTGCCAAGAACTACGAGGACGGGGAAATGTATACAGGTGCCCCTATCCTGCAATTGTGCCAAATCAGCAAGCTCAAGGCTGTCATCAACATTCCCGAGAGCTATTTCCCTCTCGTCAAACAGGGGATGAAGGTCAATGTCTATAGCGACATCTATCCCGACAAGACCTTCCCTGCCACCATCGAGATTGTATATCCTACCATCGATGCCGCCTCGCACACCTTCCAGGCCAAACTCAACATCCCTAACCCCGGCGAAAAAATAAGGCCTGGCATGTATGTCCGCACCACACTTGCGCTCGGTGAAATAGACGCTATCGTTGTGCCCTATCAGAGTGTTCTTAAACTTACAGGCTCCAACGATCGCTATGTATTTATCGAGGAGGAAGGCACCGCCCGTCGTGTATCCGTAACCCTCGGACAGCGTTTCGACGACCAGATAGAGATTATCCCCGTGACTCCTGGCGACATTAAAGAGGGCGACCGACTGGTAATAACAGGTCAGGCACGTCTGGTTGACGGCGACAAACTTGAAATAGTTGAAAATTGAAAGTTAAGACAACATGGCAATCTACAAAACAGCAATAAATAAACCCATCACCACGGGACTGGTTTTCGTGGCGGTCATCATCCTTGGACTCTTCTCACTGACGAGGCTCCCCATTGACCAGATGCCGGAAATGGACCCGCCGTATGTCACCGTGATGACCACATACGCAGGTGCCAACGCCAGCGAAATAGAGACAAATATCACAAAAATAATAGAGAACTCGCTCAACTCCGTCGACGGACTGAAGAACATCACCTCAACCTCCAAAGACAATATCTCCGTCGTCACTCTCGAGTTCGAATGGGGCGAAAATATCGACGAGGCACTTAACGACATACGCAGCTATGTCGACCTCCTCTACGACAACCTTCCAGACGGCGTGTCACGTCCCATGATTCTCAAGCTCAACAGCAGTGCTATGCCGATCCTCATTTACGGCTTCACTGCCAAGGAGAGCTATTCAGGCCTCGACCGCATCCTTGAGGACAACGTCACCAACGTCCTTAACCGTATCGACGGCATCGGCAATATTACCGTCTCTGGCGCTCCGGAACGTTACATCTATATCGACCTTGACCCAAAACAGATTGACGCCTACGGCCTCAGTCTTGAAGCTGTCGGCAACGCCATTAGCGCCAACAATCTGGACCTGGCTTCAGGAACCGTCAAAATGGGCAAGGAGCAGTACCAGATGCGCGTGAAAGGCGAATATGTTGAAAGTTCAGAAATAGCCAATATCGTGGTAGCCACCACGCCTACTGGCAAACAAATATTCGTCCGTGACCTGGCCACAGTCCGTGACACCATTAAAGACCTCTCGCTCGATGAAAAAATCAACGCCCAGGAAGGTGCACGTCTAATTATCACCAAACAGACCGGTGCCAATACCGTACAAATTGCTAATGAGGTGCGTGCCAAGATGGCAGAAATCCAAAAGACCCTGCCTCCCGACATAGAGACCACTCTTATTCGTGACGGTTCAGAAGAAATCGTTAATGCCATCAATGGCCTTTCCGAAAGCATTTTCTACGCATTGCTTTTCGTCATACTCATTGTTCTCATCTTCCTTGGCAACTGGCGTAGCACAGTCATCATCGGTCTTACCATACCTATCTCGCTTGTAACCTCGTTCATCTATCTTCTCATTGCCGACTCTTCACTCAACATCATCTCGCTGGCTTCGCTCACCGTTGCCATCGGTATGGTTGTCGACGACGCCATCGTCGTGCTGGAGAACATTACAAAGCACATCGAACGTGGCGAAAATCCCCGAGAGGCAGCCATCTGTGCCACCAACGAAGTTTGGACCTCAGTCATAGCCACCACACTAGTTCTCGTAGCTGTGTTCGTACCTCTCACCATGCTACCCGGCATGATGGGTATCTTTATGAAAGAGCTCGGCTGGATTGTCACCATAGTGGTCTGCGTCTCTACTACCGCTGCCATCACCCTCATCCCCATGCTTAGCAGCAAAATGCTCCGCGAGCGTCCCTTCTTCTTCAAGAAAGAGGATGAAGAAGAATACGAGCGCAAACGCGAACGCAAATTATACAACCGTACTATTTCCCGTGCTTTCAACGCCATCGACGACGCATATTCCAACCTACTCCGCTGGTGTCTCAGACACAAACGCATCACTCTCCTCATCGCTCTTGCATTCTTTATCGTTTCCATTATTCCAATGGCAACAGGAAAGATCGGCATGGACTTTATGAAAGAGCAGGACAACGGTAGTATCAGCGTCAGCGCTGAACTGCAGCGTGGCACCCGCATCGAAGAGACTCTTAAGACTGCCCGTAAGATGGAGGAGGATATATACCGTATCTTGGGCGAAGATGTCCTTGTCGTCTCCACCTCTGCCGGATCCAACGACGATGCCGGATTTGCAGCACTATTCAATTCCACAACCAACAACAAGATTTCCATGACGGTGCGCTGCACCAAGAAATACGACCGCGACCGCACCATATTCCAGATGCAGGAACAGCTGCGACGCTGCTTCGCCGAATATCCTGAAATTGTCACCTACCAGGTCAACCAAGGCGGCATGATGGGCAGCGGAAGCAACAACTCGCTCTCTATCGAGGTCTATGGCTATGATTTCGACCAGACTACAGCATTCACACAAGACCTGCGCCGTCGCATCACAGACAATGTCAAGGGGGCCCGCGACACAAAGATAAGCCGTGACGAAGACCGCGCCGAACTAAAGATTGAGTTCGACAAGCAGAAGCTGGCTCTCCATGGACTGAACGGATCCACCGTAGCTCTTTATGTACGCAACCGTGTCAACGGACTGGCTGCAGGCTACCTCAAAGAGGATGGTGAGGAGTACAACATCGTCGTGCGTCTAAAAGAAGAATACCGTTCCTCTATCTCTGACATCGAAGAACTTTCGATACCAACAGTAACAGGAAAGGTCATCAAGCTCAAAGAGGTTGCCTCAATCTCTGAATATTGGTGTCCGCCGACAATAGAGCGCAAGAACCGCCAGCGTTACCTTACGCTTACCGTCATGCCTTACAACACCTCACTTCAGGAGTTGGCTCAAAGCGTCCAAAAAGAACTTGACCAGATGGAGATACCATCCGAAATTCATGTCGACCTTGCCGGTAACTACAAAGACCAACAGGATTCTTCACGCGACATGCTCCTTCTTGGTATCCTCATCATCATATTAGTCTATATCGTCATGGCCTCCCAGTTCGAGTCGTTCAGCAAACCGTTCATCATCATGTTCTCCATCCCGTTCGCCCTCAGCGGTGTAATACTGATGATGCTCTTCACTGGCCAGAACCTTGACATGATAGGAGCACTCGGACTCATCCTCCTTATCGGCATCGTGGTCAAAAACGGTATTGTGCTTGTCGACTATATCAACCTTATGCGCGAGCGCGGCATAGATCTGTACGAAGCCATCGCTCTCAGCGGCAAAAGCCGTCTGCGTCCTGTGTTGATGACCGCATTCACAACCATTCTCGGTATGATACCTATGGCAACATCCAACAGCGAAGGTTCTGAGATGTGGACAACTATGGGTCTCGTTGTCATTGGCGGACTCACGGTGTCGACTTTCGTCACCCTTATCGTAGTACCGGTTCTCTACGGCATCTTTAACCGCAAAGGTGAAATAGAGAAGAAAGAGAAAGAGCGCAAGAAATTTATCTTTATGAACATCAATCTGGATGAGCAATGAAAAGTATAATGATAGTATATAACCAAGCCAATAACGAACGTGTTGAATATATGCTCGATACACTTGGCATACGTGGATTCACCTATTGGGAAAACGTACAGGGCCGCGGTCATTTAAACGGTGACCCGCATCGTGGCACCCATACATGGCCAGAGCTCAACAACGCCATCATCACCGTCGTAGAAGACTCCAAAGTTGACGACCTCCTCACTGCAGTGCGTAAATTGGACAAGCGCAACGAGGAGGTAGGCATCCGCGCCTTCGTATGGAATATCGAGCAGATGGTCTGACATGGCTTTTCTGAAGATAGTACACAATCGTCATTTTTGGGAGCCACGTCTGCCTCATCTGATATTTATCGACGACCGCTTAGTCTGTATTATGCGTGGCGACAGTGTCACTATCGAACTGCCTAACGGCTCATACGCCCTCCGTATACAATGCGGCGGGCGTATTGTTTTTGGCAAAAAACAGCGTTCCTTGGATCTTTCAGTTAGTTCGACAAGCAATATCAATATCAGTCAAAGTGCTCCATTAAAAGTCTCTTTCTGTGACCAAGAAAAGCTTTGGAATCTACTCTTCGACATAGACTTACTTCTCTGGATTGTGTCGCTTTTTGCCACATTTCCACCACTCTACAACATTATCTCCAATGCATTTTTTGCCATCTGGCTGCTACGCCTTATAATCATACGGAAAAAATACTACCGACTAACCATCGAAAGCCCGCAACCGCAAACAACTATAGGATATGACTGTTTTAACAATAAGTCAGCAAACTCAAGTTGTCGGGATTCAAGAGTGTCGCTGCAATGTCAGTAATGTCTGATGAGTTTACTGCCTCTATGTCACGCTGCATCTCCTCGACGGTATCCACCCTGTCGAAAGAGAGATAGCTCTTCCCTATAGACTGCATTTCATTCAGTGCCAACTCATTGTTTATCGTCATCTGACCTATATACTGCTGTTTGGCATTATGCAACTGTGTCGGAGTGAGCATTGTTGTGGCGAGATGGTTCAGCTGGCTATATACGAGGCTAATGAAATGTTCCCGGGCATCATCATCGATTCCCGCATAGATATAAAAAAGTCCGGTATCGCTGAATGGAGTATACTGGGACTCGATAGTATAGCAGAAACCGTATTTCTCCCGTATCGCCACATTGAGACGGGAATTCATCGCCGGACCGCCAAGGATATTGTTTAGCAGGGAGAATGCCACCTTTTGCTCATCGAATATCGAAGGAGCTTTGCAACCCAGCATGACATGCATCTGGTGTGTATGGCGATTGAGGGTGATGTCGAACTTGCGGCACTCAGGAGTCTCACTGCGATCGGCGGCAGATTCGGCGGAAGGATAGATTCCAAAGTATTTCTCACACCATCGCACAACTTTCTCAAACTGTACTCCGCCAACCACAGAGATAACCATGCGGTCGGTGGTGTAGTTGCGACGCATAAAGCCGCGTATGCTTTCTGTAGAGAAACGTTTCACATTCTTTTTGCTTCCCAGAATGTTATGCGCTAACGGATGGCCTTCAAAAATATACTCCTCAAAATCGTCATAGATAAGGTCTGCTGGAGCATCCCTGTATGAGTTGATTTCCTCGATAACCACATCCTTCTCTCGCTCTATCTCCGATGACGGGAAAGTGGAATGAAAGATTATGTCGGCAAAAAGTTCCAAGCTACGTTCAAGGTGGATCGAAAGCGAGGATGCATAAATACAGGTCTCCTCTTTGGTCGTGAACGCGTTAAGTTCACCTCCCACACCGTCTATGCGGTTCAGTATATGGTATGCACGGCGATGTTCTGTGCCTTTGAAAATGGAGTGCTCTATGAAGTGGGCCATGCCCTCTTCCTCGCCCCTCTCGTCACGAGAGCCTATGTTTATATATACTCCCGAATGAGTCACCGCCGACCCGTTGTTTCTGAAAACGATTTTAATTCCGTTGTTTAGTGTATGATATTGATACATTTATCAGCAATCTATATTGTTCGGGCATCCATCTATTTTACTTATCACTCCCAACAGGCAGAACGGCAATACCGCAAAAAGGCATCCTGCCAAGGTCTCGACAGTATCCTCGGTGATGAACGACATAAGCAGAATGCATATATATGCCGCCGCGACGGGCTGATGAAATAAGCGTATTTTTCGCAAAGCCCACACAAAAGCTACGGCTATCAATAGAAATCCCACAATGCCGAACGACACAAGAAATGTCAGATATTGGTTGTGGGCATGTTTGGTGGTTCCCCTCAGCTGTGAGCCGTCCGCCTCGAGTTGTGCATGGCATTCGTCAACGACATCGCCTGTTCCGACACCAAACAATGGATGGCTTTTGAATACCCGCAATGCGTTACGCCACAATTCGAGACGCTGCAGCATGGTGAAGTCCTTCACCGAACCGTATCTTTTATGGCTTTCATACTCAAAAAACATCACATAATACATCTTGCGCAGCGACGAACCATAAACATATACCGGATTCGCTATTCCATTCTCAATGGCTTTGACGTCGCCATCGGTAAGCAATGTCATGCCAACGCTATCCTTCGTGGTGCCAAGGCCGTTAAGGTAACGTATCAGTGTCGGCATCACCGCATAGCCGTTGGCGGTGGAAGAGTCAATAGCCATAGCGCTACGTTTCACCCATTCGGCACGTAGCTCTTCTTCACACACATAGTTGTTTACATAGTTGCCATTCTCAATAAAGCCATCGTTCGTATGCCTGTAACTGTTTCCATTCACAGTCTTTTCCGCCAAAGGTTGTTCTATCAACGCCACAGGGCTGTAATAGTCGTTCCTCATCTTTAGCGTCACAACAGCCAATACGGCTACTATCACCACAAGCAGTGAGACTAAAAGTATACGGATTTTCGCACTGTTTATGCGACGCCAGTAGCAAAGCAGCAAAGCGATTGCAACGACAAAGAGGACTATGAACGCCGTATAGGAACGCAGTTTCAACAAGAAGTCAAGCAGGAACAACGTCAATGATGCAATAAGAATATAGGCCAAATAATCCCTGAATTTCAACGGGAAGGTTATTCTGGAGTAACGCCTGACGGCATACCACAAAATAAAAACAATTGCAAGACAGACATTGAGTGAATATCTGATATGCGAGATGAACGGCACGTCGCGATATGGGATGTCCGGCTCTGTAGCCATACGTATATTGCCGATAATCGCTGCAACAAAGACTGAGATTACAAATCCCATGACAATGAATGTAAGTTGCTTGAAATTGAGCTGACGCGATGTCAGCACAACCAATGGAATAGCTATTAGTGGCAGTTTTTTAAAAATATCGTACCATCCGTAGCCGACATTTGTACTGCCCAGCATCCATAGCAGATGCACAGCCATCAGTATGGCAAAGGCCAGCAGGAGCGGTAGCAATGGCGACGTGCGACGGGAAAATTTCCGCCTCATATCCCACTCCAGCGCCCAGTTCACCGCCATCAATATCTCCATTCCGCTCATCATGAAGTTGCTTACCGGCTGAGAGGCAAACAAAAGTACAAGCAGCACGAAATAAATGGCATGGTGTATGGTGAGCCTTAGCGATACCTTGCCGTCGTCATCCGTTACAGGAGGAAAGTATGTGTGAAATAATCCCATACCCGCTCCAATCACTTTTTGCCAAGTGTCTTGTTGTATAGAGCTCTGTCTTTCAGCACCTCTATAGCCTTGGCCACTTCAGGGTCGTCGGAGAGTGAACCTTCGAGTCTTCCGGCAGCATAGTAATATCGGGTAAGTATCTCTGATTTCAGCATCTCGCTGATTTCCTTGCGGTTCTTCTTCAAGTCGTCCGATTTGTCTTTCTTAAGCAGTGTCTCCAACTGTTCTATGTTCGACGAAAGTGCTTCAAGGTAGTTCTCCTCTTTTGCCGTCTCGCGGAGTTGTTTTAGCATCTCCTCCGTATTCGTGGAGTAACTATAGTCTTTGTCCGACAGGTATTTTACAAAATCATCGTAGATTTCGTCAGTGACGACAAACTCCGAAGGGGCAGCGACAGAGGCATGCTTCTTAACAAACTCGTTGACATAGTTGAAGATATAATATTTTGCGACCAAAGTCGTACCAAGAGCTGACATATACTCTGTCTCCACTTCGAAGTCAGGTTCGATTCCGAATCCGTCAAACACCGTGCGGCCACCGACAGTTTTGAAGGCTGTCTTGAGCGAGTCAGGCACCTTGGTGGCGCGACCGTTCTCATCCTTGTGGCTGTAATCCAATGCCTGTATGCAACGGCCACTGGGAATGTAATATTTCGAAACCGTAACTTTCATCTGAGTGTTGTACACCAGTGGCAGCACATTCTGCACCAAGCCCTTGCCAAAGGAGCGTGAACCGACAATCACAGCCCTGTCTAGGTCCTGGAGGCTGCCTGCAGTGATTTCAGAAGCTGAAGCACTGTATCCGTTGATAAGCACTACTACAGGTATCTGTGTATCCTCAGGGTTGAGATGCGTATAGCTTTTTGTGTTCTTGGAAGAAATTTTTCCCTTGGTCTCTACAATCAGCTGTCCCTTGCCGACAAAGATGTTGACAAGGTCTACAGCCTCATTCATCAGACCACCACCGTTATTGCGAAGGTCAAGGATAAAGCCGGCCATGTCGGGATGATCTCTCTTCAGTTTCACGAACGCGTCACGCACATTCTTAGCGGCGTCACGTGTAAATTCATCGAGTTTCACATATCCTATATTTCCGCCGACAATACCGCTGTAAGGCACATTAGGCAGCTTTATCTCTGCACGTGTGATAGTACGCTCAAAGGTCTTGCCGTCGCGTTCCAGCTTCAGCTTCACATCGGTACCGGCCTGTCCGCGCATAGCGGAACTGACATCGGCATTGTTTTTGCCTTCCGTAGAGGTGCCGTCGACAGCCAATATTCTGTCGCCAGCCTTCAACCCTGCCTTGTCGGCAGGAAGGTCTTTATAAGGCTCAGAGATATAGATATTCTTGCCTTCCTGGTGTATCAATGCACCAACTCCACCATATTGACCCAACAGCTGAAGTTTGACATCCTCCATGTCCGACTCCGGATAGTATACCGTATAAGGGTCCAGTGACGCCAGCATGGCATCGATGGCTTTTTTCATAGTAGCCCCGGGATCCACGTCATCCACATAGTTGACATATAAAGTCTGGTAAAGTCTGCTGAAAATCTCCAAGTTTTTAGACAGTTCAAAACTGCGGTCCGGCACAGTGCCGTTCTGCGCCATAAGCGGTGCAACACCAAAGGTAAAAACAAAAACCAGTGTTTGTGCTATTTTCTTCAACATCTTATCTATATATGTTTTTGTATCGATTAAAATATTCGTGTTATTAGTACAATTAGTGTTTTTTTATCTTCAAACATCTTACATCATACATCATCACTTATTCTCTTGTAAACTTATGAATATCCAGCTCATCGGGTGAGACAAACCACACAATGTCACCCTCTGCAAACATGGTTGTCGACGGTGGATTGAGTATCTGTTTCTCGTCACGCTCCACAGCGATAATCATCGCATGGTAGTGCTGAGAGAATTGCGATTCAGCAATTGTCTGGCCAATGAACGGATTGTTGTCATGGACTGTGAGACGGTAAATATTAAGTTCGTTGTCGCTGTGGTCGTGTATAAGCATGTCAGGTTCCACATCAAGCACCGTTCGGAGATGTACTATCTGGTCTTCACTGCCCATGACTGAGAGGCGGTCGCCCGGCATGATAATCATGTCCTTGTCAGGCAGGTCGTAGACCTGTCCGGCACGCTCTATGGAGACTACATTGATTCCGTAATCCATCCTGAAATTGGTGTTCTTCAACATACGTCCTGCAAAAGGCGAATATTGCGTTACAGGTATGCGCTCCAGATAGAAATTGTTTTCCAGGAGTGTAGGTATCTTGAACGATTGCTGGGCCTGCCGCGAATTGAAGTTCTCTATAAACTGGTTTTCTATACGCTGGTAGAAACTGATTGTCCGTTTCGAGAAAAGCACCACAAGCACTATGAACACGGCAAGAATAACAAGGAAGCCAACAGCAAGGTGAATATAGTTTCCTATCACCAAACCTATAAAGAACAACGCCATGAAGTACCTCAACAGCAACACGGGGACAACGATAGCATGACTATATTCTTTCGAGTCAAGCAGTTCCTTGATCTTTGTGCGGTTGACATTCCTTACCGCCATTGCCCACACAAACGGCAACATTATTGCCAGTGTGGCTATCATACCCAATACATTGCCCCAGAATAAAGGTGTACCGTCGGAACCGACCAAAAGCGTGTTTAAAAACGGCTTCAATAACGTGAACGACAGCAGGCAGATACCTCCGTTGATAGCACCATAAAGCAATATGGATGAAAACTGTTTTTTAAGGAACAGACGCACCGACACAGACTTGTTGGTCTGCTTTGCCGAGTTGCTGTAGCGTTCAAGGGCATCTTTGAGCTTCTGCGGCAGCTTCGGTTCAATTTTGCTCTCCAACGGTCCCGCACCTTTTATCATGTATGGCGTGACAAAGGTCGTCACAATAGACACCGAGACGATTATCGGATAGATGTCTGGATTGATGACGCCAAACGAGAGACCCAAGCCTGCAATGATAAACGAGAACTCACCAATCTGGCAGAAACAAAAGCCCGACTGCACCGCAGTCTTAAGATTCTTTCCCGAGAGGATGAATCCCAACGTTGCAGCACTGGACTTGAAGAGTATTACCGTACCGGCAATAATTAGTATTGGAACGAGGTATTTGACCAGGATATGCGGATCGACCAACATTCCCACCGACACGAAAAAAACCGCACAGAAAAGATTTTTTATTGGCGTGATAATTCGGTGAATAACGTCAGCCTCTATGGTCTCGGCGAGTATAGCTCCCATCACAAAGGCACCCAAAGCAGTAGAGAATCCTGCGTATGAGGCAAGCACCACCATGCCGAAACAGAGTCCCACGGCCACAATGCAAAGCGTCTCCTCCGTCATATAGCGACGCATCCATTTCAAGAAAGTAGGAATAAGGAAAATGCCGAATGTGAACCATATTATCAGAAAGAAAACCAGTTTTCCAAGACTCAGTGCCAACTCGCCGCCATTGAAACTCTTACTGACGGAAATCGTGGATAGAAGCACCAGCAGCAACACGGCAATCAGGTCTTCCACAACCAACACCGCCGTCACCGAAGAGGTGAATTTCTGCTGCTTAAGTTTCAGGTCGTCAAACGACTTGATGATGATTGAGGTCGAAGAGATGGAGAGCATACATCCAAGGAAGATGCACTCCATGGAACTCCACCCGAGCAACCTGCCCAGGCTGGAACCAACCAAAAACATTATCGCCAACTCTGTCAACGCCGTAATCGCTCCCGTCGCCCCGACCTTTTTCAATTTCTTGATGCTGAACTCAAGACCGAGAGCAAACATAAGGAAGACAATTCCGATATCGCTCCACACATGCACATCGGTAGCATCCTTTACAGCAGGGAACCACGGGAAATAAGGACCTATAAAAAAGCCAGCAACAATGTAGCCCAACACAAGGGGTTGCTTCAACCATTTGAAAACAACCGTAATCACTCCAGCCGTGATTAAAATTATGGCGAGGTCGAGGAAAAGAGGAGGCAATGCTGACATATTGTTACTTGGGTATTAAAAAGGTACTGTCTTATCTTCAGGTATTCACTCCCACAAAAAAAACGAACAACAGTTCTATAGATACAATCATCAAAGAACCATTTTGTATATTTACGAAGAATAAACGGATTTATTGCCTTATTACAATAAGTTTTCATATTTTTATTACCTTTGCAAAACAAAACGCAAATACGACATAAATACAAACAATTATAAATCAACTTTAAAATCATCACCTCTCCAATGAAAAAACAAGACTGGATTCTAATTCTTTGCGTCATCGCCGTACTGACACCCTTTTTCATCCCTGCCACAGGTTTCTTTGACTGGTTCAACACCACATCGAAGAGTTTTCCAATAGCATTCGTATTGGCTTTCTTCAAATTCGCCATTCTTGCCACACTGGGCGAGATGTTGGCACTTCGCATCCGCGAAGGGGTTTATAACAAACCGGGATTCGGCGTGTTGCCTCGCATGATGGTATGGGGATTTCTAGGCATGTGCATCACCATGGCCATGATCATCTTCAAAAGTGGCACCCCTGTATTTCTGTCAAAACTTGGCATCGCCGATTTGGAGACCATCAAAGATGTTTTCAATTCCGAGACCCTCACACTGGGGAAGGTTGGCGTGGCTTTTGCCGTCAGCGTGTTGATGAACAGCATCTTTGCTCCCGTAATGATGACCTTCCACAAATGCACTGACATTCACATTCTTGACAACGGCGGCACCGTGCGTGGGTTGCTGCGACCCATGAAGATGCGCGAGATTATCAGTACAAAAGTCAACTGGGACGTAATGTGGAACGTGGTCATCAAGAAGACCATACCGCTTTTCTGGTTTCCCGCCCACACCATCACCTTCATCCTGCCCGAACAGTTCCAGGTACTTTTCGCCGCCCTGTTGGGTGTCGCATTGGGTCTGATTTTGGCCCTCGCCGGAGGAAACAAGAAAAAATAAGACTTCCCTCATGGAAATGAAGAAAATACTTTTACTCCTTTTCATTCTCAACATTTCGGTTATTGGTTTTGCCCAGAATGACACGGTGGCAAAAAAATTTCGTTTTGACTTTCACGGGTTTGTCAACCCTCACTACTATGCCGACAGCCGCTCCGTTGTCGGTGGACGCGAGGATATGATGCTCTTCTACCCAAAGCCTGTTGCCTTGGACAGCCTTGGGCATGACCTCAACGACGGATGGCAAGCCAACATGCTGGCCATCACAGCCCGAATGGGACTGCGTGTCACGGGCCCCGACGCATTGGGTGCCAAAACCAGTGCATACGTCGAGGGCGACTTTACCGGCAGCACCAATGCAACCATCAACAGTCTGCGCCTGCGGCATGCCTACATTGACATGAAATGGTTAAAACATAAATGCATTGGTAGAACCGATTGCATCGCCTCCACACATCGCCTGCTCATGGGCCAATACTGGTATCCCATGCAAATCCACGAGGTAATGCCTTTTACCAACCCACTGAATATGGGTGCACCCTTTGCCCTCTATGCACGTTACAACCAAGTGCGATACGAATACTCCAACCGTCACGGTATTGAGGCCGTCGCGGCGGCATCCTGGCAACTCGACAACACCAGTCAAGGTGAATTGAATGGAACCTACACCAACAGCACTGCCTTTGCACGCCACTCGTTGATACCAGAACTTACTGCCCAACTACGTTACAAGGGACAACACCTGTTCTTTGGCGGAGCAGTAAACCTGAAAACTTTACAGCTACAAGTGCCTCTGACCACCCTCAACGACCGTACACACACCTCGCTGAGTTATACCTTGTTCGGAAAACTGAGTATCGGCAACTGCGACATCAAGGCTCAGACTCTGCTCAACAACAGTCTCTACGAGGGATGCTCGCTGGGAGGATACCTTTTTTTGTCCAACGGTGACGTGGAGGACTGGCATTTCAACACTTACTGGATTGACATCTCGCGACGTACAGGACGTTTGCGTCCGGGCATTTTTATGGGATATGCAGAAAACCGCGACTTTGGCGGCCATAGCGATGCCACGCATATCTTCGGACGTGGACACGACATCGAATATCTTTACCGCATACAGCCTCGGCTGCAATACCGCATGAGCGACAATCTGTTTTGCACTGCCGAGGCGGAATACACCTATGCCGGCTACGCCGACCCCGTAGGCAACCTACGACTGTCTCTTACCGTACAATATGACTTTTAAATAACAAACATTGACCAACTACCACACACATAGCCGCTGGTGCGACGGCAAGGGCGAGCTTCGCGAATATGTCGAGTACGCCATTTCCAAAGGCTTTTCTGTCTTGGGCTTCTCCGGCCATTCGCCTGTCCCTTTCCCCAGCACTTTCGCCATCAAGGACGAAGAATACACAGCCTATTGCGACGAAGTGCGCGCACTGAAAGCAGAATACGCAGGACGTATAGACATCCGTCTTGGACTGGAAATCGACTACATCCCAGGACTGCAGGAGGATTTTTCCACCTTCGTCGAAAAGGGAGGACTCGAATACACTATTGGCAGCGTACATCTCATCCCAAATCCCAACGACATTGAGTCACTGCGGCAACTGAGCGCTACAGCCAACGGCGATGAGCGAAACCAGATACCCTACCATATTTGGTTTATCGATGGACCCCGTCAAGAGACCTACGACAACGGTTTGCACCATATCTTTGGCGACGACATCCGTGCCGGCGTTCGCGCCTATTTCCACCAACAAAACGCCATGATAGAACGCAACCGCCCCACCATCGTCGGCCACTGCGACAAAATAGTGATGCACAACCACAACCGCTATTTTCAATACGACGAGCCCTGGTTCCGGGACCTGCTCTACGAGACCATAACGCTAATAAAGGAATATGGTTGCATCTGCGAAATCAATACCCGTGGCATCTACAAAGGCCGTCACACCGACTTCTACCCCGCTAAAGAGACCATCAAATACATGAACACCCTCGGAATCCCTGTCATTGTCGGCACCGACGCCCACCAACCATCCGACCTCGACCGCGAAGAGGGCGCAAACCTCTTCCTAAAAGAAATAGGTTACCGTAACATCATAATTTTCTTGCAATAAACAAATATTCGTATATTTGCAAAAAATACGAATAGGTAAGAAAAACAGCAACTTACACTAAACATCCTAATTATCAACACTTTCCCTACACCAACAAACGTAGGGAATAGATTGTTGTAAGGCGTTTTTGTAACATAAAAGCATTGATAATGACAGAGTCCGGCAACATTTTCAAAAAAGATTACGGCAACCAGCACATGCCGCAGGATTCCGTCAGCAGAATGTACATAGAATTGATAGGGCGCCTACAAGAAAAATACGACCGTCTATACGAGGCTTACAGCAATATCCAACAGGAGCTGGAAAAGGAACGGGGTAAAAACGAAATACTTGCCAAGCAGAATGACGGACTAATTCATGAGGTCAGAAACCTTACCACCTCCATAGAGCTTGAAAAGGCAAAGAATGTCTCATCCAGGCACCTTCGTCCTCTTACAGACACAGAATCCGGTTATGCCGACACGACAATCGAAACATCAACACCCTCTGCGACAAGAAGACGTTACACCCCACGACCTATTGACAAAATGACTGTGGACAGGCTCCGCTGCGACCGCCGCTATTATGCCATTGCATGCGACAAAGCTTTGCATTTTTGGCAAATCCTCGCCAACGAGGGTTTTGTCGACGAACACTTGCGTCTGATGCCAAAGAGCAGCGTCACCGTTGCCGCCCGCATAGCCTGTTGCTTCCAGACGGAGGTCGATCCCGCAATAAAATGGTCGTTCTTTGAAAAACACTGGGATCTTAAGCACCTGCAGAGCAGCCTTTCGCGCACCACATACAAAGACGAGAAAAAATACATCATCATCAACCGCATTTTTTGTCGTCCTGACGATGCGCCGTTCCTTGCCAAAGGCAAAATAACCGACTAAGTCACAATTGGCAAAAACATTTTTTTTCACAACATCACCCTACCCTTTCTCCTCCCACACAAACACTATAGCACCATGCCATTTGTTTCAATGTAATGAAACCATTGAGACTTTATGCGGCATTCTCTTACTTTTTTATTGGATAAACATATCACATTTTCAAACATATTTAATTAATAAACAGCACACAAACATCATTTTTATAATATTATCAACCCTTTGTTTACGGTTCCAACATCTTCGTTTTTCCGCTGATATTTTTGCTCAAAAAAACGATGGACAAAAATCAGTATCTTATAAAGAAAGAGCAAGAAAAGCGTATCGGCACGAATAACGAAAAATGTGAGTGGATTACCGTAGAGCAGCTGCAGGAGAAACTGAAGATATCCCGTAGCACCATATACAGATGGATGCGTAATGGAGTGATTCGCGCCTACCGTTTCAACCAGTCTCGCAACTTGTATTTCCTGAATGACGAGATAGACCGTTTCCTCAGCATGAACCCCATAACCCCAGCGGGACGTCTCGACAAGATAGGTCTCACCTTACATAACACAAGCCCCCTCATAATTCCCGACCATGAGCAATGTTTTTTATAAAGACGATTTCTTGATATTTATAAAAATGTGTGTATCTTTGTAGATTGCAAAGAAAAATTATCATAACTGTAATTACTAATCAATCAAAAATATACACAAATGAAAACCACACCGTACACCGACTTGCACATTAAACTTGGTGCAAAGATGGCTGAATTTGCAGGCTACAACATGCCTATCCAGTACACCACACTTATTGAGGAGCACAACAATGTCCGCAACAACGTGGGCGTGTTCGACGTGAGCCACATGGGTGAGTTCCGCGCCAAAGGCCCCATCGCCAAGCACTTCATGCAGTATGTCACCACCAACAACGTCGAGGACCTCTTCGACGGCAAGGTGCAGTACACATGCCTGCCCAATGGTCAAGGTGGCGTGGTCGACGACATGCTCGTCTACCGCGTCCATGACGAAGAATACTTCATGGTGCCCTACGCCTCCAACATCGACAAGGACTGGAACTGTATGAGCCAGATTGCCTACAAGATGGGTATGGAGCTTGGCAAGGACTTTGTCAACG
>JAGCUU010000009.1 GCA_017962665.1 Bacteroidales bacterium | reverse complement strand
TCTGGCCGTTCCAGGTGTAGCTGTCGCAAGCGGTAACGGTCTCGCCGTTGCTGCTGTTGTAGTTGACAGTCAGGTGGAGGGTATCGACGCTGGCGCAAGCATCAGCGGTGTAGTAGCTATAGGTGTAGTCGCCGCTGGTGGTGTAGGTCTGGCCGTTCCAGGTGTAGCTGTCGCAAGCGGTGGCGGCGTAAGCCGTGTTGCTGTTGTAGTTGACAGTCAGGTGGAGGGTGTCGACGCTGGCACAACCGTAGGTGTTGTTATAATTATAGGTGTAGTCGCCGCTGGTGGTGTAGGTCTGACCGTTCCAGATGTAGCTGTCGCAAGCGATGGCGGTGTAAGCCGTGTTGCTGTTGTAGTTGACAGTCAGGTGGAGGGTGTCGACGCTGAAGCAGCCATCGTTGGTGCTGTAAGCGAAGGTGTAATCTCCACTGGTGGTGTAGACGGTGCCGTTCCACTCGTAGCTATCGCAAGCCGTCTCGGTGTAAGCCGTGCTGGTGTTGTTGTTGATAGTCAGGTGGAGGGTATCAACGCTCGGGCAGTTGTTATCATCTGCATAAGCGTAGGTGTAATCACCGGTAGCATCGTACACGGTGCCGTTCCAAGTGTAGGTGTCGCAGGCGGTAGCGCTGACGCCGTGGCTGCTATTGTTGTTGATAGTCAGCTCAAGGACATCGATGCTAGTGCAACCCAAGGCGTTGGCGTAGGCAGCCGAGTTGTAGGTTCCGCTGGTGGTGTAGTTGTAGGTCTCACCGTCACCGGCATTCCAGCTGTAGCTGTCGCAAGCGGTAACCTCAACAGCAGCATTGTAGATGACATCACCGACGGTGAGTGTCAGCGTGGTGGTGCTGTCGCAACCAGTCAGGACAGAAGCAACTGTGTTGGTGAAGGTGTGAGTACCGGATGTGAGCTCGTCGGCGGTGATAGCAAAGCCGTTGGCATTGTAATCCTGACCGAGGCAGACAACATCGGTAAGCTCAACATTGATCAGCGGGTTGACAGTAAGTGCGAAGTGGATTGTGCTGTCGCAGTTGGCGGTGAAAGCTGTGGTGATAGCGGTGTCACCGGCAGCGGTGAACTCAATACCACGCCATGTGTAAGGCAGTGCGTCAACACAGATGGTGGCAGTCTCGTATGCGTGAGGAGCCTCGTAGACAGTCAAGCGCAGGAAGACCACGCTGTCGCACATCGTTCTCGGGTTGGTGAGAGTTGTCGACGTTTCGATATTCTGCTCAAAGACACCGATGATGCTGTCGTTGACAGTCCAGGTGTAAGGACCGCAGTTCTCGATAGTCTGAACAGCGTAGGTCGTCTGGTTGTTGATAGTCAGGTGGAGGGTGTCGACGCTCGGGCAGCCGTCAGCATTGGTATAAGCATAGGTCTTAATACCGCTGGTGCTGTAGTCGGTGCCGTGCCAGTTGTAGGCGTGGCAAGCGACGACGGTCTCGGCATTGTTGGTGGTGTAACCAACAGTGAGGTCGAGTTTGCACTGTGCGTAGCAGCCATTGGCGTCGGTGCTGTCGTAAGTGTAGATACCGGTCTCAGTGTAGGTCTGGCCGTTGATAGCCCAAGTGTAGGTATCGCAGACAGTCTCTGTGATTTCGCTACCATTGTTCTTGTTGACGGTCAGGTAGAGGGTATCGACGCTCGGGCAACCATTTGCAGCGTCATAGCTGTAGTAAGCAGTGGTGCTTTCAGTGTAGATGCTGTCGTGCCATGTGTAGCTATCGCAGATTACCTTGGTCTCGCCGCTGTTGCTGTTGTAGTTGACAGTCAAGTAGAGGCTATCAACTGCGGGGCAACCACCGTCGTTGATGTAGTTATAAGCGAGCTCAGTGGAAGCGGTGTAAGGAGTACCGTGCCAAGTGTAGGTGTCGCAAGCGGTGAGGGTCTCCACGTTCTTGCTGCTGTAGTTGACAGTGAGGTGGAGAGTATCGACGCTTGGGCAGCCGTTGGTAGCGGTGTAAGCGCGAGTGTAGTCACCAGAGGTGGTATAGGTCTGGCTGTTGAGACCCCAAGTGTAGCTATCGCAAGCATTGTTGACGGTGTAGCCGGTATTGCTGTTATACTTGATGGTCAGGTTGAGTGTCACCGTACTGTCGCAACCGTAGCTGGAGCCGTTCGGGAAGAAGCGGGTAGCTGTCGTTGTGCTTTCGGTGAAAACAGTGCCGTTCCAAGTGTAGCTGTCGCAAGCGGTGCGGCGCTCGGTGGCGTAGACAACCGGGTGGACAGTGAGTGTCTTGGCATAGACCCATTCGTTATTGGCATCGCCCTTGAAGACGGTATCGGTCAGCGTGATGGTGCTCACGTGGTCGAAGTCGGTGATCATACTGGTGAGATCGTAGCTCTGGCTGTGACCGCCCTGGATGTTGGTGTTGTCCCAAGTGTAATCAATTGCGGTGGCGCAGATGTCTTCGTTGCCGATATTGGTGTAGTTGTCAATAAGGGTGATGTGGTAGGTGATGATACTGTCGCAGTAGTGCGAGGTAGCACCGAAGCTGAAGACAGTGTCGACAGTGCCGGCGGCGTGGCCGGTGAAGTCAACAGTGTAGGCTGCAAGGCTGTCGCTGGTGAGGTAGCATATCTGCTGGCTCAACAGGAAGCTTACATTCTCCTCGGTGTACTTGATCTGAGTCAGGGTCAGGTTCAGGACTGCGATAGTGTCGAAGCCGTTGGCACTGAGCACGCCGGGCAGCGTGTAGCGCGGACGGGCATAGACCCAAGCGTCATCGGTAGCATCGTAGTAGAGCGCGCCCTCAGGAGCGTTCTCGCGATACTCGTAGGTGTGACCGTTGATCCAGGTGAAGTGGTCGCAGACAACCTCGTTCTGCATACCGATAGCCTGGGTACCGACAATGATGGTCAGCATCGTGGTGCTGTCGCAACCGGCAGCATTCGTATCGCTGGCAACAGTGAAGGTGGTATCGAAGAAATCGTTACCGTTGCGATCGGCAGTGTAGAGAACGTTGTCATAGATATAGTAACCAGCGCTGGTTACAATTGTATCATAGCCTGTAGAAGCATTGTTGATAGTCAGGTAGAGCATATCGGTGCTGGCGCAACCATCAGCATTGGTGTAGTTGCTGGTATAGATACCGCTTTCTGTCTTGGTGATAGTGTTGCCGTTGTTATCCCAAGTGTAGCTGTCGCAAGCGCTGACTGTGAAGGTCTCGGCCGAGCTCTGGTGCAGAGTCAGCTTCAAGGTGTCGACGCTCGGGCAGTTCTGGGCATTGACATACTCGTGGGTGACTGTCAACGGGTAGGTAGCGTTGGCATCGTAAGCATAGTTCATACCCGAAGTCGTCCACACATAGCTGTCGCAAGCATCAGTGATGTTTGTGATATTGTGCGTAGCGTGGTTGATAGTCAGGTTGAGGGTTACAACGCTGTCGCAACCGGCAACGTTGGTAACGGTATGCTGTGCGGTGAAGTTGTTGATGTAATATGTTACACTGTCAATCCACATCAGGCTGTCGCAAGCCACGATTTCGTCGATACCAGTGTTGCTGCTCTTGATGGTCAGCTTCAAGGTGTCGATAGCGTGGCATCCGTTGACATCAGTGCTGTCATAGGTGTATACACCGCTGGTGGTGTAGTTAGTATTGTTGACAGGCCAAGTGTAGTTGTCGCATTCCGAAACAACATCTGCGAAGGCTACATTCTTGTTGATGGTCAGATGCAGAGTCACAGTGCTGTCGCAGCCGTTGGCGGCGGTGAACACGTGAGTGGGTTCCTCGGTGCTGGCAGTGTAGGTGGTGCCGTACCAGACAAAGCTGTCGCAAGCCACAGCGGTGGTGTCACCGGTGGTGGCATTGTTGATGGTCAGGTGCAGCGTCACGGTGCTGTCGCAGCCGGCGGCGTTGGTGAACACGTGTGTCAAGGTGTCGCTGCTGCCGGTGAGAGCGGTGTGCTCATACCAGTCAAAGCTTCCGCAAGCCACAGCAGTGGTATCGCCGGTGGTGCTGTTCTTGATGGTCAAGTGCAGTGTCACGGTGCTGTCGCAGCCGGCGGCGTTGGTGAACACGTGCGTCAGGTTGTCGCTGCTGGCGGTGAGGCCAGTATGCTCGTACCAGTCGAAGGTGTCGCAAGCCACAGCGGTGGTGTCACCGGTGACAACGGTATCCTGTGCAACTATGATGGTCTGGAACCAGCCATTGGCGGCAACGGTGTCGAAGGTATAAATCGAACCGGGGACCGTGGTAGGATAGGTATTAGTACCCCACTCAAACGAAGTCTGGTTAGCGCAGATGTTCGTCCAAGCGGTATCATAGTTGTAAACAAGAGTGATGTTGTAGGTCACAAGGCTGTCGCAGTAGAGAACGTGCGGGAAGTGGACCTCACGCTGGACGGTCTCAGTGTAGCCTCTGTAACCGGCAGCCAACTGTTCGCTGAAGTCAAAGACGCTGTCGCCGAGGGCGAGAGTGGTGTTGCTCAGCAGTAATGTTGTGTCAGCAGTGCTGCTGGTACGCTCTGTAAGGACCAGTTGCAGGATGAAGGTGCTGTCGATAGCATTGTTGTTGGTAATGGTAACGATAGGTGCTTCATAGATGTAGGTGCCTGTAGTAGTCTTATAGAGAGCTCCGTTGTGAGCAGCGCTTTCAGTAGCATTAATGAACTCGTAGGTGACGTTGTTACGCGGCCAAGTGTATTCCTGGCAAGCCACGACGACCTCGGTCTTGTTGCGGGTGGTACCGACAAGGAAGTTGAAGGTAATCACGCTGTCGCAACCGGCAAGGTTGGTGATGGTAGCTGTCAGAGGACCGAATGAGGTCGGAGTGTTGGCCTGGAACAGGGTGTCGTAAGAGACATCGTTGCCCACAAAGTTGAACTGATAGAAACCTTCGCTGCTGACGATAGTGGTATCGTAGCTGTTGCTGTGGTTGATTGTCAGGTAGAGAGTGTCGACGCTCGGGCAGCCGTTGGCGGCGTTGTAAGCGTTGTAGTAGGTACCGCTTACTGTCGTGGTCATCGTGCTGTCGTTGTTGTTCCAAGTGTAGGTGTTGCAAGCGGTGACGGTCTCGCTGCTGTTGCTGTTGTAGTTGACAGTCAGGTTGAGGGTCACTATGCTGTCGCACAGAGCCACATTCTGGATAGTGTCGACATAGCTGCCGGTGGCAGTGTAGGTCTCACCGTTAATTGCCCATGTATAGGTGTCGCAAACGGTAACGGCGAAGGTGCTGTCGGTGCTGTGACGTACAGTCAGGTTGAGAACGATGGTGCTGTCGCAACCGGCGAAGCTCTGGTAGACAACGCTGTCCACAGTGCTCTCGGTGTAGGTCAGGCCATTCTCAGTCCAAGTGTAGCTGTCGCAGACATCTGCACTGACGCTGGCGGTGCCAGCGGTGCCGATGGTCAGGCGGAGGGTATCCACGCTGGCGCAACCGTTGGTGGCAATATAATCGTGGGTGTACTCACCTGTTGCGGTGTAGGCGCTGTCGTACCAAGTGTAGCTGTCGCAAGCAATAGCGGTGCTGCCGCTATTGGTGTTGTAGTTAACCGTCAGGTAGAGAGTGTCGACGCTCGGGCAGTTATCTGCAGTGAGATAGTTGCTGTAATAGGTGCCGCTCTCTGTCTTGGTAACGGTGTTGCCGTTGTTGTTCCAGGTGTAGGTGTCGCAAGCTGTGACAGTCTCGCTGCTGTTGGTGTTGTTGTACACCGTCAGCTTCAAGGTGTCGGTGGCAGCACAATTGTTCGAGTCAACATATTCATAGACATAGACACCACTCGTAGTGTAGGTCAAGCCATCGATATCCCATGTGTAGGTGTCGCAGGCAGTGTCTACGTATACGGTACGGATGGGCTGGAAGATGGTGTAGCTTACGATGGTGTCATTGCCCATCGGGTCGTTGTTGCTATAGGTGTTGCTGAATGCACCCGAGTCAATCGTGAAGCCAAGGGTTGACACGTAGGGCAGCTCGCTGTAGCAAAGGGCAATATTGTCAAGTTTGGTGAAGAACATGTGTATGGTGCTGTCGCAACCTGCATTGTCAGTCAGAGTGTAGAAAGCCTCGCCGGTGGCAGTGTATTCTACACCGTCAATCCATGTGTAAGGAATGTTGGTGGCAACATAGACATCGGTCAAGGGGTTCTGGTTGACATAGAAGTTGAGGACAACAATACTGTCAGAACCGAAGTACGATGCATTAATCAGAGTGTCGTAGAATGTCATATTCTCACGATACACCTTGTTGTCGGGTCCCTTGTAGCTGGTGCAGACGGTGGTGTCGATGACGGTGTAGACAGTGTCGTACAGGGTCAGGTTCATCGTGATCAAGCTGTCGCAACCATACTGGTTCGAGCCCCAAAGTGCGCTGGCGGTATAGGAGCCGGCGTTGTCATAGGTCTCACCGTTGAGATCCCAAGTATAGGTGTAGAGTTCAGTAGTATTGAATGTACTGCTGGTGTTGGGATTGACAGTCCAGTTGATGGTGACCGTGCGTGCGCAGCCGTTCTCGGTGGTCCAGTTGGCAACGGTGGTGCCGTTGTATGCAACCTCGTTGAGGGCGTTGGCGTAGGTCAGGTCAACAGAATCCGTCTGATCCTCGTTGTAGTAGGTGTAATGGTAAGCATTGTCAGTACCCATCACAAAACTATTCTCGCAGAATGTAACTTCAATAGTATCCTCGGCGGTCGGGAAGGTCGTCAAGGTGAGAACGTCGGTCGAGTCACAACCGTTTGCGTTGGCAATGCCGGTAGCCAGACGGTAGGTCTCGGTGCCGGCAGCGGTGGGAGTCAACACATAGCCACCAAAGCTGTAGTTTTCACCAAGGCAAACTTGTGCGTCGACATAGTTGTATGTCTGAGCCTTGGCACTGATGAGACGCAGCACTTCGGTACGGTCGCAGCCGTTTGCAGTCTGGGCGAAGGTAAGCGAAATGTTGGTGTCGGAACCGGTGAAGATGTCATTGATAACAGAGATAATGTTGCTGTCGGCATCATACCAGGTGTAAGGCAGACATACGTTGCGTTTCACAGTGGTGTGGTATTCGCTGGTGTTGATAGTCACATTGAGGCGGCTTACAACATAGCGGCCATTTCCGATGGAGGTCTTCAGCTGGTAAGCACCGCTCTGGCTAATCTGGCATTCCACGAGGCTGCCGTCGCAGGCAACGGTATCGAGGATGAAGATGTCGCAGACAGTGGTGTCGGCCCAAGCCAAGGTATCGGCAGCCAGGTTGAACACGAGGTTCAGTATCTGGGTACTGTCGCAACCATACCGGTTGGTAACGCCAGGCAGCAGGAAGCGGACCTTACCGTCGGTTTCAGGCATATCATAGGTGACGTTGTTACGCGGCCAAGTGTAGGTCGGGGTGTTGCACCAGCGGATATCGTCAACACCGGTGTTGGCATAGTTCACCGTGAGGTTGAGGGTCACGATACTGTCGCAACCGGCAACGTTGGTGATGGTATGCTGCGCCGTGGTGTTGTTCTCGGTATAGGTGTTGCCGTCAATCCAGACGAGCTTGTCGCAGACGGTCTGGACATCGGTACCGATGGTCGAGGTGCGGAGAGTGAGGTTCATTGTCACCACACTGTCGCAACCGTCGATGGTCTGCAGCGTCTGGTTGTAGCTGCCGGCGGCAGTGTATTCAACCTCGTTCCAGGTGTAGCTGTCGCAATCGTTGGCCTCAAAGCTGGTAGCCTTCTTGGGGTTGACAGTGAGGTAGAGGTTGTACAGCACCGGGCAGACGTCGGTGGTGGTATCAGTGTAGTTCAGCGAGGTGACGCTGAGGTCAGCGACGTGGCTGGTCTGATACTGGCCCTGGCCGAAGGTGAAAGCATCGCCCTCGCAGTAGGTGCGGTAGGCGTTGGTAACACCGGTGGCGGTGACATCGAGATACAGGTGGACAGTACTGTCGCAGCCGTAGCCGATGGTCCAGGTCTGGTCATAATTGCCGCCGTTGACGTTGTTCAGAGTCTGTGTGCCCCATGTAACGGGGAGCATAGCCTCACATACAGATAATGTATCATTAATATTATAAGCAGGACGCACGGTAACGGTGGCCGAGGTAAACTCGTTGACACAGCCGTTGGCGTCGGTGACTGTCAGGTTGTAACGTCCCGTGCTGGCAGGCACGAAGCTCACAGCAGAGGTGGTGGCACCATTCAGGCTTGTCCAGTTGTAGTTGTAACCGTCAACTGCGGTGGCTGTGAGTGTCAGGCTGTCGTAGCGGCAGATCTCGTTGGCCGAAGGAGTGATGGTGACAACGGGCAGCTGGTTGACCGTGATGGTAGCAGAAGCTGTGGTGGTGCAGGCGCTGGCGTTGGGAGTGGTAGCGGTGACAGTGTAGGTTGTCGTGGTGGTGGGGCTTACAGTGATGCTGTTGCCAGTCTCGTTGTTGCTCCAGAGGTAGGTGCTGCCGGTGTTGTTGGTGTCGGTCACCGTGAGGGTGGTCGAACCGCCGACGCAGATAGCCTCTTCAGTAACAGCAATTGTCAGTGCAGCCACCGGAGTGGTGGTGACATCCAGTGTCACAGGCAAGCTGGGGCAGCCGTAGGTCGGGTCGTAAGCGGTAACAGCATAGCTGGCGCTCTCGTGCGGATTGACGGTGCGGACAGCAGCGGTGCTGTTGTCTTCCCACTTGAACGCAGAACCGTCGATGGTGGCACGTGCCGTCATCACGAGGTCGGCATTGTCGCAGAAATTATCAATGTTACCGTTGGTACGCTCGTCGTTGACATAGATGTAAGCTGTCGGGGCGGGACGCACCTGCAGTGTCAGCGTCGTGGTACTGTCGGCACCATAGATGGTCTGGGCAGTGCTGGTGTAATTGCCCGTGGCGGTCAGAGTATCACCGTAGAACATATAGCTCTCGCGCTGGCACATTTCGTGACGTGCGGTGAGCGTATAGGTCGGGTGGATAGTCAGCTGCAAGGTCTGGTACACAGAGTCGCAGCCGCCGACGTTCTTCTCCATAAATTCCTCGCTCCAAGTCTTGTCAGGCTGGTTGGCAGCGGTGACGTTGTTGGAATAAGTACGGCCGTTGACCCAAGTGAAGGCAGCGTTGGTGTCGACAACCCAGTCACGCTGTGTAGTCGAATCGGGGCACTCGCACTGGGCCAGCAGCTTGAAGCCAAGATACTGGTCGGCGTTGTCAACATCGGTAGTGAAGACAATGGTCATAGCACCCTTGTTCACCCAATCGTAGCTGTTGGACTTGATGTCAATGTTGTCATCGCTACCAGTGCCTGTGTAGAGGACATTGCCGGTGGTGCCGACACCCTCATAGATGGTCAGACGGTCGTAGCCATATTCGCAGTCCATCATACCGGTCAGGTGCAGAACCTTGCCGGGCTGGCCAGGATAGATGGTCTGGGTCATATTGACATTACCAGCGTAGGTACTCTCATTTCCGACAGTGTCGGCCATATAGAATACCATACAGTGGCTCTCGGTCTCGTTGCTGGGCAGATAGATGATAGGTTCACGTAGTTTCACCTGAACATTTCTGATATTGAAGTCAGCCCAAGTGGTACCGGTCTGCAAACCACGGATAGCTATGTAGCGGCCAGTGGTATTGTTGATACCTGCAAACGAAACATTGTATTCGTTGTAAGAAGCAGAATTAAGAGTGATGGTCTCAACAGCGGTAAAGGTAGTGGTGTCAGTTCCGTCGGCAAGGTAGCCAATCTGGAAGCTGCGCTCGGTGGTGCCGCTGTAGTTGGCAGCCTCAAGGCTCATCTCGATGGTGTCGAGAGCAAAGCCCATCTCAGGCAGGATAACCATGCTATTTGTGCTGTAGATATTCATTCTACCGCTAGAGACACCGGCAGTACCGCCAGCCTTGGTCCAGCAAGCAGGTATACCAGAGGCTGAGAAGGTCTGAACCATAGGCATATCGGCATACTGCCAAGCACCGCAGGCGGTGCTGAAGTTCTTCACGGCGCTCCAGTCGCTCCAGTCTTCATCCGAGCAAATCGAACGGACATAAACAACATAGGCGGTTGAGTGTTTCAGACCGTTGACAACATAGCCTGTGTTCTGGTTGGTGGTGAAGTGCTGGCCATCGATATTGGGGTTGAATCCAGTCTTGGCTTCGCCCACAACGACCTCCCAGTTGGTAGCGGCCACCGGCAACGTATTCTCAGTCCAGCTGAGGGTCACGCTGTTGGTAGTGGCAACAGGAGTATTGAGTGTAGGAACCACGCAGGTAGCTGTGGTGGTGAAGTTAGCCACAGCGCTCCAGTCGGCGGTGTCGCCGTTGTAGTTGGCGGCGGCCACGCAGATGCTGCGTACCTTCCACTGGTAGTTAGTCTCGGGAAGCAGGTTGGAGAGAGCAACAGTGGCTGTGCCTGTAGCCTCAACGCTGATGCCCTCGTTGTCGAGGTCAGCGCCGGTGGGAGCATAGCGTACCTCCCACTTGGCGGGAGTGACAAGGCTGTTCTCCGTCCAGCTCAGGTTAGCGGTCTTTGCATAGACATTCTGCGAAGCCAAGCCAGTGGCGGTTCTACAGGTCGGTATCGGCATAACCTCGATATCGTCGACATAGACATAGTTGGTACCTGTGGCAGGAGCCCTGAAGGCTATGCGTGCACCGGCAGGAGCCTGTACGTTGTCGAAGTAAGTGGTGAAGGTCTCCCAGTTATACGAACTGGAGTATGCAGGCTGAACCTCCTGAACCGAAACAAAGGTCGAAATGTCAGTCGGGTCGGTCATATAACCAATCTGCAACTTGCCATAAGTCGAAGTACTACTGGTCCTCATAGCCTTGAGCGACATCTGCAGCGTGTTAACTGGGTTGCTGAACTCAGGAAGCACGGCATAGCTGTAATAGCTTGTCGTGGCATACATATAGAGGTAGTAGTTGTTGGTCGGAGTGATGGGGTCGGTGTTGGCATTGCGGTACGAGGCAGTGTTGCCCGGATAAGGATATGCAGTACTGCTGTTGGTACCCTTTGCCCAGCAGGCATTGATCTTATATGAAGAACCAGAACCAGTGGCATCCTCAAAACCATAGATATAGTGGTTGTACTTGGTAACAGTAATAGGAGCACACGGTGTAGAGAATGTATAAACCAAACTCCAGTCGCTCATGCCGTCGGCGCCGCAGTTGGCGCGGACATAGAAGTCATAGCTCGTCTGCTCGTCAAGACCGGTAGCCGTGAAGACGTGGTCGTTGAGCGTCGTGACGGTAGCGTTGTTGACATCCAGCGGGCTGGGACCGAACATCACATCCCAGCTGCCTTCGGTGGCATTGGTGCTGTTCTGTGTCCAGTCGATGGTGGCGGCATTGTAAGTCAAAGCCGTGGTGTGGACATTGCTCGGCTTGACGCAAGGAGGCAGCAGACTGACCTTGATGTCGTCGACATATGCATAGGTGCCGTTGGTAGTACCGTCAGCGGGAGCCAAGATGGCCAGACGGCCAGGAGTACCTGTGAAGCCATTCAGCGGAATCTCGAAAGTCGTCCACGGATAGGGTGAAGCAACATATTCAGGCTGTACCTGCTGAATCAACTGGAATGTGCTGATGTCATTGGGATCGGTCATCACACCAATCTGAACTCTACCATAGTTGACACCTGTTGAAGTTCTCAAAACTTTCAATGAAATCTGCAAATCGGTCAACGGATTGGTAAAGGTCGGCAGTACGGCATAGCTGTAATATGTATTGTATCCATACATATAGAGGCAGTAGCTGTTGGTCGAGGTCAGCGGGTCGCTGTTGTTGGCAACATAAGAAGTACTTGGATAGGGATAAGCTGTTGAGTAATTGGTGTGCTTCTCCCAGCAAGCATTGATCTGGTAAGCACTGCCACTACCTGTAGCATCCTCAAAGCCATAGATGTAAGGCTCGGCCATTGTCACCGTCACAGGATCACACAGAGTGGTGAAAGTGATGGCAGAGCTCCATTCAGAGCTTTCAATGTTGCTGCAGATAGCGCGAACCTCAACCTCGTAGGTGGTGTTGCCTTCCAAGTTGCTCAAAGGAAGGGTGGTGACAGTACCCTGAGCTGTAAGAGTGGTAAAAGGATCAGTGCTGCCGCTCACGCGATAGCGCATCTCCCATCCATTGGCAGGCTCCAGGGTATTGGTATGAGGTGTCCATCCGATGGTGGCGCTGTTGTTGGTAACATTGCTGGCAGCCACCGTAGTGGGAGTGAAGCAGTTGGGGACAAACGGCTGCTCAAAGCTGTAGCGCACCATATTGCTGGGTGTGCCACTGCATTTGATGTAGGCATACACATCGTATCTTGCATACGACTGCAAGCCGGTCAGCTGGGCAGTGGTAGTCGTTGTGCTATACTCGGTGGCACCCGAAGGATCAAATCCCTCAGCACCCCATTTGTAGTAGAACACAGGACTGCTCTCATTGTTGTTGTCCGTAAAGGTAAGTGTAGCGTTCAGCTCGTCCGAAGAGGTGGCGATGGCCAACGACGGTGCAGCGCACTCACCACGGTCGCAAGGACGGATGAAAGTAACATTCGAACGATAGTATGTACGGCTACCATTTGTTAGTGTTTCAACTTGTTCAACCGTATACTGTGCATTGTCTTTATAAGCATAGCGAGTACGATATGCTGCATTGTTGTATGTAGTTACCGAAGTAAATCCTGAACTGCTCTGGTTGGTGCCTGTAGGCTGATTCATAAAGGTAGTAACAACAATATTACTCGTACCATCCCAAGTAAATGGGGTAGTGAATGTATACTCCACAGTGCCCGACGTACCGGCAGGACGAACTGTAGGACCATAAACCTGCGTTTGGTCTGCCATCGGTACCCAGTACGAAGCAGCTGTTCCAGCAAAACTTGATTGTGTGGTATTACCAAGGAATATGGTGAATTCCTTATTGTATGTGCCACCTGTACTCCAAGTGAAAGTCATTCCTTGAATTTCGCCAGCAGTTAATCCAGCTGCTGTTAACTCTGCAGCGGTGTAAATCTGCTGACTTACAGTATTACCCCAACTGCTATAAACAGCACCAACTTGACCTGTGGTAGATTCTGTACCAATAGTTGCATTGCCGCCATTGGGACAAGGAACTGTGAACGTAGCAACTTCGCTCCAGTCAGAGGTATCGCTACCTACGGTGCAGATGCTACGCACTTTCCAATCATATTGCTGAACAACTTCAAGATTGGCAATGTTAGCAGTGGTAGTGGTAACGATAACGCTAGTTCCAAAGGCATCAATATCTAAGCCATGAGGAGCATAACGCACCTCCGACTTGGCGGCTGCCGAAGCACTATTCTCCTGCCAAGTCAGCGTGGCACTGACACCGTCAGTTCCAATCGTAGAAGCAAGGTTGGTGGGTCTCGGACAAGTAGGAACTTTGTAAATAGTAATATCATCCATATAGGATGTGCTACCATATTCGCAGACACCCTCGAAGATGATATAGACGGTACCCGTCAGAGGGATGGTAGCCTCATACTTGTACCAGCCCGTACTGCTGACAACAGGATCCAAGCCTGTGTAGCGGTGAGCGTGAGCCAAAAGGGTGGCACCCTCGGTGCTGTTGGTATGGCTTGCCCATACACGAACACCTTCGTTGGCTTTGGTTGTACCTGTAGCGTTACGATACATCCAGAATTCAACACCATAACCATTGGCCTCGTTGGCAGCAATGGCGATGGGAGGGCAAACCAGATTGGTCAACGTCTGGTTCTGCATATCCTGTATTTTGGCACTACCGCTACCAGTGTGAATGTAACTGGTGGAGGTGTTACGTGTCCAGATATAAGTTCCAGGACCACTGACGTGGAAGTTCTGCCAGCACTCCGAGGGGAAGGTTGTAGTCTCGAAGCCCTCAAAGTAAGGCTCCTCGTAGGTGATGGTCATGGGCAGACACGGCATCGTGAACTCGTAGTTCATCCAATCCAGCGTGTCGTTGGCACCGCAGATTGAACGGATGTCCATGGTGTAGCTGGTGTTGGGCGTCCACGAAGCATTCGTGTAGCTCGGGGTCGAAACGTAAGCGTAGGTGTAGTTGCTGCTGCCAGCCAGTGCCCAACGGACTTGCCACTGGGTGGTGTTGCCAGGAGTCCAAGCCACAGCACCGTCGCCATTTAGAGCGATATTGGTAGGAGCATTGCAGTTCAAGCCACGCACAGACACATTGTCGATAGCTGCAGGAGGCTGATATTCTCCACTACCATCATTCATCCAGGCAAAAACAAGCTTATAGTTGCCAGGAGTAGTAATGTTGATAACCTCGGCACGGGTGTTCCAGTTGGTGTTCAAATTCAACTTTGATCCACCGTCGGCAGCAATCCAGCCAGAGGGAGTTGTGCTGTTATAGGAGTTGCTATAAGAAGTAATCAGCGAAACATTGTCAGGAACCAAAGCAACACGGAGGAAGTCCCAAGTGGACTCTCCATTGGCGGTCCAATCATATTTCACCATGTAGTCGCCGGCAGTCTCAAAAGGCAGGGTCACGTATGCGTAAGCAATGTTACTGCCAGTTGCATAGACATTACTGCTTCCGTCATTAGAGACATAGAAACCATTGCTGCCGCCATTGCTCTTGGCAGTGCCGACAATCCATTCATTGGTAGCAGTGCTCTGGGTGATGAAACCGGTGGCACCGTTCTCAAAGTCGCAGCTGTAAGGCAGACTGAGAGGCATGGTGTAGTATACAGGGTTGATGTAGAAGTTCGTGTCACCCGCTCCGCAAATGGAACGCACCGAAATCTCATACTGAGTTCCAGCAACACCAGTCAACGGCAACGTAGCCGTGTTGGTGTTGACCACCAAGGTGGTGTAGTTGCCACTTCCGAGAATGCCATAGCGCACCTGCCACTGCGTGGCGTCGCCAGCAGTCCAGGTCAGCACCTTGGTGCTACTGATGGCCAAGTTGCTCGGGTCGTCGCAGGCGGGGCAAGCCTTGAACGAGGCGAAAGTGCCTGCACCAGGAGCACCACCCATATAGAGCGTGTTGCCATTGTGGGTGATTTCCATCGAACACTCTTCGTCATAGCTACCCGAGGTCCAAACCATTGAATAATGTGCTCCACCGCACAATGTAACATTATAGGATCCTGTAGAGCCACTACTCAAAGTGTATTCGTCATACAACACACCATTCTGATAGAGGCTTATCGTTGCTCCATTCCAACCATCGCCGTAGCTGTCCTCCATCTCGAAGGTAAGCTGGCAGGAAACAGGGCAAGGAGTGGAGAAGTTGACAGGGCCAACCCAATCGGTATACTCCGAGCCGCAAACAGCACGGACGTAAGCCTGATAGTTGGTCGAGCCCTCCAAAGTCGTGATGCTGCCGCCATTGGTGATGGCCACAGGCGTTGCACCATCAGGGTCAAAGTTAGGGGCACCATAGACAAGCTGGTAAGCCGTCGAAGTGCTGTGGCCGTCGGTGAAAGTGAATTTCGCCGAGGTGGGAGTCAGAACCTGAGCCTGAAGACCACTGATTGGGAAGCAGGTAGGCTGCGGCTTAACCACAATCTGGTCAATGAAGCAGTCCCAATAGCTATCGTTATAGCTCCACTTCAAAGCCAGACGAGCACCATTGGGAATGGCGGCATAGTCGGTGAGGTAGAGAACGATATCCTGATAGGAAGTGGTCAGACCTTCAATGGTGTCGAGAGCCACAAAACCAGACAGGTTATTGATGTTGGTTATGTAGCCAAGAATAAGTTTTCCGTATGAAGTATTTTCAACCGCCACATTGAGATCCAACTCGTAGTTGTTCAAATTGGCGTTGAACTTGGGCAGGACAGCGTAGACATCGTTAGCGTAGCCGCTAGATTCATTGCCGGCACGCATTCTGAGGGTGTTGTTGTCCAGCCATACAGTATAAGTCGCATCGTTGTTGCTGGCGAGAGCATCCCAACACTCGGGTATAGAGGTGAAGTCCTGCGTCATAGGCAGAGGCTCATAGCCACAACCTGTCGTGAAGTACTCGTCGGCCACAGCACGCCAGGCACTCCAGCTGCCGCTGGTGGCGCAGTAGGCGCGGATGTAGGCGTAGTAGGTGGTGCGCTGAGTCAGGTTGTTGAGCGTGTAGGTGCTACCAGTCAAATTGTCAATAAGGGTACCTTGTGTCTGAGGTACGAAGTCGGCACCCTCGTTGTACTTGATCTGATACCTGGAGCCGTTGCCGGTCCAGTTAAAGATAACGTTGAAGTCGCCGGGTACGGCGCCGAAGCTGTTAGGCTTGGCGCACTCGGGCTGAGTGAAGGTGTAGCATAGACCCTGATTGTTGTCCACATTGTAGTAGGGGTGGACGGAGGGCGAGAGAGTACGTGTCGCGGTGAGCGACGCATAGGTCGGGACAATGGTGTCCCAGCGGTTGTCGATGGTTGACATGCAGTATATGTCAATCGCGGACGACTGCATACCTGCAAAGACCTGCGCCGTAGTGCTGAGCGTCATCGGGCCATAGTTGAACTTGATGGCACCAGTATTGGTAAGCACAAGCTGGAAACTCATAACGTTGTTTCCAATCTTGAGCTTACGCCACTCGACGGTCACCTTGTTGGACTCCACCTTCGTGTAGATGGTGTTGGCTCCAATGTTGGTAAAACCGCTCGTGGCGCTCAACGGCGCAATTACGATGCCCGTCATCGCCGCGTCACCAGTGGTGACGTAGCCGTTGGCTGACACATAGAGCGTGGTACCACGCCCGATGGAGGTCTGGCCATACTGCATTGCAAACGGCATCGCAATGGTCGTGTAACCATTCGACACGTCGGCAGCGGACCAGGCGGTACCGCCGTTGCCGACAATGGAGCTGTAGGCAACCGTGTCGGCCGCGAAGTCATACTCCGAGACCTTGGCCACCTGGCCCCACGTTATCCCTGGTAGCAGCATCGCCGCCAGCAGGAACAACTTCCAAAAGTAATTTTTTACTTTCATTGTGCGTTTTGAATTGGTTAATAATTTAGTGAATTGTTAATTATTTTATTTATTATTATTTTTTTACTTTTTTGTTTATTTAACATTTCAATACAGGGGCAAACATCTGCAAAAACAGATGAAAATGCCCAAAATCGCATCCCGAACAGCAGTCTTCCTAACTGGCACACAGAAACTGTCAGGATAATTTATTCATTTAGTACCAAATAGTTAAGCACCCTTCGAACAATACAGGCGCTGAAGTTTTCTGAGTTAGATTCGTAACTGCAAATATACAAACTTTTTTGGAAACAGACAAAAAAAATCAACAACATACATCTTTATCCCCGTAGTAAATGCCGATAGTGTCGAGGAGGGTGAGGAGTTCGGGAAGGGTGGTGAGCGTGACGAGAGGGATGCGGAACTGCTTGAATGAATGAAGGCCATAAAAATACCCTCCGTAGTGTTTGCGCATCTCGAAAATCGCCTGTCTCTCCCCTTTGAACTCCACCGCGGAAAGCAGATGCTCACGACAGACAGCCACACGGTCGGAGACGCTTATCCTGGGTGGCTCGTAGTTCTCATCGCAAGTGTTCAACGCAGCCTTTACCGAACTGAAAATCCACGGGTTGCCAATAGCGGCACGACCTATCAATATGCCATCGACACCATAGCGACGACGTGCCTCGACAGCCTGCCGGGGCGTGGTTATGTCGCCGTTGCCGAAGACGGGAATATGTATTCGCGGGTTGGCTTTGGCTTCTGCAATCAACGTCCAGTCAGCCGCACCACGATACATCTGTGTTTTAGTACGTCCATGAATGCTCACTGCGGCGACACCGATATCCTGAAGTTGCTCTACGAGGGTGACAATAGGCTTGTCTGTGTCGTCATAACCCAGACGCGTCTTCACCGTGACAGGAAGTGGCGAACGCTTGACCAATGCAGAGGTGATTTTCAGCAGTTTGGGAATATCACGCAACATGCCTGAGCCGGCTCCCTTGCCTGCCACTTTGCGAACAGGACATCCCCAGTTGATATCAATAAAATCAGGATGGCTTTCAACCACAACATCGACACACTTGAGCAAAGACTCTTCCTCGCTTCCAAAAACCTGTATTCCAATAGGCCGCTCAACCTCATCAAAGAGCATTTTGCGAAAACTCTTCTCAGCATCGCGTATCAAGGCTTCGGAAGCGATAAATTCGCTGATTAACACGTCGGCACCGAAGCGTTTGCAGAGCTGTCTGAAAGGACGGTCGGTGACGTCATCCATCGGCGATAAAAAAAGCGGGAACTCCCCTACTTCGATATTGCCTATTTTAACCATTTACAATATTTTGAATGAAATGTCGTTATCACAAAACAGAATGCAAAAATAGCAAAAAAGATGGATAAGACGAAAACCATACATTATCAAGAATATACACTGGCGGAACTGAAGGGCGACGATTTGAAACTTGTCAAAGCCGCGATAGAGGCAACCAACAACGCCTACGCCCCCTATTCGAACTTCCATGTCGGTGCCGCCGTCATCCTCGACAGTGGAGAGACAGTCACAGGAAGCAACCAGGAAAATATTGCCTATCCCAGCGGACTATGTGCCGAGCGGACAGTTCTCTTTTCAGCTGGAGCCCAACATCCTACAAACAAGATACTTGCACTTGCAGTAGTGGGACGAAATCCAGAGGGTGGGCTCACCGCAGCAACCCCATGCGGAGCATGCCGCCAGGTGATGGCGGAGGTCGAGAGCAGACAAGGGAAAAAACTGAGAATATTGTGCTACATTTCGACGGAAAAAATACTGGTTTTTGAAGGTGTTGAGAACCTTCTGCCTTTTATTTTTACAATGTAGGCAAAAAATTAATTTATATCATATATTTTTTATTTTCAATAAAATATATTACACGACAAAAAAGTTTTACTATAAAAATTTGTCGGTAGGGATTTTCTTTGTACTTTTGCAAACTTATTTGAGGCACTTTGTGCTTAGAATTAACAAAGAAAATAATAATAAAATATAACACAAATGGGAATTATTGGAAGTATTAGAAAACACTCTTGGTTGGCAGTAGCCATTGTGGGTATTGCCATCATCTGCTTCATTATCGGTGACCTTACGAAAAACCGCAAACAGCCTACCTTTGCAAAGATCGACGGTGACGAGATTACATACGACTTTTTCAATCGTCGCCTTGCATCCCTTGAGGAGGACTACCAAATGCGCGGCAACAGCAGCTACGCTTTCAAGGAGAACGTATGGCAGGAAATACTGCAGGACCATGTGCTCGGCAAGGAGATTGCAGCCCTTGGCATCGAAGTTACCGACGATGAGGTGAGCGACATGTATGTAGGCCGTTTCATTCACCCCGCACTACAGCAGCAGTTCACCAACCCCCAGACCGGTGTGTACGACCGCCAAAACATCAGCAACTACGTACGCCAGATCGATGCCCTTCCTGACACTATGGAGGCCAAGGTACAGTGGATCCGTTATCAGGAACGTCTACGCGAAGAGCGTCAACGCAGCAAATACTTCGCCATGCTCCAGACGGGAATGTACATGCCTAAGAATATTGCCGCCAAGATAGCTGAAATCAATGCCAAGCAATCGGATGTACGCGTTGCAGGAATGCTTTACTCACAGAACACCGACATCGAGGTGAACTTGACCGACGAGGACTACAAAGCCTATTTCGAAAGCCACAAAAAAGAGCTGAACAGAGACGTGTTCCGCATGGACAACCGCGAACAACGTGAGGTGGCCTACGCCGTCTTCACCGCAGAGCCCACCCAGGAGGACCTTGCAGAAATAGATGAAGAAATCGGAGAGTGGTGGAGCGAAATGCAGACCCTCGATGACAAAGGTCTTATCGATTTCGTCAACATGCATGGCATCTATGACTCCATCTACGTCAGCAGCGACATTTTCGCCGCTCCGCTCGACACCATCATCAAGGGTAGCCACGCAGGCAAAGAGATTGCCCCTATGGTTGTCAAATCCATCACCCGCGAAGGACTGAACCGCTACACCTACGGTATGTATGTCATGGGCAAGGTTCTGAAAACCGAGATGCGTCCCGACAGCGTCCGCGCCTCTGTTATCTTTATCCCCAACAACAACTATAACCCCAACGTAGGACGCACCCCTGCCGCCGCCACACAGCTACGCGATAGCGCAATGGCCAGCATTAAAGCAGGCATGCCCTTTGAAGAGGCAGTACGCCAGTTCTCCATTGACACCACCAAAGGCGGCGACCTTGACTGGCGTCCAGACGGAACACTGATTTTCGGCGACGAGGTGGTACACCACAATGTCGGCGAAGTGTTCGAACAAGAGATTCCCGGAGGTGCCGGATACTATATCGTAAAGGTTACCGGCAAGACCACCCCCAGCCTGAAATACCGTGTCGCCCTTGCACAGAAGGTTATCACTCCGAGCTCCGAGACCGAAAAAGATGTTCGCTACAAAGCTACCCTCTTTGCAGGCCAGTACCCAACCTGCCAAGCCATGATTGAGGGAGCCCAGTCCGAGAACATTCAGATGCGCAGCGCAATAATCGTCTCGATGAGCGACTCACTGACAGGTTTTTCCAACACCCGCGACGCTGTACGTTGGGCATTCAACGAGAAAACGGTTGCCGGTGGAATCAGCAACGAAGTTTATAACTCAGACTACAGCTATATCGTTGTCGGTCTGCGCGAAATATATAAACCCAACAACCTGACTCTTGACCAGGCCCGTCCTATCATTGAGAGCCGTCTGCGTCTGGAAAAACTTGGCGAAATGCTCTCTGACAAGGCCAGCGAAATCATGAACGGCAAGAATGACATCAACGCCATCGCCGCCGCCATGAATGTCAGCGTGGACACCGTCAGCGGCGTCGCCTTTGGCGGTTACCTTGGCCGCAACGGCATGGAACCTAAAGCCACTGCCGCCATCGCCGCCAAGAAAGACACCGGTATCATCGGACCTATACAGGGTGCCAGCGGAGTATATGTTATCAGCGTGGACAACAACACCCAGAAAGAGGTCACCGACGTGGAGAACATACGCCAGCGCTACGAAAATGCCAGCATGGGCGCTTTCAACTTCCTTGTTCCTGTCCTTCAGAACCGCATCAAGATTGTTGACAACAGACTTTCATATTTGTAGAATCGAGAAAATCAATTAATAAATTTTTCATAGCGGGCGGTGCGGATAAGTTGACTTCTTCGCACCGCTTTTTTAAAAAACAGCTTTTGAAACTAACGGAAAAGATATCGAAATTCTTCAACCGTACACACAATACAGCAAAACGTGTATGGAAAAGGAGGCATGTGTTCAAGGACCTGATGAAACACAAGCACCGCTTTGTTGTCCTCGACACCAACACCTACAAGGAAAAGATTTCGTTCCAGCTATCCGGCCTTAACATCTTCGTATTCCTCGGAATCACAGGTTTAGTACTGGTATTCCTCACTGCCATACTGCTCGCCTTCACTCCGCTGCGCGAGTTGATACCCGGATATTCAAACACCGGCATGGTAGAACAGACATACGAGAACGCTCGCATCATTGACTCTCTTGAAACGGAACTGAAAGCCCAAGAGGAGATGCTCGCCGACATACAATATATTATGCTTGGCAAAGACCCTGCAGAAAGACATAATACCGACGCCTCAAAACAAGGCGACACGGTTAAAGCAAAACCCACACCCTACACACGCTCCAAGGCAGACAGCCTTATGCGACAGGAGGTGGAAGAAAGAGAGAGGAAAAAATGAAACACATTGCCATACTTGGGTCCACAGGTTCAATAGGGACACAGACACTCAACGTCATAAGACGACATCCAGACCAATTTGTGGCCGAGGTGCTTGTCGCCGGCAGCAATGCAGAGCTATTGATAAAACAAGCCCTCGAGTTTCACCCCAATATCGCCATCATTGCCGACAAAAGCAAATATACACAGGTGAATGATGCTCTGAAAGAGAGCGACACCAAAGTCTTTGCAGGTATGGAATCGGTGTGCGACGCCATGGAGATGGAGGAGGTTGATACCGTTATGGCCGCCATTGTGGGCGTGGCCGGACTGACACCCACCATGAGAGCTATCCGCGCAGGAAAGACCATTGCCCTCGCCAACAAGGAGACCATGGTGGTTGCCGGAGCAATAGTAACCGAAGAGGCTCGCCGCAACAAGGTCGCCATACTCCCAGTAGACTCGGAGCATTCGGCTATCTTCCAAACGCTGCAGGGAGAATACTTGAACCGCATAGACAAAATACTGCTCACAGCATCGGGCGGATCGATGCGCGGTCGCTGTCGAGAGGAGCTGGAGAAAGCAACCCTTGACGAGGTGCTACGCCACCCCAACTGGAACATGGGACGCAAGGTCACCATTGATTCGGCAACTTTGATGAACAAAGGCCTCGAAGTCATCGAGGCAAAATGGCTTTTCAATGTGGAGACCGACCGCATCGAAGTGCTGATACATCCACAGAGCATAGTCCACTCGATGGTGCAATTTGAGGATGGCTCAATCAAGGCACAGATAGGTACTCCCACCATGGAGACCCCGATACAATACGCTCTCACCTACCCCAGACGCATAGAGAGCATGCTTCCGCGTTTCAGCTTCTTCGAGCATCCCGAACTGACATTTGCACGTCCCGACACAAAAACCTTCCGTTGCCTTGCACTGGCATACGACGCCATAGCAAAAGGCGGCAACATGCCTTGTGTGATGAATGCCGCCAACGAAGTGGCCGTACAGCGTTTCATAGAGGGCGGACTACGCTTCACCGAAATCGCAGACTTTGTGGAGGGAGCAATGGCAAAGATGGCATTTATTGCCGATCCAACTCTGGAACAGCTGCTTGAATGCGACAAGGAAACAAGAAAAGCATTATGTAAAGTTTAAATACTTTTTTCTGGTTCATAACCAATATAATAATCCATCACAGCGTTGCTGCTTATTTTTTTATCGTTCCTAAACTAATTATAGAAACAAACATTCCGAGATGAAAGTACTTGCACTAATATTAAGTCTTACACTTCTGATATTCACCCATGAATTGGGACATTTCCTTTTTGCCCGGCTCTTCAAAACCCGCGTAAACCGTTTCTACCTGTTTTTCAACCCTGTTTTTTCAATCATCAAAGCAAAGAAATTCAAGGGGAAATGGCATTTCCTGTTCTTCAACGCAAAGACACCTGAGGAATGGGAAACCGATAATCTTCCGGAAGAAGACAAAGACAATACCCTATGGGGATTGGGATGGATCCCTCTTGGAGGCTACTGCGACATAGCAGGCATGATAGACGAAACAAAGAAGAAAGACGACCTGCCCAAAGAACCGCAACCCTACGAATACCGCTCGAAAAAACCATGGCAACGCCTTTGTATCATCAGCGGCGGCGTGCTGGTCAACTTCATCTCCGCACTGCTGATATACACCTGCATCTTCGCCCATTGGGGGAAAGACGACCTGCCATTACGCAACGCCACGCTGGGATATGACTACCATGAAATCCTCATTGGAGAAGGATTCCAGAACGGAGACATCATCTACTACATCGACGGAGAGGAGATGACAGACCTGGTAAAAACCCAGCACAAACTGTTGTTGGACAATCCAAATATTGTCACAGTGATGAGGACTGTCACGATTTCCGACACAACAGAAACAGGTGACAGCATCGAAGTGGCCATGAGGGACACCTCCGTCTTGGTCGATATCGCCATTAGTGAAAACCTGCTGACAAAATTCAACCCACGTGACACCAATATGCTTATGACGGTGCGTTCACCTTTCGTCGTCAAAGATTTCGCACCAGGATCGCAGGCACGCAAGGGCGGCATGGAGCCAGGAGACAGCGTGGTGAGCATCAACGGGGAAAAAATGAATTGCTTCAGCGAGATTGCCGTAACCCTAAAAGAGCATAGCGACGACACTGTCACAATAGGCTTCTACCGCAACGGAACGTTGCAAGAGGCTCGGGTGGCGGTGAACAGCGGCGGAAAGATAGGTGTCTTCCTTCTGGAGCCTGTCAAGATATTCAAAAGCACACATACCGACTACACCTTCCTGGAGGCCATTCCGGCAGGCATATCATACGGATGGGAGCAGTTGACATCCTATGCAAGCTCTCTAAAGATACTCTTCACCCCCGATGGATACAAAGGTCTGGGCGGTTTCGGCACTCTTGGAGGCCTCTTCCCCGAGACCTGGAACTGGTATGCCTTCTGGAACATCACTGCATTTCTGGCTGTTATCCTTGCCTTCATGAATGTCATCCCTATTCCGGGACTTGACGGAGGCCATATATTGTTCACCCTCTGGGAAATGGTCACCCGACGCAAACCAAGCGACAACTTCCTAAATGTGGCGCAGAGCATAGGTATGATACTGCTGATAGCACTTCTGATTATCGCCAACGGCAACGACATTATTCATTTATTAGAATAATACAGCATCCATGAAGAGGCTCGACAGACTTGTGATAAAATCATTTCTGGGACCACTGGTGCTAACCTTTGTCGTGGCGGTCTTCGTGCTTCTTATGCAGTTTATCTGGAAATATATAGATGATATAGCAGGCAAAGGGCTGTCGGTATGGGTGATTATGGAGCTGCTGCTCGACGCCTCAGCGACATTCGTCCCTATGGCCATGCCCATTGCCGTTCTCTTTGCCTCAATAATGACTATGGGCAACTTCGGAGAGCACTATGAACTGGTGGCAATAAAAAGCGGAGGCATACCCTTGTGGCGCACGATGATACCAATGGGAGTGATAGTGGTAGCCATGACCGTTGTAGCCTTTTTCTTCGCCAACAACGTGATGCCTTCGGCGGTGCTAAAATACAGGACAACACTATACGATATTACCAGAAAAAAACCTGCACTCAATATCAAACCAGGAGAGTACTACAAGGAAATCGACGGTTTCGTGATAAGAGTTAACGAAAAAGATGCCGACGGCCACACAATGCACGACATCACTATTTACGACAAACGCAACAACAGCAGCAAGCCTGATATTATCACTGCAAAAAAAGGATTAATGCAGACCACTCCCGACGAACGATACCTGCTGTTTACCCTCTTCGACGGATGCTCATATAGCGAGACGGTGGAGAACAACAATTCACAGTCACATCCCTTTACCAGAATATACTTCTCGAAAAACGAATTATCGTTCGACCTGTCTTCATTTGCCTTCGACAAAAGCGACGGAAACCTCTTCCAAGGCAGCTACCAGATGATGAACATGCGCCAACTCGACACAAATATCATGCATCTGAAAGAAAATGTTATAAATACTAAAGACAAACATCAGGAACAACTACTACACCCCAAAACGATAAAAACATCTGCCAAAGCCGATATTTACAGCATGATGGATACATTGGAAACCGCTCAGCAAAGGCGTATTCACAACGAGGCGGCAGCACGCACCGAACGCATCTTGAACGATACCAAGATGTATAAACAAACCATTGTGGCACAAAAGGAATACATCAATCGACACTACATAGAGTGGCATAGAAAATTCACGCTGAGCCTTGCATGCATAGTGCTATTCTTCGTCGGAGCTCCGTTCGGCTCTATCGTACGAAAAGGAGGATTGGGTCTCCCTCTTGTTGCCTCGGTAATTTTCTTTGTACTATACTATGTCATCGGAATGATTGCAGAAAAAGCAGTACGCGAAGGTGCTATGGGAAGCATAGGAATGTGGATTTCGACTTTCGCCATGCTGCCTATAGGAATATACCTAACCTATAGGGCTGTGAGAAGATGATGTTTGATGTTTAATTGTTTAACTGTTGATGTTTGATGTCTTCAGGGTAAATTATTGAAGTCATAATATATATATTTTTTACTAATATCAGGAAAATAAAGCACTGAAAAACAAAGTTCAATAGAAAACTATTTTTTTATTATTAGTTTTCTATTGTTTTTTAACGCACTGAAAAACAATTTTTTGCAACAGCAGCCGTTAAAATTAGACATTTGATGTTAGATGTCTTTAAACTATAAACTTTACCATATACATGGAAGATTTTTTTGTATCAGGAATACAGCAGGTGGGCGTGGGATGTGAGAATTTCAACGATGCATGGCGATGGTATATCGACATGTTCCAGATGAACGTCCGAATACTCGAAGACGACACCGTTGCCGAAAGAATGCTGCCCTACACTGGAGGAAAGGCACAGAAACGACATGCATGCATAGCAGTCAACCTACAGGGCGGCGGCGGTTTCGAGATTTGGCAATACAGCGAGCGAAAACCGCAACCGGTAGACTTTCAGGTGCAGGTCGGAGACTTAGGTATTTTTTCCGCCAAGATCAAAAGCCGCGATGTCAACGCCTTCCACAACGAGATAAAGAGAAAATATGACAAAGTGGGAGATGTATGTGCGATGCCCAACGGGGTAAAATGCTTCGTGGTGGAAGATCCATGGCACAACTATTTCCAAGTTGTAGAGGACAGCAGTGTCTTCATCGATCAGAAAAACCTCTCGGGAGGCATTGTGGGTGCCATGACCGGATGCAGCGACATCGACAAAACCATACCTCTATACAGAGATGTGTTAGGATATGACACAGTAATTTACGACAAAAGCGGAGTATTTGACGACTTCGGATTTATGGCAGGGGGCAACGAGCACTACCGCCGCGTACTGCTCGGCAGCAGCGAGAAACGCAAAGGGGCTTTTGTACCATTGTTTGGCGAGAGCACCATTGAACTTGTTCAGGCTCTCGACCGCACTCCAAGGAAGATATTTGAAGGACGCTTCTGGGGCGACCCAGGATTCATTCAGATTTGCTTCGATGTCACCAATATGAGGGCATTGGAGAAACACTGCAACGCCTTGGGATTCCCGTTCACGGTGGACAGCTGCAAGGGAGACGAACATTTCGACATGGGCGAAGCAAGCGGACACTTCACTTACATCGAAGACCCCGACGGCACACTGATTGAACTTGTGGAGGCACACAAGCTAACCATCCTGAAACGTCCGCACCTATATATCGACATGCTGAAACGCAACCGCAAAAAAGCATTCCCGAAAATCTTCTTCCGCCTGATGGCGATGAACAAAGTTAAACTGGATTGACAACGATGGGCAATTTAATCGACTATATCAAACAGGATGTCAGAGCAGACGAGGCGCTGAAGGCGTGCATGAACTGTGGGGTATGCACCGCAATATGCCCTGCAGCCGAATTCTATGACTACGACCCCCGCCGCATCTGCGACACCGTGCAACGCGGCGACGAGACCGAAATTGAAAGTCTACTGAAAAGCGACACCATATGGTTCTGCGGTCAATGCATGTCGTGCAAGACACGCTGTCCTCGTGGAAACGTTCCCGGCGAACTGATCACCGTGCTGCGAAAAGCTTCACAAGAACTCGGATATTTTACAGAAAGTGAAAAGGGTCTGCAACAGAAGCAGCTCATGAACACCTTAGAGAAAAACATCCTAGACATCGGCTATTGCGTCCACCCTGACCGCGTCTCACCAGAATACCACCCCGAACAGGGACCGATATGGGAATGGTATGTGGAACATATAGAAGAGATAGCTCCCAAGTTAGGCGCCAACTATCACGGAGACGGCAGTGGAGCACTGAGGAAAATATCGGAAGAAGATCTCGACGAGGTAAGGAAAATTTTCGAAGTCACCGGCGGAATGGCGCTGAAAGAGAAAGTGCTGGAAGCGTAGAAACCATAATATCATGAAAACATTCGGATTTACTATATCAAAGGGACGACAGATAAACTGCGACGAGCTAAACAATGACAAGGTCGAAAAACTTCTGGAACTTGTTCCCTCCTACAAATGGTGCATCGGATGCGGAGGATGTACGGCAGCATGCACGGCAGCGGCGTTTTCAGACTACAACATAAGACGCATACACACCGCTTTTTACCGTGCACAATATGAAGGGCTAGACCAGAAGCTGCAACGCTGTATGCTCTGCGGGAAATGTCTTCTGGTGTGTCCCCGCGGCGTAAACACACGTTCACTGATAATAAACATGAGGAGGATACTCGCCAACGTTCCTACCAACACATTCAAACAAAACAACAAGGAGGAGAAACAATGAGTGTCACTTTCATGGTTTTTTCCATCGTCTTCTGGCTATGTGCCGCAGCCATCATGGTGCTGTCTTTCTATAGTACCTCCTTCTCCATCTTTGTCATTCCCTTTTTTCTGGGAGTCCTTTTCCTGCTCTACATATCAGTATGGAAATACTGGCGTTGGATAAGAGGATTCGACAAGCTGCAGAGAGCCATCATACGAAAGAACATCTGGTCCTGGCGCTTCCTGCCTGCCATCTGGGAGGCGTTCCGCGAAGGTTTGCTGCATTGGCGTATCACAAAGAAAAACCTGCTGCTTGGCTACATGCACCGCAGCCTCGCTTTCGGATGGTTCCTGCTGATAGTGGTCGGCGCTGTGCAAGCCAAATTGGCATACCCTCACGGACATCCGTTCTGGATGGCGATTTTCTACAACTACTTCGAGCCTGAAAGCAATCCTCTGGCTTTTCCCAAGGCAGGGTTCTACGCCGACTTGATGGACGGACTGCTTATCTATGTGCTTAGCGGACTGTTTCTAGCTATGTTCAAAAAAGTTTGGTCACGTCCGTTGGGCATGAAACGAACAACACGCCACACCATAATGGACCGCGTAACCAAGATGGCTTTATGGGCAATTTTCCCATTACGACTACTCTCTGAAACAGCGACGTCGGGAATATACGGCAACGGAGGATTCCTTGTCCGCGGTCTCGGCAACGTGATATACGACATCGGAATGGCCGACCCCACATTCGAATACTCCTGCTGGATGTTGTACAGCATCGCCTTAGGAACATTCTTCTGTCTCATGCCGTTCTCACGCTACATGCATATCTTCACCGAGGTATTCCTGATTTATTTCAGACAGCTCGGAGTGAAAGACAGCGACAAGAAGACAGGTTACACCATGTTTGAACTCAGTGCCTGCTCGCGATGCGGCATCTGCATAGACGGATGTCCCATGAACCGCGAATTGGGTATAGTGAATATGCAAGGAGTCTACATGCTGCAGTCGGTACGCAACCTCGAGCTGCAGAGAAACGCCGAACCTATAGCCGAGAACTGCCTGATGTGCGACCGCTGCGTGGCCGACTGCCCTGTGGGTATCAACCTGTCGATAGTTCGCCGTCAGGTGCGCATTAAAAACAAAGCCGAGATAGACAAAAAAGGCAGTTACAGTTATCTCAACAACGTACAACCGTTCAACTCCATAGGTCGTATTATCTACTTCGGGGGATGCATGTCGCACCTTACACCGGGCATCACCACGGCGATGGAAAAAATCTTCAATGCCGTAGGACAGAAATACTGGTACATGGACAAAGAGGAGTCGATTTGCTGCGGCAGGCCTTTGCTACAACAGGGATTTGAAAGCCAAGCCTTCGATTTACGCCGCAAGAACACTGAAATGATTGTAGGCAGCAAAGCAACAATGCTCGTAACATCGTGCCCTATCTGTTACCAGTCGTTCAAGAAAGAGTACAAGCTCTCCATACCTGTGATGCACCACACCGAGTATATAGAGATGCTGATAAAAAGCGGTAAGCTCAAGTTACGCAAAGATGACCGTCGCGTCACCTATCACGACCCGTGCGAGCTGGGACGCGGATGCGGGATTTACAACCAACCACGCAATGTTTTGTCGGCAACCACTACACTGCTACGCACCAAAGATGAGAGGGAACACAGCCTTTGCTGCGGATTCAATCTCGGGAACCCGCTGCTCGACCTGGAACAGCAGACAAAAATACGCGACGCCGCACGCGACAATCTCATGGCACCGCATCCCGACACCATAGCCACCGCATGCCCGATGTGCAAAAAAGCCTTCCAGCATGCCGACACCGTGCCCGTGAAAGACATAGCTGAAATCGTGGCAGCAAACATTATATCATGACAAAAAAAAACGAATAGATGGAAAAGCGTTATTGGAACGAATATCAAAAAGAGATTGCCGACGATCATTATTTCTATGAGAGAAGCTGCATACGCCAAACATTTTTCCCCGGTTCGGAGGCAGCGTTTCTACGAATACTACGCGACGAATTAGGCAAAGACATTTGTGACAACCCTCACCAACACACATGTACCGGTATAGGCTACCACAGCGACGTGGTGCCATTCGAGACCACCATGACCGTTGTGGCGCGTCTTTTCTCGCTCATGACAGAATGCGGATACGAGAACTATGTACCCTCGTGCGTCACCTCGTTCGGAGTATTTTCAGAGGTTTTGGAAAAATGGGAGAAGGAACCACAGCTGATGGAAAAGGCCCGCCAGTACCTGTGGGAGGCCACAAAACGCGAGTTCAAGACCCCAAAAAATATTGCCCATCCCTCTGACGTGATATTCAAATTCCGCTTTGAGCTGAAGCCCAAGATGAAGTACCAACTTGTGAACAGATTCACCGGCAAGCCTTTACGTGTGGTGGAACATATCGGTTGCCACTATGCCAAAATTTTTCCGGAAAAAGGAATCGGCAAAGCAGAGTTCCCTTACGTCCTTGCCGGCATGATAGAAGCCTGGGGAGGCGAGGTGATAGACTATCCTGAAAGGCGTCACTGCTGCGGCTTCGGTTTCCGCCAATATCTGGTGCAGGAAAACAGAGGCTATTCCATCGCCAACACCAAAAAGAAATTCCAATCGATGGAACCCTACGAACCCGATTTCATTCTCACCAACTGTCCAGGGTGCAGCATGTTCCTTGACAAATGGCAGTACACCATCGCCGAGATGGAACATAAGACCTACGACAAAGAGGGCTACGGAATACCGGTGCTGACATACGAAGAGCTGACAGGACTGCTGCTGGGCTACGACCCTTGGCAACTGGGACTCCAGCTACACCAGGTACAGAGCGAGCCGCTGTTCAACAAGATAGGCATAGCCTACAATCCTGACGAGAAATACAAAGGCATTTCAGGACGTCTTCTTCCACGTCCAGACCGCCCTGAATGTCTACGACAAGAATAATTGCATAAGAAACAACCGCAAAACATGAAGTCAATATCAATCATAGGAGCAGGTCCTGCCGGCATAGAGGCCGCATCGATTCTGGCCAAACAGGGTGTCGATGTCACCATTTTTGAAAAATCTTCGTCACCAATGAAGAATGTAGCCGACAAGGCTTACCTTTTTCCAAATTTCGCAGCCGCCAACGACATTGTGGAGGCCATGAACAAAAAACTCATGCTGCCTGGCATCACCCAGCAAAACGACACCGACATTGTAGGGCTTACGCGTGAAGGGCAGCGGGGATGGAAACTTACCGACAGCCAAGGCAACAGCTACTATACCGACATGGTACTCCTGGCTACCGGATACACCCCGTTCGATGCTCACCGCAAAGAGGAACTCGGCTATAGCATTTATGGCGGCGTGGTGACCTCGATAGAGATGGAGAGGATGATACGCTATAACCAAGTAGCCAATACCATGATGGAGAAGCCTCGCAGAGTGGTATTCCTGCAATGCGTAGGCTCCAGAGACGAGAAATCAGGCAACCACTACTGCTCTAAAGTCTGCTGCGTCACTGCCGTAAAGCAGGCCATAGAGATAAAAAAGCAGCTGCCCGACACCGAGACCTTTATTTTCTATATGGATCTGCGTATGTGGGGACAACATTTTGAAGAGATGTACCGTATGTCGCAGCAAGAGTATGGAGTGCGGTATGTACGCGGACGAATATCGGAGGCCTCCGGCACCTTCGACGGACGTGTACAGATAAAGGCAGAAGACACCCTTATGGGTATGCCGCTGAAAATGACCACAGACCTATTGGTGCTGATGGTGGGCATGGAAGCTTCGGCAGGAACCCGCTGCCTTGCACAGGCTGCAGGTATCTGCGGAGAATATGGTTTCGCCCAATCTATAGACCCACATCTCAAAGATTGCCAGACAACCCAGGAGGGACTTTTTGTTTGCGGAACATGCAAACGTCCGATGTCGATAAACGATGCCGTCAACGACGCTCGCGCCGCTGCACTGGCGATTATTGACGAAATCAAATAAAAAGAAATCCAAGACTTTCATACTCGCTGCACATCCTCAACCCCGTCGAGCGAACGCAGTTTCGACATCAACCTGTCGAGGTCGCTGAGATTGTGCACATAAAGCATTATCATTCCCCTTCCGACGCCTTCCGACGCCTCAAGCGTGATGGCGCGCATATTAAGATCCATTTCATCACTGATAATACCAGTCAATTCCTGCAATAGTCCTTTACGGTCTATAGCCGTGATGGTAATACCTGTCAAAAACGCCATTTTCTCGCCGGGACGCCAGCGAGTACGAACAATACGGTCCTCATGCGTCGACATTTCGTGCATGGCGTTGGGACAGTTGGTGCGATGAACCATGATTTTGTTGTCGCTGACAATACCGATAACACGATCGCCTTGTACGGGCTTACAGCAACTTGCAGGCTGCATTTCGAGGTTTTCATGGGCACTGTCGGTGAGGAAAGGCGATGTCGTCGGAGTGGTCAGTTTCTCCAACGGGCGAAGGAAGAGCAATTCAGGCGAGGATTTTGTAAGGTGGAAGCACTCGTTCATCTCCTTCTCCCCGATGGCTCCTGTCGCAATACGGTAGTACAACTCTATATCACTGTCACAATTGAAATAGTGCTTCAGACGCACTATTCGTCCAACGCCTTTCTGCAATCCGGCCTTGGACAAATACTCCTCCAGCTTCTTCTCTCCCTCTTCACGACGATCTTTTTTCTGATTCCGAATAAAATCCTTTATATGTTCTTTGGCGCGAGAGCTCTGGACCTCATCAAGCCACGATTCCACCGGAGTCGTTTTCTGAGACGTAAGCACCTGCACCTGCTCTCCGCTATGGAGCCTGTATCCTATAGGAACAACACGGGCATTGACCTTGGCTCCGATGCAATGCATGCCAAGCTGGGTATGGATAGCATAGGCAAAATCCAGGACTGTGCTACGCGACGGCAACTTGACAGTATCGCCTTTGGGAGTAAATATATATATCTCTTTGGTGTACAGGTTTTCCTTGAAATCTTCAACAAGATCAAGGGCATTCTTGTTGGGATCTTCAAGAGAGGCACGTATCTGCATAAGCCATTCCTCAAGCGGTCCTTGATGAGAGGGCTCGTCGGGATGGGACTCCTTGTAAAGGAAATGAGCCGCCATACCTTTTTCGGCTATACGGTCCATGCGTGTGGTACGTATCTGAACCTCGACCCATTTCCCCAGAGGACTCATAAGAGTTGTATGCAGCGACTCATACCCGTTATTTTTGGGATTGGTAATCCAGTCGCGAAGCCGCGAAGGCTGAGAACGGAAGAGACCGGTGATGATAGCATAAACTTTGAAACACTCCTCTTTTTCTATCTTCTTGGCATCGTCGGGAGACATACCCTCGATTTGCGGAAGATCGAGGATGATACGCATTGCATACAAATCGAAAATCTCGTCGAACGGCACCCCCTTGTTCTGCATTTTTTTCCAACAGGAATATACCGACTTGACACGGGTTTTGATAGTGTATTTAAACCCATTCTCATCAAGAAGATTTATAATAGGGGCAGTGAAACACTCTTTCAGTTTCTTTGCAGTCTCTCCTGTCTGACTTATCTGAGCCGCAATCTCAAAGTACTTGTCAGGATTGGTGTATTGCATCACCAAATCGTCAAGCTCTGTTTTAATACTGTAAAGACCAAGACGATGAGCCAGAGGAATATAGAGGTACTGCGTCTCTGAAGAGATAGCCAGTTTCTTGGTATCCTTCATTGAGCCGAGAGTGCGCATATTATGAAGACGGTCGCAAAGCTTGAGAAATATCACGTAGGCATCGTCACACATAGCCATAAGAATCTTTCTATAGTTTTCGGCTTGTGACGAAAAATCCTCATTCTGCTCCGCAATCATCGAGGCCTTGTCGATCTTTGTGACTCCATCGACAATGCGTGCCACACGATCGCCAAAGACGGCACGGATATTGTCAATAGTTACATCGGTGTCCTCCACCACGTCATGCAACAAGGCACAGATTACGGCTATTGGTCCAAGTCCCACCTCCTTGACAGCTATAAGAGCCACCGCCAAGGGGTGGAAAATATACAATTCACCGGATTTGCGTCGAGTATCGGCATGAGAGTTGCGGGCAATAGTAAATGCCCTGAAGATATTGTTCTCGTCCTCTAAGGTTAGCTGTACGTTAGCCTTACAAGCGGCTAGCAATTCCTCGTATTTTTGTTCAACTGCCAGATCCTCGTTCTCCATATTACCTTTATTTTAGGGAGTATTGTCTACTCTTTTTCATTCATTGCCAAACGGATTTGGGACTCAAGCTCGTCGCAGAGCTCCGGATTGTCGCGAAGCAGTGACTTTACGCCCTCGCGGCCTTGAGCGAGTTTTGTCTCGCCATAACTGAACCAGGAGCCACTTTTCTTGATAATTCCAAGCTCCACTCCCAAGTCGATAATTTCTCCCACTTTGGAGATGCCCTCACCAAACATGAGGTCAAACTCACAAACGCGGAATGGAGGAGCCACCTTATTCTTCACCACTTTGACTTTCACTCGGTTGCCAACATTTTGGTCGCCATCCTTAATGGCTTGAATGCGGCGTATATCAAGACGTACAGAAGCATAGAACTTTAATGCGTTTCCTCCTGTAGTTGTTTCGGGATTGCCGAACATGACACCTATTTTTTCACGGAGCTGGTTAATAAAGATACAGCAGCATCCTGTCTTGCTGATAGTAGAAGTCATCTTGCGAAGAGCCTGAGACATCAAACGAGCATGGAGGCCAACCTTTGAATCGCCCATCTCACCATCAATCTCTGCTTTTGGAGTCAATGCGGCCACAGAGTCGATGACAATAATATCAATAGCGCCTGAACGGATAAGGTTGTCGGCTATCTCAAGAGCCTGCTCACCGTTGTCAGGCTGGGAAACTAAAAGGTTGTCGACATCAACACCCAGTTTTCCTGCATAGACCGGGTCAAACGCATGTTCAGCATCAATGAAAGCCGCAATGCCACCTTTCTTTTGCGATTCGGCAATGGCATGGATGGCAAGAGTCGTCTTACCGGAAGACTCTGGACCGTAAATTTCTATAATGCGCCCCTTGGGGAAACCTCCAATACCAAGAGCGGAATCAAGGCTGATGGAGCCTGTCGAAATAGCCTCGTATGCCTCATCTGGACGGTCACCCAATTTCATAATTGAACCCTTACCATAGTTCTTCTCAATCTTGTCAAGCGTACTCTGTAGGATTTTTAGTTTCTCAAGTTTTGATGCTTCAGCATCGTTCACTTCTTTTGCCATAATATTCAATCGTTTATTTTTGTTAATAATTATTTGCAGGTCCAAAAATATGAATTACAAATATACATATTTTTTTTCAATTATGTAAAGGTTAAAGGTTAAAGGTTATAGTTAAAAGATTTTTTTGCTAACAATCAAATGTTTAGTAAAGGTTATGGTTTAAAGGTTAAAGTCAATTCCACAATGTCGCAGGCCTGCGGAGCAATAACACAAATGATTCAAGTGGATTAGAGTGATTCGTGTTCAAATGCATTTTTTTATAGCTTATTAGTTTCCAATTCAAAAAATATATGTATTTTTGCAAACTCAAACAACACAAATTCAGTTAATCAATAACTCAATAAATCATCAATATGGAGATACTGTCACAAAGAATACTGGACATGGCCGAGAGTGAGACTTTAGCCATGACCGCCAAAGCCAACGAGCTCGCAGCCCAAGGAAAGGATGTCATAAAGCTTTCCATTGGCGAACCCGACTTCAATACACCGGATGTGGTGAAGGATGCCGCCAAAAAAGCAATTGACGACAATTTCACCCATTATCCGCCTGTACCCGGCTATGCCGACCTACGCCAAGCCATCAGCAAAAAATTTCTCCGCGACAACGGACTGGAATACAAACCCGAACAGATTGTAGTCAGCACCGGCGGAAAACAGGCCCTCTACCAAGTGGTACAGGTTCTGGTAAACCCTGGCGACGAGGTCATCATCCCCACTCCTTACTGGGTTAGCTACAAGGAATTTGTACGTCTTGCCGGCGGTGTGCCAATCTACGTAAAAACCTTGTTGGAAAACGACTTCAAAGTTACTCCAGAGCAACTTGAGGCCGCAATTACACCAAAGACAAAACTCATTATGTTCTCCTCGCCAAGCAACCCCACCGGAATGCTCTACAGCAAAGAAGAGCTGAAAGCCATTGCCGAAGTGGTAGCCAAGCATGAGAACCTTTTCGTCGTATCCGACGAAATCTACGAACATATCAACTTTGTAGGCAAACACCAGAGCATCGCTCAATTCCCTGAAGTAAAGGAACGTGTCATTACTGTCAACGGCGTTGCCAAAGGTTTTGCCATGACAGGATGGCGTATCGGTTTCATCGGAGCTCCGCTCGTAATCGCCAAAGCCTGCAACAAGCTGCAAGGTCAAGTGACAAGCGCAACTTGCTCCATTGCCCAGAAAGCTACAGTGTGCGCAATGCTCATGGATCCTTCCACAAGCGAAGATATCATCAACATGCGCAACATATTCCTCAAACGCCGCGACTTGGTATACAAGATGCTGTGCGATATCCCGGGACTCAAAGTCCGCATGCCGCAAGGAGCATTTTATTTCTTCCCCGATGTCAGTTCCTACTATGGAAAATCGTTCAACGGCAAGAAGATTGAAAACTCCACCGATATGGCCTTCTATATTCTCAATGAAGCCAATGTGGCAACCGTCATGGGTTCTGCCTTCGGAGACGACAACTGCATCCGCCTAAGCTATGCCACCAGCGAGGATCTTCTGGTAAAAGCTTTGCAACGTATTAAGGAGGCTCTACAAAAACTCCAATAAAGAAAAACGAAGTACATATTTCAGGGCGGCTTCATTGCAATGGAGCCGCCCTGCTTTTATAAAAACAAAGGAGGTGCCATACAGGACACCCCCTCTGCCGAACAACATTAATTCTGAATCAATCAGCTTCGTAGATTAGGAGCTCTCCGCCAGTATAGAGGAAGAGCATCGGATCTTTGTCTCTTTTTTTGAAAATCCAACAGCCTCCGTTCTCACGGTCAATCTCGGTCTTAATATATTTCCTGCTGATTTCATGCTCTGCAAGCAGCTTGTCATTCTTATCGAAAATCTGCATGTAGGTCTTGCCGTCGACATCGTTCACTATTGCATACATGATGTCACCACTTATGGCATAACTGACCATTTCGACATTGTAAGTATCATGAATATATTTGTTGACAACGACCACATCGGTCACATGATAATCGTACCAGTATGAGTTGCAGTAGACCCAGAATCCAGGCCAGAAGATAGGACGAGGAGGCACAGGATGCCAGAAGATAGGATGCATGTGAATCATTCCATGATGATACGGATGATGGAAATAGGGTGCCGGATGCATCGGTCTGTTTGATGGAGGCATAGGACCAGGCTGTCCAGGGCGACCATAGGTATGGCCTGGATTATCCTGAGAATGGACGCCGCCACGCTCACTGCTGCCAGGATTGCCACCCACAGGACCATTTCTGCGGGAACTTACAGTACCATTTCCACGGGAATCCACCGTACCACGGCTTCCTCTGGAGTTACGTGTAGCAACGCTGCCCGGTGTTCTGCTGGAAGGAGAGCCAACAGATGAACGGGTATTGGTACGGGAGGCATTGTTGTCGCGAACGCTGCTGCCACGGCTACCGGAATTACCACGATAGTTGACACTTCCACTACGACTGCCGGAATTACTACGTTCAACTGACGAACGCGAAGAAGAATTGGAACGGCTGGAAGATGAGTTGGAATAGCTGCTGCGGTTCGATGAACTTGAGTAGCTACTGCTACGCGAAGAAGAACTGCTGCGCGAACTTGAAGAACTGTGGCTTACGCTACCGCGCGAACCGCTTGAGGAGCTGTGGTTTCCGCCTCCGCGAGAGCCGCCTCCGCGACTTTGTGCATATGCCGGCGTCGCCACCAACACCGCAGCAAAGGCAATAATTGTAATCAATCTATTGGTTTTCATATCAAATCCTTTCTTTGTTAATTCGTAATGACGTTTTCTTTTACGTTGCAAAAATAGACACATCTTTACAAGTAAAACCCAAATGTGGAACATATTTTTCCTAAAAAACAGGGGAAAACCCTAAAAAAACAACTCAATCGTTTGATTGTGTGTTGTTTTCACTCTGATTTTTTTTCTTCGTCATCAGCAGAAGATTCTGCTTTTATCTCCTTGTTGAACACTCCCAGATTGCGAAGTGATATATAATAGTATACAATAAAAAGGAGCGTAAGCATTACATTTCCAAGATCAAGCCGTTCCCTGCCAAGAAACAACAGAGTGACGAGCAGGATAAGGAGCTGCGCCAAAGTGTACATGTGAAAACCATTCTTGCGAATGCCCCACATCATAACAACACCTGCCAACGACATCCCATAAAGCAATGCTGCACATAAAAAGAAGGAACGGGGAGTCTCAAGCAACTGCTCGACGAAGACAACCCATTCGCCCGGGACATTCACCGCACCGGAAAGATAATCAGCCTTCATGGAAGGCAGCATTATGCCAGTATAGAGATACAGAAAGCAACTGATTCCGGAACCAATAATACTGAGAGCAAGAACAATCCGTAAAGACCTCTTGCGCGCCTTGACGACAAGCTCCTCATCCATATTAGCGACAGTTTTTTAACTCCGCTGCCATTTGTTGCTGCAGCTTGCAGGCCTCTTCGGCCGCCCGAGAGGCAAAGTCCATGCCGTTGGAGGCATAGATGATGCCACGCGATGAGTTCACAAGCAAGCCGCACTCCTTTGTCATACCATAGCGGCAAACTTCGCTAAGACTGCCTCCTTGCGCACCGACACCAGGAACCAGAAGGAAACTATCAGGGACTATGTTTCTTACGGTTGTAAGCATATCTGCCTTTGTGGCTCCTACCACATACATCATATTCTCCTTATTACCCCATTTTTGCGATGCCTCCAGAACCTTCTCGAAGAGGTGTTTCCTGTCGTCGGCGGACTCGATGAACTGAAAATCGAACGCCCCCTTGTTAGATGTCAACGCAAGAAGAATAACCCACTTACCATCATAGACAGTAAACGGAGTGACGGAATCCTCGCCCATATAAGGAGCCACCGTGAGCGAGTCGAAGTTGAAATCGCCCTCTGAATCAAGGAATGCCTTGGCATACTGCTGAGAAGTGTTGCCTATGTCTCCGCGCTTTGCATCGGCAATGGTAAACACTTTGTCATCAAGACTATGCAGATAATCCATCGTCATTTTGAGTTGAACAAGTCCCTTGATTCCGGCGGACTCATAAAAGGCAAGATTAGGTTTATATGCTACAGCGTATGGAATTGTCGCATCGATAATCGCCTTGTTGAAAAGAAATATCGCATTCTCCTCATTCTGCATATGCTGAGGGATTTTCTTTATATCGGTATCCAGTCCCACACAGAGAAAGGACTGTTTTCTCCAAATAGAATCAATTAGTTCCTGTCTTGTCATAATTCAATTAAATTATCCTTCTTTGACTATTTTGTAAGTTTTTGGAAGATATGTTCCAGACTTTCAGCGCTATTTGATTTGAGTTCCTGCAGACTACCGTCGGCAACGATACGGCCATGGTTGATAATCACCGCACGACTGCACATAGCCTCTACCTCCTGCATGATATGAGTGGAGAGAAGGACAATCTTGTTGCGGCCGGCATCGCATATCACTTTGCGTATCTCCTCCAACTGATTGGGGTCAAGGCCAGTGGTAGGCTCGTCAAGAATCAGCACCTGAGGGTCATGAATTAGAGCCTGTGCCAAACCAACACGTTGACGGTAACCTTTGGAAAGGGCTCCAATCTTTTTGCCCAGTTCAGGGGTAAGCCCGACGATTTCGATAATCTCATCTACACGTTTTACACTATTCTCAAGCGAATAGATATCGGCACAGAATTTCAAAAACTCGGGGATATACATCTCTGTATACAGAGGATTATGTTCCGGCAGATAACCTATGCAGCGGCACACCTGACGAGGCTCATCGAAAATGCTGTGTCCGCATACAGACACCGTGCCCTCCGTAGGCGGAAGGAAACATGTAATGATTTTCATCAATGTCGACTTGCCGGCACCATTAGGGCCTAACAGTCCTACAATCTCCCCTGGCTTGACGGAAAAAGAGACATCGTCAAGAGCCCTCTGAGAGCCATATAGTTTTGTTATATTCTTAACTTCCAGCACTTCAAAATATCAGTTTTCCTGTAGTTCACGCGCCTCCTGCAGACTAATACGTTTGCCATTGTAGAAAGCAATCACAAAAGCATCTTTAAAGCCCTTCTTGCGCATTTCGCTCTGTATATTTTTCGCCTTGGCCACAGTGTTTTCGTTACCCATAGTGTAACGGAAAACGCCATCCTGCTTATAGACTTGGTAATTTGTCACACCCTTGAATTCCTTGGCACCATAAGCCAATTCCTTTTCACTGGTAAGGAACTGAACCCTGTAGACAACACCTTCAACGACAATCTCGTCCTTTTTAACAACAGTCTTTATCTCTTCTTCCTGGCGGTATGGAGCGATCGAGGGAGGAACATTCTTTTCAGGAAATTCCACCTCGGCCTTTGGGACATCCTCGCCTTGAGACATCAGTATCGCTGCAGCAAGAGCGTCATCCTGTTTCTGCTGGGCATTGTATGTGCTGTCGGCTTCGGGATCGCCCTGCGGAGTAGGTTTCTTGCCCTTGTTTTTGCCATAACCTGGAAGGTCTATCTCCATCTTCTTGGGCTTGGCGACACTCTCTTCCTGAGCCTTGTAATTGGCAAAAGCATTGAGAAGACATACAGCTATTGTAGCCTGGCCTTCATCGGACATCATGTAAGCCTCCTCTGCAGGATTGCTGATAAAGCCCACCTCCGTTAACACAGATGGCATGGACGTTTTATAGAGCACGAAAAACTCAGCCTGCTTGACACCTCTATTGGTGGTCTTGATAGAACTCTTATACTGATCCTGAACAAATTGAGCAAAGTTAAGACTTTTGTCAATATAGGCGTTCTGATACATGGAGAACATCACATAGCTCTCAGGAGAATTAGGATCAAAGCCCTGGTACTCATTGTTGTCCTTATAGCCTTCCTCTAGCAGAATGTCGGCGTTTTCCTTCTTGGCGACCTCCATATTGGCACGGCTGCGGGAAAGACCCATTACAAAGGTCTCCATTCCCACCGGCACAGATGTAGGATGTGAATTGATATGAATAGAAACAAAAAGGTCGGCCTTGGCGCGATTAGCAATATTTGCACGTTCCGCAAGTGCAATGTCCACATCGGTGGTACGAGTGTAGATGACCTTGACATCAGGATAGTTATCCTCAACCAATTTGCCAAATTTCTTGGCAATGGACAGCGTCAACTCCTTTTCCTGAATATGCTTGCCAATAGCACCTGGCTTGTCCCCGCCATGTCCAGGGTCAATCACCAAAGTTTTAACTTTTCCAGGTTCTCTTTTTTGAGAATAGGCTACACCTGAAACCATGGACAATGCAATAAAAAGAACTAATAATCGTTTCATTTATAGGCTGATATTTTTTGTTTTTATCGTTTACGCAAATTGTTTTATCTTTGCACTTTGAAAGTGCAAATTTACACAAAATAATTAATTCAGGCGCATAATTTGTAATAAATAAAAAAAACAGAGGCAACAACAACAATAAATTCACTGTTTATTATACACTTACCTAAGCTTTGAGTATCAGGAAACCATACATCTTCCGTTATCTTGCACTGTTGGCCTTATTTTTGCTTGCCGGCAACAAGCCTATTATAGCTCAGGATACCATACGGAAAGCACGGCAAACACTTGATACCATGACTAATACACATGGCAATTCGGGCAATAAACCTTCCTCGCTGCTTCCCCTCTCGCCAAATGCGGTAAAAGAAATAGTCTCCTACAAGGCTATCGACTCCGTAGCCATTGAACTTGACACAAAGAAAGCTTTTTTATACCATGAGGGCGAGATTGATTTCCAAGACATGAACCTCAAAGCGGATGCCGTTGAAGTGGATTTCGACCGACAGCAAATCCATGCCAGCGGCACTGTTGACGAGAATGGCAAATACCAAGGGCGGCCTGTTTTCAAGCAAGGTGAATCGGAATACAACGCCGACACGATGACCTATAACTACAAAAGCGAGAAAGGTATCATCTACGGTGTCATTACCCAGGAGGGTGACGGTTATCTGCACGGAAACAAAATAAAGAAAGTCAACGACTCCGTAATGTATCTTAACAAAGGTCAATACACAACCTGCAACTATGCCCACCCACACTTCGCCATCAACTTCACCAAATCAAAACTTATTGCAAACGAGAAGATTTTCACAGGCCCTGCCTATGTGACAATTGAAGACGTGCCCACACCACTGGCATTGCCTTTTGCCTATTTCCCGTTAGCCCATGACCGAGCTTCAGGAATACTTCTACCTTCATACGGATGGATGACAGGCAGAGGTTACTATCTAAAAGACGGCGGCTATTATTTTGCCATCAACGACTTCCTCGACCTTGCATTAATCGGGGAACTCTATACCAATCTCAGCTGGGCTGCCGAAGCAAAATCCAACTACTACAAACGCTACAAATACAAAGGCAATTTCGACATCCGCTATGGCATCACCAAGACCGGAATACGAGGAGACACCAACACCTATCGCCGGTATGGAGACTTTAAGGTGGCCTGGAGACATGACCAAGACGCCAAAGCAAACCCCAACAGCCGTTTTTCGGCGAACGTCAACCTTATTAGCCGCAACTACAACCGCAACACCACAAACTCAGCCGACTATTTCAACAGCACCACAACATCAAGCATCAGCTATTCCACCTCTCTGGGCTCTTGGTTCAACCTCGCACTCTCGGCACGAGAATCATACAATATCCAGACAGGGCTGATGAATATCCAATTACCATCACTCTCGCTCAGCAGCAACACCTTTTATCCGTTACGGCGAAAAATCCCGGCAGGAGCATACCGATGGTACGAAAACATATCTATGTCATACGTGCTGGAAGGTGCAAACAACGTGAATGCCCAAGACACCGACATATTCAAGAAAACCATACTGAACAACATGCAGTATGGCATCAGCCAACGCATACCGTTGCAAAGCAGTGTCAAAGTGTTGAAATACTTCAACTGGACAAACTCCGCAACCTATAACGAGCGTTGGCACTGGTCTACCATAAACAAGGATATTGATTCCACAGGCCGCATGGTAATTGACACAATACGAGGATTCCGCGCCAACAGGGATATAACCTTCAACTCGTCGCTTTCGACACGAATATATGGAATGTTCAATTTCAAATACGGACCGCTGAAAGCCCTTAGACATGTGGTAAATCCAACACTTTCATTCAACTACCGGCCAAATTTCGGCAGCGAAAAACTCGGATACTGGAAATCATATACCGACACCACCGGATATGTGCACCGGTACTCTATTTTCGAGCAAAGCCTATATGGAGGTCCCGCCGACGGACGCTCAGGACAAATCGGCTTTTCCATTGCCAACAATCTCGAGGCAAAGATTAAGCCTTTGCGTGACACTGTCGATGAGCTGAAAAAAATCAAACTGATTGAGAACCTGACACTATCGATGAACTACGATTTGGCTCGCGACTCACTCAACTGGTCAAACCTCAATGTATCGGGACGCACCACCCTATTTAAATCACTCGTACTGAACTACTCTGGATCGTTCTCCCCATACGAGATAGACTCGTTAGGCAACAAGCACGACATTTTCCTTTGGAAAACAAAAAACAAACTGTTTCAACTCAGCCAGTCGACATGGAGCGCACAACTGTCTTGGAGCCTAAACAACAATACGTTCAAGAAAGAGGCTGTCAAAGACAACGGCAAAATGGTGTCACCTATATTACAGACGCCCGACGACTACAGCCCTGCCTTGATGATGGGTACATACGCTGACTTTTCCGTGCCTTGGAATATCTCATTGCATTATACCATGAGTTATGTAAGCGCATACGACGCAGCAAAATACAACATCAAGAACACACTGACACATTCTGTGTCAATTTCAGGAAATTTCTCACTGACAGAAAACTGGAAATTCAATTTTTCGACAGGATATGACTTTACCAACAAAGGTATGTCGTACACCAGCATAGACATCTACCGCGACCTGCACTGCTGGGAAATGCGATTCAACTGGGTGCCATTTGGATACTACAAAAGTTGGAACTTTGCCATTAACATTAAAGCCAGCTCGTTGCGTGATGTCAAATATGAAAAACGCGAGAACTACCAATCCAACCAAGGATATTATATCAATTAAGCAAAAGTTGATAGTTGACAATTGACAGATGATAGTTGAAGACATCATACATCAGCTATCATACATCATACTTCTTCCATCTTATTTTGGTAGAAAAAATAAAGAAAAATTGTTTTTCTACATGAAAATCAAATTTTTCATGTATATTTGCAAATTGCATAAAAAGCATATTCTACCATTATTCTTTGTTAGAAACCTGAGCTAAAGTCTGTTATATAAACCCGTACTAAACAGCAAAACATGACAGAAGGCAAATTGTACTATGGCATCGGAGAGGTTGCCAAGGAACTCGGTGTCAATCAATCGTTACTAAGATACTGGGAGACCGAATTCCCGGATTTGCGCCCAAGCAAAAACAAACGAGGAACACGTAACTACACCCAGCAGGATATAGAATTGCTTCGACGTATACACTATCTGACGAAGGAATGTGGATTGACATTGGAAGGCACCCGGCAACAACTGAAAAATGACAAATCCCCCGACAAAAACCTGCAGCTTGTTGAAACACTCACGGAATTAAAAACCTTCCTTATCCAAATAAAAGAGAGTATATAACAAATACAATAACTTAACACCATCCATTATGAAAAATAAATATTTTTTTGGAATCCTTTTGCTGTCAGCCATTCTCACAATGACTTCATGCGAAGGAATTGACTTCAATTTTGATGGCGACAACGATTTGGATCATCTTGTTGGAGATGCATCAATAACAATCACCATGAGCGACTCCAATGCTGCCAACGGTATACGTATTGATACCGTGACATTTACCTCGAGCATTGTCGATGCATTCACTCAGAAAGTCTCGGACACCACCGATGAGTGGAACGTTGCAGCTCTGGATATCTCCGCCAAAATAGACCTCACGACGACGGCATCCATTAGCTTCCCGTTCATGTATATCCGTATGTCCGACACCATAGCAAACACCTATCCAATGACGAATATACTCACACTCGATGTACTGCTTGGATTAAACTACAATGTACTCCTCGACCTGTTCGCAGATCCATACGGCGGCAACACGATGATTATTGTTGAAAGCGACACCAGCTGGTTTATTGCAAACAGCGGCGACATCATTATAACCGACTTCCCCTTAGTCGGCCATATCGTTGCTGGAAATTTTCAAAATATTCAGGCCTTCTATGTCACACAGAGCAACATAAACAAGCTGAACCAGGATGTTGAAAACTATGATTACTCTCATGTCAACGACATTTCCTACTATTTCCCACAGGCAACAATTTCCGGAAACATTGCCAGCCGTCGTATGAGTGCAATTCACAACTTAGTCGAAGAAGCATTTAATAAATAATCATTTTCAACTGCTTAGTGGTATAACCGATGAAACCACTGAGGTTCATTATTACAATAGTGGTGCTGTCCTACACGGCACCACTTTTTGCACAATTCGACTTCCCATCCATGAGTGGTCAAAGCGCCGGAATGGGTGGTGTTACCACATCGATGACAGACAATACAGCCTATTTGGCAAATCCGGCGATACTTGCACTAACAGAACAACACACCATCGTTCTCTCCACACGACAGAGTTTTCTCGTTGAAGGATTGGGCTATGCCGCTGTGGGTGTTTCCACACCACTCGGAAAAGGAGGGGCATCACTGTCAGTCATACACTATGGAAACAACGACTACAACGAGCAAGAGGCTACACTGTCATACGCCTTACCACTTGCAAAAAAGATCGCACTTGGTTCGGCATTGCATTATCTACACTCCGCAACCTCTGACCCTTATTATGAGCCTTTACAGCGCTTTACATTTACATTAGCGCTCCTGTATCAGCCTTCAAATAAGTTAACTATTGGGTTCAAAGCATTTAACCCAATCGCTGTAGTATCCGACAAACATGACGGAGTCAGAACCCCTGCCCTGTTCAACCTTGGAGCCGCCTATTGGATTCTTGACGAACTCATGGCTTCCTTCGAGGTGGAAAAAAACCTGTACTATAAACCCTGTTTACGTGTTGGATTACAATACACTCTGGAAAAACAATATTTTTTCCGTACAGGATTCAGCACACAACCTGTAATCTACACTTTCGGAGCCGGAGCCCTATGGAATCATCTTGGAATTGATTTAGCGATGCAGGTTCACAGCATTTTAGGGATAACCCCGCAGATAACACTGCACTGTAGATTCTGAGCCCGTCATGCTACATAAAACAAAAAGCATTATTATCCTCATATTTCTTTTTGCCACTTACCACATTCAGGCACAGAGCAATATCGAGTCTTTGTTGCATGAGCTTATAGAGCAATGGGCAGACCAGAACGAAGAGGAGGATGTTCCCGACGACATGATTGAAATACTACAGGATCTTATGGACAATCCTGTGAATATCAACGACACATCGTCGGACATACTTTATGGTATTCCGTTCCTGTCAGATTACCAAAGAGCGGCAATAAAAGCTTATATAGCACAAAACGGACCGATGCAAAGCCTGTCGGAGCTACACTTGATAAACGGTTTCGACTCTCTTGATATCAGGCTTTTAAACCATCTCGTCACGGTAAAAAAACCGAACGAGAAAAAATCTTCTCTTGCCAATATGATCAAAAACGGTCATAGTAATCTAAGAATGGGCGGTAAAAGCATGTTCCCAAAAAGCAGAGGCTACAATGAAGACATTTATGTCGGTTCTCCCCTTAGATTGTATTTCAGATACAACTTCAAATATCACGATAATATTTCATTCCAGTTGTCCGGCGACAAAGACCCCGGAGAGGCGATACGTTTTGCAAATGTTAACGGAGCATCACAGATGGGATTCGACCACTATGGGTACCATTTGATGATCAGTGACTTTGGCTTCATCAAAAGAGCTATTGTAGGAAAATACAATCTGCAGTTCGGCCAAGGTGCGACCTTGTGGAGCGGATTCGCCCCATGGATGACAGTCAGTATGCCGCTGCGACGCTATGGACAAGGAATACGTCCTTCCAGCGCCATGTGCGAGTTCGGATATCTACGGGGAGCTGCAGCAACATTCAATGTCATCCCTGAAAAATTAGAGATGACACTCTTCTACTCAAACGTGAACCGCGATGCTACAGAAAAAGAAAACGATACGTTGTATGAGGCTGAAGAGATTTTCCAAAGCTTTTACAACTCCGGCTATCATCGCACCAATACCGAAATAGCGAAAAAAGGACGTATCAACGAACAGCTATTCGGCACAAATATCAGGTATAAGAACCGTTCCCTGCAGATTGGAGCGACAGCAGTAAGAACCCTTCTCGGCTCAGAAATAGTACCTGCAGACTATATTTACAACACCTTTGCTTTCAAAGGCAAAGACAATTTCAACTACGGTATTGACATGACTTGGAGATACCGTAGAATGATACTCTTTGGGGAGGCCTCTTCTTCACTGATGCGTTGCCGCACGGAAAGTACAGAAAAGCCATTCCCTATCACTTCAGTAGCTGGAATGCAGCTACAACTGAATTCAGACAACATGATTTCCATAGCTTTACGTCATAGTTCTCCTACATATCAGAACCTTTATGCAAATATCATTGGACAAAGTTCCAAAGCGCAAAACGAGCAGGGGATTACACTTTTCATTAACACCAAGCCATTGACAACCACCAGGCTTCAGTCTTCGGTCGACCTGTTCCGTTTCCCATGGATGAAATACCGCGTTTACAGTCCTTCATCGGGAGTCGATTACAGAACAACATTAACGACTACTGTGGCAACAAACACCTTGCTATCAGTCCAATACAGAAGCCGATACACCCAGCGTAACTCTGACGGACAAGAGTATGCGATTGAAAACACTACTCGACGTCAACTTGCTCTCTCCCTTGACTATACACCTGACAATACATGGCGTATAACTTCACGTGTATTGCTCTCATGGTTTGACTGCGACGACCATATACCGCAAAACGGAATCATGATAATTCAAGATGTTGCATACAAAACAATCATTGTAAACAAACCTCTGTCGATGAACTGCAGGTTATCCATATTCGATATTACGGGCTATGATGCCAGAATCTTCTCGTATGAAAATGACCTGATGTACGAAAACAGTGTTCCTATGTTTAACGGACGCGGCATAAGGTGCTATTATGTATGCCGCTACGAATTCACACCAAGCCTATCTGCAGGCATTAAATATTCCGTGTCTTTCTATCCGGAACAAGAAACGCTGGGGTCGGGATATGACCTAATCAACGGAAATGCAAAACATGAAGTAAAGGCACAGCTACGACTCAAGTTTTAGTCGGTTATGCGTCCCTCCTCCTGGAGTTTTTTATAGGTCTTTTCTGCTGCAAGTTGCTCTGCGGCCTTGATGGAGTACTCTATCGCAGACTCGCCAGGCACACCGTCGATAACCGCCCTGATCTCATATTCTTTTCGGCTCAAACCTTTTTTCCCTTGAACAGAGGTACCGACTACCTCAAAAGAGACTTTACAGCGCTCTTTCTGACCCCAATCAATAAGCTTGCTCTTGAAATTCCATTCCTTTTGGGACAGGGCATCAACATCGAGGTGGATATTAATTACACGTTCAACAATTACCTTACGTGTAAAATCAAATCCCTTTTCCAAATAAATGGCACCCACCAAAGCCTCAAAAGCATCTCCGTCGATTGACTTGAAAATACCTTGCTGCTCCTTGTTGTATTGAATTAGCTGCGACAGACCGATTTTCTGGGCAAGCTTGTTGAGATTGGCGCGGCTGACAATCTTCGAACGCAACTCAGTAAGGAATCCCTCTCCCTGATATGGATACTTCCGGTAAAGATATTCTGCCACAATGGCGCTCAATACAGCATCACCCAAATATTCCAGCCGTTCGTTGTTGACTCTACGTCCCTGATTGGTTTCGAGCGACTTGGAACGATGGATAAAAGCAATCTGGTAGATATCAGTTCTACGCGGAATGAAACCAAGAATATTTTTGAAAAAACTATAAAAAGCCTCATTGCCCCTATGACGACGGAACAGCAGCATAACTGAAAACTATTTGTCGTACTTCCTAAAGGCCAAGCTCACATTATGGCCACCGAAGCCAAAAGCATTGCTAAGAGCAAAACGTACATCACGTTTCACCGCCTTGTTGAACGTGAAATTAAGCGGTTCAATATTGGGATCATCGGTGAAATGGTTTATCGTCGGCGGAACGACACCGTCCCTTATCGCCAAAATTGTGGCTATAGCCTCTACACATCCCGCAGCACCAAGCAGATGGCCTGTCATTGATTTTGTAGAGTTCAGATTTATCTCCTTGGCATGGTCGCCAAAAAGGCGTGAAATAGCCTTTGGCTCGGAGATATCCCCTATTGGAGTGGATGTCCCGTGAGTATTTATATGGTCGACATCCTCAAAACGCATCTCAGACTCCATGACAGCCTGTTTCATGGCGTCGTAAGCGCCCAATCCCTCGGGGTGCGAGGCTGTGATATGATATGCGTCTGCCGAAAGACCACAACCGGTCAATTCAGCATATATCTTTGCACCACGAGCTTTAGCATGCTCTAATTCCTCAAGGATGAGTGACGCCGCACCTTCACCAAGCACAAATCCATCGCGATCCTTGTCAAAAGGACGCGATGCCGTTGCCGGATCATCATTTCGAAACGAAAGAGCCTGCATAGAGCTGAAACCGCCAACACTACATTCTACAATAGCTGCCTCCGAACCGCCAGCAACAATAACATCTGCCTTGCCCAATCGCAGAAGATTGAATGCATCGCTGATAGCTATCGCTGACGAAGCGCATGCGGCCACAGTACAATAGTTGGGGCCCTTGTAACCATGTTTGATAGAAATCTGTCCGGCACAGATATCAGAAATCATACGTGTGCAAAAAAACGGGCTAAAACGAGGCATCCCGTCACCCTTAGCATATTGCAGCACCTCATCTTGGAATGTGGAAACACCTCCGTTGCCACTACCCCAAATAACACCAACCCGCGACTTGTCAACGTCGCAGTCATTTATACCGGAATCTTTTATTGCCTCTTCCGAGGCGACTAAACCATATTGCGTAAAGAGGTCAAGTTTTCGAGCCTCTTTCTTGTCAAAGTAATTCAACGGGTCAAACCCCTTTACTTCACAAGCAATACGGCATTTGAAATGTGTTGCATCAAAACGAGTAATCGGGCTGGCACCACTCACACCGTCAAGCATCGACTGCCATGTCGTGGCTACATCGTTACCTATCGGGGTAAGTGATCCCAGACCTGTAACAACTACTCTTTTTAGATTCATTTATGAATCACTTATTTACCAGCGTTCTCAATGAAAGCTATAGCATCACCGACGGTGACAATCTTCTCAGCCTGGTCTTCGGGAATCTGGATTTCGAACTCTTTCTCAAGTTCCATAATTAACTCAACGGTATCGAGCGAGTCGGCTCCGAGGTCATTGGTGAAACTAGCTTCTGGAGTTACATCTTTTTCGTCGACACCAAGCTTATCAACGATGATAGCTTTTACTTTAGTTGCAATTTCAGACATTTTCTATATTTTTTTTAATTAAACAAAATGCAAAATAACGAAAAAAAAATCAAATAACCGCTATTTTTGATAAACAATCTTTGGGTATTCCTAATTAAAATTTTGTGAAACAACACAATAAGCATCACTTTTATTTAACAAATTTTTGTATTTTTCTTCATTATGACACTGTTGATTATCAAATAAATATAATACAATATGACTTCTAACCAACTGATAGCATGCAAATAATAAAAAAATTGGTTTTTTTTGAACATAATCCGAATTTTCTTGCTAAATTTGCACATTATTTCATGTATTGTTTTTACACTAATTTTACACTAAATAATAGCTCAAAATGGACAAACCAATTAAATTGGCAATACTTGCATCTGGAAACGGAACCAATGCACAACAGATTAGCGAGTACTTTGCAAATAGCAAAACCGTGAAGGTAGACCTCATTATATATAATAAGCGCGATGCCTATGTCGCTAAGCGCGCCGAAAATCTCGGTATTGAGTCACGCTACTTCAACCGTCATGACTTTTTAGAGACAGACAATGTTCTTAATCTTCTAAAAGAGAGGAATATCGACTATATTATTTTAGCTGGTTTTCTGCTGCTGGTCCCCGAAAATCTACTGAGCGCATTTCCTAACCACATCATCAACATCCACCCTGCCCTACTGCCAAAATATGGCGGGAAAGGGATGTATGGCCACCATGTCCATGAGGCTGTAGTTGCAAACCACGAAAGCGAAACTGGCATCACAATACACGTGATAGACCATCGGTATGATTGTGGAACTACCTTGTTCCAAGCATATTGCAAAGTATTGCCAATTGATACCGCCGATGATGTGGCAGCGAAAATCCACCTGCTTGAAAAAGAATTTTTCCCGCGAGTGATAGAATCGTATATTTTGAATAGACCCATGCCCACTCAGCACGACAAATAATTCTACACCATGCGAATAGCAGTAAATACACGCCTTCTGCTGGCTGGCCGTCTCGACGGCATAGGATGGTTTAGTTGTGAGAGTCTGCGCCGTATCGTCTGCACTCACACAGAACATGAATTCTTTTTCTTCTTTGACAGAAAAGCCGACCCGCAGTTTATCTTCGCCTCCAACGTACATCCCGTAGTGCTTCACCCCCAGGCCAGACATCCATTGCTATGGAGAGCGTTCTTCGATTGGAGCATAACTAAAGCTCTAAAGAGATATAAAATTGACATCTTCCTCTCACCTGACGGATGGCTATCCTTACGCACAAACGTGCCAACAATCGACGTGATTCATGACCTCAATTTCGAACATGCAAACGACTACCTAAAGCCATCACACCAGAGGTATATGACACGCTTTTTCCCACGCTTTGCGAGAAAAGCCACACGATTGGCAACGGTTTCGGAATACTCAAAAAAAGACATTGTTGAAATCTATGGCATTGAGCCATCAAAAATAGATGTTGTTTATAATGGCTCAAATAGTCACTACCATCCATGTAACGAGGCAGAAAAAATCAAAATAAAGGAACAATATACCGAAGGGAACCCATATTTTGTATTTATCGGCACATTATCACGACGTAAAAACTTAGAAAACATTCTTTTAGCTTTTGAACTTTTCAAACAGACCCATAAAGACAGTTCATTACGCTTGGTTGTTGCTGGAAGCAAGTACAACCTGACAGAAGGAATGATTGCCGCTTTGGCCGGTATGGAATACAAAAATCATGTACTTTTCATCGGCCATGTCGACGCTGAGACTCTTGCCCTGCTTTTGGGAAGTGCCGAAGCATTGGTATACACATCGCTATTCGAAGGTTTCGGAATACCTATCGTCGAGTCGTTCTATGCCGAAACACCTGTAATAACATCCAATGTCACCTCGATGCCAGAGGTGGCTGGCGATGCCGCCCTCATCGTAGACCCCTACTCAGTGGAGGAAATTGCAGATGCAATGAATCAAATCATCACTGATGCAGATATACGTAACGACCTAATTGCAAAAGGACGGGTAAGACGCTCTCTTTTCTCCTGGGATCGTACCGCCGAATTGCTATGGGCTTGCATCCAAAAAGTGGCAGAGACTCTTCCTAACCGTTGAAACATGAAAAAAAACTGGTTACCACTTTCATTGGCATTATTGATATTCGCTTTGGCGGAGGGTCAGAACAAGCCCGTTCTTTCTCCAAACCTTGTTTACAATCCTTCGTTTGAAGAGTATCGGGAATGTCCTCGCAAAATCGACGCACTCGGAACGCTTACCATCGTGGATGCCTGGTTCCAGCCTACGGCAGGTTCCGCCGACTATTACAATATTTGCGGTTCACGTGACTGCGGAGTACCCAAGAACAAGCTTGGCATACAGGATGCACACATCGGCAACGGATTCTGCGGAATCTACTGTTCCAAGACAGATTACCGCGAATATCTGCAAACACAGCTTAAAGAGCCTTTGCGAGCCGGCGAGATGTATCGCGTTGCATTCTATGTTAGCCTGTCAGAATACTCCTCCGGTGCCGTGGCCACAATAGGAGCCCTCTTTACCAATGAAAGAATAAGCGACACAGTGCGTAGCATTCTCATGAACAAAGAGATTCGCCACCTCGCACCAGGAATCTCCCAAACCGTGGCATCGTATTATGAGCCACAGGTTGTTAACAGCTACGAACGAGTGCTCGACGACACAAAAGCATGGATGCTTATTAGCGGAGTATTTACTGCAAAAGGAGGCGAACAGTTTATGACCATCGGCAATTTCTATCCCGCTTCGCAATCCAATGTTGTCGATCTCGACTCGCTCACCTATCTGCTCCCGGGTTCTTACTATTATATTGACGATGTTTCCGTGGTCTGCCTCGGATGCAAAGAAGAGGCTGAGTTTGTTCAAAACGATACTGCATCACTGTTGCATAAAGAGACTCCAACAACGACTCCTTTTGACACAATGCACGTAGGGGCGACATTTGTTCTGCATAATATCTTTTTCGATTACGACAAAGCCACACTCCTACAACAATCGTATAACGAGCTCCAACAACTGTTATCAATAATGAAAAGCCACCCCACTATGAAAATTGAGGTCAGAGGACATACCGACGGACATGGTTCCATAGAATACAACCAGCGACTTTCTGAGAACAGAGCCAAGGCTGTAGTGGATTACCTGATATCGAAAGGCATCGACCCGAAGAGACTTAACTACAAAGGTTTTGGAAAAAGCCAGCCTATCGACAGCAACGCCACCGAAGAGGGACGTGCACGCAACCGCAGAGTTGAATTTAAAGTGCTCGCATTATAAAGAACATCTTGATCATTATAGATAAAAAAAGCCCGCAGCATGCTGCGGGCTTTGATATTTTCATGAGTAAAAACTCTTAGTTGTTGCTGCGGTAGAAGGAGACGCGGCGGTTGATGGCGTACTTGATGTCGCCGAACGGCATGGTCTTGCCCTTGCCACTGGTGGTCAGACGGTTCTCGTCGATACCATAACGTTTGACAAGGAGTTTCTTGACCTGCTCAGCACGCTTCTCGGAGAGTTTCTGGTTGTACTCGTCGCTGCCGCTGTAGTCGCAATAACCGATGATTTCGTAATTGATGCTCTCATCGTTCTTCATGATCTGTGCGATAGCTTTGAGCTTGTCCATCTGATCCTCAGAAACTGTGTACTGGTCTACATCGTAAGTGATGGAGAACGGAAGTGCATAGTAGTTATGCTTGTTGTTCTCATAGCCCTCGATGACTTTGCGGAGGCTGTCAGCAGTACCGTCGTCAGCCTTGACAACCTGGCGATGTGCCAGTTCGTCCTCGAGCTCGTTGATGCGGTTCATCAACTGAGCCTCTCTGTTCTTAGCCTCACGAAGGTCGTTGCGCAGACCGTCAATTTCGTTCTGCATCTTGTCGAAGTTCTCCTGGGTCAGCATAGCGCGGGCAGCGATAAGATCCTGGTCAGCCTGGGTAGGACCGAAGTCGTACATCCAACCAAGAGCGAGGATGCCGGTGTTGTCGTGCCACTGATGAATCGGGCTGGCAATGTCGGCGGCAATATCGTCATAAAGTTCGACAAAAATAGTGGAGTGGTTTAGTTTGTGGCTGAATCCGATACCACCCTGCATGTACATACCGACAAATCCGAGTTCAACATCGTCTCTGCTGAAAGTTGCACCGATACCGTAAATCAGGTACAGAGAGTTCTTTCTCTCGGGATCGTAACCCTTAAGAGCGTTGTTGATGCTGAATTTGAAGTCAACACCAAATTTGCCATAACGGTCATAACCACGAACATTACCTCTGTTGTAGCCACCCTGAGGAAGAGCGTCGTCTCCCCAACCGTGGTAGAGACCAGGAGTCTCACCAACGAGACGCATAGCCCAAACATGGTTCAACTCTTTCTCTGCAAAGAGCTTGAAGCCGATGTTGCTACCATCACGCCAGTCAAGAATTCCACCATGCTCATATTCCCAGCTGAAGAGAGCGGAACCACCGAGCGACCAGTTGCTCCAGAACCCGTACTGAGGATAGACCGGGGCGTAAGTCTTTTCCTGAGCGTTTGCATTGCAGGCAATCATCATAACGCCTGCCAACATACAAATCTTAATAAGTTTTTTCAACATAAGTTTATAATTTTAGATGTTTGTTACATATGAATAACTTTGCAAAAGTACAACTTTTTTTTATTCTGCTAAAGTTTTTTTCGTTTTCAACTATGTTTTTTATGTCTTCCGCGGCATTCCTCTTTTTCCGCCACCATTCACCCTCTTTTATAACTCGTTTATTTTTAAAGTAATAAATGTAGTAAAATAAAAAGTTATTAACAACTGACTTTTGATTTTTTTTCACACTTATATACGTTACATACCAACGTTTTGTTTCGTTTTTTTTGAATTTTTTTCATTTTTCATCACTTTTTTTGTTGATAAAAGAGCATATCAAATAATTTTTGTAATTTTGCACTTTCTTAATGAAACAAAAAAAATAACACCATGAATTCTATAAGCATTAATACCGAACATCTGAACAAGTATGTCACTGAGGAAGAGAAGAAATCCATGCTGTCCGAAGTACTTGAGGCAAAACAGACCCTGCTTTCCGGAAAGGGCAAAGGCAATGATTTCCTAGGTTGGGTGAACCTCCCCGCCGAACAGGACAACGCCATTGCGGAATCCATAAAGAACGACGTTGCCAGACTGGCACCAAAAATCAAGCTTTTTGTGGTGATTGGAATAGGAGGCTCTTACCTTGGCGCCAGGGCCGTGATCGAAGCTTTGCAGTCGGAGTTTGCACAAAGTCTTGCATCACAACATCCCTTTGTTGTTTATGCCGGCCACACACTCAGCGAAGACTATTATCACCAACTACTGTCGCTGCTCGACACCAACGACTACGCCGTAACCGTCATTTCAAAGTCTGGAACCACCACAGAGCCTGCAGTGGCATTCCGTATCGTAAAAGCGCATCTTGAAAACAAATACGGAAAAGAGGAAGCCTCAAAACGCATTATCGCTGTCACCGACGCACGTCGTGGCGCATTGCATGATATCGCCGTACAGGAGAAATATCCGATGTATGTCATTCCTGACAATGTGGGAGGACGTTTTTCAGTTCTCACTCCTGTTGGACTGCTTCCAATAGCCATGGCAGGATACAATATCGATGAGTTGCTTCGCGGCGCTAACGACATGCGTAACACATGCTTGTCTGGCAACAACCTGGACGACAATCCCGCGCTGTTTTACGCTGCACTTCGAAACATATTGTACCGCAAAGGTAAAAAAGTGGAAATGCTCGTCAATTTCCTCCCAAATCTAAAATATATTAGTGAATGGTGGAAACAGCTCTACGGCGAAAGCGAAGGAAAAGAAGGCAAGGGCATACTGCCTCACAGCCTGAGTTTCACCACCGACCTTCACTCAATGGGGCAATACGTTCAAGAGGGCGAACGAATAATGTTCGAGACCTTCATCAGCGTCGAAAAACCAGGGTCATCCGTCGCAATACCATCCGACCCACAAAATCTTGACGGCATCAATTACCTCGTCGGCAAAACCCTCAACGAAATCAACCACAACGCAGAGTTAGGCACCATGATAGCCCATCGCAACGGAGGTGTACCCGTAATAAAAATCGATGTTCCACGCATTGACGAATACGTACTTGGACAACTCATCTACTTTTTTGAGTTTGCCTGCGGTGTCAGCGGCTACACCCTCGGGGTAAATCCATTCGACCAACCAGGAGTGGAAGCATACAAAAAGAACATGTTCATCCTGCTCGGCAAGCCCGGATATGAAGGCAAGGATTTAGTTTAATAATATCAGAAAAAAATAGCGGGACTCATGCTTTTTGCAACGAGTCCCGCTATTTTTTTTCTCTTCTCTTCCCTTAGAATGGGAGATCGCCCATTGGCTCAGTGTCTTCTGAGATGATATTTGAATACGAAGCACCCTGTACAGGCTGCTCATCGCCACGGCTACGGTTTCCAAGAACCGTAAAGTTTTCAGCGACAACTTCAGTGGCATAGTGCTTGTTCCCTTCACGATCCTCCCAAGAGCGGTTCTGGAGTTTGCCCTCCACGTAGATCTGCATTCCTTTGTGTAGCAACTTCTCGGCAATATCGGCAAGTCCACGCCAGCACACAATGGTGTGCCAATCGGTTTGTTCTATTTTTTCTCCATCTTTGTTCTTTCTTACTTCAGTAGTAGCCAAAGGGAAAGTAGCTTTACGCACCACTGGCGACATCGTATCGTCACGGTGCCCGTCTTTAGGGAAAGTGATAATTTCCGGGTTCTTTCCTAAATTTCCAATCAATATTACTTTATTTACTCCAACCATAACTTATATTTGTGTTTTGAATCATTTGCGATGCAAAGATAACAATTTTTCCATACCATGCAACAACAATTTATAAACAGATCCCACAATTCTTTGTCTTTCAAGTACGAGATATCTTGTTTTTTCATGCAATATGCGACGTATGGAGATAAAAAAAAGGACTCCCGTTCAGGAAATCCTCTTTTTTTTGATGCGTAGTGGCTAAGGCTCTATTTATTTGTCGAGCTGCTGCTGACGCAGATGCTGTACGTAGATAGCCTTAAGCCTACGTTCGCGGTTGATGACAGAGGGTTTGGTGAATTTCTGACGCTCGCGGAGCTCTTTCACCACACCGGTTTTCTCAAATTTTCTCTTAAGTTTCTTAAGAGCACGTTCGATGTTGTCACCTTCTTTGATAGGAACTACGATCATTGTAAATACCTCTTTCTTGTTAAGGGTTAGTAAATTGATTGTTTATGACGACCAGCCATTAGAACTGGAAATGTCCTTCTGCTGCAGCATCCTTTATAGCATTGAGGACGCCTTTCTTATTGATAATACGCATACCCTTGGCAGAGACCTTCATGGTAATCCACATATCCTCCTCAGGAATGTAGAACTTTTTGGTCTGCAAGTTGGGGACGAATTTTCTCTTGGTATGGATACGGGAATGAGAAACATTGTTTCCAGTAATCACATGCTTTCCGGTAATTTCACAAATCTTTGACATTTTCTTATAATTTTTTTATTGTTTTTTCGTTTTTTTGGGAGTGCAAAAGTCGCATCTTTTTCCAAACCGACAAAACATTTTTGCCCTACAAAACCGCTTTTTAATTTTTTTTAACATTTTAATTATTTTAAATAACTGCACATTAGTATATTATAAAAATATTCCATTTGGAATTAACAAACATTTTTCAGTTAGTTAGAGCAGCGTTTTTCGATTTTTTTCCAATTAAACGGAGACAATTGAACATTTTTGCACCTCATTCAGATAGACAAATATGACCATAGATTCCGCAATAGAAGCTTTTATACAGTATATCAGTACTGAACGACGCCTTTCTGCCCTAACCGTAGAGGAGTACAAAGGAGGACTACGCCTGTTTGCTACCTTTATGAAAGAGCATAGAATTGTTGATATTGAGGATATTAGTCATTTGGAGATACGAGAGTGGCAGGTTCATCTATCTGACGTTGGTATTAGTGCACGAAGCATAAAGACAAAACTCGTTATAATACGTTCATTTTTTAAGTTTTTGCGACGTCAAGGATGGGTCAAAGTGGATGTTATGGCAAAAATAGTCACCCCTAAGACACCAAAACACCTACCTGTTTTCTTTACAGAAAAAGAGACGGCGAAAATATACGACGACAATTATTTCGACGACAGTTTTGAGGGATTCCGCGACAAGCTGTTACTCAGACTGCTATATGAAACAGGCATGCGAAGAGCCGAGGTGCTTGGCTTAAAAGAAAGCTCAATCGATTTTTCCGCTAAGTCAGTGAAAGTGTTAGGTAAACGTGACAAAGAACGAATAATTCCGCTTGAAAAAGAAATATTACATACTATAAAATGTTATTTTTCGTTAAAGAGTGAGAATGGACTAACTTCTGAGGCCTTTTTTGTACGAACAGACGGCAAACCTTTCACACAATACGATGTACGAAAGATAGTGTTGAAATACATGGGACAATTTTCCAATGCCGACAGAATCAGCCCACATGTGTTCCGCCACAGTTTTGCCACACATCTGTTAAACGAGGGAGCTGACATCAGCGCCATTAAAGAGTTGTTGGGACACAGCGATCTCACCGCAACAGAGGTTTATACCCACGTATCACGACAACACCTGAAAGAGACTTATAAGCACACCCATCCAAGAGAAATAAAAAAAGACAATTAATTTTTTAGTAACCATAAAATATAGGAGGTAACTATGAACATTGCAATCAATTCCGTAAAATTCAAGGCAGACCCGAAACTTGAAAAATTCGTGAGCGATAAGGTTGCCAAACTCGAACGACTCGTCGACAACGCTACCAAATGCGAAGTTTTCCTTAAAGTTGACAAACCCGAAAGCGACAATAACAAAATAGCAGAGATATCCCTTACCCTGCCGGGACAGACCCTTTTCAACAGCAAACAGGCAAACAGCTTCGAAGAGGCAGTATCAGAATGTGTCGACACAATGCGCGTTCAAATAGACAAATACAAAGAACGCTACAAATAAATTTCTTTACATACTTAATAAATGAGGGAGAGCTGATATTACAGTTCCCCCTCTTTTTTTAAAAATAGCTCCTCTTACAGAAAGTTTCACTTTATACTACATAGGTTTGATGCGACGTGCAAGACGAGCAGCGAGACCAGGTAAGAATTGTTTGATATATGCCATCAGCAGCTCATAGCGACCTACCATCACTTCACGCTTCTTCTTGTATACCGCCTTGACAATCTTGTCGGCAGCCTGTTGCGGTGTAACACCACCGGCCTGACCGGCATCCATCATGCCATGCTGCTTGCCATCTTTCTCCAGGGCATACTTTGAAATGTTGGTCTGCACGCGTCCCGGACAAACGATAGTCACACGGATATTCTGATTATATGTCTCGGCCTGAACAGTCTCAAAGAAACCATAAAGAGCATGTTTTGCAGAACTATAGGCACAGCGCAGCGGAAAACCGAAACGACCGGCAATGCTGGTGGTCACGACCAACTGTCCGCCACCACGCTCTATCATTCTTGGAAGAATATTCTTGGTCAGAATCACTGGAGCATAATAATCAATATCCATCACCTTTCGAATTACACTCATATCGGTTTCAACGGTGGTACCCCGTTGGCTGATACCGGCATTGTTGTACAGGATATCTATTCCATCAAACTGATTCCAAGCCTCTTCTGCCAAGTCATCAAGACCGTCGCTGTTCGAAAGGTCGAACGGCAGTGCTGCAGCATCGGGCGAACCAAGTTCCTTGCAGTGTATCACGACTTTTGCGAGCAAATCCTCTTCGAGAGCGGTGACAATCACTCTGGCACCCTCTTCGGCAAAACGATAAGCCGTAGCCTCGCCGATACCCGACGATGCCCCAGTTATCCAGACTATTTTATTTTCGAATTTCTTCATGGCTTTTTTCTAGTTATTCTAGATGTTCTAGAAAATCTAGTTCTCCACCAATTCCCTGAACCAACCGGCACGGTCGCAACCCTCGCCAGTATTGAGAAGAACTGTGTCGCCGTCCTTTATCAAATTATTGTCAACGGCTTGGAAAAAACCGGCATAACAGACCATCGAGGCGGGGCCCATAAGAGTTCCGCACGTTTTTTTCATCTCCTTGCCATACTGCGGCAACTCAGCTTCCTTCACTCTAATGAATGTGCCTGCGCTGCGTTTCACCAGCGGCGCCACAAGCGGATAGTTGCCCGGATTGGCAGCGGTAAGGATACCTATGCGAGTCTTGATCTCCTTTTTTGCCTCATACTGCTGCTCCCAACCTTCGGGGAATCCGGCAATCGTAGCCTTCTCCCACGCGGTAACCATCGGGTCGCACTCGTCCTGCTGCACAAGCAACATGCGTGGCAACGCAGAATCAACATCTATCATACCGCAGCGTTTAAGATCGCGTATGCCCTTCTCAAAAGCCAACGGCGAAGTACCACCTGCCACAGCCTGCATATATACCGTAGGCAACTGACCCATCTGGCGAAGGCACTCGTATGCAAGCAGACGCTTAGATTCGATACGCAGCGGGTCGGTGTTGCCGCCACTGATTAGGACTTTATGCTCCTTGTGATAGTCGGCAGCCTCTTTCTTAGCGTCGCCGTAGCCACCTTTGGAAATCACCACCGGCTGACCCACCTTGCGTATGGCCTCGACCGTGGCGGGGTCAATGCAGTTGGGCGCAAATTCGGTGAATTTAATTCCAGCTTTGGCGCAATAGGTGGCGAAAGCAACGCCAGCGTTGCCAGTCGAGGCAAGGCAGTATTCCTTCACGCCGTTTTCTTTCAGCACCGTGGCGGCCAATGCAGCACTTATGTCCTTGAACGAACCGCTGCCGGCATTCTGGTCGTTGCGGTAGACAAACACCTTGCAGTCGATGCCCTTCGATTTGGCATACACCTCAAGGTTGTCCCAGCGTTCCATAGGTATCAGGCCTTCGCCAAAACCGACTATATTCTCGCGCTTCCCAATAGGCAAAATGTCGAAATAATAATCTTGGTATGAGTCGTTTGCAGGCTCATCAAAACGGAACGGAACGGCATCGGTGTATTCCACCTCGGCATATCCACTGCCACACTCGCACTGCTGGTCATGCTGAAACCAAGTGGCAAAGTCAGCGATGACTTTGCCACATTTCTTACATCTGAGTTGGTATTTCATCTTGTAAAGTTTATAGTTTGTAGTTTAAAGATGCGTTGACATTCATCAAACTAATAAACATTAAATCTTCAAGATATGCATATCAGGCATGGGCTTGTTGTAGAAGCCGGCATCGAGTTTCTTCTTGACTTCGCGGAACACTTCGATGGTGCGATTGGCGTGCTCCATGGTGTGGACCGCCGTGGGGATGATACGAAGCATAATCTGACCCTTCGGCACAACCGGATAAACCACAATAGAGCAGAAGATGCCATAGTTCTCGCGCAGGTCGACAACAACATTGGTACCCTGATTAACATCACCGGGGAAGAAAACAGGTGTGATAGGCGATGCAGTAACACCCGTGTTGAGCCCTTCTGCCTGGAGGGATTTCTGAAGATATGTGGAAAGCTCCCATAGTTTCTCACGGTATTCCGGATGCTGGTTGATAATTTCCAGACGACGTTTTACACCCCATACTATAGGCATTGGAAGACTCTTTGCATAGATTTGCGAACGCATGTTGAAACGCAAATAAGTGATGATATCCTCGTCGTTGCAACCAATGAAGCCTCCGATGATGGCCATTGTTTTGGCGAAAGCGCAGAAATAGAGATCGATATCGTCAGCACAGTTGAAATGGGTGTGCGTACCGCGACCCTCAGGGCCCATAACACCCATACCGTGAGCGTCGTCAATAAGGATGCGGAAATTGAACTCCTTCTTCAGAGCCACAATCTTGTCCAAAGCACCGAGGTCACCCTCCATACCGTAGACACCTTCAGTGGCAACCAAAATACCGCCGCCCTGCTTCTCGGCCAGGGCCGTAGCTTGTGTCAGCTGCTTGCGCAGGCTCTCAATATCGTTGTGCTGGTATTTGAAACGTTTTGCACCTGTCACACGGAATCCATCAATGAGACAAGCATGGGCTTCGCTGTCGTAGACAATGACGTCACGCAGGCTGACAATGGTGTCAAGGATGCTTATCTGTCCCTGATAGCCAAAATTGAGCAAGTAGCCGTATTTCTTGTGCGTATACTCGCACAACATCGACTCAACTTCTTCGTGAAGAGCAGTGTGGCCGCTCATCATTCGGGCACCCATAGGATATGCCAGACCCCAGCGGCGAGCACCCTCTTCGTCGGCAGCACGCACCTCGGGATTGTTGGCCAAACCAAGATAGTTGTTCAAACTCCAGTTCAAAACCTTCTTGCCGTTGAATGTCATTTCAGGGCCCAGCTCGCCTTCGAGCTTCGGAAAATAAAAATAACCATCGGCCAGTTTACGATACTGTCCCAATGGACCACCTGTCGATTCTTTAATACGTTCAAAAATATCTTTCATATTGTTTAATTAAAATTTTAGTTCGAAATATAAGCTCATGTATCTCAATTAAAAAGTAAGACACAATGAAGTCTTTGGCTAATGAAACTGAAAAGGCAAAAGTAATAAAAAATCTTGAATGACACAAAAATAATTTCATGAAGAAAAAGCATGAACCTAAAATTTCAAGGAGACACAACATTTTCGGTTTTTTAACGTAATATGATATATGACCGAAAAAAACATTATCGAAATAAAAAACAAAAAGGCTGAATACCAATATTTCCTAATGGAATCCTTCAGTGCTGGGCTGGTATTGACTGGAACAGAGATAAAATCGATACGTGAAGGTCGTGCCAATTTAACAGATGCATATTGTTCCTTTATTGGCAACGAGTTGTTTGTAAAACAAATGCATATAGCGGAATACCGTTTCGGCAGTTGGTTGAACCATGTTGCTAAACGAGACCGTAAATTGTTATTAAACAGAAAAGAACTAAGAAAGCTTCAAAACAAAATAAAGGAACGTGGGTTTACCATCATTCCTACATTGTTGTATATAAATCCTCAAGGCTATGCAAAAATGGATATTTCGTTAGCCCGAGGAAAAAAATTCTTTGACAAACGCGAAAGTATCAAGGAAAAAGACACACGCCGAGATATGGAACGGCAGCTAAGATAAAGATTTATGGAAGTTAAAGAGAAGTTATCGCGCTTCGCGCTGGAAATTAAAGGACAATACCACCCAAGCCGGTTCGTTTGTCACTCCAACTCCTCTCTAACTCTCCTTAACTTCCCCAAACACACTTGACCTTTAACCCCTTTTATATGCAAGTCTTCAAATTCGGCGGTGCATCCGTCAACAGCGTAGAGGCAATAAAAAATATGGCCCACATTGTGGCCGACCATCTTGAGGCTCCGCTGGTGGTGGTAGTTTCGGCAATGGGCAAAACGACCAATCTGCTCGAAAAAATCATTCCCGGCGTTCCAAAATCGGAAGATGAGCGCATAGCATTGATTGAGCAGTCGAAAAAGTATCATCTTGACATCGCAAAACAACTCCTGCCAAGTGAAGACCCGACCTTGGAAAAGCTACATCAACTTTTTGACCAACTCGACAAGACTTCGTCTCAATTACCGACAACCTACAATTTCGACTACGACCGCATAGTTTCATTTGGCGAGATTATCTCCACGACACTAATCTCAGGATATCTTAACAGCATTGGTATCAGCAATGTATGGGTTGATGTACGCGATGTAATCCGTACCAACGAAAACTATCGCGAGGGCATAGTGGACTTCGAAACAACACGCCGCCAAGCCCAAGAAACAATAAAATCAAGATTAAATATTGACAATTCACAATTAGTAGTCACTCAGGGCTTTATCGCCGGCACAGCGGCAGGTACAACGACAACACTTGGACGTGAAGGCTCGGATTATAGCGCTTCTATCCTCTCCTACTGCCTTGACGCAGAGAGCATGACAATATGGAAAGATGTGCCAGGTTTTTTAAATGCAGACCCTAAATTTTTCCCTAATACCGTAAAAATAAACAAGATACCATACAACGAGGCAATTGAGCTTGCTTACTATGGCGCTTCCGTTATACATCCAAAGACAGTAAAACCTATACAAAACAAAGGTATAAGATTAGATATCAAATCTTTTATTAACCCAAAGACTGAAGGTTCAAAAATAGGTCCCTACGATAGTATCGAGCCTCTTACCCCTCTTTATATATTCAAAAACAACCAAATACTAATATCCATACAACCGAAAGACTTCTCTTTCATAGCAGAAGACAATCTCCAGACTATCTTTGCAATCCTATCTGAACTAAATATCCGAGTGAACCTTATGCAAAACTCAGCACTAAGCTTCTCTCTCTGTATTGACTTCAACGAGATCCTTCTTGCATCAATACGGGAGCGTTTGGAAAAAACATTCCGACTTAGATACAATACAGGTTTGCAGTTAATTACCATAAGATATTACAACCAAGATATTATTGATCATATTGTAGCAAACCGCGAAGTGCTACTGCAACAGCGTTCACGTACAACAACACAGATATTGGTTGCCGGATAAACACCGCACAGGTATGCTATACAGGCTGACAAAAAGCAAGTTTATCCTTGGATTACAGTGCGATAAAGCGCTGTATCTTGATGTCTATAAGCCTAAATTGGCTTATTATTCTCCAGAAACATTAAATCGTTTCCGAAAAGGGCGCAATTTTGAAAGCAAAATAAAATCCCATTTTTCGAACGGCATAGATGTCAGTATGGCATTGGGGAAGAAAATTGATAAATATCCTGAATTTACAAGCAACCTGCTTAAAAAAAACGAAGAGATTACTCTTTTCGAGGCTGGATTTGTATTCAATGAAGTACTGGTGCTTGCCGACATTGTACACAAAGACATTGAAGGAAATATTTTCATCTACGAAATAAAAAACTCTCTATCTGTAAAAGAGGTATTCTGTCATGACATCTACCTCCAGCACTATGTTATTGCAGGTTCCCTGATGTCACTATTCCAAGATTCACCACTAACACTCAAATCGTTTAGCATCATATATAATGACGGCAAAGAAGAGGGTGTATACAGAGAGATGCTACAAGATGCAAAAAAGGCAGAAGAAACTGTAAGTATGAATGTTGAGCACTTCAAAAAAGTACTTCAAGGCATGGAACCGAACATTGCAACCGGAAATCACTGTTTGACTCCTTACACATGCCCGTTCATGCAATACTGTGAAGGCAGAAAAAATGTCCAGTTAGAGCTTCCCAAGCTGTAACAATGCATCCCTAACCTCGTTCTCATTCACAACAACATCAATTATTGGGACGCCCACATCCTTAATCAAAGAGCATAGAATCAGCCCATCACGATTTTTTTTGTCTCGACGGATATACTTCATTACCGACTCTGTGTCATGTAGTGAAAGGGATTTGATCTCAATCATTCCCCGAACAATACGACAATAATCGTCAAGCACTTTTCGACTCAAATTCAGTTTTTTCACAGAAAGATACAACTCCCCTATCAATCCTAATCCTATACAAACTCCATGAGGGAGAGGCTTCCCTTCTTCCAAGCAAAAGCTCTCAATACCATGTCCAAGGGTATGTCCGAAATTAAGTATTTTGCGTATTGACTGTTCTCTAGGGTCTGCCATTACGACATTACTCTTGAATTCAGCGCAATGCGAAACAAAAGGCCAAATTTTCTTTTCATCGAAACAGTCTGGGGACGAGACAACAGAAATCATTTCATTAAATAACACCGAATCACTCAACAACAAAGTCTTGATAACCTCAAAAAGACCAGCCAGCCACTCCATGTCCGGCAACGTGGAAAGGAAACCCGGAACAATACATACAGCCTGTGGCATGGAAAAGAAACCTACCGGATTCTTGACATTTTCCAAATTTACCGCTGTCTTCCCTCCAATAGCAGCATCGGCCATAGAAATCAATGTTGTGGGAACATTTATATACCGTATCCCTCGCATGAAACCGGATGCAACAAATCCTCCAAGGTCGCAAACACATCCTCCTCCAAGATTAATTATAACACTGTCTCTATCTGCACCACAATCTATAAGGGTTTGCCATAACTGCGAAGCAATTTCAAGAGACTTTGCCTCCTCGCCGACAGGAACCTCAAAGAATTCCGCCCTCTCCAACGCATCAACCTTCCCAACCAACATGGGTAAGCAACAATTGTATGTATTTTCGTCAACTACAATGAAATACTTTGCATCTTTATATGCTTCAGAATCTAACAAACGCCCCAACTTGGACAATGCAGAATTGTTCTTTGAAATAAATAGATTTGAATTCATACAACTATATTAAAACAAACATTTTATAACAAAAATAATTCCATAATAGACACAACAAAAATAGTTAAAAGTGATTAATAAACAAAATAATTCTTATTTTTGCAACAATAATCACAATTGTCACAAATGTGCACAAAGGACTAATAACAAGACAAATAGATTTAATAACCATTTGATAAACGAAACAAAATGAAACTACTTGGTATTATCGGTGGCCCTGAAATAATTATTATTCTCATTGTTATTCTTATTCTTTTCGGTGGAAAGAAAATACCAGAGTTGATGCGTGGATTAGGAAAAGGCGTAAGAGAATACAAAAATGCCATGAACGGGGTTGATCAAGACGAGGACAAATCCCAAAAACCCTCAAGTCAGTCTGGCAATAACTCGACACAACAGGCTACAGACAACGCACATCAAACAACAGACGAAGACAGCTCGCAAACAGACTGATGGCAGAAAAAACCTTTTGGGGACACTTGGAGGTTCTGCGTTGGGTGATAGTTCGGAGTCTTGCAGTGGTATTTGGGTTGGCAGTAGCGTTATTTTGCTGCAAAGAATTTGTCTTTGAACGAATTATTCTGAATCCTTGTAATGAAAATTTTATCACCTACCGCATCTTGGAAAAGATGGGAATGGGTTTTAACGCCGGGCATATAGAGATGATAAACATAAACCTCGCCTCCCAACTGATGACCCATCTTAGCGTATCGTTTTATCTTGCAGTGGTATTAGCATTCCCCTATATTACAGCCGAATTGTGGTTTTTTGTGAAACCGGCCTTGTACCGCAAAGAATGCCGCCCGGCCAGAGTTGCGGTTTTTGCCTTCTTCCTGCAATTTTTTCTTGGATTATCATTAGCATATTTCTTGATATTTCCACTGACCTACAATTTTTTAGGAAATTACCAGGTTAGTTCCCGAATAGAAAACCAAATCTCCCTCTCGTCATACATAAGCACTTTCATAGGATTAGTTTTCACCATGGGACTAATATTTGAACTGCCGATAGTTGCCTATTTCTTCGCACGCATTGGTGTGCTCAAGGCATCCTTTTTACGCAAAGGGAGAAAAGTGGCAATAGTACTTGTGATGATTGTCGCTGCCTTCATAACTCCATCCACAGATGTTTTCACTATGTGTCTCGTTGCGATGCCACTTTGGTTGCTTTACGAATTATCAGTTTACGTAACACAAAAAGCAGAACCTAAAGAGGAGGTAATAGATGTCGAAAAAGCTTGAACTGCTTGCACCGGCAAAAAACAAAGAACAGGGCATTGCCGCCATTAACCATGGCGCAGATGCAGTATACATCGGAGCCTCAAATTTCGGTGCCCGTGTGGCAGCAGGCAATAGCATCGACGATATTGAAGGCCTGGTCAATTATTCTCATTTATATGGTTCCAAGGTTTTTGCCACAGTAAATACCCTATTGTTTGATAACGAATTGAAAAAGGCAGAGGAACTTGTATGGGATTTGTACAATATTGGTGTAGATGCAATAATAGTACAGGATTTGGGACTATTGGAACTAAACCTCCCTCCTGTTGAACTTCATGCATCAACACAGACTCACAATATAGACCCGAGACGAATCAAGTTTTTGGAACAAGTGGGGTTCAGTAGAGTAATACTCGCAAGAGAGACTTCACTGAATCAGATGAAAACGTTGCGTAAGGAGATTCACATCGACCTTGAGGCATTTATACAGGGAGCATTATGCGTGAGCTATAGCGGTCAATGCTATATGAGCCTATATCTGACCGGTCGTAGCGGCAACCGAGGCAACTGCGCACAACCATGCCGCTCCACATACGACCTGCTCAACGAAAATGGAAAAATATTGCGGCATAACGAACACCTGCTCTCCCTAAAAGATTTTTCTGCTGCACAGCATATTGAAAGCATGATAGATGCCGGAATTACATCATTTAAAATCGAAGGACGCCTTAAAGATATCTCATACGTAAAAAATGTCACTGCATATTACCGCCAACTCCTTGATAATATCATTTATCGTCGAGAAGGATTCAAGGCAAGCTCGTCAGGAAAAACAATATTTCATTTTACACCGGATCTGGAACGGACATTTAACCGAGGTTTTACGGACTATTTTCTGATAGACAGACAGAAGATGGCTTCAATGTCAACACAAAAGTCTATTGGAAAACCTATTGGGAAAATAAGATCGATTAATAAGAATAAACTTACCATTGACACTGACGAGACATTGTCTGCAGGTGATGGAATCTGCTATTTTAGCGGTGGGGTATTACAAGGATTCTCCATTAACCACGCTGACGGCAAAAATATAATTCCCAACAAACAACTTGATATAGAAAAAGGTACCTTGTTGTGGAGAAATAGTGATTATGCTTTTGAGAAAAAACTTCAGGGCGACACAGCAGAACGTAAAATAGCTGTTTCCATGACACTTGAAGAGACAAAAGATGGATTGCAATTAGCAATTACTGATGAAGATGGGTGCAAAGCAAATGCCACCGTTCCTTACGAGAAAGTGATTGCAAATAATGCCGAGAAAGCAATGGAAACGACTTATAACCAGTTGGCAAAATTAGGAGGTACTGCATTTATACTAAAATCTCTCAACCAAAACATCGAGAGACCACTATTTATTCCAAGTTCAATATTGAACGAACTTAGGCGCAACGTTATAAATAAATTGGAACAACGTCGCATTGAATATTTTAAGCCCAAAAGTAAACCAGTAGAAACAAACAATATCCAATATTTTGAAACAAAGCTCAATGGACTGGCAAATATTGTCAACGACAAAGCGGAATCATTTTATTACCGGCATGGGGTTGAAGAAACAGAACGAGGAGCTGATCAAGAAAAAAATGTTATAGACAGTTTCTTCCCTCTAATGACAACAAAATACTGCATACGTTATGAATTAGGTCAATGTCTGATGCACAAATGCAACAATACAATTGATCCTGACTATCGTGGTGTTCTGTACCTGCGGAATAACGGGAAAAAATTCCAGTTACATTTTTACTGCAACAAATGCGAAATGACGATTACGGCAGAAAGTTAGCAAAAAACACAAAAATTGTACCGCTAAATGAAAGCGGCATGGTAATACATAGTCAAACCGTTATAAGAAAAACAACAAGACTTATTGATTACCAGTTCCAATAAGTTTCCCCGAATGTGGTAGCCTTACTCATATCTTCGGATTCACCCAACTGGAACATTTCAAAATCCACGTTTGACGGTGCTCCCACCAAACTTGAACTGAACCCTTTTTCTACACGAAGAGTCACAATAGTCAGTTCCGGTGCTTCATATTCTTTTTTCATGACCTTATATTTTGTGAAGTAAAATACTCCTTTGCTTCATTCCACAATGTCTTCATTTCAACCAATGACACTTCATTGAAAGAACGCCCACTCTCCGCGATTTTTCGCTCCACATACGAGAAGCGGTTGAAAAACTTTAGATTTGTCTTTTCTAGCGAATCATCGGCATTAAGACCCTCAAAACGAGCCCATTTTACCAGTGAAAACAATAAATCACCCAATTCCTCCTCTGCATGCTCTCTTGTTATTTCTGTCTTATTTGCATGATAATCAGCCAAAGACTCTATGAATTCCTCGTATTCCTCTAAATATTTTTCTGATGCAGAAACGACATCTGGAAATTCGAAACCGACACCAGCTGCCTTTTCCTGCATACGCACAGCCTTCACAAGCGATGGCAACGAAGAGGGAACACCTTCAAGGGTCGAGTGTCTACCCTCCTTCATTTTTACGGTTTCCCATTCCGGTGAATTGGACTGGCATGCAGGATGCATTTCTCCATCTCTGTCAGGTAATGCAATGTGAGGATGACGGGATATTAATTTATTACATATTCCATCTATAACTTCAACCAATCCAAATCGATGCTCACTATCTGCTATCTTAGCATAAAACACCAAGTGCATGAATAAATCACCCAATTCTTTCCTAATCTCATCATAATCGCTGGCAGTCACAGCCTCAGACAACTCATACACCTCTTCAATAGTGAGGTAACGCAGGGAAGAGATTGTCTGAACACTGTCCCACGGACACTCATTTCGGAGAATGTCAAGGATTGAACTCAACCATTGAAACGATTTCTGTTCCTCTGTCATGACTATTAAAAATAGATTATTCTTGTCTGATTGTTAGGGCATTAAACCTAATATTGGGTTAAAAATTCGTTTGCAAATGTACACAAAAAAAACAATAAGGGCAGAATTGTGTATTTTTGTATTCAATTTGTAGTATGCATTATTATTATATATTGTTGATATGCACGTAGAAATATGTTGCAATTCGGTGCTCTCTGCACGCAACGCCAAAGCTGGCGGTGCATACAGGATCGAGTTATGTCAAGCCCTGGGCGAAGGGGGAACCACTCCGTCGGCAGCAGCCATCGAATATTGCGTACAAAAACTCAACTTACAGACACGCGTATTGATTCGACCGCGTGGAGGAAACTTTGTCTATGACGACGAAGAGATGGAAGTTATACTTAATGACATAGAAATAGCCTCCTCGCTGGGGGCACATGCTGTCGTTTTCGGATTTCTTACGCCAGAGGGAGACATTGACATGTACAAAACTCGCATGGCTGTAGAAAAAGCCATTGAATGCGGCGTCGGCGTAACATTCCACCGTGCTTTCGACGAATGCCGTAACCCACATGAGGCTTTAGAACAGATTATTGAATGTGGCTGCAACAAGGTGCTTACCTCGGGATGCGCTCCTACTGCATGGGAGGGACGTGAGATGCTTATTAGCCTACAGAAACAAGCTGACAGACGTATAGGCATCATTGCTGCATCGGGAATAACAGCAGACAATGTTCATCAATTAGTATGGAATACAGGATTGTATGAGGTTCACGCATCACTGAAACATAACGTTAATGGATTAATCTGCACAGACACCGATCAGGTACGTGAATTCATGTATATCACAGACGATTTTCCAAATTATCCACTTTTTTATTTCAGACGCAATGAAGATTTATAAAACATTGATTCCAATAGTCAGTACATTCCTGTTGTTAACAGCTTGTCACAAAGAAAAACATTTCATCACCGACAGTGACTACCGTGCACAGGTTCATGAAGATTTTATTAATAGACAGGCTATTGCATCCGGACGCAGTGACGCACTGTTTTCAGGCATGGACACACTGGACATAGAGACACGCGAAGCTTTGGAATTCCTATATGCATACATGCCCTACAGTGATTTGGCAGACTATGATCAATCGTTTTACTTGCAGCAAATTAGATCAGCCTTCGCCGCGCGTGAACGGTTCAGTTGGGGCAAGGATGTACCAGAAGATATTTTCCGCCACTTCGTATTGGTTTATAGAGTTAATAACGAGAATCTTGACACCGCACGCCTGTTGATGCAGCGCGAGTTAGCACCAAGAGTGGAAGGATTGTCGATGTATGAGGCGGCACTGGAGGTAAATCATTGGTGCCATGAGCATGTAGCCTACCGCGCCAGCGACGGTCGCACAAGCGCTCCACTTGCCACAATGCGGACCTCACTTGGGCGCTGCGGCGAAGAGTCGACTTTTGCCGTCACCGCCCTGCGCAGCGTGGGAATCCCTGCACGCCAGTGTTATACACCACGCTGGGCACATTGTGACGACAATCATGCTTGGGTTGAAGTATACATTGCCGATAGTAACAAATGGTATTTTATGGGAGCCTGCGAGCCAGACGCAGAATTGGATATGGGCTGGTTTGCAGTGCCTTCCACTCGCTGTATGATGGTGCATAGCAAAGCCTTTGGCCGCTACCACGGCAACGAGGAAGTGGTGAAACAAACTGCCCTCTACAGTGAACTGAACCTTTTGAGCCACTATGCACCCACCCGCAAACTGACAGTATGTGTGACAGATACTAACAGTAAAGCCATAGAGGGTATCGACGTGAAATTCAAACTCTATAACTACAGTGAGTTCTATACACTTGCCACAATAAAAACCAACAGCCAAGGTCAGTCTCAACTCACAACAGGATTGGGCGACTTGTTGATATGGGTCACCAATGGAAAACACTACGCATACCGTAAAGTCGACGTAAGAAAAGATTCTATAATCACAATAGTATTAGATACTACCGAAGAGATAATCCACCCACTGTTCACTCAGGTGAACGACGAGAACCCTGGATGTATTGACGTATTTCCAAATATGTTGCATCTTGACATCGTTCCTCCAATTGCAGGTAAAACAAGAGTAACGCCCTCCAAAGAAAAGGCCGAACAGAATGCAAAGCGTCTTATTTTTGAAGACTCTGTCAGAGGAGCATACATGGCCACCTTCCCTAATAAAGACAATTTCAAAACCATAATAAATACAGCCCAGGATGGTATTCCAAATCTCAACGACGACCAACTATGGGAGATAATACAGAAATCCGAGGGCAATTATCAAGAAATCAGTAATTTTATATCATCAAATTACTTAAAAGAAAGAGGTTTCGAACATCTTTACGATTATCTGAAATCCTATTCAGACAAAGACATGCGTGACATAACATGCGATGTGCTTGATGCTCATTTTACATCATACGAAACAGGTTCAGAAGCCTTGGAATATGATATTTACAAGGTGGGAATAATGCCTGCAAGAATTAGCAACGAAATGGTTAGATCCTGGCGAGAATACCTTACAGACGAACTACAGCAATTAGCCGTATCAATTGATGCCGCAACACTGAAAAAATGGACAATAGAGAATATAATTGTTGACGATACAGGCAATTACTACAACTGCCCGATTTCACCAAAAGGAGTCTATGAATTGCGACATAGCGACAAGCACAGCCGTGATATTTTCTTTATCGCAGCTTGCAGATCATTATGTATTCCGGCATATCTTGATAATGCCACAAATAATATATATGTCTGGGAACAAAACAAATGGACAATAGTTACGTTTGACGAAGAGCAATGTAAACAACCAACCGCAACACTTACACTAACCTATAGTCCAACAAAGGATCTATCCAAACCGGTATACTGGAGCCATTTTTCCATTGCAAAATACGAAAACGGCGACTTTGTTACCTTTGACTTCGAAGATGATTCACGAATGAGCAAATTTCCCACAACAATAAACTTGGAACCAGGATATTATTGTCTTACAACTGGCAACCGCTATCCAGAGGGAGATGTTCTAGTAAGAAGCCAATACTTTGCCGTTGAAGAGGGACAGAAAACCACTAAACAAATAATTCTAAGACCTTTGATTGACCGTTCAGACGCTGTTCAAGCCATTCTCAATCCCAATCAGACAATCATTGCCGATATGACCACGCTTGCAGATTATGCAGGAGAGACTGGAATGCTGTTCGTCTTCGTGGGAGACTACAAAGAGCCTTCCAAACACCTAATCAAAGAAATGCAGTCATTGGAAAAAGAATTTAAGGCTTGGGGAGGAGCAATATATCTTGTTGCTCCTGCATCGGCAAATCCAGTATCGTGGAAACTGCCAAATACCGACTACTTAATCCGAGATTCAAAAAGCAAAGACATATTTGAGAAACAAATTGTTGCTGCATTAAAACTTGATTTGAAAAACGACTATCCACTTGTCGCAGTAGTAAACAGCAAGGGAGAAATACTTTTCCACAGCCACGGTTATTCAATCGGACTCGCAGAACAAGTATTGAAAAAATTGAAGACAATACACTGATAATTTATAAATTGTTACTATTTTTGCTAATGGTATTTAAAGGCAAAAAACGGTAATGTATTTTGCTTATATTATTTATTAATAACAACTTATATAAATTTTTCATTAATTAAACTAACAAGAAAAATGTGTGGAATAGTTGGATACATCGGGGAACAGGAAGCCTACCCTATCTTGATAAAAGGGCTTCACAGACTTGAATACCGTGGTTACGACAGTGCTGGGGTGTCAATGATCAATGCTAAAGGAGAACTGAACGTATACAAGTCCAAAGGCAAGGTTTCCGCATTGGAAGCTTCGGTAGAGGATAAAGATGTCAGCGGCACCATCGGCATTGCACACACCCGTTGGGCTACACACGGTGAACCCAATGCTACCAACGCCCACCCTCATTACTCTCAGTCCAAGAACCTTGCGCTGGTTCATAATGGCATTATTGAGAACTACAAATCGCTGCGAACTGAGATGGAAAAACACGGTATGACATTCTGCAGCGAAACCGATACTGAAGTCCTTGTACAACTGGTAGAATACACACAGATTAGCCATAATTGCGACCTCTACACTGCTGTACAACTTGCACTTAAAAGCGTCATCGGCGCATACGCCATCGCCATTCTCGACAAGCGCAAACCAGACCAATTAATCTGCGCACGTAAAGGCAGCCCGCTGATTATCGGCGTGGGGGCAGACAACGACAAGAAAAACGGCAAAGCAGAGTTCTTCCTTGGAAGCGACGCAACCCCCATCATCGAGTACACCAACAAGGTAATATATCTTCAGGATGAGGAGATTGCCATAATGAACCGCAACGGAGAACTTAAAATCACCAACCTGTCAAACGTCAAACAGACACCGCAGCTGGTAACATTGCAGATGAATCTCGATGAACTGGAAAAAGGCGGATACCCGCATTTTATGCTCAAGGAGATTTTCGAGCAACCGGCGGCTATGCGCATTTGCACAAAAGGACGTTTGAACATTGTCGACAAAGATGTACTACTTAGCGGCATCATTGACCACAAAGAAAAATTCATCAACGCCCGCCGTATTATAATATGCGCTTGTGGTACTTCCTGGCATTCCGCACTTATAGGCAAATACTTTATTGAAGAGGCTGCACAAATTCCAGTAGAAGTGGAATACGCATCAGAGTTCCGCTACCGCAACCCTGTCATTTTCCCCGACGATATAGTGATAGCCGTATCACAATCTGGAGAAACTGCTGATACTCTGGCAGCCATACAATTATCCAAAAGCAAAGGAGCATTCCTATACGGAATATGCAATGTAATCGGCTCCTCAATTCCACGCGCCACAGACAGCGGCACATACCTCCACGTCGGCCCTGAAATCGGCGTGGCATCGACAAAAGCATTCACCGGTCAAGTCATTACACTTATTATGCTTGGTTTAGCCATTGCAAAAGAGAAGAAGACACTCAGCGACGAGATGTTCCACATGCTTGTCGACGAACTGCAGATGATACCTGACAAGATGCAGTGGACTCTCGACCATAATAAAGGCATCGACAATTTTGCACAGATGTTTACATACGCCCGCAACTTCATCTATCTTGGCCGCGGATACAACTACCCCGTTGCACTTGAAGGTGCGCTTAAACTAAAAGAAATCAGCTATATCCACGCCGAGGGCTATCCAGCTGCCGAGATGAAACACGGTCCCATCGCCCTCGTAGACGAAGAGATGCCTGTCGTCGTCATCGCGCCAAAACGCGGAATGTATGACAAGATTGTCAGTAACATACAGGAAATCAAATCGCGCAAAGGTAAGATTATCAGCGTTGTCACCGAAGGCGACACCATCGTCAAGGGCATGAGCGACTACTGCTTTGAAATTCCAGATACACGCGACTGCTATGTACCATTGCTGGCCATCCTTCCACTGCAACTCCTCTCCTACTACGTCGCCATCGCCAAAGGACGCAACGTTGACCAGCCGCGCAACCTTGCAAAATCAGTAACAGTTGAATAATATTATCCACCTAAAAATAGAAAAAACGAGCCATGCGGCTCGTTTTTTTTGTGACCACGCTGGGGCTCGAACCCAGGACCCCATCCTTAAAAGGGATGTGCTCTACCTGCTGAGCTACGTAGTCGACCTTTTTGTGTGTTTTGTGACCACGCTGGGGCTCGAACCCAGGACCCCATCCTTAAAAGGGATGTGCTCTACCTGCTGAGCTACGTAGTCAACAATACAATGTTTA